>JBKQRC010000078.1:0-131799 GCA_052326105.1 Candidatus Sulfotelmatobacter sp. | reverse complement strand
CCGGATGAAAATCACAGCCTATAATCAGCATGACGTTGGCTCCTCTCTCGAGCCTTGGTCTTGTTCATCGCAACCAATCTACTCGCTGCGACGAGCCAACGTCGTTATGTAATCAAGCGCAGCGAGGGATCTAGGTTCTAGCGTGCACCACCAAGATCGCCAGCGCGAGCAACCTGCGTCCCGCGCCGCGGGATGACATTTCGTAATGGGCGACGGCAACCGTGCAAGCGCCCTAATTGGGCGAGGCCAGCACATCGTCGTAGTAGTTGAGAACCGCCCGGCGCGGCTTCGTTTTCAGCCCTTTCACCGTAACCTTCTGCTCGAACGAGGTGTTCCCCGTCAGTCTCGCCCGTCCCAGGAAGTATATGTTTCCATCCGCCAGCTCCAGATACACCGGTACCAGCATGCGGAACTTGTCATCCACACCCGCCTGCGTCACCTTCAGACTCATGACGACGTCGCCGTCCGGCCCGATATCAAACGAGGCGTCCGATTTGTAGGAGGGCAGCTGCGTTCCATATACGTATTCGTTGAAGAACCAGTCCAGCCGGTGGTTGCCTTCCATGTCCATCTCCGGAGTCATGTGCTTTTCCACCATGGCCTTGAAGTCTTCGGTCGCCGCCGATTTGCCGGAGTAGGTCTTGACGAAATCCTGCATCGTCTCTTTGAAATGCTGGTCGCCCGTCTGCCGATCGTGCATCATCATGCGGATCATGTGCAGAATGTACGCGCCCTTGGGATAAATCAGGCGCCGGGTGGTGTCGAATCCCGTGCGCGAATTGCTGGTGCGGTACCCCATGGTCAGCGGGCCCGCATCAATAGCCCGGAAGCCTTGCGGGTCACGCTCCAGCAAAAGTTCCCGCTCGTCGTTCCAGAAAGTGAGGAACTTTTTCGGATTCTTCTCGATGAAGGTGAGGTACAGCGATGCAGACATGTCGGCAAATCCCTCGCTCATCCACTGATCGCGGTAGGAACTGAACCCTACCGTGTGTCCCCACCACTGGTGCGCGACTTCATGCGGCGTGACTACCTTCCAGTACCCGCGGTCGCCCCAGTCCATGCCCAGTTGATGGCGCACGGTCGTGTCGAAGTAGTAGCAGATGGGAATCCACACCAGTTCCGGCCAGGATTGTCCGAAGTTGCAAGCCGTCTGCTGGGTAAGTTGCAAGTGCTTGAACAGCGACGGGCCGAAATAATCCGTATAGAGCTGAACCGCAAGCTGACCCTCCGCGAGTGACTTCTTGTTCAGCCCGGTAGTGCTCATCGTGCCCAGGGCCACCTCACTCGCGTGCGATCCCATCGAGGGCAGGTCGTCGCCGCTCGCCGCATGTTGCAACGCGTTCACCCAGTCCGGCGATTCCTGGTTGGCGTAGGATTGGATGAAATACTCAGGTTTGTCCAGCTTGGCCTCTTCCAACTTGAACCTGCCAAAGCTAAAGCCGGCGACCGTCTGTGGTGCTTCACTCTTCCAGACGGTGACGTTCTGTCCGCCTTCGTTGTTGTCACTGACGCGCACGCCGGTAGCCGCAATCTGCATCCCTTTCGGAATGCGGAAGCTCATGTCATAGCTGGCGTATTCGCCGAAGCTGCTGCCGGGATTGTTTGGGTACCAGTCGTCCCGCGCAACGGGGAAGTAATTCCCGCCGCCTTCGTTGGTTACCGCCTCCTTGCCTTCGTATTCCGTCGTGATCGTGTATTGCTCGCCGGCGTTCAGTGCTTTGGGCAGAATCACCGCAAAGTTGGCGTCGTCATTCTTGTCTTCCTGAATGAATGACAGCGCCTGGCCGTCCTCGGCACGGACGCTCCGCACCCGCAGGCTGCGAAACAGACTAAACGGCACAACCTTCACGCCGTTGCGTCGCGCCGTAAATGTGGTCTTGGCTTTTCCAATCAGGTTGGCGCTTTTCTCCAGGGTGGTGTCCAGTTGCTGATGTTCAATGCGGATTGGACGACCGATCGCGACCTTGCTGGGCCCCTCCGACATCGGAAAAGAAGCCCATTCGCCAAGCTTGTCTTCGTCGTAAGTCCTGAACTCAACCTGATCGCGCCCGAAGTGCGGATCGATCTTATACAGTTCCTGCCCGTTGTAGCGCTTGCCGTGAATGAATGCCACAAAATACCCGCCCGGTTCCGGACTCAACACATCCTCCAGCAGGCGCGCCTCCAGATTATTCTTCAGCTTGTGGCGGGTTGTGTGCTGGCTGTCTTTCAGCGGACCCGCGTCGCATCCGGATGCGCCCGCAGTGCCGCCTTTCTTGATTTCTTCGTAGGTTGAGTCCGTGAACCGCAGCACCATCTGGCTGAAGTTCTCGCTGAACTCGTTTTCCTTGGTCAGCAGCTTCAGCGACTTTTTCTCGGTGTCTGTGGGCGGCGTGAGAACAAAGTTCCCGTCTCCGGAAAACACGGCGGCCGTCACCTTTCCGTTCACCGGAGCGGCAAAGCATACCGTGCCCGAATGCAGGTGAAACGTCCCGGCGTCACGCTTCAATTCGAAATTGGTCACGCTGACCGCCTCACCGCTCAAAGTCAGGCTGCGCAAAGCCTGATAGCTCGGATCGGAGCCCGCCGCGGGCGCGGCGTTCTGGGCGTAGGTGATTCCGGACAGAAATGCGCTCACGGCAAGCGCAAAAAAAAAGGCTGACAAGGCGCGTACAGGCACGACGGTGCATCGCAGGGTGCGAATAAGAAACGGCATAAGACCTCCTGGAAAAAGGGAAAAAAGAGGCAGCGCAATTATCCGCTCTTCGAACGAAAACGCAAGGATGTGGGTCACACTGTTTCGAAATCAGGACAAAGGACCATCAGGCCCTGCTGTGTGCTCCGTGAGTAGCGCCGCCGTCCCGGCGGCTGTCCGGCGGGCGTCCTCGCCCGCCGCGCCGGGGGCGAGACGCCTCGGGACAGCCGGCAAGATGCCGGCGCTACTCGGACTCCCAAGCCAAAATGTGTTCGCTTCACGCTCCGGTTACGAAGTAGCTTTCGTCCGGCTTGGTGTCGATTTTGACTGAGGCCTCACTGGCGGTGACGTCCTGCACGAACTCGCGGCGGCGGTCCGGGCCTTTGCGCTCGAGCACTCGCACGCGCCGCGTGGGCATGGTGCTGGGCTCGAGGCTGACCATGCGTCCTTCCCGAACCTGGATCTGCGAGCGGAACCAGTCGGTGCGGAACATGCGGCCCGCCGCGTAGAACGTGACGCAGGCCGCGATCGGCCCCTCAAATTCGTGCCCGGTGCAGGCGATGATGCGCTTGCCCATCTCCTGCGTCCAGGTCATGCCGCCGACCAAAGGATCATTCAGGCGGCAGCGCTCGAACGGCATGGCGTGGGAGAGCTTGCGCAGTTGCAGAAGTTGCAGCAGGACCGAGGTTTTGGCCAGATTGGTGACGATGACCTTGGCCTCGCTCGCCGAGACCCGCTCCATCTTGATATGCAGATCGGGCGACCACTCGCGCTCGAACTCTTCGCGGGCCAGAGCCAGGCCTTTGTCCGTCGCCTCCACATAGCGCAGCGTAGCGCGGGCCAGAATCACGCTGAAAAAACACGTCACCACGGTGGCGATAACGGGAATGTAGCTGACGAACGTAGTAAAAGGAATGCGGAACGAGTTCACCAACTGCATATGCATGGCGCGCACTGCTCCTGCGGACGCGGGGTTTTGGGGAGGCGACCGATCAGCGTGAGTCTAGCCGGAGCGTGACTCCCGCTCCAGATGCGCTTGGTGATGGGGCGGTAACCGGCGTAGTACTTGGACTTTAGTAACCGGCTGACGATTGCGAGCGGGGATTGGGTTGGAGTAGCTACGGTTCCGTATCAGGGCATGCCTTTCAGGCATGCCGTGGGTGCTGCGTTAAGAATGCGCCTTCAGGCGCTGAGGGCCGAGACTCGCCAACCGCTGCCGTGGGGAGTTGTCCGCCCACCTTGAAACGTTGAAACTTTGCCACTTTGAAACCTTGCCCTACTCCAGCACGCTGTCATCCAGTTTCTTCTTCCCCCAGTCCGCGGCGGCCTGCACGAACGCCAGCACCAGCGGGTGCGGCTTTTTCTCCGTGGACGACAACTGCGGCTGATACAGCGTGGCCACAAAGAAGCGGTGCGTGGGCGATTCGATGGCGCGAATTTCGCCCTGCGCCCCGCGCGCCACGACCGGAAATCCAGCTTCCATCGCGGCCCATTCAAAATCCGGATTGATTTCAAAGTTGCAGAAGAATTCCTCGGTTACCGTCTCTTTCTCTTTGCCATAGAACGACTGCAGGTAGGAACCGGGGCGCAGGCGAATCTCGGGCACAGCGCCCGAGAGCTTCGGAGCGTCGCCCTTGCGGCCGGGCACGGCGCAAGCCACGGGATAGATGACAATGTTTTTCGATCCGGAATTGTTCTCCGCGCTGTCGGCGTCTTTGACGTTAAGCACGTTGCGGATGAATTCGATGAAGGCGTACTGGAATCCGCCACAGGTGCCCAGGAAAGGCCAGTCCCGCCGGCGCGCGAACTCAATGCCCTTGAGCATGCCATCGAAGCTCTTGTACGGGCTGCCGGGAGAGGCCCACAGGCCGTCGAAAGTCCGCAATTTTTCTTCCGCGTTCGCGTCGGCGAGCAAAGACGTGGGGATCCATTCGGATTCAACCTTCATGCCCATCTTCCGGGCGGCATGCTGCAGGGCATCGTTGGTGGCGTGATGCGAGCGAAATTCGGCGTTGAAATCGCCCAGGATTCCGATGCGCACGGCGTCGCTCACACCTGTGATTGTACTAGACGTTATTCGGCGCACCGGAATCAGTAGCGCGGCGGGACGTTAGCAGCGTGGGTACGGCCCACCTCGTCAGCCCGTGGCGCAAGTACGGTTCGTATCAGGGCATGCCCTTCAGGCATGCCGCAAGTGCCGTGGTTATGGGTGCGCCTTCAGCCGCTGAGAGCGGAGATTCGAGTTCTTCACCACAGGTGGTGAAATCAAATGCCCGCCACCTCTCAGAACAGCTTTTCAATCCCCAGGAAGATGTAGAGGCTGACCAGCGCCAGCACAGGCCCTCCCCAGATCATCAATGTACTTTTCCATCCCAGGGTGCGGGCGACTTCTCGCTGGCTGCGCCACGAGATCAGAAACGTCGTATTATTCGTGCCCCTCATCAGTACCACCGGCGGATGCGCATCGAAGCCGTTTGCGGAGGCTCCCGGATCATGACTGGAGCCATTGCTGCCATCCACACTTACCGGCGCGGATGGGTCCACGATAACCTGTGCTCCTTTTGCGCTCGTGCCAACTGCCGCGGCAGCCGCCCAGGCGGCCGAATTTGAAATTCCAGCTTTCATGAGAGCGTCGGTGACTTGCTGGCCCTGCAGAGTAGTCGTACCGACGGTGATTCCCGGAGCGCGGAGTGTTTTTTGCGGTGGAACGTTAAAG
Organism: Candidatus Sulfotelmatobacter sp.; assembly: GCA_052326105.1. Classification (GTDB taxonomy): domain Bacteria; phylum Acidobacteriota; class Terriglobia; order Terriglobales; family Acidobacteriaceae; genus Sulfotelmatobacter. The sequence continues at coordinate 126,409 of JBKQRC010000078.1, read as the reverse complement.
CGGGAAGCGAACCGCTGCTGGAAGGCTTCCTCGCTGTTGCCCCGCGAACCGAGGTTAAAGGAAAACGAATTGATGGATATGGAGAGTCCGCTCGAGGAACTCGAACGGACAGGTTCGTCGTTCACGACCGGTTCCGGAGTGACCTCAAGTCCGGGATTCTCCGCCAGCGTCCCCAGAATGAACAACGCGTTTTTGGGTTTGACGCAGTACTCTTCCACCTTGATCTTGTTGCTGGTCACGATGCCGTGGCGCGCCAGAAAAGCCGTCACGTTGGGCGGCGCCGGATCCTTGGTGGTGAAGAAGGAATTGCAGAATTCCTGCACGAAATCACGGTGCAGGTCGAGATCCGCGCCGCGCGGGTCCACCAGCAGGCGGCCGGTGTTGTCGTCCACGAAAAAGGGCACGTGCATGCACTCGCCCGCGACTTTGACCCACGATTTATTCCTGCCTTTCTGTTTACACTCCCAGACCAGCGTGCGGTAGTAGTAGCAGGCGCGCGCCGTGATGGGCGCGACCATGGTGTAAGGACCAACCGCCAGGCCGTTGATTTCCACCATGCCCATCGGAGCGCTGCGAATTTTCGAAAACGGCGTGTCGAGAATCAAACGGCGCCGCAGCAACAAGCGAAATCCTTGGATGAACAGGCCGACTCCTGCGCAGAAGCCGATGACGCACCAGAGCACCAGTGCTGTAGGGTCCGACGAGCGATGGATCACAGTAGACAGGATCACCGATGGAATCCACGGACGCGCTGGACACACCACGTCCTCCGTTTAGCCTAGCGAACCGCGAAGGAGTGGGCACCAGAAAACAGCAGCGCATGCTTACGCTGGTAACGGGAAGAGGCTGATGGCTGACGGCTGCGTTACCCGCCCGCCTTCAATTCCGTCAGTACCTGCTTGGCGATCTCTTTCAGCGTTTCGAACACGCCCACGCCCTGGAACGCGACCGCTTCCACCAGCGGTTCGTTCTTGCGGCGCAGTTCGGTGGCCAGCAGGTCCACGGGAAGGATATTGGGCAGGTCGCGCTTGTTGAGCTGCAGCACGTAGGGAATCTTGTTGAAGTCGTAGCCGTGCTCTTTCAGGTTCGCCATGAGGTTGTCGAGCGCTTCCACGTTCGCGTCCATGCGCTGTTCCTGCGAATCGGCCACAAACACGATGCCATCCACCCCGCGCAAAATCAGCTTGCGGCTGGCGTCGTAGAAAACCTGCCCGGGAACGGTATAGAGATGGATTCGCGTCTTGAAACCCCGCACCGATCCCAGATCGAGCGGCAGAAAATCGAAGAACAGCGTACGTTCGGTCTCGGTGGCCAGCGAGATCATCTTGCCCTTCTGCTGATCCGCGGTCTTCTGATAGATCATCTGCAGGTTCGTGGTCTTGCCGCCCAGACCGGCGCCATAGTACACGATCTTGCAGTTGATCTCGCGGGCTGCGAAGTTGATGAAACTCAAAGGCTTTCCTCAAGGTGCGGGACAACGCCAAGGCTAACCACGCACACTAATGTCTTGATTGGGGGCTCGCCGCTTTTATATCACAGGGAGCATACCTCAGGCAGGTTACTCAGGTGACCCCTGGGGGCAAAGGAGTGCCATCCTTGCCATTTTGACCCATCCGGCTGGATTACCGGGCCGCCGCCGGGGCCGGATAATACCCATCCTTAGCCGCGATCTTCAAGTGCCTGTAATCCACGCGGACCTCAATGCTCCGGTAAGCCGAGCTGCCCGTCGTGGCCTTGGGAGAATATCCCAGCGTGTATTGATTCCGCGCTTCGGAGGTGATTTGGGCGTAGGCATCTTCAATCGCATTGCGGGAAAGTTCGTGCAGCACCTCCCCGCCGCCGGTCGCACCCGAGTATTTCGGGAGGATGTCGAAATAACCTTGCCCGAACAGATGAATTTTCCCGACCTGGCGAAAAGCAGGCAGGGACCCGCCCTCCACCACAACTGCCTTTACCTGTATGTCGCGGCTCTCCAGTACACGCAGCACATCGCGGTAGCTGGCGCGGCTGCCCAACTCGCGACCATCGCTGATCACGAAGATGACTTTGCGGCGGGTGCGATCGCGCTTGCTCAGGTCCACCGCCGCCCGCAGGATGGCGTCATTCAGAACATGCGCCTCCCGCGGCGGAGTATTCACCGTTTGGATCGTCGGCCCGCCCACCGGCGCTCCGTTGACCGTCGGCGGACCGGCGGCCATCGGCCCGGTCAGCACCGCTGGCCCATTATTGTCGCCCCGCACCAGTTTCAACGCGTTCAATGCAGCGCTCAGCTTTTCGCTTCTCCGCGTAAAATCGGTTACCTGGCTGACCGTGCTGCTGTAGGTATACAGGGCCGCTTCGTCGTAGGGACTGAGCGCCCCAACCAGCGCAGAGTAGGTTTGGTTCAGCTTCTGCACAGCCACGTCGGGCATGCCGATGTCTATCAGGATCGCCACCGAAAGCTGGATCGGATCGCTGGAAAAGAAAGTCAGCTTCTGCGGCTTGCCATTTTCCAGCACGGTAAAGTCTCTGGGAAGCAGGCCGTCCACGCGCCGCCCGCCCGGGTCCTGGACCAGAACCGGAACCAGAACGAGGTTTGTGGAGACCGAAATTTTGTAGAGATCTTCCCCGAGATTGATCTGGTTTCGCGGGTAAGTTCCCGCCGGCACTGTCTGAATCGGCGGCATCGGGGGCGGAGCCGGTTTCTCCTGATCTGCCGGCTGCTGATCCCCGCTCTGAGGCGCCTTGTTCTCCTGGCCGGGCTCGGGCTGCTGGTACACCGGAAGAGCGGGCGGTGGTGGAGGTGGAGGCGGCGGCTGCACTACCGACGGTGCATCTGGCAGGTCGGCATCTTTCTTGGCGGGCGGTGGCTGCGTCTGGCTGTTTCCAGACTGCGCCCACAGCCCCGGCATGGCTAAACCAAGGAAAAAGACCAGCGCCAGCACCAGCGCGGCCTTTGCCGCATCGCTTCGCCCACTGCCATTGCCCCTTACCGGCTTCATTGCGTTCCTCGGATCGCGCAACTTTCCCACCCTCTGGGATGCTCGATTCAGCCCATTTGGTGCATCTAAGTTTCAGGATTAGACTAACAAAGAATCCCGAAGGAATCTCCTGCATGCCTAAACTTCTTTCTTTTGCGTTCAGAACCCCGCGAAATGCCGATGTGGGGACAGCCGCCCCCGCCTGCTCTGAGCAAAGTCGAACAGCCTGCCCTGAGCTTGCCCAAGGGGACTGCCCGGTCGAGCGAAGCTCGACGGCCGCGCCGGTCCGCATTGGCAAGTCGAGATCTTCCCTTGCCCTGCTGCTGACCCTGGCTCTCCTGTCCGCGGCCGCCCCGTTCGCGTTCGCCCAGCTGCCGCCCAGCCCGCCGCCTCCCTCCACAGGCCAGAAATCCGACGCGGGCCAGAAGTCCGACGCGGGCCAGAAGTCCGACGATTCTCAGCAGCCCACCGAGACCCTCAAGGTGAACGTCAACGTGGTGCAACTGTTCTTCAACGTGAAAGACAAGCACGGGGCGCTCATCCCCAACCTCAAGAAAGACGACTTTGAAATCTACGAAGACGGCAAGCCGCAGACCGTCAAGTACTTCACGGCGGAATCCAACCTGCCCCTGACCCTCGGGATCATGATCGACTCCAGCGGCAGCCAGACGCGAGTCCTCGACATGGAGAAGGAGGTGGGCGGAGCTTTTCTGAAGCAGATCCTCACCGACAAAGATGAAGCCTACGTGATCAGCTTCGACATCAGCGTGGACCTGCTCCAGGATTTCACCCGCGACGTGCACCGCCTCCAGGCTGCCCTCAACAAGGCCAAGATCAACGTGGACTACACCAGCGGAATCCCCGGCATGGGCGGCGGCCCCGTCCCGCAGCAGAACTCGCCGGGAACGCTGCTGTTTGACGCCGTATACCTCTCCGCCCACGACATGCTGGCCAAGGAGGTCGGGCGCAAGGCCATGATTCTCCTCACCGACGGCCAGGACGAAGGCAGCAAACTCAAGATCAAGGACGCTATTGAGGCCGCGCAGAAAGCCGATGCCATCGTCTACGTTCTCCTCTGCGCCGACCGCGGAGGTTATTTCAGCACCGGCATGTCCTACTACGGCGAGGCCGACATGGACAAGCTCACCAAGGAGACGGGCGGGCGCGTCATCAACGTCGGCAACAAGTTCGACAAGCTCCGCGAAGCCTTCGACCAGATCGCTTCCGAACTGCGCAGCCAGTACAACATCGGCTACACGCCCACCAATATCAAACTCGACGGCACCTATCGCAAGCTGGAGATCAAGAACAAGGAGAACTATAAAATCCAGGCCCGCGCCGGATACTACGCCGGCAAGGGCGCAGACTGATCCCGATCCGAGAGTACTCAGAGTGAGCGGGGAAAAGGCCAGCCCGCGACTGGAAATGCCGGGTCAGAGGCAAGTTCGTCGTTTGAATGAGGTTCTGCAGGCCCTGCCAGCAGCCCTTCGTGGCATGACTTTTTGTGCAGTCCGGGTTAACCTTGCTGTTCCAGTCTGCACCCCACGAGTTACGTGTGAGCACTCCAGTCATCACTTCCAAGCCGCGTTCCCCCTGGCTGCGCCGCATCCTGCAGATCGAGCAGGTGCTGGTGTTCGTAGGGCTCGTGGTCTATGCCATCCTTGCATCGCTGAATCAAAGGGCTTCCCTGTCAGTAATAATGATTGCCACCTTGACGGTGGGGAACCTGCTCGTTCCTATTGCCATACTGTTCCGTCGTATCTACGCAAACCGTCCGTTCCCTTGGAACTGGCTGCTTTTCTTCCCGGCGCAGATCATCTTTGGATTTGTATGTGCCGTCGGTTCGATCGTCTTTCTGCAACTTACAAAGCTCGATCCGGAGCCATTCTGGATCGTCTTCGGACGAATCGGTTACCTCACGATTGTCGTCGTTGTAGTTGTGAATGTAGTGATGTTCGCGGTGGAGGAGTTCCAGCGAAAACTGAAACAACGAAACGAACTGCTGGAGCAAACGGTCGAGAAAGGAACGATTGCCCTGCAGCAGCAGGAGGAAGAACTCAAGCGAGCCCGCGAAATCCAGCAGATGTTGCTGCCGAGCAGGCTGCCGCAGCTTCCCGGCGCGCAGATTTCCGGCGCCTGGCAGCCGGCGCGGGAAGTCAGCGGCGATTATTTCGACGTGATCCAACTGGATGAGAAGCGGGTCGGAATCTGCGTGGGCGATGTCGCGGGAAAAGGAATCACGGCGGCGTTGCTCATGGCCAATCTCCAGGCGTCATTTCGTGCGTTTGCCACCGCCGATGCGACACCGCAGGTCGTATGCACAAAGCTGAACAAGTTTCTTTGTGCGAACATCGCTTCCGGAAAGTTCGTTACTTTCTTTTATGCCGTTCTCGACGCGGAGCAGCGCACTCTGGTATACGAAAATGCCGGTCACTGTCCCGGGCTATTGATACGGGAAAACGGCGGAACCGAATCTCTGAGTGGAGGCGGAGCCGTGCTTGGCGCTCTGCCGGATTGGGTTTACCAGGACTACACAGCGCAGCTTCACGCGGGTGACAAGTTGCTGCTCTGGACCGATGGCATCACAGAGGCGGAGAATGCCCAACAGGAAGAATTCGGCGAGCAACGCCTGGTTGAGGCCGCCCGCGCCCGGGATGCATCTGCGCTTGATACGCAGCGAGCCATCATGCAGCGCGTGACTGCGTTTTGCGGTGCGAACTTTCGCGATGACGCGACCTTGCTGGTGCTGAGAGTCCACTCATAATCCGCCTTCCCCCGCCTCCCGCGCCGCTTCCGGCAACAATTCTGGTACACTCCTTTCCCTGTGGTTCCCTGTGCACGTTCTCCCTATGGAGGTTCGCATGCCCAGCTTTTCCCGGCGTTCTTTTCTGCATCTGTCGGCGGCAGCGTCCGCAGCTGCAGCGTTCGGCATGTATAGCGAACCGATGCTGGCCGCGGCTGCCCGCCGCCGGCCGCATGCCGCCGATGCCGTCCTGATTGACTCCAACGAGAATCCGCTTGGCCCCAGCCAGGCCGCGCGCGACGCCATGGCGGCCATCCTTCCGCAGGGCGGCCGTTACTCCGACAATCTCACCGATGATCTTGCCGGCGCCTTCGCTCAGCTCGAAGGCCTCAATCCCGACTACCTTCGCGTCACCGTCGGCTCCACGCCTCCGCTCGGCCTTGCCGTGCTGGCTTTCACCTCGCCGCAGAAAAGCTATGTCACCGCCGACCCGGGATTCGAATTGGGCGCGAATCTGGCCACAAAAGTGGGAGTACGCGTGGTTGGGGTTCCACTCACCAAAACCTACGCGCACGACGTCAAGGCCATGCTGGCCGCCGCTCCCGACGCCGGCGTCTTTTACATCTGCAATCCCAACAATCCCACGGGTACGCTCACTCCGCATGAGGACATCGAGTATTTGGTCGCGAACAAACCGAAAGACTCGATCGTACTGCTGGACGAAGCCTACATTCAATTTTGCGACGCGCCCTCCACGCTCGATCTGGTGAAGGCAGGCAAGGATGTGGTCGTGCTGCGCACCTTCTCCAAGGTGTACGGCATGGCCGGCCTGCGCTGCGGATTGCTGATTGCCCGGCCTGACCTGTCCGATAAAATCCTGGAGCGCGGCGGATGGAACTTCATGCCCATCACCGCCGTCGCCGCCGCCACGGCCAGTCTGAAGGATCCGCAACTGGTTGCCGAACGGCGGCGCATCAACGCCGACATTCGCCGGCGTACGTTCGACTGGCTTAGCCGCAACGGCTACGCCTACATTCCATCCGAGTCGAACTGCTTCATGGTCGACACCAAGCGGCCGGGCAAAGATGTGCGCGACGCCATGGCCAAAGAGAATGTCCTGATCGGGCGCACCTGGCCCGTGATGCCTACGTACGCTCGCATCACCGTCGGCACCGAGGAAGAAATGGAGAAATTTCAGGCCGCGTTTCAGAAAGTGATGAAGGGAAGCGCGGGGTAGAAGGTGGTCTGCCGTGCCTGAGTGCGAACGCAGGCGCCACCAGGCTCATGTGGGGACACCCCCCGGCCGGTTTTCAGCCCACCATCCGCGTCTCTTTGACTGTCACTCCACCGCCTCCGTCCACCCGACGGTCCGTCCTTCGCGGCTGCTTTTGTGCGAGAGCAGCAGGGCGCGCATCACGCGCAGGGCGTGCTCCGGGCTTACATCCAGCGGCGCGCGCTTCTCGATCGCATCGCGCACATTGACATAGAAGAGACGATAGTCTCCGCGCTCGGTCTGCACTTTTCGGGTTTGGCCGCCGACCAGGGAAAGAGTGCCCCAGCGTTCTTCCGGCTCGAGGCCCCAATCCGGACCCCATTTGTCGCCGTCGGGACAACCGGGGCTGCGCAGGATTTCTTCCTGCGGATCCATGCCGTATTTCACGAACGATCCTTGCGTCCCGTGAATCAGCACATGCGGGCCGGGGGCATAAGCGATAATGCGCGCGCGCAACTCCGCCCGCAGCCGCGGATACTTCATGCACACGTCAAAAGCGTCGTCCACTGTGGCAGTCGCGCGCTGGCAGAAAGCCGACGCGGAAATCGTTTCCGGCTCGCCGAACAGCACCAGGGCGCCATCGATCAAGTGCGGGCCCAGGTCCCAAAGAACTCCAGCCGCGGGAAAGCCAGCGTCCTCGCGCCAATTCAGCCGAGGCTCCAGGCGGAAGCGGTCGAATCGCACCTCGTATTCCGCGATGGCGCCCAACTCGCCGGAGGCCACGAGTTTCCTCACCGTGCGAAACACGCCATCCCAGCGGCGATCCTGATAGACCGTGAGCAGTCGTCCGCGCGCGGCGGCAAGCCGCACCAGTTCCTCGGCTTCCGCCATGGTCGGCGTGAACGGCTTGTCCACGACCACGTCGCGTCCCGCTTCGAGACACGCTTTGGTGTAGGAAAAATGCGAGTCGTTGGGCGTGGCCACCACGCACAGGCCGATCGTCTCATCGGAAAGCATTTCGTCGAGCGTGCGCGCCACCCGCACTTTCGGATACCGCTGCACGGCTCGCGAGCCGTGCCGCTCCAGAATGCAGGCCAGTTCCATCCCCGGCACGCCGAGAATCACAGGAGCATGAAACGCCTGCCCCGCCAGCCCAAATCCAATCAGGCCCACTCGCACCATGGAGGTTCGCCTTTCAGTGCACGCTTGGTTTGCAAAATAGCAGACTAACACTTGGCGGGACCTTGGGCGGAGGAGCGGCGGGGTTCCTCGCAACTAGCTTAGGGCAAATTGCAGGGGGGGACTGAAGGCCTTGAACTTTCGTAACTCTCCCGTGACTCACGGCGCGAAAGGACAAGAGTATAGTCGAGTCGCTGGCCGCTTCTCATTTGTCACGCTCGTGAGTCTTATGGGGCGGAGCCTCTTGATGAGCGAGGACTCGTCAGATGGAACCCGCGCTTCTTCAGACCCTGCCACAACAAAGGCGATTCTCTGTGACTGCTGTCGTCTGCGGAACGCCGTGGGGTACACGGAGGGGTCGGAGTTTCCAGACTCGGTGGTTACATATTGTCAGGTCTGCGGAAAAGGCGTGCAGGGAATGATATTTTTCGACAAGCCCAGTCACCTGAGCTGGTGACCAATTCATGAATAGAGTGAAGCCGCAAGAACCCAACGAAGCCTAGGCGACCCCTGGAAGTAAACGCAAGGAGAAGGTCTACGCACCCTTGCCTCGATCCTTCACCCGGCGCACGAACTTCAGCCCCGACCAGATTTCGGTCACCGCGCAGACTTTGACGTCCACCAACCCCGCCGCCAGACCGATTTCGCGCACGATATTCTCGTCCAGATCAGTGGCCACGCCGCAACTCTTCTTGGGCCAGCTCACCCAAAACATTCCGGCAGGGGCAAGCTGTCGGGTGATGCGCTTGAATTCCTTCGCCAACTCTGTTTTCGACCGGGTGAAGACTTGGACGAAGTCGAGTGGCGCTTTGCCCTCGCGAACCGTTTCGCAGCCGGCGAGCGCCGATTTCAGCTCCGCGAGCACCTCCGATGGCGCTCCGACAAACTGCACCCGAAAGCCGTCTTTGATCCCCAGCTTTTTCGCAAGGGGTGTGCCTGAGTATCCCGGCATGGTTTATTTGCCGCGCTGATGTCTGAGGTCCGAAGTCCGAGGTCCGAGGTCCGCTTTTCTACTGTGTCGGCGAGTACCATCCCCGCCGCGAGCGCACCCGGAAATTCTTCCGGTCGTTGGCTACGATTTCAATCGTGCGATAGTGCCCGTCCTTCTTGAGGTCCGCCGGCTTGTAGGACATCGCGTACTGGCTGCGCAATTCGTCCTGAATCTCGGCAAAGGCATCCGCCACATCGCGAATCTGGAAGGGGAAGAAAGCACGCCCGCCGGTGGCGTCGGCAATGCGCTCCAGGACTTTGTCGCCCGCTCCCTTGCTGCCGCTCACGTTGGTGCTGATGGTGTAGACGATAGCCTCGGCGCGCTGCGCCATCTCGATCGCCTCTTCGCGGGTGACGTGGCTCTGGTTATCCTCGCCGTCGCTGAGCAGAATGATGGCGCGCCGCACGGGCGTGGCTTTCGAAGCCTGCAGCAGTTTGTCGCGGCAGGCATAATAGAGCGCATCGTAGAGTGCCGTGCCGCCGCCCGGACGCAGTTCGTGCACTCCGTGCGCCAGCGCTTCCGTGTTGTCGGTGAAATCCTGGGTGACCTCTGGGGTCACGTCAAAACCCACCACGAAAGCCAGATCGTAGTTGCGGCGCACCGTCTGGTTCAGAAATTCGATCGCCGATTCCTGCTCGAACTTGAACCGGTCCCGCACCGAGTTGCTGGCGTCAATGAGCAGTCCCACCTGCAGGGGCAGGTTGGTTTCAGCGTGGAAGCTGCGGATCTCATCCGGAGGCCTGTTGTCATCCATCACCCGGAAATCGCTCTGCTTCAAATCGGTGACGCGTTTGCCATGCTTGTCGGTCACGGTGAACACGACGTTGACTTCGTTCGAAGGCACCTTGATGGTCAGCACCCGGTCATCGGCGGGAGCGGTGTCACTGGCAGGCTTCGGAGTCTGCTCAGCCGCCGCGCTCGCGGCCGCCGGATTCGCCGGAGCTGGATTAGCGGATGCCGGACCAGCGGATGGACTCGCCGGTGTACTGGCGGATGGAGCAGTGGGTATAGCCGGAGCCGAATTGGGCGCCGCCTGGCCAGCCGGGGGCTGCGGTTGCGGCTGGGAGGGGGACGAAGCTGCCGGTTGCGTCGGAGCGGGAGCGGGCGCCGACTGCGCGGTCGCACACACGGCGAAAAGCGCCAGCATAGCCAGTCCGACGATCTTGCCCAGTACTCTAGTCCCCAAGATTCTCACCTGTAGACATTATAGTAATTGCGGCCAGAAATTGCTGCAGCTCAACCGGCAGCGGACTCTGCAGCGCGATCGGCTTCCCGGTGCGGGGATGCGCCAGCTCCAACTCCGCCGCGTGCAGGAAATTCCGCGCCAGGGAGATCGCTCCCGATGCGGGTGCCCCACCCTTCTCGCGTTCTTCGCGAGAGGGTGGGGTATTTGATCTTCGTAGATTCGCTACCGCTCCATACAAGGTGTCTCCGACCACGGGATGTCCCAGCGATGCCATGTGCACGCGAATCTGGTGAGTTCTGCCGGTATCAATTTTTACTTCCAGCAGCGTGAACTTGCCGTACGCCGTATCCAACCGCCGCACGACGCGGTAGTGCGAAACGGCCTCGCGCCCGCCAGCGATACGCGTGGTCATGCGGATGCGTCGCACGCGGTCGCGGCTGATGCTGGCCGCGATCGTCCCCTGATCTATCTTTACCCAGCCATGCACCAGCGCCACGTAAGTCTTCTTCACTTCGCGCCGCGCAAACTGCGCGGCCAGCTTGCGGTGGGCCTCATCGTTCTTGGCCACAACGATCAGCCCGCTGGTTTCTTTGTCGAGACGATGCACGATGCCCGGCCGCATCTCGCCGCCGACCGCCGACAGGCTGGCGAAATGATGCAGCAGCGCATTGACCAGCGTTCCGCGATTGCGCCGGTCATCGGTCGAGCCCGCGCCCGCATGCACCATCATTCCCGCGGGCTTGTTGATGATGGCGAGATCGTCGTCTTCGTAGAGAATATCGAGGGGAATCTCCTCGGCGATCGCGCGCAAGGGTGGCCGCGCAGCAGGGCCAAGGATGGTGATGCTCTCGCCGCCGCGCAACTTCATGGAAGCCCGGGCAGGCGCGCCGTTCAGTAGAATCTTTCCGTCGCGAATGAGTTCCTGCACCCGCGCCCGGCTGATGGCGTTAATCTTCGTCGTGAGAAACTGGTCCAGGCGCCTGCCCGCATCTTCAGAGCTTGCCGTAATGTGATCTGGCAGAAGTGATGCCACGGATCGTCTCGGGCGTCCCTGCAGGACGCAAGCGGAACAACGCCGGTCTACCCGGCATTGAAACGCCGGGCTATTATCGGGCGTCCTGCGGACGCTTGCAATCGCTGGACATTCCAGAGCTTCTGAGAGGAACCGCCGAGGTCTGACGTCCGACGTCCGGGCTCACCTCGCCGCGCCAGCCGTCTACGCAGTTGCGGCCTTCGCCCCAGGCCGCAGCCACCAGATAAACCCGCCGCCGAGCACCAGTCCGATGGCAATCAGCTGCGTGCCGGTCATGGCGCCGCCGAACACCGAACCGCGGCCGGGATCGCCGCGCAGATACTCGAGGAAGAAACGCGCGAACCCATACAGGAACATGAACGCCCCGATGATCTGCCCCTCAAACTTGCGCCGCTTCAACAGCCAAGTGAGGAAGATGAAGTTCGCCAGCTCGACCGCCGACTCAAACAACTGCGTAGGCTGCAGCGGCACGTGCAGTGGCGTCTGGGTGATGGAAAACGCCAGCGGATTGGTGAAGGTCACTCCCCACCGGTGATCGGTCGGTTTGCCGTAGCAGCATCCGGCGGCGAAGCAGCCAATGCGGCCGATGGCGTGCCCGAGGGCGAGGCCGGGAGCGAAAGCATCGCAGGTGCCGAGAGCGGGCAAGTGGTTTCTCCAGACATACCAGGCGGCGGCCACAAATGCCGCCAGCAGGCCGCCGGAAAAGACTCCGCCCGCCTGCAGCGTGTCCAGGCTGAAAATGTATCCCAGATGGTCTTTGTAGACACTCCAGTCGTTAATGACGTAAAGCACTTTCGCGCCGAGGATGCCACAAAGCACGACCAGAATCCCCAGGTTCCATGCCTTGTCGCCGTCGATTCCCAGCCGCTCGGCGTTGCGCACGCTGATCCACAAGCCGGTCAGCACGCCGATCGAAACCAGGACGCCATAAGTGGGAAGAAAGAACCGCCCGAGATGGAAGAGTTGCGGAAACATACTTACTTGGATGCAGAAGCCAGGGATTACCTACGGGGTCAGTCTAGCAGGAAAGCGGCTCTTGGCAATTGGCTCTTAGCTAAGAGCCAAGAGCTAACAGCTAAGGGCTATTTTCAAGCCGACCCGCTGTGCCGTGTGGTGGGCCGAGAATGAACCCGTCGTAAGACGTTGGGAACCCGCCGAGACCCTTTAGGCATCTCCGCATGGCGGAGCGTCGCTCACCGGATCTTAGTTCGAGTCGAGCCCCCGTTCATTCGGTGTTGGTTCAAAAATCGGTTACCACCATCACCAACCTGGCAGGCCGGCTTTCAACATGGATGCTAGGCAAATCCCGGAGGATTGGCAAGAGTACGGCCACAAAAAGATGGCAGGCGATTTGCTACCAAAGGTCCGCGGCGCTCCCAAAATGGGCTCGGCCACGCCACCGCCGGCCACCCCCTCAGAAAACCAGTGGATGAAGATGGATCACGGAAGTAATTGATTTGGCAGGCCGGGCCGTGAGTATATACACTGACGCAATACCGGGGCCCAAGGCGCACTTGCGGGCTGGCGACCGGAACACTGGGAGTAGTGATGTTCAAAGCGCGCACGTCCGCACTCGCGGCGGCGACCATTTTGTTGGGTATGCATGGGGCGGTGCTAGCCGTCCGATACGGCACCGACACCGCTTCGCTGTGGGGCGACTGGATTGACACGGCGGCCCCGCTGGCCGCGGCGGCTATCTGCTGGATGGTTGCGCGCCAGGCCGGACCCTTCGGCAGGCGCGTGTGGCGGCTGGTTTGCGCTTCCTTCCTGCTTACTTCCGTTGGCCAGGCATTCTACACCTACAACTACGACTACCTGCACGCGCCCCTGGGAACGATCTGGCCCAGCGACGTTCTGGTTTTTTTCTGGGTCGTGCCGGCCATGATGACGCTGTTTCTGAGTCCCCGCGACCCGGACAGCGGATTTCACTGGTTGCGAGCCTGCGATTTCTTGCAAGTCTGCGCCCTGGTGCTCGCGCTGGAGCTGTCGCAGATCTATGTGCCCTCGCGCTGGCAGGCCGCGGGCCAGGCGATGCAGTTGCGCGCGGCGCGCGCAGGAATTCTTTTCTTTGGCGTGATCGCGGTGAGTTTCCTGGTTCGAGGCATCCTCAGTCAGACTCGAGCCGGGAAGAGCTTCTTCCTCCGCATGGGCGGTTTCCTGGTCGTCCACGGGACGGTTCTCAGCGCCACGCTCTACTACCAGGCTTCCGGCCATTACCAACAGGGGGGCTGGACTGATCTGACGTGGACCTTCAGCTACTGTCTGGCTATCGTCCTGGCCGGCACCTGGAATGAGCGCGAGGAACCATCTGCGGCGGTGCCGCTTTCCCGCAGCCTGCAATTGCTTGCCCAATTCTCTCCTCTGTTGATTCCCGCCATTGTTTTCCCCCTCGTGTTGCGCATCGCACAGGAACAATTTGTCTGGGCGGTGATCCTAGTGATGGTATCGTTCGCGGCCGCCGGTGGACGCCTGTTTGTGGTCCAGAACCAGTTGCTGGTCAGTTCCCGGGAGCTGCAGAAGAACCTCATGCTGCTGCAGGGAATCACCGAGGGCACCACCGACGCGGTGTTCGTGAAAGATCTCGCGGGGCGGTACCTGATGATCAATTCGTCCGGCGCCCGCTTCCTGGGTCGCACCGCGGAACAGGTCATCGGCAAATCCGACGTTGACTTGTTCCTTCCCGAGGTCGGGCGCGCCATTATGGAGCGCGACCGCCAGGTAGTGCAGTCCGGCGAGACCCAAACCTACGAGGAATTCGGCACGGCGGCAGGCGTGACCCGCCTGTACCTGGCGACCAAAGGCCCGTTTCGCGATCCCGGCGGCAAAGTGATCGGTTTGCTGGGTATCTGCCGCGATATCACCGAACGCAAGCGCGCTGGCGAAGAAATCCGCCAGTCGCAAGAAAAACTGCGAATGCACATCGACAGTACCCCGCTGGCCGTGGTGGAGTGGGATCTCGAATTCCGCGTCGCCTCCTGGAATTCCTCGGCCGAGCATCTTTTCGGATACAGCCGGGACGAAGCCCTGGGAAAGCATGCCAGCTTTATTGTTCCTACCCAGTATCGTCAGCATGTGGAGCAGGTCTGGCAACAGTTGATCACCCGCAAAGGCGGCAGCCGGAGCACCAACGATAACCTTACCAAAGACGGCCGCATCATCACCTGCGAGTGGTATAACACTCTGCTGGTAGACGAAGCCGGCCGCGTGCTCGGCGTAGCCTCGTTCGTCCAGGACGTCACCGAACGCGTGGCCCTGGAAGAAAGATTCCGCCAGTCGCAGAAGATGGAGGCGATTGGACGGCTGGCGGGCGGCGTCGCTCACGACTTCAATAACCTTCTGACTGTAATTCTCGGGTACACACAGATCCTGTCTGACGGTCTTCCTCCCGGCCGGCTGGCCGACAGCACGCGGCAGATTAAGTCTTCGGCCGAGCGGGCTGCCGGCATCACCCGCCAGTTGCTCGCCTTCAGCCGGAAACAGGTACTCTCGCCGCGCGTCATTGACCTGAATGACATCCTCCTGAACCTCGACTCTTTATTACGCCGCCTGATCGGAGAAGACATCGAGGTTGTCGCCCTGCCCACCCGCGAACTGGGCTCGGTGAAGGCTGATCCCGGACAGATCGAGCAGGTCATCATGAACCTGGCGCTCAATGCCCGCGACGCCATGCCGCATGGCGGGAAGCTTACCCTGGAAACCGCAAACGCGGAACTGGATGAGGGTTACGCCGCGGAGCATCCGCCCATTGCACGCGGACGATACGTGATGCTGGCCGTCGGTGACACGGGAGTGGGAATGACTCCGGAAGTCCAGGCGCGCATCTTCGAGCCGTTCTTTACCACGAAAGAAGTGGGGAAAGGAACGGGACTCGGCCTCTCGACCGTGTACGGGATCATCAAACAAAGTGGCGGCTATATCTGGGTCTACAGCGAACCCGGCAAGGGCACAACCTTCAAGATTTACTTCCCGCGGGTGGAACAGCCGGTCCAGTCGCTGGGCATCGAGAAACGCCCCAGCGGCGGCGTGCAGCAGGGCAGCGAGACCGTCCTGCTGGTCGAAGACGATACCCAGCTGCGCGAGCTCACCTCCTCCGTGCTCGCCCAGTGCGGCTACAAGGTGCTGGTGGCAGGCGGCCCCGAGGAAGGACTCGCCATCGCCAAAGCCAACCACCACGACATCCGGCTTCTGGTCACGGATGTGGTCATGCCACGCATCAACGGCCCCCAACTGGCGGAACAGGTCCTCCGAATCGCCCCCGAAGTCCGGGTGCTTTATATTTCCGGGTACACCGACGACGCGATCGTGCACTACGGAGTCCTCGACGAAGGTCTCTGGTTCCTGCCCAAGCCTTTCACCATGGCGGCCCTGGTTAATAAGGTCCGGGAAGTTCTTGACGCCAGCGCCGATACCCCGCAAAGCGCGCCCAAGAAGTGAAGCCAAGCCAGCTAGTGCATTTCCCGCTGCTGTGAGGCATGCCAGCGCTGGGGAAGGACACGGCTCAGTGTGTGCATGAGAACCCGAATTTGCATCAGACGGTGGAGCAGGCACAGCCAAATGCCAGGCCCGCAGAGCCTGCCCTGAGCAAGCGCAGCGCGTCGAAGGGGGCGGGATGTGATGCCCGGCACGTCACTGCCGGGTAGACGTGGGAAAACAGAGCGAGTCCCGCAGGGACGGCACCGGCTCTCGCGCACGCTCTTCAGCCTTGTCGCCAACGCCATAAGAGAGTCGCGGCCTGTTTAGTCGCTGAGGGCAAGCACTCTCCACCATCAGGAGAACTACTTCAGTTGTTGCCCTCGGCCCAATAGCTGCTTCTCGCCAGAACCGTATTCTTCCCCTCATCCCGCAGACGCACGCGAATCTGGTGCAGCCCGGGATGCGGACTCTTAGGCGCAATGCTCAGCAGATAGCGGCTGTGCAGGTGGTTGGTGAAGTCGTTCATCCGCACCTCGAATTTCTTCCGCGTGGCGAACAATTCGTATTCGCCGCCGGTCATCGAGGCGATAGCGCTGGGAACGTTCTTCCTCACCGCCTGTGCCGCCCGGTATGCGAGATCGAGGAAGTTGATACCTTCTTGCTCCTCGTTTTTGTTGGTGCCGCGGCCGGTGTCGAGGATGTTCGACAGCGCGGGGGAAAACGCCAGCGCGTACATGATCGTGGTGGTCTGCCCGATGGACGCTACTGCGTCGTGAATCTTGATTCGGCTCCCGTGATCGCGCGTCTCGCTGATCAGCAACAGCACGCGCTGCCGGTCTTCCGGCTCGTTCTTCAGCAGATTCACCGCGCAGGCGACGGCGTCGAGGATCGCGGCTCCTTCATCTCCCGGCTGCAGATTCCTCAGATCGGCAAAAATCAGGCCTGCATCCTGGGTAAAGTTCCGCGTGACCTCAACTTGGCTGTCGAACTCCACCAATGCGACTCGGGCGGTTCCCAGGCTGAACAGCGGGTCGAGCATGGAGTTCAGGCCCTGCATCCGCGGGAACTCGTAATTCGCCCGCCGCCCGCGCTGCACCGCCACCACCAGCGAAACCGGCTGGCCTACGGGCGTTTCGTCGAGCCGCGCCGGTTGTTCCACCCCGTCGTCTTCCACGATGAAGTCTTTGGCCTCGAGCCCGTAGACGATCCCGCCCCGCTGGTCTTTCACCAGCGCCGGAATCATGACTACGTTGGATTGGGAACGGAGAGTGGGTTCCTGGCCGGGTTCCTGAGAAAAGCCGCTGCCGGGAAGCAGCGTCCAGACGACGAGAAGAAATGCCGCGCCCCGCAGACTAGCCTGCCTTGCGGTCTTCGTCCAGCACTTCATCCAGCGCATCTGATAATAGATGCGCCCGCTTCTGGTAGTCGGTTGCCCCGCCGTCCTGCTTTTTGCGCAGCAGGTGATACTCGTCTGCGATATTCAGCGCCGCCAGCACCGCCAGCCGCGCCGTGTCGATCGTGTTGGTGGCTTCGGCCACGGCCCGCATTTTGGAGTCCACGTACTCGGCCAGCTTCAGAATGTACTCCGGGTCGGACCCGCGCAGGTTGTAGGCCTGGTCAAAAATCTCCACGCGAACCGCGGGCGACTGCGCTTCATGCAGTGCCGGACTTTTCGTTGCTGTAGCCATAACTAATCTCCAGGGAAACGCAACGTGCTGCGTCCACCGCGTCTTCTCGCGCGCAACCCGCGGCCTAGCTGGCTTCGGCGATGGATTCGATCTGCACCAGCATCTTCTCGACGCGGCTGCGGATTTCCTCGCGTTCTTTCTTCAGTTGGACCGCCTCGCGCCGCAGCGTGGCCAGTTCTTCGTTCCGTTCTTCCAGTTGCTGCCGCAAGCGCTGCACGTCGCGTTCGGCCGTGGCCTGCGCCTGGCGCGCCGCCTTATATCTCTCTATGGTGCGATAAATCTTGTCTTCCAGCGCCTGAAAATCGTCCGCCGGAACCTGCTCCGCCACCCGTTCCACCGCATTCAAAGCCATACGCAGCGCTTTCCCCATCCCGGAAGTCTGATTGTGTTGGAAGTATACTCTACATCGTTGTGGACAACCGAGCCCTCATCGGCGGCGGGTTACGGTGCAGTTTCAGAACCTTGGCCGCCCCTATTTGCCGGTTTTCTTTGCGGACTTCGCGGTCTTTCTTTGCGAGCTTTGCGGCAAAGAATCTTACACCGCAAAGTACGCGAAGGACGCAAAGAGAGTCGTCTCAGAACCTCAAGCATCGCCGCCAAGTGGTTAGTCGATATGGCAGCTCCGAATTGGCTATAATCCCCAATACTCTCAGGAGGTCGATTCTTATGAAGCGCCTTACCGTTCTCGCCGGATTGTTCCTCATGGTGTTGGCTCTCTCATCGCATAGCGCCGCCCAGGCCAAGGTTCAACTGCAAGTTGAACTCCATGATCCACAGGGAAAGAGTGTTGGCACCGCCTCGCTCTGGCAGGAAAAATCGGGCGTCGGCATCGAGTTTCACCTTCACGATCTCCCGCCCGGAGAGCACGGCATCCATTTCCATCAGGTCGCAAAGTGCGAGGGCCCCGATTTCAAGTCAGCCGGCGGACATTTCAATCCTGGCAGCAAGAAGCACGGATTCGATAATCCCGACGGCCATCACGCCGGGGACATGAAGAACATCACCGTCGATGCTGACGGCAAAGCCAACGGAATCCGATTTCAAAAT
Organism: Candidatus Sulfotelmatobacter sp.; assembly: GCA_052326105.1. GTDB lineage: Bacteria > Acidobacteriota > Terriglobia > Terriglobales > Acidobacteriaceae > Sulfotelmatobacter. Next base: position 107,956 of record JBKQRC010000078.1, on the reverse strand, counting down.
AGAGATGTTACCTTCGCGGAGGGTCCCAATTCTTTGTTGAGTGACGGCGGGACAGCGATCGTAGTTCATGCCAAAGCAGACGACTACAAAACTGATCCCTCCGGCAATTCAGGAGACCGCATCGCCTGCGGCGTGATCACGAAGATAAGTCCCGTAATTCAATAAGTTTTGTCATTCCAAAAATACGTGTTGTCATTCCGAGTGAAACGAGGAACCTGCTGTTCGCCTGCAGCATTTCTGCGTCAAGGCGTGAGCAACGGCAAAATCAGCGCCGCAGTTTACCCAGCCGCCGCGCCGCTTCATCCAGAGTCTCCGGGGTTTTGCAGAACGCGAATCGCACCTGCCGCGCCCCGTCCCGCGGATGGTGATAGAAGCTCGATCCCGGCACGCAAGCCACGCCGATCTTTTCGACCAGGTGCCGGGCGAAGGCGACATCGTCGTCAAACCCGAACCCGGAAATATCCGTCATCACGTAATACGCGCCCTGCGGCCGGAAACACCGGAACCCCGCCGCGGTCAGCGCCGGCATCAGATGATCACGCCGCACCCGGTATCGCTCCGCCAGTTGCGAATAGTATTCCGCAGACAGGCTCAGGGCGGCCACTCCGGCCTCCTGCAAGGGCGCCGGGGCGCCAACGGTCAGAAAATCGTGCACCTTGCGGATGGCGCTGGTGATCTTTTCGGCAGCTACCGCCCATCCCACGCGCCATCCGGTGACGCTGTAGGTTTTCGACATGCCGTTGATGGTCACGGTGCGTTCGCGCATGCCTTCGAGCGCAGCCATCGCAATGTGCTCGGTGCCGTCGTAGAGAATGTGCTCGTAAATCTCGTCGGTGATGGCCAGCACATCGAACTCAAGGCACAGGTCGCGAATCAGTTCCAGCTCCGTACGCGTGAAAACCTTGCCGGTGGGATTGTTAGGCGTATTCAGAATAATCGCCTTGGTGTGCTTCTCGAAGGCGCGGCGCAATTCCTTCTCGTCGAAAGTCCACACGCCATTTTCTTCCCGCGGCGGACGCAGCTTCACAAACCTCGGCTTGGCCCCGCTCAAAATCGAATCCGGGCCATAGTTCTCATAGAACGGCTCGAAGATCACAACCTCGTCGCCCGGATTGCAAACCGCCAGCAGAGTCGAGATCATGGCCTCGGTCGAGCCGCAACAGACGGTGATCTCTTTCTCCGGATCGACTTCGAGCCCCTGCCACACACCCATCTGCCGCGCAATCGCGTTGCGCAGATTTTTCGCTCCCCAGGTAATCGCATACTGATTCACATCGGAGGCGATGGCCTGCTGCGCCGCCTGCTTGATTTCCGCCGGGGCGGGGAAATCCGGAAAGCCCTGGGCTAGGTTGACGGCGTTGTGGAGCATCGCCTGCCGCGTCATCTCGCGGATCACCGACTCGGTGAAGTGTCCCACCCGGTCGCTGAGAAAATGCTTGCGATGCGCAGGATGAGTGCTCGGGGAATGGATCGGGATGCCGTCGGTCATGGCAGGCAGGGTAGCACAGGTGGGCAGAAGCGGGCTTCAGATCAGAGCGTTTGCAGGGTGAGCTTTTGGGTGAAGCGGCGCTCTAGAGTTTAAGACGCTTGGCTTTTGGGTGGTGCAGCGCTTCAGCGCTGCGATGAGGGGCCAGTGAAGTGGTGCGGCTTCAGCCGTTGAGGTACCTCTGGGGCTAAAGCCCATTTCCTAAAATGAAAGCTTTATCGCAGGCCTGAAAGGCCTGCGCCACCCAAAAGCAGAGGCTGTGTGGGGTTCTTGGGCTGAAGATTCTTGGCTCTTGGCTGGCGCGGCGGTTTCAAATCGGGAGGGACGACGTGCACAAAGTGCTTTTGGGTGGCGCAGCGCTTCCAGCGCTGCGATAAAGTGGCCCTAAGGAAGCGGCTTCAGCCGCGGAGGTACTTATGGCCGCGCCGCACAGAGGCAACACGGGATACTCCACTTATTTCATAACGGCTTCCACCTTCCAGAAGCAGAGCCTGTTTCAGTCGGACCGATTCTCGCTGCCATTCCTTGAAATGCTCTTGCAGTACCGGCTTCAGAGAAAGTACCTGCTGCATGAATTTGTGGTCATGCCGAATCACTTTCATCTGCTGGTCACTCCCACACTCACTGTGGAGAAGGCTCTGCAGTTCATCAAAGGTGGATTTTCTTACCGGGCCCGCAAGGAGTTGGGGTTCGCAGGAGAGATTTGGCAGCCCAGCTACTACGACCACCGCGTGAGGGATGTCGAGGAATACGTCAATTTCCGGTATTACATCCGGCAGAATCCAGTAAAGCGAGGCTTGGCTAGAACTCCCGAGGAGTATCCGTACAGCTCAGCTTCTCCCGGATTTGTGCTGGATGACGTTCCTCAGCGATTGAGACTGAGCGCTTAATCCGGCTGAGATGGTCTGCCTTTTGCCCAGATTGAGGTGGTATGCCTTTGGGTGGCGCAGGGCTTTAGGCCTGCGATAAAGCTCCCCTTCTAAGGAGTGGGCTTTAGCCCCAGAGGCACCTCGGCGGCTAAAGCCGCTTCATCTTGGGTGCTTGAATCGCAGCGCTGGAAGCGCTGCGCCACCCCAAAGCTCATTTCTTGCGGAGAACGAAGAGACTATCAGACATAAAACCATGAATCACCCTATCCTGGCCACATTCGCATGGGCCAACGTTGACCATCCGAAGGTGATTCTCGATCATTGAACGTTGGAAAGAGAGAACGCTCCATACCGTTTGACATTTCGGGCATGTGAAATCATCGTGCTCTCTCTGAGTGGTGAGTCCCAGCTCCCGCAGCTGCCGCTCGCCCACCGGCGTGGGTGCCTCGCACATCAAATCCACGGCGCGCGCGGTCTTGGGGAAAGGAATCACCTCGCGCAGGCTTTCGGCTCCGGCGAGAATCATGACGATGCGGTCCAGCCCCAGCGCGATTCCGCCATGCGGAGGCGTGCCATACTCGAGCGCCTCCAGAAAGAATCCAAAGCGCGACTTGGCCTCTTCTTCGGTCATGCCCAGGGCGCGGAAGATTTTGCGCTGAATGTCCTGCCGGTGAATACGAATCGAGCCCGATCCCAACTCCGTCCCGTTCAGCACCACGTCGTAAGCCAGCGCCCGCACCGCGCTCAGCGGCGACTGCGGATCGTTCACCGCCTCCACGCCGGCTTCGAGCAGGCTCATGTGTTCTTCGTGCGGCGAAGTAAATGGGTGGTGTGCGGCCATCCATTGCTTCTCGCTTTCGTCCCACTCAAACATCGGAAAATTGTTGATCCATAAGAAGCGAAAATCCTTGGCGGGATCACCTGTTCTCTTAAAGGCGCCATGCTTCGCTGCATACTTTTGGGCCAGGTCGAGCCTCAGTAGCCCACATCTCTCGCAGAAGTGCCTCAGGGACTGTTTCATTACGTGGTGCGCCTCTGGTCTGCTTAACGCACCGGCTAACATCCACAGGTCCTCGTTCTCCACTTTCGCGTGCTGAATGATCCGGTCATGCAATGCGGAATAGTCCTTGGCAAAGCGTTTGGGGTCCGTCATGAGTTGGACAAAGGACGGCCCGTGGACATGCCGGAACATACCTTCGGTCCCGATTGTGCGCCGTTCTGTGCCGGAGATGTCGCCCGCTTTGGGAATCCGGATCAGCTGAATGGGAAGTTCTTTCCTGATTTTGAACCTCGACGCAAACGCTTCTAGTTCGTCCGACGAGAAGACCTCGCGCACGTCCGTCATGGCAGGTAGGCGCAAGTCCGGCTTGTCAATGCCATACAGCCGGATCGCTTCGTCATAATCCATGCGCGGAAACGGCGTTTTGATCTCGTATCCTGCGGCCGCGAAGGCCGCGGCCAGAAATCCTTCGACCACTTCCCACACCCCCTCCGGCTGCGGATATGACACTTCCAGATCGATCTGGGTAAATTCCGGCTGGCGGTCGGCGCGCAGGTCTTCGTCGCGGAAGCAGCGCACGATCTGAAAATATTTGTCGAACCCCGAAATCATCAGGATCTGCTTGAACAATTGCGGCGACTGCGGCAGGGCATAAAATGTGCCCGGCTGCACCCGGCTGGGCACGAGATAATCGCGCGCCCCCTCGGGCGTGGATCGCGTCATGAACGGCGTCTCGATTTCGAAAAATCCCTGCGCCGAAAGATAGTCGCGGATCGCCTTCGCCACCTTGTGCCGGGTCTCGATGTTGAACTGCATCACATCGCGGCGCAGGTCAATGTAGCGGTATTTCAGCCGCGTCTCTTCATTGGTCAGAGCCGTATCCGAAGGCAGGAAGGGCGGCAGCTTCGATTCGTTCAAAATGCGAATCTCGTCGGCGACCAGTTCCACCTCGCCCGTAGGAATGTTCTTGTTGACGGTGTCGGCGTCGCGCAGCTTCAGCGTGCCGATCGCGGCAATGACGTACTCGTTGCGCAGACTGTCGGCTCGTTCGTGCGCCTGCGCATTCAGTTCGCGATTGAACACCACCTGCGCCACGCCGGTGCGGTCGCGCAAATCAATAAAAATGAGGTTGCCCAGGTCGCGGCGACGGTTCACCCATCCCATGAGCACGGCCTTCTTGCCGGCATCGGACGCGCGCAGCGTCCCGCACATCTGACTCCGTCGTAGATCGCCTAAGAAGTCGAGCAAGCTGTGTCCTTACAGTGAAAATGGGGCGAAGAGCCGAATTCAGGATTATAAACGGTCCTTCGTGGGGGCGCGGGCGGGAACGGCTTTGGGGTGGCGCAGGCCTTAATGCGTGAGAGGCCAGACTTGAACTCGCACGCCATACTTCCGGACGGGGCCGCTGCCGTCGGGCAGACTCTTGGCAGGGGTTTTGAGCGCTATGGGTTGATTTTGGTAACTACCGACTATCGCACTATCCAACAGGCGAAATTTGCGGTTAAATGGTCGTCTGACAGGAGCAGAGAAGGTGATAGTCGCAGCGAGTTTTCTTATCGCAATTCTGGGTGCGTGGCTGTGGACCAGCTTTGTGGCCCCGGCGATTACTCGCGGTTTCGGTGTGCCGATGGCGTCCGGTTGGCGATTGGGCCGACATAATCAGCATCTGAGCAGGCCGCACTACGTGTGGGGCTGTGGCCTGTTCGCGGTGGGATCGGGATTGTTCTTGCTCATTACTCTCCGGCAATACCTGTGCTGCATACTGATCGCCGATAGATTTCCGCGTCTGAGCGGACCACACCTTGCTCTAAGACTTATTATCTGCTTGGTCGCAGGATGGCTCTTTGGAGTCTTTACTGCGCCGCAACGCGAGATGTCAGACTTCCTTCTCCGATAAGGACGTAACAATCGCCGCTACGAACAATCAGTTCGCGATGGCTCGTCACTCCGTTGTTTCGACAAGGCTCGTTTGCCCCCAGACGGTAGTGGTGCAGTTTGCTTGTCATCCCGAGCAAGCGTCTTTTGCGCAGCGAGGGATCTAGGCGAGCCGCGCGTCGCGTCGCGTTCTTTGCGACGCAATAATCGCGCGTTTGGCTCGCTTCCTTATCAAACTGCACCCTACCCCCCAGACTCTCCGATTGGCGACTCTTCAGGTAAGCTGGACTCTGCGCATACCAGCGTCTTAACCATGCGAAAATCGGCACTGATCTTATTATGCTTGATGTTCTGCGCGCCCTTTGTATTGCAGAGCGTGAGCTACGGCGCCACGCCCTCGGAACTGCCAGTGCTGCGAGTATGGATCGGTCATACGGCGCTTGTGGCGTCGAAATCGCTGTTCATGGTTTTTCGCGTTCCGGTGATGAATCTGATCAGCGGCCTTATGGCAGCCGTCATGCTCTCCCGCGCGTCAGTTTTCGAGAACATCGAGCGGCGAACTTCCTACTCGAACATGTTTTCGACGGTCCTGTTTACCAGTGCCCTCAAATCAGATTTCGAAGGCCTGGAGTTTTATGCAACTGTGTCGCCGGCGCTCCAGCCTTATCAGAACTGGATCGGTCTTGGCACGCTGCTGTGCGTAGTAATCGGTCTTGGCCTGGCGATAATACGCGGCCGGAAAGCGCCGATCCCTTGGCCAGAGATGCAATTGACGATGCGAGACAAGATTCTTCTGCCCGGCTTGTTCGCCATATACGTTGCAATTGTGATCGCGTCTTTATCGGGTGCGCATCGAGCATAGAGTCCGGCTCAGGGACACGTTTGCACTTCTCGGTATAACCGGAAGGCAGGGGAAGTACCTCGGTGCCTGAATCGCAGCGCTGAAGGCCTGCCCTGAGCGAGGTCGAAGGGCGCTGCGCCACCCAAAACCGGACAGCCGAGAGCTTGCCCTGAGCTTGCTGAAGGGCGGCTGTCCCCACATGTATCACTTCTTGCCGGCTTTCCCTTCCATGAACGTCATCCACTCCGCCCCGTCCGAGGAGAGTTCGAACTTCAGGTTGTAGCTCGAGGGCGACAGGATTTCCATCGTCATCTTTTGCTGGACTAGCTTGCCATTCTGGATAGACTCGCTGGTCCAGGTCCAGACGTCGCCGTCAAGAGTCCCCTTCGACACCTGGTGCAGGCCCTGGCTGCTGAACGCGTCGAACGTATAGACGTTGCGGCCGGCATCATAGCCCATAACGAAAAGTTCTTCGCCCGCGCCGCCCAGCTCCGCCGGCATCTGGAAGTCCCAGTGCCCGACCACGAAGAAATTGCCGCTCATCCACTCCGTGGTTTCGGTCCAGCCGAAATCTCCGCCGGATCCCCACGGGCCGGGCAGAATCGTTCCCTTGGTGACCCACTTGCCCACAAAGTATCCCAGCTTCGCGACTTCCGGCGCAGGTTTAGGCGCTGCCGGCTCCGGCTTAGCTTTGTCCCTGGCCTTGTTCGCGATTCCCGGTTTGCGAGGCATGGGCTTTTCCTTACGGGTAGTCGGCGGCCCGCACGGCGCTACTTCTTGGTCGTCTTGGCTTCCATGAATGGCATCCAGTTCGTGCCGTCCATGGAAACTTCAAACTTGACGGTGTAGCTGGTGGGCGAAAGCACTTTGATGGTCATCTTTTGCTGAATCTCCTGCCCACCGTAGTTGGCCGAACTGGTCCAGGTCCAGGCGTCGCCGCTGACCGTCCCCTTCGATGATTCGTGCCGTCCCTGGCTGTTGAAGCTTTCGTAGAAATATGTGTTCTGCTCCGTGTCGTAGCCCATGACCGACATTTCTTTGCCGTCGCCCCCCAGCTCCGGAGGCATTTTGAAATCGGAGTGGCTCATCACGAAGTAGTTGCCATCCATCCATTCCGTAGTGTCGGTTGAAGTGAATTTCCCGCCCATCCCCCACGGACCCTGCGCCACGGTCCCCTCCGTCGTCCAGGTGCCGACGAAGTATTCGAGCTTCTTTGCTTCCGGGCCGGGCTTGGGCGCCATCTGGGCCCAGGCAGCCAACGAGTATAAAACCACGGCCACAACGAAAATTGCCTTGCGATTCATGAGCATTCTCCTTTGATTGCCAAACGGCGAAAGGATCATAACAGGTTACGTTTCCCAGGATATTCGCTTTTATTTCGCCTCTGTGAGATACTCCGCTTGCCGGGATACGTCAAGAGGCGGAGGAAAATGGTTTGGGAATAGCGGTTCGCATCAGGGCATCGCTTGAGCGATGCCGTCCAGGACGCGGGACACCGCGGCTTTAGCCGCCGGCTTTTCGCGTGCGCCAGCAGCGGCTGAAGCCGGACTCGTGGGCCGCGGAGCTTCGGCATGCCTGAAAGGCATGCCCTGATACGAATCCCTCCACAAGCACCACTAATGGCATGCACTTCGGTCTCCGAAAAAATTGTATTGGGCGGACGTTTTCCGCAGGGCTGCAGAACTTTCACAAGCCCTGGAACGCTAGTATGAGTCGCATAGCAGCAAGATGAATTTAGACAGCGCCGGGACTGGCTCAGCTCGATCGAGTCTGGTTCCGGCGGGGCGTGAACGAACCTTGGCCACTTCTGAATACTCGATCAGCACTCTTCCGGCCAACGTAGAGGCCGAGCGCTCGATTCTCGGCGCGATCCTGCTCGACAACTTCTCTTACAACCAGGCCGCCGAGCATCTACGGACCGAAGACTTCTCGCTGGACTCGCACCGGCGCATCTACTCGCGCATGGTGGATCTGGCCGAGTCTTCGCGCCCGATCGACATGATCACGCTCATCGAGGAGCTCGACCGGCACAAGGATCTGCAGGCCATCGGCGACGTGGCCTACGTGTCGAGCCTGCTGGAGGGCGTGCCCGAGCGGCCGAGCATCGAGCATTACGTCAAGATCGTGCGCGACAAGGCGCTGATGCGCGGGCTCATTTCCGCCTCCAACACCGCCATTGCCCGGGCCAGCGAGCAGTCGGACCTCGCCGAAGACGTGCTCAGCGACGCCGAGGCCGCCATCTTCCAGCTCTCGGAAAAGCGCATTGGGCGCGGCTTCATGGGCGTGCAGGAGATCGTCAAGGAGTCGTTCGGCTCGGTCGACGCCCTACTGCAGCGCGGGCAGCGCATCACCGGCCTGGCCACGCACTATACCGATCTCGACGAGATGACCAGCGGCCTGCAGCGTTCCGACCTGGTGATTATCGCGGCCCGCCCGTCCATGGGAAAAACTGCCTTCGCCATGAACATCGCCGAGAACGCCGCCATCGACGATCAGCAGGTGGTGGGAGTTTTCTCGCTGGAAATGTCGCGCGAGGCCCTGCTGCTGCGCCTGTTGTGCTCCCAGGCGCGAGTGGACGCCCACAAGATGCGCACCGGTTCGCTGTGGCAGGACGATACGAAAAAGGTGGTGCGCGCCATGGAGCAACTGGCGCACGCATCGCTTTTCATCGACGACACTCCCGGCATTTCTCTGAGCGAGATGCGCGCCAAGGCGCGGCGGCTGAAGCAGGCCCAGGGCGGACGGCTGGATTTACTGATCGTGGACTACCTGCAGTTGATGTCGGGCGGAGGCAAGCGCTTCGAGAATCGCACCCAGGAAGTTTCCGCCATTTCCCGCGGATTGAAAGCGCTGGCCAAGGAACTCGCGGTGCCAGTGGTGGCGCTCTCGCAGTTGAGCCGCGCGCCGGAAAGCCGTGGCGGAGATCATCGTCCGCAACTATCCGATTTGCGCGAGTCAGGCTCCATCGAACAGGATGCCGATGTCGTGATGTTTATCTTTCGTGAGGAAGTCTACAAACAGGACGATCCCGAGGTCGAAGGCAGAGCCGAAATCATCATTGCCAAACAACGCAACGGCCCCACCGGAAAGTTCCGGCTGGCTTTCCTCAAGCCCTGCACCCGTTTCGAGACCATGGTTGAAGGTGGTCTGGGGCCAGAGGAGTAGGCCCTCGCCCTGCACGAAAAACTGTAGACCTGTCTGGGTAACTACCTTACGGACTTAGGCTTAATCCATCGTGGCTTGTTGGCGGTTTCGCCTGTGGAAAAGCTTGTGGAATTGAAAACCAGGTTCAGAATTCCCGTTCTTGCAGACCGCTCGGTCGGTTCTCAGCGACCTCTCTCGTTACTCTTAAGTCCATGAGGAGTAACCAGTTATGCAATTCATCGGAGAGTAACATGGGAGTGTAATTCTGAACACCGCGCGGTTTCCGCTTTTGAGATTTGCACATTTGAGGGTCTAGCCCTTTCGTGCGACGCTGCCAGTTGCTCCGCAAAAAGCCGAGCCGGCAGAGGCGCTGCACAGGCTCTTTCTGTGCTGTCTACCAGACCGTGCGCAGGGCCTTCGAGCGGCGGATTTCCCGGTCCGCTGTGACCACAGGAATCCCCTCAACCAGCGAGGTCGCCCCGATGACGCGATCGGCGGGGTCTTTTGGGTAGCTGGCCGGAAGCTGTTGGGTGCGAGCGCACACTCGGCCCGTCATCGGGAGGACCGCGAACCTGGCTTCGATCTCGGAGAGAAATGTTTCGAGGCTGGCGTTGAGCGTGACGCGGCCCTTACTCACAATCGCCGCGATCTCAAGCAGGGATATGTCCGATATTGCAAGCCCAAGGCCGTGGCTGCGACTTTCCTCTATCTCTGCTCTGGCTCTTGCCGAAATCCGCCCCGGGTCCAGAGCCAACCAGATCACCACATGGGTGTCCAGAAGAATCATCGCAGACCGCCCCACTCTTTCCCGGAGAGTGCCGGAGAAACCACGTCGCCAGTCACCGAGCCCCTGCCGCTGAAAAACCCGAAAATTTCGTCCGCTTCAGCATTGACCGGCACAAGCTTGGCCACCGGCTCGCCCCGTTTGGTGATAAGCACGGTTTCCCGTTTCGCCCTGACCTCGTCCATGAGGGTGAGGCAATGCGTTTTGAATGCCCCCGCTGGGATGGTTTTCATGACGTAACCTCCTCTACAACTATGGTCATTATACCATGGTCATATGGTCGGCGCACGGGGTTCGTAGGGGCAGAATAAAGGACTGGCTTTCTAACCTGTATTTCCATGGACGTGCTTTGAAAGGGCGCGGCTTCCAGCCGCGCCGACACAGGGCAAAAGCAAGGCCGGCTTTAGCCGCTGGGGTAGCTGTTTGGAAGTTCGGCCCAGGGGCTGAAGCCCCAATTTTCGGCCATGGGCGGCGCGGCTGGAAGCCGCGCCCTTTCAAAACTCAGGCTTGAATAGTCGGCCTTCTAGCTGTCCTCGCCCACCTTCAGCACCGCCAAAAACGCTTCCTGAGGAATATCCACCCGCCCGATGCGCTTCATGCGCTTCTTGCCTTCTTTCTGCTTTTCGAGCAGCTTGCGCTTGCGCGTGATGTCGCCGCCGTAGCACTTGGCGAGCACGTTCTTGCGCATGGCGTGCACGGTCTCGCGGGCGATGATCTTGGCGCCGATCGAGGCCTGGATGGGGACCTCGAACATCTGGCGGGGAATCAGTTCCCTCATTTTGGAAACCAGGGCCTTGCCCCGTTCGTAGGCGAAATCGCGATGCACGATGATGGAGAGCGCGTCCACGGGATCGCCGGCGACCAGGATGTCGAGTTTCACCATGGGCGATTCCCAGTAGCCGGAGAGGTGGTAGTCGAGCGAGGCGTATCCGCGAGAGACGGACTTAAGGCGGTCGTAAAAATCCAGAACGATCTCGTTCAGGGGTAACTCGTAGTGCAACATCACGCGCGCGGAACTGACGTACTCGAAGGTTTTCTGCTTGCCGCGCTTTTCTTCCACCAGCGCCAGGATTCCCCCGACGTATTCTTCGTTGGTCAGAATGGTGGCGAGGATAACCGGTTCTTCGACTTTGTCGATGATGCTGGGATCGAGCCAGCGCGAGGGATTGTCGATTTCGACCATCTCGCCATCGGTCTTGGTGATCTTGTAGCGCACTCCGGGCGCGGTGGTAATCAGTTCGAGATTGAACTCGCGCTCCAGCCGCTCCTGGATGATCTCCATGTGGAGCAGGCCCAGAAAGCCGCAGCGGAAACCGAATCCGAGCGCGACCGAGCTTTCCGGCTCGAAGAAAAACGACGAGTCGTTGAGCCGCAGTTTTTCGAGCGCTTCGCGCAGTTGCGTGTGCTCATGGGCATCCACGGTGTAGAGCCCGGCGAAGACCATGGGCTTGATCTCTTCAAAGCCGGGCAGCGGCTCGATGGCAGGGTGGGCATCGTCGGTGATGGTGTCGCCGATTTTCGTATCGGCGACGTTCTTGATGTTGGCGATGAGGAAGCCGACTTCCCCCGCCTTCAGTTCGTCGATCTCCACCGGCTTGGGGTTCTGGACGCCGAGAGTCTCTGCATCGAAGGTGGTCCCGTTCCACATAAGACGGATTCTCTGGCCCTTGCGTAGTGTTCCCTGAAAAACGCGGGTCAGAATGACGACGCCACGGTAGGCGTCGAACCAGGAGTCGAAGACCAGCGCCTGCAGCCGGTTGTCGGCCAGCCCGCTGGGCGGCGGAACCCGCTTCACAATGGCTTCCAGCACCTCGGGCACGCCCTGGCCGGTTTTCGCACTGATGAGCACGGCGTCTGAGGCGTCAAGGCCGACCGCGCTTTCGATCATCTCCTTGGTGCGGGGGATGTCGGCGCTCTGCAGATCAATCTTGTTGATGACCGGAATGATTTCGAGGCCGTGATTGATGGCCAGGTAAGAATTCGCCAGCGTTTGCGCTTCCACGCCCTGGGAGGCGTCCACCACCAGCAGCGCGCCTTCGCACGACGCCAGAGAACGCGAAACTTCGTAGGAAAAATCCACGTGGCCGGGCGTGTCAATCAGATTGAGCTGGTAGGTCTGGCCGTCGTGCGCGGTGTACATCATGCGCACGGCGTGCGCCTTGATGGTGATGCCGCGCTCCCGCTCCAGGTCCATGGAATCGAGCACCTGGGCCTGCATTTCGCGCGCAGTCAGCGATCCGGTCAGTTCCAGCAGCCGGTCGGCCAGCGTGGACTTGCCGTGGTCAATGTGCGCGATGATCGCGAAATTGCGGATGTGCTGGGAATCCATGGGGCGCGGCGTAAGCCTAATTCTAGCAGGCGGAGTTGCCACCGGATTGTCAGACGCGTTAGTGCCTGCTTGCCCGCAATACAACACCCACTTTCCCCGTTTTGGGCTGGCGCTTCTAGATATCTGATGGATGAAACATGACTCCCGCACCGCAGGGGCGTAGAGTCTCATCGGGCCCGTGGTGTAACGGAAACACGGCACCTCGCGACGGTCGCAGATGCGGGTTCGAATCCCGTCGGGTCCACGCTTCGGTTCTGTGGAGCGTTGGTTCTGTGGGAGCAAAATGCGAGGATAAGCTCCTACCAAAAGTAACTTGACTCTCTCAGTTGGTGATACGATACTGATCTCGTCGCGGGGTGCTGTTTTTGACCACGGTTTGGAGGCCTCGAATCTTCGAGGCCTTTTCATTTTGTGCAGGTCCCGTCAAGAACCATTTATCCGAAGTCCCCAGTAGAATCAGAACCGCATGCTCGTTCTCGCTTCTGCCTCGCCGCGCCGTCAGGAACTTCTGCGCAACGCGGGCATTTCCTTCACCGTGCAGCCGGCGGACGTGGACGAAACTCCACTCCCGGGCGAATCTGCGCGCGCTTGCGCGGAGCGCCTGGCGCGCGAAAAGGCGCTCGCCGTCTGGCGGACGCGGCCGCAGGACCTGGTGTTAGGAGCGGACACTATCGTCGTGTTGAACGAGACCATCCTCGGAAAGCCCACCAGCGGTGAAGATGCCGCCCGCATGCTGCGCCTGCTCTCCGGCCGCGTGCATGAGGTGATCACCGGCGTCTGCCTGGTAACCCCAGTCGCCAGCTATCAGTTGCCGGCTGCCAGTAACCCCAAAGCCCAAAGCGCGCCACCGCCGAGCAGCCCCGAGCCTCTGGCAACTGGCAGCCGGCAACTGGCAACTGCTCCGGCAACTGCTTCGGAATCCACGCTGGTCACGATGTCCGAACTATCCGACGAAGAAATTCGCACCTATGTCGCGACCGGCGAACCGATGGACAAAGCCGGAGCGTATGCCATCCAGGGCATGGCTTCGCGCTGGATTCCGCGCATCGAAGGCGATTACAGCAATGTGGTGGGATTGCCTGTGGCTCTGGTCTACCGCATGCTGCGGGCAGATACTTTTTGGGGGAAGCTCTGATAAACCTCGGATCTGTCATTTCGAGCGAAGCAGAATTGCCCGCTTTCGGGCGATTTTGCGGAGTCGAGAAACCTGTTTTTCGCTTGGGAGAACTTAATCCAGAGTTTCCTTAGGGTTTCTTCTCCTCGGCCTTTTCCTCTTTCTTCTCCTCGTCGCCTCTCATGGCCGATTTGAAATTGCGGATGCCTTCGCCCAAGCCCTTGCCCAGCGACGACAACTTGTTCGGGCCGAACAGAAGCAGGGCGACGACGATAACCAACAACCAATGCAAAGGCGACATCTCACCCATAATTCCTCCGTTGAACCCGGCGCGCAGAAACGTGATTAGAAGAGCGCTTAAGTAAAATTCTAGGCTACGGCAGTCAGCGAGTCAAAAGGCAGCCTGCGCACGTTATCTGGGTTTGGGCGCAAAAAACCATGCGGGGACAGCCGCCCCTTCGGCAAGCTCAGGGCAGGCCCTCGGCTGTCCGGTCGAGTGCATCTCGACCCGTCCGCTCACCCATAACGGCCTAAACCAGTCTATTGTTGATGTACCCGCTCCGGGCGAGGCAATTCTTGATGCAGAAAATCCGTATGCAGAGAATCCGCATTTTGCTGGTCACGCTCTTTCTGGTTCACGCGGCGCTACTTAGCGCGCAGAGCGCGGCGCCAGTCCCGGCAGCTTCGTCCGCTGAGCAGCGCAAAACCAGCGAGCCCTACACCGGAGATCTCTCCGTTTTTGAATCTCCGGGACGCGACAAGCGGCTTCAGATCAACCGCGTAATGCAGATTCTCGGCATCTCTCCCGGAAAAACCGTGGCCGACGTTGGCGCCGGTTCGGGCTGGTTCACGGTTCGCGCGGCCAGGCAGGTCGGCGGAGTTGGTCTCGTCTATGCCGTTGACATCAACCCGGAGGCGATCCGTTACATTGATGACCGCGCCCACAAGGAACAGCTGCCCAATGTGAAGACGATCCTAAGCCCGCCCGATGATCCCCTCCTCCCGGCCAATTCCGTCGATGCCGTGTTGCTGCTGAAGACCTATCACGAGATCGCACAACCCGTCGCCTTTCTTCGCAACCTGCGTCCCGCGCTGCGTCCCGGCGCCAAAGTCGGGATCATTGATCGCAACGGCAATGGCGAGAACCACGGAGTTGGCCGCGACATCGTGATTCGCGAGGCCAAAGAGGCGGGCTACCGCTTGCTCGATCAATACGACTTCGTCAAGCCCGACAACATGGATTACTTCCTGGTATTCACGGCAGGACCGTAACTTCTTCCACCACCGACCAGGTCGTGCGCGTCATATCCGCAAACTCCGGCAGGTCGGCGTCGGAAGCGGCACCCTGCGGACTGGCCCACGCTGCCTCCATCGCCTCCCAGTTGTCGAAATAGAGTTCGACGATGGCATCCCATCCCGGCGACTCGCGGCTGGAATCTGCGCCAACATAATTCTGCACGTATTTTTTCAGCGCGGGGAGCTTTTTCGCCAAAGGTCCGTGAACTTCTTCGAAGTGACGGCGGAATTGTTCGGGAGTCAAGTCCGCTCGCCGGTAAACCACCACCATGAACTTCAGCATGCGATTCGTCCCCGCTACAGAATGATCAGGCGCTCAAATGCTCTCGATCATTCCCGCCAGAAGCATTGCCCGGCGCGGCAACTCCGAGATCACGATGTGCTCGTGCGTGGCATGCGCTCCCGAACCAACGCCTCCCAGGCCATCCAGCGTAGGCACACCCAGGCCGGCAGTAAAATTTCCGTCGGAGCCCCCGCCCACGGCCGCCTCTTCCAGTTTCCAGTCAAGCTGCTTCGCCACTGCCACCGCTTTCTTGTAGAGCGCCGCGACGCCCGCATTCCGCTCCATGGGCATGCGGTTGACCGCGCCCTCGATGGTGAGCTTGCAGCGTTTGTCGAAGGCCTTCAGCGAGCGCAGTTTGCGGTCCAGCACGACGGCCTGTGTCGCCAGTTTGATCCGCACATCAATCTCGGCTGTGGCTTCGGCGGCGATCACATTGGTGCGCGTTCCCCCGCGAATTACGCCCACGTTCACCGAGATCCCACGCTCCAGATCATTCAGCTTCGAAAGCGCCGCGATTTGCCGCGCCAGTTCCACGATGGCGCTGTGTCCCTTGCCCGGATCAAGCCCGGCATGCGCCGCCACGCCCTGAACGGTCAGCTTGTATTCCCCAACGCCTTTGCGCGCGGTCTTGACCGCGCCGCGCGGCCCGGCCGCCGGTTCAAGCACGAGTACCGCGGCCGATTCCTTTGCCAGCGACTCTGTAATCTCGCGAGAGGAACTGCTGCCCACTTCTTCGTCCGACACCAGGAACACCGTGACCGGCCGGGGCAGTCCCGCGTGCCAGGATTCGAGCGCTTCGATCACTTGCAGCATCAGCGCGATGCCCGACTTCATGTCGAGCGTACCGGGCCCGTACAACCGCCCATCGGCGGCGTGGCAGGGCATCGTCTGCAGCGTTCCCAGCGGGTAGACGGTGTCGAAGTGTCCCAGCAGCAAAATGGGCTGGCGTTTTTCGCGGCCCGGGAAATCGATCTGTAAGTTGTCGCCGAAGTCCTGCACACGATGCAGGCGGGCGCGCCCGCCGAGAGCCTCAAATTTCGCGCCCAGGAACTGGCTCAGGCGGTCGGCTGCAGGTTTGGCGTCGCTGGGAGATTCGATCTCGACGAGCTCGCGGATTGTGCCGACCAACGCTTCCTGCCGGGCTTCAAAGTAGCGCAGCCGTTCGCGCCAGTGATTGTTTGGTTGCTTGGCTCTCACGTGTGGGGATCTCCTGGCTCGCATCGATTCGGTCGGTCGCTCTGGTTTTGAAGGGGGCAGTTTGAGAGATTCGTATCAGGGCATGCCTTCAGGCATGCCGCGGCCGCACGCCCCACAAGTCCGGCTTCAGCCGCTGCTCGCGCGGGGAAAGCCAGCGGCTAAAGCCATTAGCGTCCCGCGCCATAGGCGGCATCGCTCAAGCGATGCCCTGCTACAAATCGTTATTCCCAAACCGCACCACTACTCCTGAAGCTAGCGCAACCACTTCGGGGCCGCCCGTACAGTATAATCTTCACGCCAACTGAGACGAATCCATGACTGACCGCAGCCCCGTCGAGGCTTCGCCTGCCGGGACCAAGATTATGCTCGACATTCACGACATTCTGAAGATTCTGCCGCATCGCTATCCCCTGTTGCTGATTGACCGGGTGCTCGAGCTGAAGCCCAAAGAGCGCATCGTTGCCATCAAGAATGTAACCATCAACGAACCCTTCTTTAACGGACACTTTCCGGGCCTCCCCATCATGCCGGGTGTGCTGATTGTCGAAGCCATTGCGCAGGCGGGCGGCGCGCTCCTGCTGACCGAGGTTGAAAACCACCACGAGAAAATTATGCTTTTTACCGGCATCGACCGTGCCAAGTTTCGCAAACCGGTCAGCCCGGGCGACCAGTTGCGACTGGAAGTGGAAGTGAAAAACTGGCGGACCGTGCCCGGTATGACCGCCGCGAAGATGCAGGGTTACGCTTACGTGGGCGAGAAACGCGTGGCCGAGGCCATCCTGTCCTGCCAGCTCATTGACGCCGCGCGCGGACGGGGATCGAACGGCGGCGGCGCCAACAGCGATGCGGAATAGCCCAAGCACGCCCTCGACCCGTCTTTGTGCGACTCGATGAATCCATCCCCCATGAACATCCATCCCACTGCCATCATCGATCCGGGTGCCAAGGTTCCTGCCTCGTGCCAGATCGGCCCGTACTGCGTGATCGGCGCCGGCGTCGAGTTAGGCGAAAATTGCCGCCTGCTTTCGCACGTAACTCTCGAAGGGCCGACCACGATCGGAGCGGCGAATACAATCTTCCCATTCTCCGCCATCGGCACGGCGCCGCAGGATATTACTTATAGGGGCGAACCGACGCGCCTGGAAATTGGCCATCACAACGAAATCCGCGAGTACGTCACTATCAATCGCGGCACCGTGAAGGGCGGCGGCGTCACCCGCCTGGGCAGTCATTTGCTGATCATGGCCTACTCCCACATCGGGCACGATTGCGTGGTTGCCGATCACGCCATGCTGATTAACCAGGCGACCCTGGCCGGGCACGTAACCGTCGAACAGTGGGCCGTGATCGGAGCGATGTCCGCGGTGCACCAGTTCGCGCGCGTCGGCGCGCATGCCTACATCGGCGGAGGCACCATCATTACGCGCGACGTGCTGCCTTTTTCCATGACTTCGGCTGAGCGTGAAGCCGGCGCTTACGGCGTCAATAGGGTCGGCCTAGAACGCCGCGGCTTCTCCGGCGAGCGCATCGCCAGGATTCATCACGCGTACAAGATTCTGCTGGCCTCGAAGTTGAACACCTCGCAGGCGCTGGCCAAACTCAAGTCGGAAGCCGATCGCGGCGAAGATGTGGACATGCTGATTCACTTCATCGAAACTTCGGAGCGGGGGATTATCAAGTGAGCAGCCTGGCCGAGCCGGGTCAATGATCGATAAGGCGACGTTCGCCAATGACTCCGGTAATGACCAAACGGAGACCGCGCTTGCTCAATCCCGCCCTCGCGGGGCATTCTTTCTGAAGGCTGAGTGCTAGACTGACTCCGCGTCGGTCTGTTGGCGCCTTACGTCATGCCCTCCCAGAATGAAAAGCTTGGCATCATCGCCGGAAACGGCAAGTTCCCCTTCCTCGTGCTCGATGCGGCACGCGCGCAGGGCTACGAAGTCGTGGTGGCCGCGATCAAGGAAGAGACTTTCCCGGAAATCGAATTCGCAGGCGCAGCCGTGGTTCACTGGTTTTCGCTGGGCGAACTTTCTCGCCTGATCGAAACCTTTCGGCGCGCAGGCGTGCGCCGCGCCATCATGGCCGGACAAGTGAAGCATAAGCAGATCTTTTCCAGCATCCGGCCGGACTGGCGCCTGGCCAAGCTTCTGCTCTCGCTCACCACCCGCAACACAGACTCGCTGCTCGGCGCCGTCGCCAAGGTCTTGGCGGACGAGGGGATCACGCTCGAAAAATCCACCTGGCTGCTCGAACCGCTGCTGGTCAAGCCCGGCGTGCTGACCAAACGCGCGTCCACCGCGCAGGAACAGAAAAATATTGAATACGGACGCGCCGTCGCTCTCGAATTGGTGCAGCACGATATCGGGCAGACGGTGGTGATCGCCGAATCGGCCTGCGTCGCGGTCGAGGCCATGGAAGGTACCGATGCCACGATCGAGCGCGCCGGGCAAATCATGCGCTCGCTCCATGGCGACGCTTCCACCCTCAGCCGCGCCTTAACCGTGGTCAAGATCGCCAAGCCCAATCAGGATATGCGCTTCGATGTTCCCGTCATCGGCGTCAAGACGATCGAAGTGATGCAAGCCGCAGGCGCGACGTGCCTGGCCGTGGATGCGGGAAAGTGCCTGCTGCTGGACGGAGGCAAAGTTATCGATGCGGCGAACGCGGCTGACATTACGATTGTTTCCGATCCGCGTGAGTAAAAGGTTCAGACTTGGTTGCACGGAGTGCGGTTTGGGTATGACACGACTTTCCTGGCCGCGGAAAGAACCAGAATTGGGGTGGCGCAGCGCTTCAGCGCTGCGATAGGGGGCCTGTTTTAAGTGGCGGCTTCAGCCGCGGAGGTACCTCTGAGGCTAAAGCCCATTCCCTCTGCCAGCTTGGTCGCAGGCCTGGAACGCCTGCGCCACCCAAAATCAAGTGCCACATTCAGTTTTTCAGTAGGTTTGGCCACGCCCCTCAAGGCCACAAAAAATGCGGGCTTTAGCCCCTTTTGGGGAACGCGCGATTACGATATAGCTTCCACCAGGGAAATTCCGTGACTGGAAATCCAGAGTCGAATTCCGAAGCCGCCCGCATCGCCGACCAGCTCCGCCGCGCCTTTGACGGCAGCGCATGGCATGGTCCCGCGCTGCTCGAACTGCTGCGCGACGTAGATGCGGCCACCGCGGCGGCCAAACCGCTGCCCAAAGTTCACAGCATCTGGGAACTCGTCCTGCACATTGCGGCGTGGGACGGCGCCGTTCACCGCCGTCTGGGTGGGAAAAAGGCGCAACTCAAAGCCGCGCAGAATTTTCCCCGCGTCCCCCAGCCCACCGCGGCCGCGTGGCGCCAAGCCATCGCCGAAACGAAACATACGCATGACGCTCTGATCAGAACCGTCGCCGCTCTGCCCGCTGATCGCCTGCGCGACCGCGTTCCCGGCAAGCGCTATGACTTCTACCACATGCTTCACGGCCTCGCGCAGCATGAGGTTTACCACGCCGGCCAGATTGCCATTCTCAAGAAGCCTGTGTGGGGACAGCCGCCCTCGGCTGTCCGGTCGAGCAAAGCTCGACGGTCCAGTTCCCGTTTTAGGTCCGAGGTCCGAGGTCCGACGCCTGGGGTCTGACGTCCGCCCTCCACGTAATTCCAGCGCAGCGGCGCCCGTTTCCGTTTACAATTCTCTCCGGCAACTTGCCGGCTGGAATTCTTTCTGCCATCTCAAGATGCAGTCTATGTCGCGGTAGTGGGTGTCGGCGTTTTCGGACGCAATCATGCCCGCGTCTATAAGGAACTGGAACAGCAGGGGGAAGCCGTCCACCTGCTGGGCGTGGTTGATCCGGACGTGACCCGCGCCGACGCCGTGGCCCGCGAGTTCGGCTGCAAGGCCTTCGGCTCGGTGCAGCAGATGTTGACCACGCACAGCGAGGTGCAGGCCGCCTCGGTGGCCGTTCCCACGGTGCATCATCTCGCGGTGGCGCGCGACCTGATGAATGCCGGGGTGGACGTGCTGATTGAAAAACCGCTGGCCGCCACCCTGGCCGAGGCCGAGGAACTGGTGGCGCTCGCGGCCGCCCGCAAACGCGTAGCGCAGGCCGGTCATCTCGAGCGCTTCAATCCCGCGGTGCGGGCTACGCTGCCCCTGCTGACGCAGCCCATGTTTTTCGAAGTGCATCGCCTCAGCGTGTTCACTCCGCGTTCGCTCGATGTGGATGTCGTGCTCGACCTGATGATTCACGATCTCGACATCGTCCTGACGTTCGCCCGGTCGCCGGTGAAAGAAGTCCGCGCCGTTGGCCTGCCCATTTTGTCCGGGAAAGTCGATATCGCGAACGTGCGCCTGGAACTCTCCTCCGGTTGCATCGCGAACTTCACCGCCAGCCGCGTTTCCACCGAGCGCGTGCGCAAACTGCGCTTCTTTCAGCCGCGGCAGTATATTTCGCTCGACTACGGCCGTCAGGAAGTTCTGGTCTTTACCGTTGGTGCCGACGGCATGGCCACCGGCAAGCCCTCCGTCAATCCCCACATCGGCGTGACCAAAATTCCAGTCGCTTCCGAGGAGCCTCTGCACGCGGAATTGAAGTCTTTTCTGCGCGCGGTGCGGGAGCGCTCCACTCCCGTCGTTCCCCTGGAAGACGGCCGCCGGGCGCTGGCTCTGGCGCTCGAGATCGTCGCGGCCATCCGCGCTCACAGCCAGAAAATTGATCTGGCCGCCATCGCCAAAGTCGGGCCCTGATCTCTCTTCGCTCTCCTTTACATATGTTTACAGACCGAAGTCTGCGGCCCCCACACCCCTGAGCGGAATCGCACGAAAGATGCGAAAATAGAGCTAACTTGGTTGTATTGCGCCCGCGCGACCCGCTTCAGCTCCACGAGGTCCGGATGCACGAAGTCCGGATGCAACGCGGTAGACGTATGAGTGTGTCTAACGAGTAAGGCGCGTACCGCCAAGCCCAGCGCATGCCGATCACGCAGATTCCGTTCCAGGACCCAGCGCCTCCGCCGCCTCCGGCGGAGAAACCGCTGCCGGAGCAGCTCGATCTGTACGCGACCGACTGGGAGACGGCCTATCGCAATCTTGATGCGGCTGTGCCTCATCTTATCGTCCAGTTGCAGGATGACCTGGCAAGCTCGCGCAAACGCGAGGCCGTCTGGCTTTCGATCATCGGGCACCTGGTCGTGATCATGCTGCTGTGGAATTTCAAGCTGATCGAAAAATACGTTCCCTGGCACTCGGCGGTGGTTGTGCCGGTGAGAATGTCGCAAGATAAAGACGTCACGTTCCTGGCTTTGCCGCCCGACGCAGAGAAGCTGACCCACAAGCCCAGAACCAACGTTCTCTCCGACCGTGACCGCATCGCGACCACGCGGCGTCCCGAGCTTGATCCCAAGGAATTGCAGAAGATTTTGGCGACCCCGCCCCCGGGCGCGCCCGGCCTGACCGGTCCGCGCTCGCCGCAAACCGGGCCGCCGGCCATGGCTCAGAACCAGCCGCAGCAGGGACAGCCACCCGCGCCTCGCCCGCAGTTCGACAGTAATCAAACCGCGCAACTGCAAGCGCCCCCTCGCCCCAACAATGTGTTCAGCAAATACGGCGGAGGCATGAGCGCGGGTTCGGTGATTCAACAAGCCACGCAGGATGCTGCCGCCCACCGCGGTGGAGGCGGGGGCGACGAAGGCGACTTCGGCCTGGGTACGCATGCCCGTGGACGGCAGCTGGGTGCGCTCGACATTCTCAGCGACACCCAGGGCGTGGACTTCGGCCCATATTTGGCGCGCATTCTGCAGGATGTCAAATACAACTGGTATCGCTTGATTCCCGAGTCCGCGGAGATGAAGAAGGGCAAACTTCAGATTGAGTTTGCCATCACGAGAGAGGGTAATATCGCTCAAATGCGTTGCACGCTGAGCTCCGGCGATGTGGCTCTGGACCGCGCCGCCTGGGGCGGTATCACCGCGTCCAACCCCTTCCCGCCCTTGCCCAGCGAATTCACCGGGCCATATCTCGCGCTTCGCTTCCGCTTCTACTACAACCCGGACCAGGCTGATCTGCAATAAGGTCACACGGCGAATCCTTTCCTTCTTCAGATAATCAAATAGTAAATAGCGAGCCGGCGAGGATTCCTTTGCAGAAAATGCCCGTCTTGTTCGTCGGCCACGGATCGCCGATGAACGCCATCGAACACAATGCCTTCACCGAAGCGCTGGCCCCGCTCAGCGCTCGTCTACCCAGGCCCAAGGCCGTCTGCGTGGTCTCGGCCCATTGGGTCACCACCGGCTCGCGCGTGATGGCGGCGGCTCATCCGCGAACCATTCACGACTTCTACGGATTTCCCCCGCCTCTCTACGAAGTGCAGTATCCCGCGCCCGGCGCGCCCGCCGAGGCTCGGAAACTTGCGGGCAATCCTGAGATCGTTCCCAACATTGTTCTGGATGACGAGTGGGGGCTCGATCACGGCTCGTGGAGCGTGCTGCGCCATCTGTACCCGAAAGCGGATGTTCCCGCGTTTCAATTGAGCCTGGATGAGCGCCGCAGTTTCAAACAGCATCTCGACCTTGGCCGCGAGATTCAGTCAATGCGCGAGCGCGGAGTCTTGATTCTGGGCAGTGGCAACATCGTTCACAACCTCCGCCGCATCGACTGGGATCATCCTCTGGGAGCCTACGACTGGGCGGTGGAATTCGACGCCAAAGTGAAGAATGCGGTCGAAGCGCATGACGCGAACGCGCTCGCCGAGCCGCAGAAATGGGGAGACGCGCTGCTCGCAACGGCCCATCCCACGGTGGAGCATTACCTGCCCCTGCTCTACTGCATGGGCAGCACCGATGAGCGCGACCCGGTGTCGTATCCCTATGCAGGCTTCAACTTCGGCAGCATTTCGATGCGCGCGATTCTGTTCGGAGATGCCGCGGCGACCAACGTCTAGAACCCACGACTACAATAGGACCCGTGCCCGGGCAGCCATCGTTTCTGCTCACTAAGTGGTATCTCGACTGCGTCGCCGACAACGGCGACACCGCGATCGTTTACGTGGCAGATTTACGCTGGGACAGGCTTTCCCTCCACTACGCGAGCCTGCTCACCGCACTTGCGGGTCGTGTCGACTCGACGTCTTCGCTGCGCAAGTGCTTCTTGCCACAACCTGAGGGTGACACCGTGCGGCTCAGTCTGCCTCACCTCGGCATTGAGGGCACTTGGCGCGCGCTTAGCGCGCCGCTGGCGCGAACCGTCTTCGAGAGCCCAAACGGTTCCGTGGATTGGCGCTGCCATCAACCCCGCTCGCAGGTGGATCTTCTTCTCCACGGCAAAACCCGATTGACCGGGCTTGGTTATTCCGAGCGCCTCACTCTCACGGTTCTCCCCTGGAAATTGCCTCTCGAAGAATTGCATTGGGGACGATTCCTCTCGCCGCAGCACACCTTGGTCTGGATCGACTGGTGCGGGCCGTACCAATGGCGAACCGTGATTCACAATGGCGACGAGCAACAAGTCCAGTCCCTCACGGAATCGGGAATCATCTTCGCCGGCGCGGCAACGCGGCTCGACCTCGATCGCGGCATGGCACTGCGCAGCGGGCAGCTGGGAGAGACCGTGTTTGCCGGAATCTCCTCCCTTGCCCGGCTGCTTCCGCGCAGCCTGATGTCGGTCGAAGAATGCAAGTGGCGCAGCCGCGGCGTACTTCAGACCCCAGGCTGTACCGCATCGGGCTGGGCTATCCATGAGGTCGTCAAGTGGAAATAGCGTGGGAATAATGGTGTGGAAATAATATTGTGGAAATAATAATGACATCCGCCTCCAGCAAACTGGTCGGCAAAGTCTTGTACGGCGGATTCTTCACTATCGTTCTGCCCGCCCTGCTGGCTGTCTGGGCGAGCCAAACCAGCACTCTTGTGAACTTGCGGGCGATCCACTCCTTGCCCTGGGGAATTGCCACGGCCGCCATTGGCGCAGTACTCATGGCCTTGGGCATGGCCGCGCTCTGGTTCGCTGGAGGCGGTCTGCCCATGAATGCTTTCCCTCCTCCACGCTACGTTTCCCGCGGAATCTACCGCTGGTTTTCGCATCCCATCTATCTGGGATTTTCGTTCGCGTGCGTCGGGACAGCCATCGCCGCCGGCTCTTCCAGTGGACTGTGGCTCGTGTCTCCCACCGTAATCCTGCTCAGCGCAGCGCTGGTTTTGGGATATGAACTTCCTGACTTGCGCGCGCGCTTCGGCGCCGCATTTCCCGAGCAACGTCTCTTGCCTGCGGACAATGAGTCTGCGCCCTCGGCGCGCGAGCGCATCCGCTGTTATCTGACCGTGTTGTTGCCCTGGCTGCTGGGCTACGAGGCATTCGTGGCCATCGGGATCCCGCGCGATGCGAAGATCGCTTATTTTCCATTTGAATCTCGTTGGCCGCTGCTGCCCTGGACCGGGATTTTCTACGCCAGCGTCTATGCGCTGGTCTTGCTTGTCCCGCTGCGGGCGCGCACTCGGAATAATCTTCGTTCTTTCTCGAAGCGCGGCTTGCTTTCGATGGTCGTCGTCTTCCCCTTGTATCTTGCGGTGCCGCTGATTGCTCCAGTTCGTTCATTCGCTACAAACGGACTGTGGGAGAAGTTGTTGAATCTGGACCGCTCCGTTGACACCGCCGCCGCAGCATTCCCTTCCTACCACGTCATCTGGGCGTTTCTGGCGGCCGAGACGCTGGGCCGCACGCGCCGGCAAAAATGGCTGTGGCGCATCTGGGCCCTGCTCGTATCGGCTAGCTGCCTGACCACCGGAATGCACGCGCTGGTTGATGTCATCGCGGGTTTTCTCGTTGCGCTGTTGCTCATTCGGATCGATCATGTCTGGGCTTTCCTGCGCAACCTGTCGGAAACCATCGCCAACTCCTGGCGGGAATGGCGATTCGGGCCGCTGCGCGTGATCAACCACGGCATTTACGCCGCTGCCGGGGCCTTCATCGGAATATGGGTCATTGACACACTGCTCGGTCCCGGCAAGAGCGTGATCCCCGCCGCCATTTTTCTTGGCGGTGCCGTTGTATCGGCGCTCTGGGCGCAAGTCATCGAGGGGTCCTCAGCCTTGCTGCGCCCGCTCGGTTTTTATGGTGGGATGCTCGGCGCCGCCGCTGGCGGGATCGCTGCCGCCTGGCTCAACGGGACCAGCGTCTGGCTCGTTCTCGCCGCGATGGTCGTCGCTGCCCCTTGGACTCAAGGCCTTGGACGCTTGCGTTGTTTGGTGCAAGGCTGCTGCCACGGGAAGCCCACGTCAGAGGAGTTTGGCATCCGCTACACTCATCCTCGTTCGCGGGTTTGGCGCGTGGTTTCCCTCCGCGGAGTTCCCGTCCATGCCACGCCCCTCTATTCGCTCCTGTGGAATGTGCTCGTAGCCCTGGTCATCACCCGGCTGTATTTCCTGCACGCCGGCGCTCCTCTGGTGGGCGGAGTCTATTCGATACTCTCCGGCGCTGGGAGATTTGTGGAAGAGGCTTACCGCGGAGAACCGCAAACCCCGGTCATCCGGGGCCTGCGGTTATATCAGTGGATCGCCGTTGCCACGGTTGTCCTGGGTGCGGTCGTCACGACAGTCAAGAGCAGTCCGATCCCGCCAGCGCCCGCTGTGCACGCTTCGTCGCTCGTCGTCGCGTTCGTCTGCGGGATTGCAGCGTGGCTCCTCACCGGCGTTGACCTGCCCGAGTCGAACCGCAGGTTCGCGCGTTTGACCTGAGAAAGCTCTGACTAAGCTCAAATCTGTCATTTCGAGCGAGCAGAATTGCCCGTTTACGGGGCAATTCCGCGAAGTCGAGTAACCCGCTTTTCGCTTCGGAGAACTTAAGCAGAGCTTTTCCTAAAACAGATTGCGCCACGAAGTCTCTTCCTACCAAACCCGGCACCGGTTCTGATTCACCATGGGCGCGCCCGTTTTGCAGTGGAATGCCTCCTGAAATTCCGGCATGTTCGAGACCACGCCATTGGTGCGATATTTTTCCGGAGAATGCGGATCCACCGTCGCGCGCAAGCGCTTGGTCTCATCGCGAGTCTGGCCGCACCAGCTTTGCCCGTAGCCGATGAAGAAGCGCTGCTCGGGCGTCAATCCCTCAATCGGCTCCATCCTCTGCCCTTTGGTGTCCTGCTGCCACGCCATGTAGGCCAGGATCAACCCGCCCAGATCGGCGGTGTCCTCGCCCAGCGTCAGCTTGCCGTTGATCTTGATGTCGTCAATGATCGTGTAGGTCGAATACTGGTCCGAGATGCAGCTGGCTCGCTTCACAAATTCCTTCGCGTCATTTTCGGTCCACCAGTCGCGCAGGTTGCCCTGGGCGTCGAACTGGCGGCCTTCATCGTCGAAGCCGTGCGTGAGCTCGTGGCCGATCGTGCCGCCCGTGTCGCCATAGTTGGGCGCGGCATCAGACTTGGGATCGAACGCCGGCGGCTGCAGGACGCCCGCTGGAAAATTAATGTCGTTCATCTGCGGATCGTAATACGCGTTCACCGTCGGTGGAGTCATGCCCCACTCGCCGCGATCCACCGGCTTGCCGATTTTGGCCAGCTGTCGGTTGAACTCGAATTGACGCGACCGTTCGACGTTTACCATTTCATCGCCGCGCACAATTTCCAGTTTGCTGTAGTCGCGCCATTTGTCGGGATATCCAATCTTATTGGCCATGCCATGCAGTTTCACCAGCGCCTGTTGCTTGGTGGCCGGAGACATCCACGACAAGCTGTTGATGTCCTGCTCCATCGCCGCCTGAATTTCCTTCACCATCTTCAACGCCTGTTGCTTGGCGTCAGCGCTGAAATATTTCTCGACATAGGCTTGTCCCAGAGCCTCGCCCAGGTAGCTGTCTACCGCCTCGGTGCAGCGTTTCCAGCGCGGCTGCAGTTCCTGTTGCCCGCGTAGAGTCTTGCCGTAAAACGCGAAGTTTTCATTCACGAATGCGGAAGAAAGATGCGGCGCATCCGAGCGCACCAGATGCCAGCGCAAATAGGTTTTCCAATCGGCGAGACTTTCTTTCCCGATCTCTTCGTTCAATGCCTTGAAGAATCCCGGAGCCGCCACATTCAGAGAGGCGAGCGACGGCATGCCCACTTTCGTGAAGTAAACCTGCCAGCTGAACTGGGGAGCAATCTTCTCCAGTTCCGCGCTCGTCATCTTGTGGTCGAGCGCCTTCGGATCGCGGCGCTCCACCCGCGTCATCGAGCCCCTGGCCAGAGCGGTTTCGATGCGCATGACGGTTTGCGCTTCGGCCGCGGCCGCATCCGGCTTGTCGCCCAGCAGTTCGAACATCTTCTGCACGTGCGCCAGATAAGCCTTGCGCAGTTCCACCGACTTGGCATCGTCCTTGGTGTAGTAGTCGCGGTCGGGCAGGCCCAGCCCGCCCTGGTCTGCTGCCGCAATCACCTGGTTCGCATCGCGATAGTCCTGAATGGACCCAAATTCAAACAGGACGCGGTCGTCAATCATCGACGCCGCCACATCGGCGATCTCCGCCTTCGAGCTGATCTTTTCTATCCGATCCAGCACGGGCTGCAGCGGCTGCGCTCCCTTAGCCTCGATCGCCTTCTCGTCCGTGCAGGAAGCGTAATAATCGCCAATCTTCTGCGTGACCGCGTTGCGCCCAGCGTCGGGCGCAGCCGCCGCTTCGAGAATGCCCCGCAGCCGCACCCGATTCTCATCCTCCATCTTGGAATACGTGTCCCACGACGATTGGTCGGGCGGGATTGGGTTCTTCTTGATCCATCCTCCGCAGGAATACGCGAAAAAATCCACGCAGGGATCGACACTCGCATCCATCGCAGTGACATCCAGCGCCGGTTCATACGTTGACGTCTCAGACTTTGCCGGTTCGGATTTAGGCGCGCTGGACTGCTGCGCGTTGGCGAGCGAAAGAAAGCATGCAACGATAAGAGCCAGGAAACTCGTGCGGAACAATGCCATAGCAGATCCTCTTTCTCCACCGTGTCTCACAAATTCTTTCAACCTGCTTCACCAACGGTTTGGGATGGGTCGCGGATGCGGCCGAACCGTCAGGCCCTAAGAGTATAGTCCGGCGCCCCATTCCTCCCACCAACTGCGCGGACCGCCCGAGGTCCGAAGTCTGAGGTCCGAAGTCCGAGGTCCGAGGTCTGAGGTCCGACGTCTGAAGTCCGAAGTCCGCCCTCACGCTTGCGCCCATCCGCGATGCTGTTCTATCCTTTCCCCACCTTGGGGTTCATTTCGAAAGCATGCACCGCCTGACCGCCAGATTGCTGTTGTTGTTCGCGCTTGCCGGAAATTTTGTTCCGCTGGCGCTCGCGGCTACCCCTGCGCCGCTGCATGCCTGTTGTCTCCGCAAGACACACCAGTGCCACGGTTCTCTCCCTGCGGATTCAGACCGGCTCGCTTTCCACAGTCCGGGCTGCTGCAATCATGATTGCTGCCGCGCGGTGACCACTGCACAATGGGCGCATCCCCAGCCGCCGGTGACGGCAATTCTCGCGCGCCAGGTCGAACTTCAAATCGCCGAAGCGCACACCAGTTCTCCCGCCGCAGATCTCTCCTCTTCCCAATCCACCCGCGCCCCTCCCGCCTGCTGAAACCGTCTCCCGCTTAAACCACAAGCCAACTGCCAGGGAAATCCCCGCGCTTGCAGCGGACCGCCCTGACCCGACTCCCATGGAGGCAAAGTGAATTTCAAAAAGACCCTGATCATTCCGGCGTTGTTGCTAACCAGCGTGGTTGCCTTCGCCAATATCTACGGCGCCATTCGCGGCATTGTCCACGATCCGCAGCACCGCCCCGTGCAGGGAGCCATGGTAATGCTCCGGGCGAAATCGTCGGACTGGGGAAAAACCGTCACCACGGACGCCACTGGCGAGTTTCAGTTTAACGCCGTCCCTCTGGGCGAGTACTCCGTCAGTGTCGCCAGCCCCGGATTCGCGCAGACGGCGCAGGACGTCACCGTCATCTCGGGAACCGTGCCGGTCGTTCACTTTCAATTACAAATCGCCACGGCAAACGCAAAGGTCACGGTTTCGGCCGCATCCGAGGTTGTGCCCACAGACTCAGCCACGCCCATCACGCTGGTCGATCATCTCGACATCGCGCGCACTCCCGGCGCCGACCGCTCCAACAGCATGGCCATGATCACCGACTACGTCCCCGGCGCTTACATCACGCACGACATGCTCCACATGCGCGGCGGCCACCAGACCACCTGGCTGCTCGACGGCATTCCCGTCATCAACACGGCCATCGCGCAGAACGTCGGACCGCAGTTCGATCCGAAAGACCTGGAGTATGTGGAAGTCAATCGCGGCAGCTATGGCGCCGAGTTCGGCGACCGTACCTACGGAGTCTTCAACGTCGTGCCCCGCACTGGATTCGAGCGCAACAATGAAGCCGAACTCGTCCTCAGCGCCGGCAATTTCTACCAGACCAACGACGCGCTCAGTTTCGGCAGCCACACTGAACGCTTTGCCTACTACGCCAGCTTCAACGGCAACCGCAGCAATCTCGGCCTGCAGCCGCCCGTCCCCGAAGTTGTGCATGACGCCGTGAACGGCGTCGGCAGCTTCGGCTCGTTTATCTATAATGCCGATCCCTCCAACCAACTGCGCCTTGTAACCTCACTTCGCCGCGACTATTTCCAGATCCCTTACGATCCTTTCCCCAACGACATCGAAAACAGCCCTGCCAGCGGTCAGTACACTCCCAGCATCGGTCTGCGCGACGCCGAACACGAGGCCGATGCCGGCATCCTTTTCACCTGGCTGCACACTTTCAACTCGCATCTCACGACCACGGTTTCGCCCTTCTATCACCACAACGCCGGCGACTACGCCAGCAATCCCGCCGACGTTCCCATCGCTACCACCGAGGACCGAGGCTCCACTTACGCCGGAGGCCAGGCCAGCCTTGCCGCCAACTACAATAAGAACGATCTGCAGGCTGGATTCCTCGGCTTCTACCAGAGCGATAATCAGCTCTTCGGCGCCATCTTCAACGACGGCAGCGGCAACCCGGCCATCAACGACACCGAACAGCCCTCCGCCAGTCTCGAGGCCTTTTACCTCGACGACAAATTCAAACCTTTTCCTTGGCTGACGCTCTCCGCCGGGATGCGCCCCACGCGCTTCTCCGAAGGCAACTTTGCCGTCACCTCGACCGCGCGGCCCGTCGACGAGTCCGCCATCCAACCGCGCTTCGGCGCCACCGTCACCATCCCTAAACTTCGTTGGACCTTCCGCGCTTTCTATGGACACTACTATCAGGCGCCGCCCATCGAAACCGTCTCCGGTCCAGCTCTCATCCATTACACCCAGCAGCAAGGCCTCGGATTCGGCACGCTTCCCGGCGAGCGCGACGAGGAGCATCAATTTGGCGTGACCATCCCTTACCGCGGATGGATTCTCGACGCCGACAACTTCCAAACCAACGCCGTCAATTTCCTCGACCACAACAATATCGGCGCTTCCAGCATCTTTTTCCCCATCGCCATTTCCCGAGCCCTGGTTCGAGGATGGGAACTCACGCTGCGCTCTCCCCGCATCGCCCACCGCGGACAAGTTCACCTCGCCTACTCCAACCAGATCGCTGAGGGCGGCGGCCCCGTCATAGGCGGGTTGGAGAGCGCCGGCAACACCTGCCCGCCCGGAGTGAACCTGTGTCCGCTCGATCACGACCAGCGCAACACGCTCAACCTGGGCGGCGATGTTACCCTCCCCTGGCGCGCCTATGCTTCCACCAACATTTACTACGGTTCCGGCTTCAGCAACGCTTTCCCCGGCGCGCCCTATCCGGGCAATTATCTGCCGCAGCACACCACCTTCGATCTTTCGCTCGGCAAGGACTTCGGCGAACGCTTCACCGCGTCACTTACCGCATTAAACGTGGCGAATCGCCGGGTCGAGTATGACAATAGCCTCACCTTCGGCGGATATCACTGGAATAATCCCCGTGAGATTTATGCCGAACTCCGTTACCGCTTTCACTTTTGAACATTAGAATGAAAGCCATGCAGCGACATAACGAGCTGTCATCCCGAACGCAATCGAGGCGGGTGCCCCACCCTTGTCGCGTCTTCTGCGACAGGGTGGGGATTTTGACGTCCCACCCTTCGCAGTCTTCGAAGCGCGGGAAAACGTCCACCATCATTCTCACTGCCCTCTTTCTCGTCCTTCTCACCGCGTGCCACTCCAAGTCCTCCCAACCCTCCGCCGCCAAACGCTACGCGTTCAGCGGCCGGATCGTTTCCATCGACCTCCAGGACCAGTCCGCTGCTATTGACGGCGACCGTGTCCCCGGCTTCATGGACGCCATGACGATGTCTTACAAGATCAAGCCCGTAGCCACGCTGAACCAGCTTATCCCCGGCGATTCCATTTCCGCCGACTTAGTTCAAGCCCAGCCCGACGAGGACGAACACGCTGAGCCGATCAACTACTGGCTCGAAAACGTTAAAGTCACCGCCCGCGCCCCGTCCTTCCCCGCGGCGTCCGCAAATACTCTGCACATGCCCGCTCCCGGCGAGGAGGTCCCCGACTTTTCCTTCACCAACCAAAGCGGCAAACGGATTTCGCTCCAGCAATATCGCGGGAAGGTTCTCGTCCTCACTTTTGTTTACACTCGCTGCCCCTTCCCCGATTTCTGTCCGCGCATGAGCAGCAACTTCGCCCAGATCTATCAGCAACTCACCGCCAATCCAGCTCTGGCCGGCGCGCATCTGCTGACCATCAGCTTCGATCCCGAACACGACACGCCTAAGGTTCTTCGCGACTACGGTTTCTCGGTCGCGCACACGCATGATCCGGCGCTGTTCAACCGCTGGGAGTTTGCCGTTCTGCGCGCGCCGGATTTGCCCAAGATCACCGATTTCTTCGCCCTGACCGTCAAGCCCGAGGGCGGCCTGATCACCCATAACCTCTCGACCACCGTCATCGGTCCCGACGGCAAAGTCGTGAAGTGGTATCACGGCGGCGACTGGCAGGTTTCTGATCTAATAAAGGATGCCGCTGCCGCACTCGGACCCAAGGGCTAGCGTTTGTGGTGCAAGCACGGTTCGTATCAGGGCATGCCTTTCAGGCATGCCGTAAGTGCGGCGTTATGGATGCGCCTTCAGGCGCAGAGGGGTCGGAGATTCTAGTTTCACAACAGACCGTAAGCTTAACTGGCAATCTTCTTAGCGGCCTTCGCGCGCCCTTAGTGTTCTTCGCGGTCAGAATGTTTTTGGTGCCGGGCAAAGTCCAACATTGCCCACTTGCTTGAAAGAGAGAACTCATGAAATACGCACTTCTCATCCTTGCCCTACTCGGCGTGATTGTCTCTTCTCTCGCCCTGCGCGAACATTACCGCACATACGGCGATTCCCCCTGCAGCATCAATGAGCGCTGGGATTGCGGCGTCGTCAACCACAGCTCTTACGCCATGCTCGCCGGAATCCCGGTCGCCGCCCTCGGCATCGCCGGATACATTCTCATGGGCGCGCTCGCTTTCCTGCGCTCCTACCGCCTGCTGCTGGTCGTCATCCTCGGTGGGCTGGGCTTCTCGCTGTATCTTTCTCACATCGAAAAAGACGTTCTCGGCGTCTGGTGCGTTTACTGCGTGATCTCGCTCGGCATCATTTCCCTGATGACTCTACTTGATCTAGGTACTGTCATCGCACAACAGATCCGCAAGCCGTCACCCAACTAGCCGCCACCCAAGTTAATGCGGGTGCCCCATTTCTCGCGTTCTTTGCGAGAAGTAGGGATTGTCACTCGGGGTGCCCCACCCTTGTCGCGTTTTCTGCGACAGGGTGGGGATTTTGACTTCCCTGTCTCGGTCGCGGGTGCCGGGTGCCCCATGTGGGGACAGCCGCCCTCGGCTGTCCGGTCGAGCGCAGCTCGACGGCTGCCCCCGGGCCAGTCACTTCGAAGGCACCGTCCCGAGGCTCAACTTCTGTTGCGCTTCACTCCCTCTACAACCGTGTTGTCGGGCAACGTGGGGGATTGTCGCTCGGGGTGCCCCACCCTTGTCGCGTTCTTGGCGACAGGGTGGGGGTTTTGACCTTCACTCGCGACTCGGAGCTCCTACCCTCTCTCGAACGCGTGCTTTTTCTCCAACTCTTCCACCGCGGCGCGTCTCGCACTCTCGAATCGAGCCGATTGATTCATCAGTTCCGTCGTCGCTTCCGCCCACTCGCCGTCGATCCTCAACAATCCCTCAGCCACAGCTTGCCCCACGATTTCCATCAAGTGCGCCGGCGTCGTCTGCAAATACTGCGCATCCGCCGGATCGCCAATCCACACCCGTGTCGCACCACCAGATCTGGGTGGAATTACATTCGTCTCCCAATACACTTTCCTCTCGATGAACTCCCCCATCGCCTCATCTGTCGCTTTCCCAAAAATCCACTGCTTCCGCTTGAAATCGTAATGGCGGCTGGAAAACGGCACCGGCAGCAGCTTCCCCGACTTCAGGAACTCAATCTGCCGCCGGTCCACTTCCTTGCGCAGCGCGTTGATCACCGGAGCCTCGGCGTGCTCCGGATCCAGAGACGGCATCACTTCGCGCACCGTCTGCGACAGATTCACCGCCACCGGCGCGTGCAATTCGTCCGACCCAACCAGCCGGATATCCCCATGCAGCACCCAGAAATCCGCCCCTGACGTCGCCCGGTGAAACGGCCACTCCAGTCTCATCGTCAGCGGCAGCCCGGTCAGCGTCATCCAGATCTTCTTGTCGGCCGCTCCGCGCGCCTCGTCGAGAACTCCGCCACTCCCCTGTACCTGCGTCATGCGCTCGTATCCTTTTTCGATTGAAAATCAGAAACCCCAGAAAGACTGCCTACGATTTTACCGGATCGTGGCTGGGTGGCGGGTGCCCCATCCTAGCCGCGTTCTTTGCGGCTAGGGTGGGGATTTTGACTTCCCCAGTGAATTCTGACTCTGATCAGATGCGCAGGATTTTTCTCATTCCGAAGAGTGGCGTGACTCCGGCCCCTGACCACTGCTCTCCACCAGCCACCCCAGCAATCCCGGCAAACAGAAGCCAACGGCATTCAGAATGCCGTGCGTTCTCGCCATCTGCGGAATGGTCAAGGCATCGCTCCCCACGAAGTCCGCAATCGCATACGCTCCGGAAAACACCATCCCCGCGAAAACCGCGCCGGCCGCGACTTGCAGCAGGACCCGCGCCGTCGCATCCTCGGCCTGTCTTCCACTCGCGTGCACGAAGACAGCCAGCGCGGCCACGCTCGCCGAGAATACCAGCGCCGCCACCATCTTCAGCGCCGGAGACACCACAAACCCTACAGCCACCACAAACGGCAACGCCACAACCGCAATCACCACCCACTTCAGCCATCGCTCCCCGCCGCGCTTAGCCGCAAACGCAACAGTCGCAGCGGCAATCGTCGCCGTGGCAAATCCCGCGTAATGAAAATGCACCGCAGTCAGCAGCCCGATCGGCTCCTGAATTCCCATCGGCCGCAGTCCCAGCCGTGATGCCACCAGCCAAGCCCCGCCCACCGCCAGATCCATCCGCCCGATGGCCATTGTGAGCGACACAAGTGTGGTCGAGGCCGGTGTGGCGCGGGCACTCCTGCCCGCGCCTTTCCACGGAGACCGTAAGATTTCACTCACGCCGGACCCTGCCATCAGCCCACAGACCACCATCCATCCCAGCGCGAACAACCCAGCCTTCCGCCCCGGTCCCATCCACATCGCTGCCACCGCGAAGGCCGCGCCCACGGGTTGCAGTCGGCGCGCCGCTTCTTCGAACCACCCGCCTCCGCCCATCATTCGCCCGCCAATCACGCGCGCCAGTTCCATCCCCAACGGAACAATCACCAGCGGTGCAAACAGAAACATCAGCTCGATCGCGCCCAGACGCGCAATCCCCACCCGCGCCAGCACCGCCAGCCCCGCCCAAGCGACGGCACCGAGCGTGGTGGATATCCTCGCCGACGAAGCAGCCCCGTCATTCGAGGCGCCGCGCCCTTCTTGCGCTTCCTGCAAGCGGAGCCGGAGAAGCTGTTTCAGGTGATGCCGTCCGTGCACCAGATGAAGCTTTCTCCACTGTCTCGCATTCAACGGACCCAGAATCGGATGATCGAGCAGCGGGACCCGGCTCCCGAAGCGTCTTTCACACTGCGCGATGATCGCATCCATCGCCGCAATCTTTTGCCCCATCTCGTTTCGCACCGTCTCCGCCGGCAGGCCCCGCGGTTCGACTATGGCAGGTGCTTTGCTCCCGGCGGGCATGTGTCCCAATCCCACTACCGCGAAGGTCAGCGCGCGTTGCGCCACGGAGGCCCGCGAGGCCAGCGGCTTTCCCTTTCTCAATACTCTCTCCAATCCCGTGATCGTTCCGGTGTAGGTGAGATACAGATGTTCCAACACTTCCGCCGCGCACCATTTGCCCGGAGGATGCCAGGCCCATTGTTCGCCGGTCATGCCTTCCGTCGCCGACTCCAGAGATTGTCTCAACTCGCCCAGACGTACATCCATCGCACTACTCTCGTTGTTACCCGCTTCCGGCAGATCGAGTCCCCCCATAGTCACCTCCCAGCCGGGTGCCCCATTTCTCGCGTCTCTTGCGGGAAAGCCTGCCCCTGAGCTTGTCGAAGGGTGGGGATTTCCTCTCACCGCACCGGCCTCACCGCCGCGATTCCAAACACAACCACCAGCACAATCAACGCGCCCACGTACAGCATGTCGAGCGCTCGATTCTCCCGCCGCATGTCACGGTCGTAATAGAAAACTTGCAGCACGATCCGCAGCAGCCAGAATCCCGCCATAAATCCGCTCAGAAACCGTCCCAGGGCGCTGGCCCCCGCCAGCTCCGGTGCGAATCCGAAGCACAGCGCCGCAAACAGCGCCAGCACGATCACGATGTAGATCCAATGCACGTAGAAAATCTGCCGCACAAATCGCGGAACTCCCGCCAGCCGTTCCCGCACCCGCAGTCGCCCCGGCAGCGGGACATTCGCCGCGATAATCCCCACATGCACCACCCCCGCTCCCCAGATCAGCTCTTTCATCAGTTCGCCAGTCATATTCACCTCCGCGTCCTCTGTGTCCTCTGTGGTCAGCTTTTGGTCTTTGCAAAATGCCGTCCCACTTCCGACGCATACTTTCTCCCCACGCGATCTCCATTTTCCGCGAGCCATGCGCTCAGCCGCGTTCGCCCTGCAGCCGGCGCCTCGCTCGCCAGCAGGTTGCTCATCAGCCCCTCGTATTCCTCCCAGGTAAGGACCACATCCCGCACCATCCAGCCCGTCAGCAGCGTCGCAACATACGCCACCGTCATCGGCACGTGCGCCACGTGAATCCGCCGCCCCACGCTTTGCGCGATCAACCGCACCAGTTCCTCGAAACCGAATGTTTCCGGCCCGACCGCATCCACTACAGCGTTCTCCTGCTGATTCACCCCATCGGCGAGCAGCCGCGCCATGTCCTCGACATAAATCGGACGTATTCCGTACTTTCCATCTCCCGGAATCGCAAACACCGGAAAATGCCGCACGAACCACGCGATGTTGTTAATCAATATGTCTTCGGTTCCGAAAATGACGGTGGGCCGCAGAATCGTGTACGACAGTCCAGACTCGCGCACCGCTTGTTCGACCTGCGCCTTCCCGCTGTAGTAGCCCAGCGGCGAATCCAGCGACGGGTTCGCGATGCTGACATGCACGATCCGCCGGACCCCGGCGTCCTTCGCCGCCTCGATCAGCAACCGGCTGTTCCCGACCGCGGCCGCAAACGTCGTGCCCCCGCGTGGGAACCGCACCCAGTAGGTATTGATCAGGGTCGAAGCACCCTCCAGACTCCGCCGCAATTCCTCAGGCCGGTCGAAGTTGTAGGGAAAGATTTCGACCTGTCCGCCAAAGGGATCAGGCCGGTCCGGATCTTGCGCTGGAGGATGATTGGTCAGCGTACGGACCTCATACCCACGGTCCAGCAGAAGCCCCGTCGTGTACTTGCCCGTGTAGCTGAATGCCCCCGTGATGGTTACAAGTTGTCTCATAACTCTTGGCAGGCCCGTCCTTGTCCCAGGGTGCCCCACCCTTGTCGCGTTCTTCGCGACAGGGTGGGGATTTTGACTTCCTAAATCTGTCCTGTCAGATCGTTCCGTACAAACAGAATTCAGAACCCCAAAAAAATTACCCCGCCTTCCTCCGCACTTTCGCTCCCATGCGCAACATCTTCCTCACCGTCCCCGTGGGCAGCCGCTTCATCTGGTCGTACAGTTGCGTCACCGCTTCGAAAAAGCCCGCCATCGCCTCCAGCCGTTCCCGCGTGTACTCCGCCCCCGGTTCCTTCGGATCCACCTCCGCCAGGCAGCGCCGCAGCACTTCCCGCGTTGGATCGATCTCCCTCCGCTTCCTCTGCTCAATCACCAGCCGGAACATCTCCCACACGTCCTTCATGGACTCATAATGTTCCCGCCGGTCGCCCAGCACGTGCACCGCCCGCACGATCCCCCAGGTTTCCAGTTCCCGGATGGACGTGCTCACGTTCGACCGCGCCACGCTCAGCGTCGCCGCGATCTCCTCGGCCGGCACCGCCCGCGGCGACAGGTACAGCAGCGCGTGGATTTGCGCCACCGTCCGGTTGATCCCCCACCGCGTTCCCATCTCCCCCCAGTGCAGGATGTACTGCTTTTGTAATCCGGTTAGTTCTGCCATGACGTTTCTTTCAGTACAAACTGAATATACCGAAAGCACATTCTCTTGTCAAGGCTTCGTGAAAAAGGGTGATGTCTCGGCCTGAGGAAGGAAATGTGTGGGGACAGCCGCCCCCGGCTGTCCGGTCGAGCGAAGCTCGACAGCGCAGTCCGTCTGCGTCACCAAACTGAGACACCCCACCGAAAAGGAGACACGCTAAGAATGCCTGCGCGCTGATCTGCCCGCGCCCCGGTCAGTGCTGCACGGCCTGCTGAATCTTCGCCACCCGCTGCTCCAGCATCTCTGCCTCTCTCGTCTTTCCCACATGCCGCAGCACATCGGCCTCGGTGGCAAACGACTTCACCAGGTTCGGACTGTTCTTTCCATACTGCTTGTCCATGATTTCGGACGCGCGATCCCAGCACGGCTCCGCTTTCTCGGGTTTCCCCCAGCGTTCGTACATGTCGCACAATCCCCACAACGGCATCAGCACGTCGCCGGTGTCATCTGGATCTTCCACCGCCTTCACGGCGCGCAGCAGATACACTTCCGCTTTGTCCCACTGGCTCTGCGCCATATACAACCCCGCGAGGGTTCGGAAGCTTTCCGAGGCGCGCGGCTTTTCTCGCCAAACGCATGCACATTGATCTCGACCGATCGCGAGAGATAGCTTTCCGCCGACACATAATTCTGGCTCTGCGCCGCTACCATTCCCAGAAAGAACAGCGGATCGGTCATGCGCGGCGACATCGGCCCAAACGTCTTTTCGATCAGCGTGAGTTGCCGGTGAAATGCCGCGTCCGCATCCGTCAAATTCCGCCGCATGGCGTACGCCTGCCCCAGCTTGCCCAGGGCCACCGCCAGCGTGTCGTCCCCCGGCGGCAACTGCTCCGCCAGCCCCACCGCCTCTTTGAACGACTTCTCGGCCTCTTCCGCCTGCCCACTTCTCATCGCCTGGTCCCCGGCCCCCATTGCCGCCTGCTCTTTCTCCCGCGTGCTGCCCGAGTTCTCGAATATCTGAACGCGCTTCTCCAGCTCCGCGGCCTGGTCGTCTTTCCCGGACGCCTTCAGCGATCCCACGTATCCCTCGAACCGCTTCTGCGCCGCCGCATGTTCTTTCTGAGGACTCTTTTCGTAGATCATTACCGATTCGCCCAGCACCGCCTTGTTCACTCGGGCGGAATCGATCAGGGCCCCTTTTCGATACTGCTCCAGCGCGCCCACCCAGTCGCCATTTTTCTCCAGCACCGCGCCCAGTTCCGTCATCACCTGCCCCTGCTTCGGATCGAGCGCGATCGCCTCCTTCAACTCTGAGATCGCCAGGTCCCGATCCCCGGTCGCATCCAGCGCCCGCCCATAGAGTTCGTGTACCTCCCAGCTGCTCGGCGCTGATTTCTCCGCCTCTTTCAATTCCGCCACAGCTCCCGCGTAGTCCTTCTTCTCCAGCAATAGCTGCCCCGCAGCTTTGAACCCGTCGGGCGCGTACGGCGCCACCTGTTCGGCGACCCTGTATTCCTCCAGCGCCGCATCGTATTTCTTCTCCTGCTTCTCCAGATTTCCCAGCCCAACGTGCCCATCCGGATCCGCCGGAGACAGCTTGATCACCATCCGATACTCCGCCTCCGCCCCGTCAACATCGTTTTCCGCGGCCAGCGCATTCCCCAGGCACACATGACACATTTCGAAGTCGGGAAACTTTCGTTCGAGTTCCCGCAATTCCAGAACAGCCGCGTGCACATCCTGCTGCATCAGCGCCGACGCCAGATTCTGCCGGCACCTCGGATCGTTCGGGTTGAGCCGCTTCGCCTCGCGGTACTCACGAATCTCGCCCGTTAGGTCTCCTTTTTCTTTGTATGCGATTCCCAGGTTGTAGTGCGCCAGCGCAAAACCCGGATCGATCGCAATCGCCTTTTTGTATTCCGCGATGGCGTCGTCGTAAGCGTGCATGTGGGTAAAAAGAATGGCCAGGTTGTTGTGCGCGCTCGCGTAGTCCGGCTTGATGCGCAATGCCTCTTTATATTCGGCGATTGCCGCATCGAACCTTTGCGCTTCATCCAACGCGAGTCCCGCATTCTTATGCGCCTCGGCATCATTGGGATTCTCCGCCAACGCTGCCTTGGCCTCATTCAGCGCATTCTCGTGATCCCCCAGCTTGTAAAGAATGAAGCTGGCCGCGTCGTGCACTTCCGGAAAATCAGGCTCCTGTTGCAGGATTTCTGCATACACCTCTGACGCCTTTTCGTATTCCTCCACCCGCCGCAACAGATCGGCCATGACAAACCCGGTCTCCATGCGGGCGAAGCTGCGCTCGAGCGCTTCATTCAGCTTCGCTCCTGCTTCTGCATATTGCTCCTTGTTCATCAGCACGGCTGCATCGCTGAGTTGCACTAACAACTCGTGGTCCGGCTTCACCTCTTCCGGCGCAGTCATTTTGGCTTTACTCAACGCGCTCAGGACCTTCGCACCTGCCCCCGCCTTCTTCATCAGGGCAACAAACTCCTCATCGGGATGGAAGCTGAGTCCCCGCACCT
Source organism: Candidatus Sulfotelmatobacter sp. (assembly GCA_052326105.1). Lineage (GTDB taxonomy): Bacteria > Acidobacteriota > Terriglobia > Terriglobales > Acidobacteriaceae > Sulfotelmatobacter. The sequence goes on along the minus strand of JBKQRC010000078.1, from coordinate 67,609 downwards.
CGATGTCGTGCGCCAAGTTCTCCGGCAGCGCCCCGCCCGCTTGCAGCGCCAGCACTTGACTGGCTCGCAGCGGTTTCGGGGAATTTTGCGCTGCGGCTCCCGGGCTAAGAAAGAGGAAGGTAAGAAGAACGAAGCTAAGAAAGAGAAAACTGAAAAAGAGTCCCGAAATGCGATCGGAGAACGAGATGCGCGAAGCAGAATTAGACATGGAATGCCCCCAGGCACGACCACCTCAATCCTAAGTTCCGCCGCCCCGGGTTTCTTGTTACCTTCGTACCATGGACGCTCCGCGACCTATGGCAAACCAGCGCCAACTTTCAATCCGTTCGTCACCGGCCCTTTTCACAGTTACCGAAGCCTCTACCGGAAGTGTCATCCCGAGCAAAGCGAGGGACCTCGGGGTTTGCCCGCAGCAGCGATGTTGGTCGTGCAAGCTGGAACCCGGATCCCTCGCTCCGGACGGGATGACAAGCGTTGGGAAGAGTCGTCACGGGGAGAGCCTCCGCGTCCTCTGTGTTGAGAGATTTTGCGGTGCCCCGCGCCAGCCGCCAATCTACAATCGAAGATCGAATGAACCCCGCCCGCATCGCCGAGCTGCTCCAACCGTTCCTCGGCCCCAACCCTCCCTCCTGTCATTCCGAGGAGCGAAGCGACGAGGAACCTTCTGTCCTGTCGTCCGCACAGCTGCTTAATATATCGATGTACATCGATCTACTGATTCGCTGGAATGCCCGCATCAATCTCACGGCGATCCGCGACCCCGAAGCCATCGTCACCCGCCACTTCGGCGAAAGCCTCTTCGCCGCTCAACGCTTGTTCCCGGCCCAAGCTCGTGTGGGGCCGGGTCTAAGACCCGGCCAGGCCGAGCGCAGCTCGGCGGCTGTCCGCGCCCCCGACGTGTCGGCCCTTGCTCAGAATCGTGGAAGATCGGCGCGTCAGCGCCGCGTAACCGGCCACGAAGCGATTGGGGCTTTAACCCCTGCGCCCGCCAACGACCAACGACCTGCGACCAACGACCGCCCCGCCGTCGCCGATCTAGGCTCCGGCGCCGGATTCCCCGGCCTCCCCATCAAACTCTGGGCTCCTGGGATCGCCCTTACCCTGATCGAATCCAACCACAAGAAGGCAGCCTTCCTGCGCGAAGTCGTCCGTGCCCTTACATTGACGGAGGTCAATATACAAGCCGTCCGCGCCGAAACTCTCGCAACTGTCTTCGACCTGGTCACTCTGCGCGCGGTTGAGCGCTTCGCTGCCACCCTTCCCATCGCCGCCAGCCTGGTCGCCCCCGGAGGTCACCTAGCTCTCTTGATCTCCTCTGCCCAACTCGACCAGGCTCGCGCCTCATTGCCCAACTTCTCCTGGGCCACACCCGAGCCTATCCCGCTCTCTGAATCCAGAGTCCTGGTCATAGCTCACCGCCCATTCCAGTGAACCCGAACCAAACTCCGAATAGTGGAGTAAAACAGCCAAAACTTGACAGTCCAACCGGGCATAAAGTGTATAAATTAGCTTCTGCTAAGGCATAAGTGGGATGCTCTGGCCAAATCTCACTATGAGATTGGCAGCCAGTACGGAGCTGTCCAGGCGAGCACTTTGAGTTTTCCACAGTGTTCCTTAAGGAACACTTCGCACTTTTCAACCAGCCTCGCCTGGGAATTCATGCCCGCCTACAAACGCACCAAGTGTTCCTGCAGGAACACTAGCGCGGTTTTGCACATAAATTCACGTGTATGCACAGCGATTCTCGATTGCTTTCGCAAGGCAAAGAGCCTTATGCTGCGGAGTTAGCTCTAGTTTCTCCTTACACTTCCATGGGACGCGTCATCGCTGTTGCCAATCAGAAGGGCGGCGTGGGCAAGACTACGACCGCCATCAACCTGGCTGCATCCTTTGCGGCCGCCGAAGTCAACACGCTGCTGGTCGATTGTGATCCGCAGTCGAACGCCACCAGCGGATTGGGGTTCGTCAAGGATCCCGAACGGGTCAGCTCCTACGACATGATCATGGGCGCAGCCTCGGCTGAGGAGGCGCTGCTCACCACAGAGCTCGAACAGCTCTGGCTCATTCCTTCGCACAAGAACCTGGTTGGAGCGAACCTCGAACTGGTGGACGCAGAGCGGCGCGAGTTCCGCATCCGCGACGCGCTGGCTCCGCTGCGCGATCGCTTCGAGTTCATCGTGCTCGACTGCCCGCCAGCGTTGGATCTGCTGACTCTGAACGCGCTGGTCGCGGCGGACGCCGTGTTGATCCCGATGCAGGGGGAGTACTTTGCCCTGGAGGGCATCAGCGAGCTGCTGGACACGATCGAGCGCATACGCGCGGGGCTGAATCCTAGCTTGGCGATTGAGGCAGTGGTGCTGACGATGTTTGATGACCGCACCAACCTGGCGCAGCAGGTGAAGGCAGAGCTCAAAAACTTCTTTGGCGAGAAGCTGTGCGCCACGACGGTGCCGCGGAACATCCGGCTGGCCGAGGCGCCAAGCCACGGGATGCCGGCGCTGGTTTACGATCCGCGGTCGAAGGGCGCGGAGAGTTACATCCGGCTGGCGAAGGAGATCATTGAGCGGCAGACCTCGGGCGTCGGACCTCAGACCTCGGACCTCGAGCCTCAGGCGGGGGCCGTCAGCGATCAGGCTGTTGCTGGCGAAGTCTTGACCACAGAGGGCACGGAGCACGGAGGGACACGGGACGCGGCCGTGGAAGAGGTTCCGGCACCCGCGGAGGAGATGGATAAGACGGCCTGAGGGGGACCAGACCTCGGACTTCAGACGCCGGACTTCAGACTTCGGGGGTGGGCGCGCGCGATGTATATCGATACTAATCGATATATTAGATTGATGAATATCGATATTGTCAGAGGGAATTAGCCGAGCTTTGCTCGGCCGGACAGCCGAGGGCGGCTGTCCCCACATGAGCACAGGAGAGGGAACGGGATCATGACTTCTACGGCGGCGGAGAAGACGGGGCATTCTGGAGAGAAGGAAAAAGCGGAGAAGCGGCGCGCTTTGGGCCGGGGGCTGGAGTCGCTGCTGCCGGGGCCGCGGGTGGTCGCTGCGGCACGGACGGCTGGAACGCCGGCGGCGAGCGTGGGCGGCGATACCGCAACAGCCGAGCCACACGGGGCAGCGGCCGTCTCCGCTTCCGTTTTGCCACAACCTGAGTCCGGGGTGGTGAAAATGTCAGACGAAGCGGCCGAGCTGCGCTCGGCATGGCCGGATCAAAGATCCGGCCCCACACAATCAAGTGAAAGCATCACTATTTTTGCGCAGGCGGAGTCGCGCATTCCGGGGAATCTGGTGGTCAATCTGGCCATCGAGAATATTGACAAGAATCCGTTTCAAACGCGCTATGTGGAGAGCGATGACGCGCTTGAGGAACTGACCAACTCGATCAAGGCGAATGGAGTGCTGCAACCGATTCTGGTGCGTCCGGCGGAAGAGGAAGGGCGCTACATTCTGATTCTGGGCGAGCGGCGGCTGCATGCGACGAAGCTGGCGGGGAAGACGGCGATTCCGGCCATGGTGCGGCGGGTCTCCGACCAGCAGGCGGCGGAGATGACGATCATCGAAAACCTGCAGCGCGAGGATCTGAGCCCGCTGGAGCAGGCCGAGGCGTTCCGCGTGCTGAGCGAGGAATTCAAGCTGACGCAGGCGCAGATCGGGGAGCGGGTGGGGCTGTCGCGGGAGTCGGTGTCGAACTACATGCGTCTGCTGCGGCTGCCGCGAGAGGTGATGCAGCTGCTGGCGGAAAAGAAGATTAAGTTCGCCGAGGCGAAAGAACTGCTGAAGCTGGAAAGCAACGACAAGATCACGCAGGCGGCGCTGTATGCGGTGAAGAAGGGGATGACGGTGGAGCAGGTCGAGAGGCTCGTCCTGCGGATGAACGGGTGGCTGGATTCATTCCCCGGGATGCCGGGACAGCCGAGGAAGAAAAGTGGAGCGCGCTGGGTGGACCCGAATGTGCGGGAGGCGCAGTTCGAACTGGAGCGGCTGCTGGGAGTGCGGGTGAAGATCCGGGACAGGAAGGGGAAGGGGAAGATCGTCATTGAGTATTCCACGGTGGATGATTACGACCGAGTGGTGGGGATGTTGCGGGGGAAGAAGTAGGGGTCAGGGGTAGTCGGCAGTTATCAGTCGGACCGTTTTTCGCGGTGGGAATCAAAAGAGTAAAAGTGGGAGTCCGTGGAGGAACTTAGAGTCCCCACCCTAACCGCGAAGGATGGGGTTAGGATGGCACACCCCACAGTGGTACTAACTGCCAGAATCGCCACCCTTCGAAAAACGCGAGAATCCCCACTTCTCGCGCAAAGAGCGCGCGAGAAATGGGGCACCCGGCGTACCAAATCCAAAACGGAGTCCTCGGTCGTATTGGGAGGTCAAAGTCCCCACCCTAGCCGCAAAGAACGCGGTTAGGATGGGGCACCCGGCGCCCCTTCGAAAAACGAGAATCCCCACTTCTTGTGCAAAGAGCGCGCGAGAAATGGGGGTACCCGGCGTGTCAAATCCAAACGGAGTCGTCGGTCGTATTGGAAGGTCAAAGTCCCCACCCTAGCCCCAAAGAACGCGGCTAGGATGGGGCACCCGGCCACCCTTCGAAAAACGCGAGAGTCCCCACTTCTCGCGCAAAGAGCGCGCGAGAAATGGGGCACCCGGCTTCTCGCGTGCGAATCAAGACTGTAACAGTGGGACGGACGCGGGATCGAACGTGGTCACGCGAATCGCCATTGCATTCGTTCGGAGCAAAAGTGGTACGCAGTTTCGACGTTGTATTGACGAGGATGGTTCGGGTATCAATCCAGGGGAACTAAACCACAGAGGTACGAGGTCCGCGGAGGAAATCAAAGTCCCCACCCTAGCCGCAAAGAACGCGGCTAGGATGGGGCACCCAGCACCCGGCTGTCGAGCTTCGCTCGACTGGACAGCCGAGGGCGGCTGTCCCCACATGGTTGTTTAGGGTTGGTCAGATCAGGCCAGCGCGGAGGCGGCGGAGGAAGTCTTCGCCTTCGGCGCGGGCCTGGTCGAGAATCTTCGGCTGGTTGGGATATTCGATCGCGACTTCCTGCAGGATGAGTTCGACGGCGTCTTTGGGCTTGTAGCCGTGACCGACCATCCTGCGGATGCGGGCGGTAAAGCTGATGACTCCGGCGGTGGCGAGGCGAGAGGCGTGGTCGGAGCAGTTGTGCTCGCGGAACTTGCCCGCTGCCAGTCGATCGTAGGCGTTCTTGGCTTCCGGATCATTGAGCAGCGTGGGCAAAGGGTAGTTCCACTCGCACTGGGAACAGGTCCATCCCTGAAAATTGCGGTCAATACTCCAGACAATCTCTCGCGCAGACTTTTGCGGTGAGGCTTTCGCCGGCGAGGCTTGACGGTCTGGCTTGCGCTCGTCCATGAGCTGCATGGCTCCCCCACCCACAACTTGCGTGGCCCATGAGCATCCCTTGGGGGAATAGTACTGCGAAAGCAGGGAAGTGAGAAGGATGAAGTGACGAGAGTGGCTCGGGGGCAGCCGAGCTTGCGCTCGGCAGGTCCGGGTCCGAGACCCGGACCCACACAGGCAACAAGCAGATTCCTCGCTGCGCTCGGAATGACAAGGGCAACTGTTATTTGGCGAAGAAATAGTCGAAGGATTTTACGGCGTTGAATTCGTCGTCGCGGACGTCGAAAACGGTGTAGAGCTTGGTGACGTAGAGGACGTCCTTGACCTTCTGGGTGAGGTTGAGGAGCTTGAGTTCTCCGCCCGCGTTGCGGACGGTGGTGTAGCAGCCGACGAGTTCTCCGACACCGGAGCTGTCAATGTAATCCACGCCGGCAAGATTGAGGATGATCTTCTTCTTACCTTGGTCGATGAGGGCGTGGATGGCATCGCGGAGCTTGCCGATTTCGTCGCCGAGGACAATACGGCCGTTGATGTCGAGGATGGTGACGTGCGCGACTTCGCGGGATTCAATCTTCAGAGACATGATCGGTGCGCCGCAGGGGCGATGGCGGGAATGGTAGTGGGTGCGGAGTGGCAAGTCAACGCAGATTGCAGATTTTCGATTGGCGATTTGCGATTGAGAGGCAAAATCTTGCGCCGCAGAGGTGGAAGTCAGATCGTCGCCGGGCAAAGATCAAAAGCCGCGGGCAGGAGTGCCCGCGCCACGTGGATTAGGACATACTGCGGTCGGTGTTGTTTACGCAGGCGGGGTCGGAGTCGGAATGGTAGTCGCGGATTTCCTGGATGGGAGAAGTGACGATGGGGGTGGAGTAATGGGGATGGCGGAATTCGAGGTGCATGCCGCGGCCGACATACTGGAGCTTGAGCATGGAGCCTCCCCAGGTCGAGCCGGCGATGGCGACGTGAACGGGAGTGGGGCAGAACTCGGGATGGCCGGAGAGCAGAGCCTCGCTGCCGCCGAGGAGCACAGCGGTGTAGCGGTGGTGCATGGTCTGGATTTCGAGGACAGTAGAGGGAGGAAGGTCGCTGAGGAAGACGCCGCCTTCGACCTCCGACTGGATAATGCTGCGGTTCACTTCATCGGCCAGGTTGGGGTGGGGACTGAACATAGCGATATTAGGCAAGAAGGGTATACGGTTTCCGAGGCCGCGACAAGGGTCCTTTGGGCGGAGGCTGGGAACCAGGGAGCATGCCCTTTAGAGGGGCGGGAGGGGGGTGCGGATGCAGAGAGTTTGGGGGCCTCATCGTGCTAGCGGCCAAAAGCATTGCACCGCAAAGGGCGCAAAGGATTCGCGAAGGACGCGAAGAAAACCCGAAGTGGGGCGATGCTAGGGCGTCGTTTTGAAGAATGCCAGCAGGAACAGCACGCCGAAGAGCAGGTCTGCTCCGCCGAAAGTCAGGTCTGACGGATGCGGGCGGTTCTGCAGGTAGAGAACCGTCAGGGAGGAGCCGTAGCCAACTTTTTCCAGCAAAGCACGGAGCACAAGGCGAGCTGCGCTCGCCCGGACGGACGAATGCGTCCGTCCCTACGTGCTTCTATTCGCCGCCGACGGTTAGGCCGTCGATGCGGATTGTGGGACAGGCGACGGAGCCGCGGAATTCGAGGTCGCTGGCGATCTCGGAAATGTTCATGAACAGATCTTTCAGGTTGCCGGCGACCGTGATCTCTTCGACCGGATAGGCGAATTCTCCGGCGGAAATCCAGAGGCCGGAGGCGCCGCGGGAATAGTCTCCGGTGACGAGGTTCGCGCCGTGGCCCAGAAATTCGGTGACGTAGAGGCCTTCTTTGATTCCGGCGATCAATTCTTTGGGCGACTTCGGACCGGGCTGAAGGAAATAGTTGCCGGGGCCGATGCCGGGCGTACCGGCGAGCCCTCTTGACGCATTGGCTGTTGTGTGAAGACCCAGTTTTTTAGCAGTGTAGGTGTTGAGGAGGTACGACTTGAGCACGCCGTTTTCGATGACCACGGTGCGGCGGGTGGGAATGCCTTCTCCGTCGAAGGGACTGGTGCCGAAGCCGCCGGGGATGGTGCCGTCGTCAATGACGTTGACGTTGCCACCGGCGATTTTCTGGCCGAGCTTGCCCGCGAGGAAAGAAGCGCCGCGGTAGACGGAGTCGCCGTTGATGCCTTCGAAGATGTGCTCAAGGATTGAAGTGGAGACCATGGGATCGAGAACGATCGGGACGTGAGCAGTTTTGACTTTGCGGGCGCCGAGGCGGCGGAGGGTGCGTTCGGCGGCAATCTTGCCGACTTGCTCGGGTGGATCGAGCTTGGTGAGGGTGCGCGCGACCGAGTACCAGTAGTCGCGCTGCATGGCTCCGGTTTCGGTCTGGGCAATGGGGACTGCGGCGACGGAACAATATGATCGGCGATATTCGCCGACAAAGCCGTGCGAGTTGGCCAGGACTTTGTGGCCGGTGGCGGCGTCGAAGGATCCGCCTTCGGAGTTTTTGATGCGGGGATCGAAATCAAGCGCGGCTTTTTCGGCGCGGCGGGCGTAGTCAATGCGGTCGGGGCCGGGGAGCGAGTAGACGTCTTCGTGGTAAAGGTCGAGATCGGTTGTGAGCTGACCTAGGTGCGCGGCGTCGGGGATGCCGCCGAAGGGATCTTCGGAGGTGATCTTTGCCAGGTCCAGCGCGGATTTCACCATGCGGTCGAGGCCTTCGCGGGAGAAGTCGCTCGAATAGGTGCTGGCGGCGCGCTGTCCGAAGAAGACACGGACGCCGATGGATTTCGAGCCGGATTCTTTCAGGGTTTCGACCTGGCCGAGGCGGACTAGGGTGGAGAATTCGTCGCCCTCGCGGACGACGCATTCGGCGGCGGTGGCGCCGCCTTTCATCGCGCGGGAGACGATGTCCTGGGCGAGGGATTTGAGGTCAGTTTCCAGTTTCGGGTTTCCGGTTTCCAGTTCGGTTGGGGTCATATTCTCCGTCGAGAAGAAAGCAGGTTCCTCGCTCGCTCTCGCCGCTATTCGCGGCTGCGAGCCGCTCGGAATGACAAAGATTTCAAATCCGTGAAAATCCGTGTGAATCAGTGGCAAACGAATTTTACTGCATGAAGCCGCCGGGATCTTTGCGGGCGGTGCCGCCGACGGTGAGGCGATCAATCTTTAGCGTCGGGATGCCGACACCTACCGGGACGGCCTGGCCGTCTTTGCCGCAGGTGCCGACGCCTTCGTCGAGTTTTAGGTCGTTGCCGACCATGGAGACGCGCGTCAGCACATCGGGTCCGTTGCCGATCAGCGTGGCGCCTTTGATGGGAGCGGTGATCTGGCCGTTTTCGATCATGTAGGCTTCGCTGGCCGAGAAGACGAATTTTCCGTTGGTGATGTCGACCTGGCCTCCGCCGAAATTCACGGCGTAAACACCGTGCTTGACGGAGCGGATGATGTCTTCAGGATTGTCCTGACCGGCAAGCATGTACGTATTTGTCATGCGCGGCATGGGGATGTGCTCGTAGCTTTCGCGGCGTCCGTTGCCGGTGTCGGCGATGCCCATGAGGCGCGCGGAGAGCTTGTCGCTGAGGTAGCCCTTGAGAATTCCTTTTTCGATGAGAACGGTTTCCTGGGTGGGCTCACCTTCGTCGTCAACGTTGAGCGAGCCGCGGCGCCAGGGCATGGTGCCATTGTCAACGACGGTGCATTTTTCGCTGGCCACACGTTTGCCGATGAGGCCGGCGAAGGCGGAAGTTTTCTTGCGATTGAAATCGGCTTCGAGGCCGTGGCCGACTGCTTCGTGCAGCAGGACGCCGGGCCATCCGGGGCCGAGAACGACTTCCATTTCGCCGGCAGGAGCTTCGCGGGCGTCGAGCTGCAGGATCGCCTGGCGGGCGGATTCTTTAGCGAAATATTCGGGATTCTTCTCGCCGAAGAAGAAATCGAGCGCGACGCGGCCGCCGCCACCCGCGGAACCGCGGGCGGAGTTGCCCTCGGTCTTCGCAATGCAGGAGACATTCATGCGGGCGAGGGGTTGGGAATCTTCGGCGAAAGTTCCGTCAGAGGCCACGACGAGAATGTTGCGGAGTTCGTCGGCGTAGCTGGCGCGGACTTCTTTGATGCGCGGATCGAAGGCGCGGGCGGCTTTGTCGGCGCGCATGACGAGCTCGACCTTGGCGGTGATTTCGGCGTCCACCGAGGGCAGAGTGACCGGGTAGAGGCTGCGGGCGGCGGACTTTTGAAATCCGGCGACTGGAGTTTTCGCGGGAGCGCTGGCGATGAGCGCGGCCGTGCGGGCGGCGTGCAGGATGCGGTCGGCGGAAAGATCGTCGGTGTAGGCGTAGCCGGTGCGCTCGCCGGAAACGACGCGGACGCCGCATCCGGCGGAAATACCCTGGCTCGCCGATTTCACCATGGACTCGTCGACCATGAGCGCGGTGGAGGAAAGATATTCGAAGTAGAGGTCGGCGTAGTCGCCGCCGGCGGAGAGCGCGGCCGCGAGATGGCGTTCGAGATCGCGTTCGGCGAGGCCGTAGTGCTCGAAGAAGAAACGTCGTCTGGCGATATCGTTATTCACGAGGATTAGATGCCGACGAGCAGGATGAGGACTCGAAGGCGGTGGCTCCTTGGTTTCATTATCCCACAGCGATGTGGGCGGACGGCCGTCAAGGGAATTCCGGTGCATTCTTATGTAACGGATCGCACAGGGGCCACCGACAATATAGCCGAGACTCCGCGTACGATTTCAGCCGTCCCTAACGGGACGGATGTTCAGCCGATTGTGCCTCGCACCCGGCGTTGAAACGCCGGGCTATTGTCAGGCGTCCCTGGCGGGACGGGGTCTTGCACGGGTATGCGAGGGGCAGAGCCCACGAGTGATTCTGGCAGTCGAGCTTCGCTCGACCGGACAGCCCCTTCGACAGGCTCAGGGCAAGCTTATGCGGCTGTCCCCACATTTTTCCCGGATGCGCAAACCTTCCACAGGCGACGATGGTCATTCGTCACAGACTCGCCGACGGCGGATGTGGACAATTTCAGTCGTGACGGCAGAAGCCTTAACGCGGGCGCTGGAGGAGTTCCTGGCCGGGGCTGCGGGCGCCGTCGTGCTGGAGGATGGCGCGGTCACGTTTGACCTGGAGCGGGCCAAGTATTCGATTTCCGGGGAGTACAACAAGTGCCTGCTGCATTTGTGGTCGGCGGAGCGGAATACGGTGCGGCGGGTGCTGGAGGCGGAGGTGAAGAACGGGACGCTGCGGCTGGCGGTGCAGCGGCTGGGACAGGCGCGTCCGACGAAGCTGGAAATCTGCCGGGAGCGGGACCGGCGGTCGCCGTCGGCGAAGAAGGCATCGCGGGTGAGCTATGAAGCCAAGTTGCGGCGGGCGCTGGAGCGGCATTTTCCAGGGTTCGGCATCACGCGGCTGACCAGCAGCATTGACTTGGAGAAATCGTTTGGGCCGATTTATACGCGGGGGGTGATGCAGCGGGGACAGTCGGGCTTCGCGGTCTTGGGGGTGAATGAAAAAGAAACGCGGGCGTCGATTGATGCGGCGCTGACGTTTGGAATTTTGTGGCTCGATGTGTGCCGTCAAAACCCCCACCCTCGGAGCGGGCTGGTCGAGGGGCTGCATTTGTTTGTTCCGGCGGGGAGTTCGGGGCTGGCGCGGGAGCGGATGGCGAATCTGAACCGGGGGGCGGCGAAGTGGAGACTGTTCGAATTCGATGAACGGGACGGCGCGGTCGTCGAAATGGATTGTTCGGATCGTGGGAATGTGGCAACGCGGCTGGTGCATGCAATGAATGAAGACGCGGCACTGGAGAGATTCGCGGAGCCGGTCGGGAGAATCCGGGCGATCCTGCCGAATTGCGAAGTTGCGGTGCTATCGGCGGCGGAGATCGCGTTTCGCTGGCGGGGGCTGGAATTCGCGCGGGCGCGCATGGGAGCGGAGTTTTCCCACATCTCGCAAAATCGGCGAGATGTGGGGAACCCGCAGGAAATTGTGTTTGGGGTGGGCGCGGAAGAGCAGGTGCTGGAGGAGCGCAACTGGGCGTTCTTTCTGGAACTGCTCACGGCGCTGCGGGAAACGCGGCATCCCTATGGGCCGCGGCAGCATCCGCTGTTCCGCATGCATCCAGAGCGCTGGCTGGAGTCGCTGGTGGCGGCGGACGTGAGCGTGCTCGATGAGCGGCTGGGATCAATAGAATTGGACTCGCGGGCATTGTATTCGCAGGTGCCGGCATTTTCAGCGGCGGACCGGGCGATGATTGACGTGTTGACGACGACGCGGGAAGGGCGGCTGGCGGTGGTCGAACTCAAGGCAGACGAAGATATTCATCTGCCGCTGCAGGGGCTGGACTACTGGGCGCGGGTGGAGTGGCATCACGCGCGCGGGGAGTTTCCGAAGTTTGGATATTTTGCCGGGCGCGAATTGTCGGCGGAAACTCCGCTGCTGTTGCTGGTGGCTCCGGCGTTGCATGTGCATCCGGCAACCGATGTGCTGCTGCTCTACATTGCGCCGGAGATCGAGTGGGAGTTCGTGGGGATTGACGAGCGGTGGAGAGAAGGGGTAAAGGTGGTGTTCCGGAAGCGCCCTGATCGGGGAACGAGACGTGGAGCCGAATTACTCACTCGTGCCGCAAGCTGAGGTTGAAAGGCCGCAGCCAAGGCTGCTGCTCAGAAAAGCTCACACCCTCTATCACGAACACGCTCGACGCTGGTTCAGCATCATGGCTCCGACCTCGCTGTTAGCAGCCGTTGTCTTGCTGATGGCCAGCCAGCAAATTAAGGCAATCTCGGGAAGCATTCCGCGAGGTGAGGTGCACTACCACCTGGGCGAGATAGCAATCATGGGTTTATTGCGCTTCGGGAGCTTCTTTTTGAGTTGGCTTCTGGGCTGTTTCGCCTTGGCAGCAATTGCCACAGTCACATACGGCCTGGATGGCGGCGACGATGGCGCCGGATGGAGACACGACAGCTATACGCGGGCACGTGAGCATTTTGGCTCTATCCTGCTATTCGCCACGATCAGTTTTTGCGCGTATGGGGTGGGTGGCGCTGGGGTTCTGGCAATTGAGGGCGCAGTCACGCGAGTTGTTGGATGGGCCCGATTCTCGCGGTACAACTATCCATTCGTCGTTATCGGTCTTATCGCAGTCGGAAGCATCGTCAGCTGGATTGGGACCGCAATTCCGCTCGTCATTCGGAACAGTACGAAGCTGCGAGCCGCACTGAAAAGAAGCGTGGAAGTCAGCAACGGTTACGAAGGAGCTTTGTTCCTGTTAGTCGTGGAATCGTTGGCCGGCAGTTCTCTCGTGTGGTATGTGACGCTACACGGAATAGGATTCTTGGTCCCAGACCCGCTGAGATACTCCGTCTGGTACGGCTGGCTCGCAAACCTGGTCGGAGTGCTGGCCGCTGCCGCCGTCGAGCCACCGCTTTTCATTGGGCTATCCCTTCTAGCCGACTCTGAACTTTTCAAACCATCTTCACTTCCAGGCTCCTAGCAGGCGACGCGCGTCGACGAGTTGGCCGAGGTGGTAGGCGTTGTGGTCGGCGACCAGCAGGGCTTCGCGCAGAATCGTTTGGCCGTCGCCCCAAGGAATGCGCGCGAACAAATCTGTTTGCGGATTTTCGACCAGGGCCTGCAGGGCTTTGAGATCGGCGCGAAAATCTTTGAGGCTTTTGTCCCAGGCGGCAGCGTTCGGCGGAGCCTCGGTTTTCGGCCAGTATCCCTCGGGCCAGGCCGGGGAGACGTGCTTCGGGTTGCGGCTGAATTCGAGGATGTCCCACTGAGCCAGGCGCATGTGTTCGAGCAGCATCCAGGGGGAATGGGGGAAGTTCGCGGGTTTTTCGCCGCGGAGTTTTGGCGGCAGGTCTTTGATGACGGCGTCGAACTTGGCGTGGGCGTTGCCGCCGCTGAGAAGATCGAGAAGATGCTGGCGCAGAGAGTGGTTGGGGTCGTTCGGCATAAGGCTCCTTTGGAAGGCGGATGCTGTCGGTTAGATGGCGGGGAGGGAGCGCAAGATGCGCTCCCGACAGCCGGCGGGACGCCGGCGCTACCGCAGAGCGAGCCGGGCTGCGCACGCGTGGACAGCCCGTTCGCAACTGCCGGGCTTCGCCCGGCTGGACAGCCGAGGGCGGCTGTCCCCACATAAGCTACTCTCACAACCTATCTACGGGTGTTGCGGTGTGTATGCGGTTGGGGTGGGGGCTACTTTGTCGTCGGTGCCGATGGCTTCGCCGGAGAGAATCAGCTCGACGCGCCGGTTTTGCTGGCGGCCTTCGGAAGTGTCGTTGGAGGCGATGGGCTCGGTTTTGCCGAAGCCACGAGCGACGATGGAGGCAGCCGGAATTCCCTGCTGCACGAAATAGTCGCGCACGGACTCGGCGCGGTGCTCGGAAAGATTCTGATTGTATTCGTCGCCGCCCACGCTGTCGGTGTGTCCTTCAACGGCGAGGTGCAGGCTGGGATAGGCGAGCACGATGCCGGAAACTTTAGCCAGACGCTCACGTGCGCCCGGAAGAAGTTCATAGCTGCCGCTGCGGAAAAGAACGTCGGACATATTGGCGATAAGTCCGCGAGCGGAGTCGCGCGTGGCCAGAACCTGGTTGAGTTGCTGCAGCAGGCGGGCGCGGAGCTCGGCCTTTTCCTGTTCGGCCTGCTGGCGAAGGCTTTCTGCCTGCTGGCGCAGATTCTCGGATTGCGCGGCGGCGGCTTTGGCTTTGTCGGTTTCGGCCGCGAGAACTTGCTGCTGTGCGATGGCTTCTGCCTTCGCTTTCTCGGCTTCGTCTTTCTGGCGCGCGGCTTCCTGCGCGGCAGCCTGGGCTTCGGCCTTGGCTTGTTCCGCTTCCGCTTTAGCTTGCTCGGCCTGCTGGCGAGCGGCTTCGGCATCGGCGCGGCGCTTGGCTTCGGCGTCGGCGTCAGCGCGTGCCTTAGCTTCGCGGGCGGCAGCGGCGGCCTGAGCTTCGTCCTCGGCTTTCTGCTTCACGGCCATGAGGCGGGCTTCTTCGGCAGTCTCGACGGCTTCTTTGGCGGCAGCTTCGACCGCGGCCTTGTTCTGCTTCTGGCGATAGAGATCCTCGGCGCGCATCAGCTGCTGTCCGGCCTTGGAAAGGATGGAGGAAGCGTATTTGTCGGCAGCGGCGATGTGGGCGATGCGGACGGCGTTGCGGGCTTCAAAGAGCTCCAGCGGAGTCTTCGAATCGATGCCGAAAATCGCGTCCTGAATATGCGCATTGGTCGAAGCGTAAGTGCCGCGCGTCACCAGTTCGTACTTGGCCTCAATGTTTTCGGTGGCGGCGCCGCTGATGGACGAGCTCTCCATCACGACCATGTTGCCGGGCTGCGTGACCGCGAAGTAAGGCTCGGCGGTGACGATCATGCCGAAAGTCTGAAGATCAGTGAAGGCCTTGACCTGGGCATTGCCGTGGTGATCGAGAGAAACTTCGCCGAGGTTGACGGGGCGTCCCTGGGGAGAAACGGCCCAGAGAACGTAGGTCAGATATTCGAGGCCGAATTTAGTGGCGTCTTCGACGCCTTCAAATTTGGCTTCGATTGCGAAGTTCGTCTTCTTGCCTTCGACCTTGGCTTCGCCCGAGGCGCCCTGCAGGACATCCGTTCCACGGAATTCAACCTTGGTCGTGCCACCTTGCAGGCGATAATGCATGGCCCGAGTGGTGCGCGAGACGGTGGGCGCGGATGCAGCCGTTGTGGGGGCGGAAACAGAAGTCTGCGATTGCGCGGACGCGAGGACCGCGGCGAACAAGATGGCCAAAGACAGTTTTTTCACGAGAGTGCTCGATCTGGGGGAGAACTTAGAGATTTCCAATCATCTATATGTTGGGGGATACGAGGGCGAATGAAAAGGACAGGAAGGGAGGGGACTTTAGTAACCGGGAGGAGGGGAAGACTTTAACCGCTAAGGACGCAGAGGATTGGCGAAGGGCGCGAAGCCTCTCGAAAACAAGTGTCGGGATGCATGGGTCCTTCGGGCCCAAAGACCGGGCCCTCAGGATGACAAGGCGAACGCAATCACGGAACCGTGGCGATGGAGCCGTTGGGGGCTAAAAGCCCGGGACTCATCTGATTGCTGACGCGGCACTGAAGCGCCGCTCTTCGACGTTTCTGCCGGCGGCGGGATCGAGGTGCTGGTTGCAATCGTTGTGCCGGCGAAAAGCAGGTTCCTCGCCGCTTCGCTCCTCGGAATGACAACGCTTATTGGGATGTCCGCGCTAGTCTCGACCACAGTTTTCGGCTGCCGGGCCGCGCCCGGCCGGACGGCCGAGGGCAGTTGTCCCCACACCAAGTTGGTCCGCGACTTCGCCAGATACAAGACCGCTGCGGTCACTTCGCGGTGAAGTCCGCGAAGGAGGCGGTTTTGCCGATGTAGATGCGCAAGGTGCAACGAGCGCCGACGTGGGCGAAAGCGACCTCGAGGGTTTCATTGGCCTGGGCGACCTGATCGGTTTCCATGGTCGTGCGGGCGATGTCCTGCTTCTCATCGTAGGCCGCTCCCGGAGTGACGTTCTTGTTGACCACCAGCGTCCAGTGATCGCGCGCGGGAATGGGATAGACAGTGTAGGCGCCGATGGGAATCGTGGAGCTGCCGAGGGAAAGCGCGGCCTCGGTGAACAGAGTCATCGGAGCACCGCCCGGACTCCAGGGTTTGCCGTTGACGATCTTTTCTTTGGCGGTCACTGGGTTGTAGCGAATATAAACCTGACGTCCGTCTTCAAGATTGCACGTGGTGGTGGAACTTGGAGGATTGCCGGCCTGCGCGAACAGCCAGGGATTCCACAATAACGATATGAGAACAGCTCTCCAGACAATAGGGGCGGACATGGTTGGAAAGCCTCCGCGGGAAAGTGTAGCGCCGGAAGGGGTTGGAGGGGAAGCGTTTTAGTGGCGGGGCTGGATGAATGGGCAGGAGGGAGTCCCGTTCGGTGCTGGTCTTCGGTGACGTTTTCGGGAGGCGGTGCGGTTGTTATCGTCGGTTGTCATCGTCCATGGGTCAGGCACCGGTGCGTCAGGTACCGGGCAAGGACGATCAATCGAGGTCACCAATGGGGAAAGCAAAACTAAGAATTCTCTATGGCGAAGTGGACGGGGAGACTTTGAAGGCGCAGGCCGCAGGGATGGAGAAAGCCGGGCACGCGGTGCAGCAAGCGGTGGGACGCAAAGGCGTGGAAGAGGCCATCAAGAAGAGCGCGTTTGACCTGGTCGTGCTGGGCGCGACGCTGAGCCGGAATGACCGGCATCATCTTCCGTACATGGTGAAGAGAGCGAGCGCCGAGACGAGCGTGCTGGTGATGCACGCGGATGGAAGCCGACATCCTTATGTGGATGCGTGCACCGATACCGGCGCCAGCCTGGAGACGGTGCTGACCCGGATCGAAGGGATGAAGATCGCGGGGATGATGCCGGCGGCGGCAGCAGCGGGAGCAGGAGGGCAGTAGTCAGTTATCAGTAGTCAGTTGTCAGTTGTCAGGTGTCAGGTGTCAGGTGTCAATTTTAGGGGCGGCCTCAGCGGCCGCCCTTCTTATTTTGCGACGTGGGAACCGGTTTAGATACGAATCAAGATCGCATACAGTGGACTTGCGTGGGGTTTTTTCTACGTCCGTCTCGTCGGGCACTGGCCCTGCGCAGCCCGGAGTGGAATCTTAGAGACGTCTTCTCCCGGACATTCACTCCTCGAAGCTTTGTCCTTCACGGGCAGGTGATTTTGGCGTAACCGCTGACCATGCAACCCGTTCCGCAAGGGCCAACGTGTTCGCATTCCGTGAAGTCGGAGGCGTACACGCTGTATGTGCCGGAGGCACCCGCCTCGCACTGAGCCAATCCGCTGATGGTGATTGAGACAGCAGTTGTGGGATTGTCCTGCTGACAGACGCCCCAAAGCTGCGCTTTCAGCCGCGCCGGCGAAGGCGACGTGCTGAAGGATCCGATGGCAATGAACTGAACTTGGCCACCGGGGAAATCCTTGGCGGCGGCGGCGGCAGGACACAGCGCGACGGACTGAGGCAGGCTGTCGTTCGAGGCGGTTGGGGCGGAGCTGCAGCCCGGAGCGATGTGCGACACCGGGGAACCGCAGGCCAGGGTGATCGCCGCAGCGAGAATGAGGAGAAAGAAGGAAAACGGAAGGCCGTAACTTTTCATGGCAGACCTCCTGCCGTTAGGAATCCAGGCAAGGACCGCTGGTTGCCTGACGGGATCATTATATTGCGGTTCTCTAGTGCCCTGTATGGGAAATACGCGAACAAACTAGGGGCTTAGTTTCGAGGCAAGGCGAAGAGTTTCGTGGCGCAAACAAAATACATAGGTCCTTCGCTTCGCTCAGGATGACAGCGCGGTTCTATGCTCCGAACTTATGGGACACGACGATAGTTACGGCTACGGAATGGTTCTGGGAGCGGGCTTGCCGGGCGACTTGTAGTCTTTGGGAAAGACGACTAGGCAGCGGCGCATGCCTTCGCCTTCGCTTTCGGTGCGGAGGTCGGCTTCGTCGCGCAGAGCGAGGTGGACGATGCGGCGCTCGCGCGAGGACATGGGGCTGAAATAGTAGGGGGTTCCGGTCGTGCGCACTTTTTCGGCGGCGACGGCGGCTGCGGCGCGCAGTTCCTGGATGCGCAGGGAGCGATGATTCTGGCAGTCGAAGCAGACTTTCTCATGCTCGCCCGAAGGCAGGCGGAGCATTTCGAGGGCGAGGAGTTCGAGGGCGCGCAGGAGTTCTCCGCCGCGGTCGAGCAGGAGGGTCGAATCGGGGCCGGCGAGATCGACGAGGATTTCGGGTTTCTCCCAGTCGCGGTTCTCCGGCAGCGGAGGATCGACGACGATGCGGTACTTGAGCCGGAGGCCACCGTGCGTGACGACGGCCTGGAGGAAGGTGTTGATCTTGTTGGCGGCGGCGATTTTGTCGGGAATGGGCATGAGTTAGCTCTTGGCTCTTAGCTTTTAGCTCTTAGCTTTTAGCTCAAAGTCTTATCGCGCCGGCATCCGATGGCACGAGCGCCGCGGGGATGCTTGCACGCGTCGGTCTTTCGCCCCCTCAGGGGCTCGGTTGCTTTCCTTTTGTAACCCACGGCTTACGCCGTGGGCTGTATTCTTTCGCCGCTACGCGGCTTGGGCCCGTGGATCACATGCGCCCGGTAAGCAAAACCTCAGTGCCACGCGACTCAAGCTAAGAGCTTCACTTGTCTTTCTTCCGCGCGCGTTTTTCCATCATCTCGCGCATTTCGCGGCCGAGTTTGGTGCGATTCATCACGGCTTGCTGGACGATCGAAATCAGGTTGCTCTCGGCATAGTACAAATTCAGGCCGGCGGGAAGCCGGAAGAAGATGAAGCCCATCATGAGGGGCATCATTATGTTCATCATTTTCTGCTGGGCCGGGTCCATGCCCGCCTGGGGCGTCATTTTCTGGGCGACGAGCATGCTGACGACCATGAAAATCGGCAACAGGAAAATGGGATCGGCCGCCGACAGATCGTGAATCCAGAGCCAGTGCGCGTGGCGCAAGTCGAGCGCGATGGCCAGCATTTTATAGTAGGCCCAGAGGAACGGGAGCTGGATCAGCATGGGCAGACAGCCGCCCGCAGGATTGACGCCTTCTTTCTTGTAGAGGGCGCTGATCTCCTCATTCATCGCGGCCTTGCGGGGATCGCGCAGGCTGTACTTCTTGTATTTTTCCTGGATCGACTTGATCTGGGGGGCAACGCGCTGCATCTTCAGCATGGACTTCATCTGCGTGACGCGCAGCGGCAGCAAGGCCACCGTGATGATCAGCGTCTGCAAGACGATGGCCCAGCCCCAGTTGGGAACCATGTGATGGTAAGTCCAGCGGAGCCAGACGAAGAGGAATTTGGCGATTAGGCCAAAGAAACCGAAATCGACGAGGCCATTGAGATCGTTGTCGGCGCCAGAGACACCGGGCACGGGAATCTTCTGCAGAACCTCCAGCTCTTTCGGGCCGACGAAGAGGCGCGCAGAAGTGGGACCATGCAGGTTGCCGACGGCGGAGCCGATCACGTCCACGGGCACCATTTCTTTGGAGTCGGCCTTCTGCGGATCGCGCGGGACGGAAAGCGAGTTGCGCAGCGTGACCATCGTCGCCGCGGCGGGATCGTCGGGGATGAAGACCGCGGCGAAATACTGGTCGGTGGGGCCAGCCCAATGGAAGGGGCCGGGGATGGTGGCGCCTCCGCTGATCTTCTTGATGGCCAGGCGTTCGATGTTCTTGTTGAACTGGTAATCGATCAGGCCGGCGGCGTAGAAGGCGGGTGTGGTCTGGTCGCCGAATCCGGAGGGCCAGGCAGGAAGAGCGGAGACAGGACTGCCTTTGTAGCTGACGGCGGTTTCGACGTTCACGACGTAGCTGTGATCGAAACCGAAAGTCTTGCGGACGACGAGATCCTGGTCGGCGTATTCGAAGGTGACGGTGGCAGGCGGGGTGAGCTCGCCTTCCTGCGAAGTGACATAAAGCGCCGAACTCAGCTTGTTGCGCAGGCTCTCGTCATAAGTCCAGAGCGAAAGCGGGTAGCCGAATTGCGCCGCGGCTTTGGCATTGACGAGATCGAGGGGGCCGTTCTGGGTTTCGTTGTCGAACTTTTTCAGAATCCAGGATTTGACCTGCGCGCCACGGTTGGTGAAGGTGATGCGGTAGAGATCATTCTCGATGACGATTTCGGCTTCACTGGCCGCCTGCTTAGTGACCGTGGAGACCGGAATGGCAGGTGGTGGAGCGGGCGCGGTAACGGCCGTGGACTCGGGTTGCGTCTGTGTGGTCCCGGCGGGCGGTTGCTGGGCGGGCGGCTGAGGAAAGTACTTCTTCAGCAGCGGCTGGAACGCCAGCATGAGGACGAACGTCACCAGAAAGATGAGGAGCAGGCGGCGCTCGCTGCCGGGTTCGTGTTGGGGATTCTGATATTCGGCCAAAGTCTAGGTTTCCAGTCTTGCCAGCACCCGAAGGCGCGGCCTCATCGCTTGACCTCAGGGGCTAAAGCCAGCCGTGAAAAAGAGCCCGGTTTTCGCAGCGCTGAAGCGCTGCGCCACCCAAAATCAAGCGCAAAAGCGAGTTTTGCAGCAACTCTAAAGGCATGTCCTTGATACGAATCGAAATCGGGGCCGCGAAAATCGTGTTGCAAAAATCACGCCGTGTGCTCCGACGCAGTCGTGTGATCGTCGGCGCACGCGATCATCGATGCATCCGAAGTCCGGATCCTTACCACCGGATCGTAGCCGCCGCGGACGAAAGGATGGCAGCGCAGGACGCGCGCGAACGCCATCACGCCTCCGCGCAGGACGCCGTAACGCTCAACCGCCTCCATCGCGTATTCCGAGCAGGTGGGAACGTAGCGGCACGCCGGCGGGAACAAGGGCGATATGGCCCACTTGTAGGCTCCGAGGAGCCGCAACACGACGAGTTTGCCGAAGTTACGCATTTTTCCACGCTAAGAGTCTGCCGAACCTTTTTCCACCTGCCAAAGTACCTCGGCGGCTAAAGCCGACGTTAGAACGGAGCCGGATATCGCAGCGCTGAAAGCGCCGCGCCACCCAAAATCGGGCTCTTCAACAAACTTCTAAAACCATTTTCAGCCGCGCTGATGGCGTCGATGAAGCAACCACCCAAAAGCTTGGCTTCAGGCTTCCGGCTGCCGGACCGCTTGCCCTTCCAGCTTCTCTTCTATAACTACGAAGGCGCGGGTTACTTCGTTCAGCACAGCCTCGAAGCCGATGGTCAGCAACGACTTCTTCGGATTGATGACCACGTCGGCGACGACTCCCACGGGCGGGCGCGACAGCCGCACCGCCTCGCGCAAGCGGCGCTTGATGCGGTTGCGCTGAACCGCACCGCCGAGGGCGCGGCCCACCGCGAATCCGACGCGAAGACCCGGAGCCGTGCGGGACTTCGTGCTGCCTGCGCTTGCTTCCTGCCGCGCGCAATAGAACGCGGTGAAGGAAGCGGAAAAATGGCGCCGTCCCAGCTTGTACACCCGCTCGAAATCAGCGTGGCGCAACAGACGCAGGCTGCGGGGAAAGCCGGCTCGACTGCCTCGCTGCATGACACTCCGATCCGATTTTTTTCCGGGTACGCCAGCGGTCACGGTGATGATCACTTCAGACAGCTTCACGCCGGACGCGGACAAGCTTGCCCTGAGCTTGTCGAAGGGAGTGCCCGCGCCGCATCGGATTACTCACGGAAACCTGGTTTGACCGAGACCCGTTTGCGCCCCTTGGCGCGGCGGCGGGATAAAACCTTCTGGCCGCCCTGAGTCTTCATGCGTGTGCGAAACCCGTGCTTCTTGGATCGCTTACGCCGGTTGGGCTGGAATGTACGCTTGGGCATGAAAAGTTGCCGCTCCTGACTGGTCCGAGTGCTGTTAAAACAAACTATGAGTATAAATCACCAGTGGCGGGGAGCGCCAACGAGGGGGCAGGACGGAAGTGGGAGTTTCAGAGTCTCGACTGCGGCGCGCTTTGCGGCAGAAAATCTTAAACCGCAAAGCTCGCTAAGGATTCGCGAAGGGCGCGAAGGGACCGGACAGCCCTCTGACTCCCGCTCAGGGCAGGCTTGGGCGGCTGTCCCCACATAGTTATCCTTGTTTGCAGAGAATCGGTTGCACCGGGCACGCGGCAGTTACCATTGCGGCACTTGACAGCGAGGTGGAAACGAGCGCTGAATAAGCGTTCGCGGAAAAATTCCAGCCGAAGATTTCCACACAACAAAAAAATTTGTGCTAGTATGCCGATCTGATCCTGCTTTTGAGAATTTTATTTGTTCAGGCAGCGGCGCAAAGCGAGAAGTTGCAGAATCCGCAGTAAACAGACGGAAGCTACTTCGTAAAGCGGCATTTTTATACCAGAGGCGCTCTCAAACCAGCCGCCGGGGCGCCACGGCGAGCATTTCAAATTATGTCAGTCCCAAGCACAGCAGTTTCCCCGAATCCGTGGGCGCGCATTCTGGATGCGCTGGAAAAGAAAATCAACCGGCACTCCTACGACACGTGGTTAAAACCGACGCGGTACAGCCATGCCAGCGGTGGAGTACTGTTCGTGCGGGTGCCGACGGTGGAGTTCCGTCACGCCGGCGACAAGTACGCCGACCTGATTCAGGAAGCGATCGACAACCTCGGGCTGGGCTTCAACGATGTGAAATTCGTCACACCGGAAGATGATCCGGCGGCAACCGCAGTCCGGCACGATGGCGGGCTTTCCGCCGCAGCGGCCGCGGGCGCTCCAGCGCAATCGCGTTTTGACTGGGATGGAGCGGCGCAGCTCAATCCTCGCTACACTTTCGATGCGTTTGTGATCGGGAGCGGGAACCAGTTCGCGCACGCTGCCTGCCAGGCGGTGGCGGAACGTCCATCGAAAGCCTACAACCCGCTATTTCTCTATGGCGGGGTAGGGATGGGCAAGACGCACCTGATGCAGGCGATCGGGCATGAGATCAAGCGGCGCATGCCGCATGCGGCCATCTGCTACGTATCGAGCGAGAAATTCACCAATGACATGATCAACTCGCTGCGCTACGACAAGATGACCAGCTTCCGCGACAAGTTCCGCGGCGTAGACGTGCTGCTGATTGACGACATTCAGTTCCTGGCGCAGAAAGAACGGACGCAGGAAGAGTTCTTCCATACTTTCAATGCGCTGCACGAGTCCATGAAACAGATCGTGATCGCCAGCGACCGGTCACCCAAGGAACTGGCGGAGATCGAAGACCGGCTGCGCAGCCGGTTCGAGTGGGGACTGATCGCGGACATCCAGCCCCCAGACCTCGAAACGAAGGTCGCCATCCTGCAGAAGAAGGCAGAGCAGGAGAAAGTGACGCTGCCAACGGACGTGGCGCTGTATGTGGCGTCGAACATCCGGTCGAACGTGCGGGAACTTGAGGGAGCGCTGATCCGGTTGGTGGCGCACTCGTCGCTGATCGGGGCGGAGATTACCCTGCCCTACGCACAGCAGGTTCTGAAGAACTTTATTGATTCGCAGGCTCGCAAGGTCACGATCGAGTCGATTCAGAAGATGGTGGCGGAGCAGTTTGGACTGCGGTTGGTGGAGATCAAGGCGAAGAACAATTCCCGGGCAATTGTGTACCCGCGACAGATTGCGATGTACCTGGCGAAGCATCTGACGGAGGCTTCACTGCCGGAGATTGGGCGTCAGTTTGGCGGGAAGCATCACACGACAGTGCTGCACTCAGTGGAGAAGATCGAAGAGGCTCGTAAGAACGACAAGGATTTGAACAGGCTGCTGAACAAGTTGACCGAGCAATTAGGCGGATAAATCGGAGTCTGAACAACTTTTCCACTCAGCGGTCCAATTCTCCTTGCGCAGCGGCTGTGAACAGCGTGTGGATGCTGTGCAAGGGATGGTAAAAATCAAGGGCCCGGGAAAGTTATAGGTGGAGGAGTAGAACCGACGAGGCTGATTTCGAACATCAGGGGTTGGATAGGAACCCCGTGAAAGCAGGCTGGTTGGCTGAGTTTTCCACTTCTGCAGAGGACCTACTGTTACTGCTGGTTTTATAGGTTTTAGATTTGATATAAGTTAGGAATCGAAGTAGCACGGGAAGTTGCGTAGTATCGGGGAGACGGAGTCTATGCCGGTGGAAGCTGCCGTTGCCGCAGGGACGATGGAGATCACGGTCAGCAAGTTTGAGCTGCTGCGGGAATTGACCGCGACGCAGGGTGTGGTGGAACGCAAGACGACGATTCCAATCCTTTCTAATTATCTATTTGAGGCGGCCGGGGACCGGTTATCGCTGACGGCAACCGATCTTGATCTGAGCCTGCGGACATCGTGCGCTGCGAAAGTAAAGAAGGATGGATCGTGCACGATTCCGGCGCGAAAACTGCATGACTATGTAAAGCTGCTGCCGGATGCGGATATCACGATTAAACTGCTGGAGAATCATTGGGTTAGCATTCGCTGCGGGCGGTCGAATACGAAGATGGTGGGAATGGCGAAAGCGAACTTCCCCAGCCTGCCGGTTTTTCCAACGGCAGGAACAGTGATGATTCCAGCCCAGGTACTGCGCGGGCTGATTGCACGCACCGGGTTTGCGATCTCCCGTGAGGAGTCGCGCTATACGCTAAATGGCGCGCTCATGCTGCTGAAGCCGGAGTCCATCACGATGGTGGCAACGGATGGGCATAGGCTGGCCCACTGTGAGCGGTGCGGGGAGAAGTTTGAAGGCGTCTCGGGCGAGATGAAGACGCTGGTACCGAAGAAGGCGATGGATGAGCTCAAGTCGCTCCTCGATTCGACGGATGCGGAGACGGTAGAGTTTGCCAAGGATGAGTCCACGTTATTCTTCCGCATCGGATCGCGTTTGTTGACCTCGCGGCAACTCACCGGACAATTCCCCAACTATGAAGCTGTGTTGCCGAAAGACAACAGCAAGATTGTTCCCTTGAACGCGGACGAGTTGAATGCCGCGATTCAGCGTGTGGCGCAGTTTGCCGATGAACGCTCGCGCGCCGTGCGGCTGCGGCTGGAAAAGGGTGAAGTGAAGATTTCAGCGTCGTCCACGGAAGCGGGTGAGTCAGAAGATACTCTCGAAGCCGCATACACGGGCGAACCGCTGACCATCGGCTTCAATGCCGTCTATCTGGTGGAGTTCCTGAAGGCCGCGGGAAGTGCCGAGGTACGGCTGGAGTTAAAGGATTCGCAATCGGCGGGCCAGTTGCGTCCGGCCGAAGGCGATGACTATAAGTACCGGTATATCGTGATGCCGATGCGGATCTGAGAAGTGTGTGAAACGTGCCATCGGATTTCGAGTTGAACCCGCTCTAGTACATTGGGCGCTGGTCGAAGGCACGCCTGAATCCCC
Source organism: Candidatus Sulfotelmatobacter sp. (assembly GCA_052326105.1). Lineage (GTDB taxonomy): Bacteria > Acidobacteriota > Terriglobia > Terriglobales > Acidobacteriaceae > Sulfotelmatobacter. The sequence goes on along the minus strand of JBKQRC010000078.1, from coordinate 42,411 downwards.
AATCCTCGTAGCGGTCGACAAGATCGGCGCTCCCGCGACATACGATGAGCCCCAGTCACTCATGTTCTACCGGGAGCGTGTTCTTCTCCTGTTGTCCCAGCACGCACCTGATCGAATTGCCGTTCGTTATGCAGAAACCTTCGGTCGTCGGCCAGCGGGGGCGAAGGACAACCAACGCTGTCGCATCGAAGGTGTTTTGATTGAAGCGGCTGGCTCTCGTGGTCTGAGGGTGGTAACGGGGGCGCTTGCATCTATTTCCAAGAACCTTGGCACAAAAGCCGCTAAACGTTATCTAGAGGGCAACGACCTCCGTGGACTTGATTGGTCGCGGCCTCTGCTTTGGGGGTGTAAATCTCTTGGATGTACTGGCCGAAATCCGCTATCAGAAGATGCGACCGATAGGCATCGGCCAAGGCATGAACTCTGAGGTTTTTCTGGTGTTCGATCCTCAGTTGGGCGGCGAAATCGCGGTTAAGGAGGTGCCCAAGGCGCGCTTCGGTACATCGCCAGCTTCGTACTTCGAGGAGGCGGGAGCAATGTTTGCGTCGGCTCACCCCCCCGTTGTGCCGGTTCTTTACGCCTGCCAAACGGCCGCCCAGATTTCAGTGGCCATGCCGTACTACGCAAACGGATCACTGCATTCTCGGATCGAGGCGGGTCCCCTTAGGTTAAGGGAGTGCCTCCGGGTTGGCCATGGGGTTCTTCATGGTTTGACCCAGATACATCTGCAGAGCTTTTTGCACCTGGATGTCAAACCGTCGAATGTCCTCTTCGATGATACCGACAAGCCCATGGTGGCCGATTTCGGTCAGGCGCGGTCACTGAACTGCGGCGTGGTTACTGCTCCGCGAATGTACCAACACGCATTTCCTCCAGAAACCCTGCAGACCACCCTGGCAACAGTACAATCCGACGTGTACCAGACCGGCCTCCTCTTATATCGATGCGTGAACGGAAATCCATACTACGAAGCTCAGGTGCCGGTACCGCATGAGCTGCGCGCCAAGATCGTTGCGGGGAAGTTCCCGAACCGCGAGCTATTCATGCCGCACGTCCCGAAACGTCTGCGAACGGTCATCCGCAAGGCGCTGCGAATGGCTCCCACCGACCGATACCATTCGGCGACGGAAATGTCTGACGCCTTGGCAAAGGTTGAGGTGGCCCTGGACTGGGCGGTGACGGTAGGAGCGAACGGCGCAGTGACGTGGCGAGCAGCTAGAAGAGATCGCCCGGACCTAGTCGTGGAGCTCTCGCCGGCCAGCGGCGCCGCGTGGGACGTCGGTGCGTCCACCGCCGGCTGCACCGGGCTCAGGGCAAAGGCTCGAGGGCGGTACTGGCGAGACAGACTGACCCGCAAAGACGCTGAGGTTCACCTTAAACAAGTCTTTGCCGAGCTAGAGGGCTGAGTTCCATGTATCTTCCGACAACGCGCCAACGAATCTCCCCCAGTTGGCTTTGAGCCTCGGCTATTCTCGCTCTCAGGCAATTATCGCAAAACGGGTTCTCCAGGAAACTCAACGATCCGTGGGCAACCTCTTGGCCGCAGGAGCGACAACGCTGTACACGCTCCAAAAGCGAAGGCAATTCTTGCTTCCTGCTCATTTCTCCTCCAGGCCCTTCTCACTCTCTCGCAATTTTTTCACCAATCGAACTCCGAATTCCTTGAGTTCCTCCCGGTTTTCTCTCAACCATGTTCGGATAAGGTAGCTCGCCACTTCTGGCATCGTTTTGCCGCAAATACCCAACGGCACCATGTCCTGCAAAACCCTGTGCGTCTGTCGGTCGAGCGAAAGTTTGGGCCTCTTCGTTCCGATTCGATTTCTACTTCGGGCTGGCATTTCTCTGGGTCCTAATTAGGACCTAATTAGGGCCAAGTATGGCACAACAACAAGAAATGATCAAAGCTTTTCGGAGCGCCGTCCTTGTTCGCACCGAACTCCGCGGCCCTATTCCAAGCGGAATCCTTGACACCCCCTCTCTGCAGCCGCGCCAGATTTCAGTGGCCGGGCGCACTTGGACCGGAGTACACTGCCCTGTTTCGCACTTCTTTAACGGAGGTAGTGTGTTATGACGCTCCGTTTTTCTGCAGTCCTCATCCTTCTGGCAGTGTTCGTCGGATGTTCGAGCACAGCGAACCAACCCACAAGCAAACCGGAGGGATCGGCGGCGGCGCCGGCACCAGTCAAGGAGCCGACACTTTACACGGCCAAGCAGTGTTTCAGCAGCATGGTGAACCTGGCGCAGCGCTGGGATCCGGGCGCCATGCCGTTTCACCTAGAGTCGGAGATTAACGCTGAAGCCAACGGCCAGGACGGAAAGGCCACGGTCTGGCGCGGGTTCTTTGCGTCGCGGACGCGGGGAACGATGAAGACGTTTGCGTGCTCAGGCAGCTATCTGCCTTCGTCTCCTGCGCGCGGCTTCACCGATGCGCCGGAGACGCCGTATGCAGCGAACGTCCCGGCACTCATGTTTGATCCGACTCTTTTCCTGGTTGATTCGGACAAGGCGTTTACCACGTCGCTGGACCATGGCGGCTCGGCCATGATCAAGAAAGATTCGAAACAACCCATCATCTACTCGCTGGACTGGGACCCGAAGAGGAAAGATGTCCAGTGGCTGGTGATCTATGGCAAGAGCGGGGCGGACCGACAGGGATTGTGCATCGTTAACGCGAGGACGGGAGCCTTCATCAGCGCCGGCAAGTAGCGTGGAGTTCGGTGGCCGCTTGCACGTTGCCCTCGTTTCGTGCGAGGACCTAAGTCCCCCAAAAGCCCTGCGGCGCTTGACCTTGCGACCGCACTAGCTTACATTGGCGGGCAATTCAGTTCGGGAGGAGTGTAGTTATGCTGGGTGGCTTTAAGAAATTCATTCTGCGTGGAAATGTCGTGGATATGGCGGTGGGCGTGGTGATTGGCGCGGCGTTTGCCACGGTAGTCGGAGCCTTCACGAAAGACCTGCTGACCCCGATCATCACTGCGGTCGTAGGCAAGGGAGAGCAATTCGCCAACCTCAAATTCACGATCCACGGTGGCGACTTTAACGTCGGCGACTTCATCAACTCCGCCATCACTTTCCTGCTTACCGCCGCCGCCGTTTACTTCTTCGTGGTACTCCCGGTAAACGCGCTCGTCGCCCGCATGCGCAAGGATCCGGCGCCGGCTGATCCGACAACCAAGAAGTGCACGGAGTGCCTGAGCGAGATTCCCATTGACGCGAGGCGGTGCGCACATTGCGCCCAGCCGCAGGTGGGCAAGGCGGCATAGAGAAAGCTCCCGTCGCTTCGACTGCGGTCCGGCAGGCTCTCTCGCAGGGCCGCGAGAACGGGACCCTCACCTCTACTGGCTTGTTCAAGTACCATGGCAGTATGAGTTTTGTCTGCCCGCGATTCCTGTTGTCCTTATTGATTTCTGTCGCGCTGGTGACGGGTGCGCTTCGTGCGCAGTCGACGCCGCAAGCGACGTCCTCTTCGGCTTCTACCGACCACGTCAAAAAACCCAGCCCGCCGCCCAGCAGTGCCACGCTGGACCGTGGCTCGGTGAGCAATGGTGTCTATCGCAACAAGAGTCTGGGGTTTTCGTGCAAGATTCCGGAGGGGTGGGTGCTGCGGACGGAAGAGATGAACGAGCGGGAAGGGGATGAGATTAGTCCCGCAAAGACGTCTGCGGAAAATCCCCACTTCTCCCAAAACCGGGGAGAAGTGGGGCACCCGGCGCACCCGGCTACCAATCAGGAGGATCAAAGTCATCAGGAGGATCAAAGTCCCCACCCTGTCGCAGAAAGCGCGACAAGGGTGAGGCACCCGGCTGCTACGGCTGGCGGGAAGGTGCTGTTGGCGGCGTTTTCCCGGCCGCCGGACGCGCGGGGGGAAGAGGTGAACGCGTCGATCGTGATCGCGGCGGAGAGTGCGGCAACCTATCCGGGATTGAAGGAGGCGGGCCAATACTTCGGGCCACTCACCGAAGTGGCGCAGGCGCAAGGGTTCACGGTGGATGAGGAGCCGTATGAAATCGCCATCGGCACGAAGGCCCTGGTGCGCGGCGACTTTCATAAGGACGTGGGAACGCGCGTGATGCGGCAGTCCACGCTCGCCATGCTGACGCACGGGTATGCGGTGTCGTTTACGGTGATTGCGGGAACGGAAGACGACGTCGAGGACTTGATTGATGGGCTGGAATTTGCGGCGAGCGGGAAATGAGTTGGCCGCATTTTCACGGATGAATCGGGACTGGGCTAAGGCGGCGCTAAAGCAAGGAACCGCGAAGGACGCAAGGGATTCGCGAAGAACGCGAAGAGAGGCATGCCGGAGCCGATGCCCAATCCAAGCAGAACGCGAGGTCCTTCGACTGCGAAACACCTCGCGCGCGGCGCGAAGTATTTCTTCGTTCAGGATGACAACGAGATAGCGGAAGAGGGATCAGTCGAGCGGTTCGGGGTGAAGGCTGAGGTCTTTTTCGCCGGAGGCTTTTTTCTCGGCGTATTTTTTCATCCAGGCTTCCCAGCTCCTGCCCGCGGCCGTGTCACGTCCGGTGAAAGCGAGGGCAGCGATATCGGCGTAGGAAATCGCAACCTTCTCGTCCGAAGTCTTCGGATAGAGGCGCACGAGCGAGTCTTTCAAGGTTGTCGCCGAGCGGCGGTCGAACAAATAGCCTTCGATCTTCGATCCATCTTTGCGCGTGATGGTCACGTCGCCGCGATAGTCAAAAGCTTTTTCCAGGGCGAGGCGTAGTTCTTCTTCGCTGGCCAGGGCGGGGATCCAGCCTTCGAGTTGCTCGCGCGCGGCGCCGGGCGCGATTTCGAGGGCATCAGGGTTGGGCGCGTTGATGTGCGGCGCTGCCGCGGCCGACGCGTGATCGAGATGTCCGGATTCTTTGCCTGTCATAAATTCTTCGAAGTCAAAATCTTCACCGCAGAGTACGCCGAGGACGCGGAGGGTGTTCGGTCTTCACCTGAGTCTACGCGCGCGTTTCTTGCAGCGAATCACTGGGCGGGGCGATCTGCACCAGCGGGTGCACCGGCGCCTGGGGCTCTTCGAGCAAGCGCAAGGCTTCTTCATCCTGGTAGCGCGTGAACAGCGTGGCCTTCACCGTGGCCAGAAATCCGCCCAGCGAACTGAAGGTCGCGTTCACCGCCGAAGCTTCATAGCCGCTGTGCACCATGCAATTCGCGCACGCCGGATTGCCAGACTCGGTTCCGTAATTGCTCCATTCGGTGGTGGCCAACAACTCGGCGAACGTTTCGGCGTAGCCATCCTGCAGCAGGTAGCACGGTTTCTGCCATCCGAAAACGTTGTAGGTGGGCATGCCCCAGGGCGTGCAGGGATAAGTCTTCTTGCCCATCAGGAATTCCAGGAACAGGGGCGACAGATTGAACCGCCAGTTCTTCTTCCGATTCGACAGGATCGCGCGAAACATGCGGCGGGTGCGGGCGCGTCCGAGGAAGTGCTTCTGGTCGGGGGCCTTGTCGTAGGAGTAGCCAGGCGAGAGCATCATGCCCTCGACGCCCAGGTCCATCATTTCGTCGAAGAAGGCGCGAACGGATTTCGGGTTGGCGCCGTCGAAGAGCGTCGTGTTGGTCGTGACGCGGAAGCCGCGCTGCAAAGCCTCTTTCACGGCGTCAACCGCGACGTCGTATCCGCCTTCGCGGCAGACGGCGAGGTCGTGCTCATCGCGCTGGCCATCGAGGTGGATGCTGAAAGTCAGGTATTTGCTGGGCTGGAAAAGATCGATCTTTTCTTTCAGCAGCAGCGCGTTGGTGCAGAGATAGATATATTTCCGGCGGGCGACCAGGCCCGCGATGATCTCGCCGATCTGGGGATGCATCAGAGGCTCGCCGCCGGGGATCGAGACCATCGGAGCGCCGCATTCGTCAACGGCGCGGAAGCATTCCTCCGGGGAAAGGTCTTTTTTCAGGATGTGGGCGGGATACTGGATCTTGCCGCATCCGGCGCAGGCCAGATTGCAGCGGAACAGAGGCTCGAGCATCAGCACGAGCGGATACTGCTTGCGCCCCGCGAGCTTCTGGCGAAGGACATAGCTCGCCACCGTCCACATTTGTGATACAGGAACTGGCATGGATGTCTGGAACCCTCATTGATTCTATCAGGGACGGGCGGAGCTCCGCCTCCAAAGATCGCGGTCCGTCATGCGGTAGACGAAACCGCTGGCTGCGCGGATAATGCTCTCGAATTCTTTCCGACAGATGCGAGGAGATGCCATGAAACGACGCACTTTTCTGAGATTGACCGGACTGGCTGGGCTAGCTGCGGGGATGCCGCCAGTTGCGGCCTCGGCAATTCGCGCGCAAAGTGAAACCAAGACAGCCACGCCTGCGCAGGCCGCCAAAGAAGGCGCACCGCCTGAGACCATCCTGCTGAAGGACTACCGTCCAAAATCCATCTACAAGATTCCGGTCAGCGACGTTCCCAAGGCCAAATATCCCGTCATTGACATGCATTCTCACCCTTATGCCAAGACTCCCGAGCAGATTGATGAGTGGGTCCGCAACCTGGACGAGGTTGGCGTGCAGAAGACCATGATTCTGGCCATGGCGACGGGCGCGGCTTTTGACGAGATTCAGAAGAAGTACGCGAAGTATCCGGAGCGGTTCGAGATGTGGTGCGGACTTGACCTTGCCGGTTTCGACAAGCCCGGCTTCGGCCCTGCCGCCGCAAAGGAACTGGAGCGCTGCAAACAGGCCGGAGCGCGGGGAGTGGGAGAAATTCATGACAAAGGGAAAGGGCTGAGATCGGGGAAATCGAGCGCTCCCGGAATGCATCCTGATGATCCGCGAATGGATTCGGTGTGGGAGAAGTGCGGGGAACTAGGAATGCCGGTCAGTCTGCATGTTGCCGATCCGATCTGGATGTACCAGAAGATGGACAAGAACAACGACGGGCTGATGAATGCCTACTACTGGCGGCTCGACAATCAGCCGGGCATCGTGGACCTGCCGGGAATGATAGACATCTTCGAACGCACGCTGGCCAGGCATCGCAACACCACGTTTGTGGCCTGCCATTTCGCCAACCTGGATTACGATCTGGCGCATTTGGGGGAGGTGCTGGACCGCCATCCCAACCTGTATGCCGATATTTCCGCGCGATATGCGGAGACGGCGCCGATTCCGCGATTCGCCGCGCAGTTCTACGAGAAGCATGCCGGCCGCCTGGTCTACGGCACCGACATGGGTTTTGACAAGAAGATGTATGGGATCACGTTTCGAATTCTGGAGTCCTCGGATGAGCATTTCTACGAGATCGAGCAGTTTTCGTATCACTGGGCCCTGAATGGGCTGGGGCTCAGCGATGCGGTGCTGAAGCAGGTTTATCACGATAACGCGGAGAAACTGCTGGCGGCGCGAGGGGCTGCGTAACTTAACCTTGAGGCCATTTAGAGAAGGCTGTCAAGTTGCGCTCGACCGGACGGCCCCTTCGACTCCGCTCAGGGCATGCTTGGGCGGCCGTCGCCACATGAGTTGTGCCAGGACTACATCGACAAGCAAATTTCGACGGCCTACAATCGGTCCATGAGCAGCTCGGGTCAACCAGTTCCGGTGGTCGAGGAACGCGACTCCAGCCGGGTGATCATCGTCATCGCCGTGGTGGGAGTGATTGCGGTCATGCTGGGGATTGCGTTTCTGCTGCGCGAGCAGCCGAAGGTCGCAAAAACAGTTTCGCCTTACGCCGCCAGCCTGAAGCTGTCCGATTTCAAGATGAGCGCGGCGGAGAACTTCATCGGGGCGACGGTCAGCTATATGGACGGCAAGATTACGAACTCCAGCGACAAGACTGTGACGCACGTCATAGTGGAGGTCGTGTTCAAAGATGAGATCGGGCAATTGGCGCAGCGGGAAGACGTGCCGCTGCGGGTGCTCCGGGACACTGGTCCGTACACGGAACCTGTCGATCTCAGCGTGATGCCGCTCGCCCCTGGGCAGACGCAACCGTTCCGGTTGACCTTCGACAGCATCTCGGCGCAATGGAACCGGCAGTATCCGGAGATACGGGTGACGGAAGCGGCGGTGAAGTAGGATTTTCGATTGGCGATTTTCGATTGCCGATTTGAAAGCCTGAACCGCTGCAGTCAGCCAGAGGTCGATTCGAGGGGGGGGTCTTCTGTCATCGCAGTATCCATCGCGCCACAGCAAATCTGGAATCTAGAATCTCCAATCTGAAATCGCGAACCGCCTCCGCTACAATGGCCTCGTGGCGGACACAAAGCCATTTCGGTTGACCGAGTCGGTGAAAGCGGCGGGTTGAGCGTCCAAGCTGAGTCCGGCGGCGCTGGACAAAGTGCTTGGGAAATTAGCCCGGCAGCATGATCCGAACGTTCTGGTCGGCTTCGACCATGCCGACGACGCGGGCGTGTATCAAATCGCGCCCGATCAGGCGCTGGTGCAGACGGTGGATTTCTTTACGCCCATCGTGGACGATCCGTATACGTTTGGACAGATCGCGGCGACCAATGCGCTGAGCGATGTTTATGCCATGGGCGGGAAGCCGCTCACATCGCTGGCGCTGGTGTGCTTTCCCGATAAAGCCGATCTGGAGATTCTGGAGCGCATTCTGGCCGGCGGATTGTCGAAGATGATCGAAGCGGGATGCACGGTGATTGGCGGGCACAGCATCCGGGATGAAGAAACCAAGTTTGGATATGCGGTAACGGGAGTCGTTCATCCGAAGAAGGTTCTGGCGAATGCGGGCGCGAAGCCTGGAGATGCGCTGCTGCTCACCAAGGCGATTGGCACAGGCGTGATCTCGACCGCAATCAAGAAGGGCAAAGCCGAGCCGGCGTGGATTGACGCCGCAGTGCGTTCGATGACCACGCTGAACAAAAGGGCAGCTGAGATCATTGCCACCGGCCATGTGGGGACGGCCGCCCTCGACCGTCCTGCGGAGCGAAGCTTCGCGGCTTTTACAGTCAATGCGATGACCGACGTGACCGGCTTCGGCTTGATCGGGCACGCGCGCGAAATGGCTCTGGCGTCTGACGTGGCTCTCAGAATTCATGCGGGGTGCATTCCATTGCTGGAAGGCGCGCTGGAATGCGCGCGCGCCGGACATGTACCGGGCGGGCTGAAGAACAACCGCGATTTTGCCGAGTGTCTGGTGGAGTATGACGACGGTGTCCCCGACGATGTGCGGGCGCTGCTGTTCGATCCGCAGACCGCGGGAGGGTTGCTGATTGCCGTCGCCGATGACCAGCAAGCATCACTGCTTGCCGCGCTGAAGGGCGCTCAAGTCCCCGCGGTAAGGATCGGCGACGTTCTTCCTGCCGGTAAGCCGCAGATTTTCGTTGCCAAATAATAGCCGCTGGCTCCCCGTCGGTGACTTGTACGTGGCCGTTAAAACGATGCGGGATTTGGAGCGTCACCCACGAGCGGCGTCGTCCGCGTGAACCATTTCCCAGATATGCGCCAGGTGGTGGTCATCGTGTTCGGCAACGAAGTAGAGGTGATCCACCAGCCGCATCGGCGTCTTCATTCGAGGATGGAGCAAGGTGCGCCCGAATAGGGCCGGGTCGAGGGTGTCGGCGCGATGCAGGAGTTCCATCCGGGCTTGGCGGAAGTCAGCGAGGATCTGATGTGCCGGCCGCAGATTATGGCCGGCCGCATGGGTCTTGCGATTCTGCAGGTCGGCGACCGTGAGCTCGGTGCCGCCGGTGATAAAGTCTTCCACCCGAGCCACCCATAGCGGCTCAAGATCGAGCAGGTGCCCGGCGTGCTCCTGAGCCGACCACTTCTCGCCCTCTTTCCTTACCAGAATTTCGTGGGAGTAGCCTCGCATGCTCTCTTCCAGCCGCGCCGGGGCCCCGCGCAATCGTGCCGCCAGGTTGGGGTAGATGTCCACGGGAAACGAGAACTCGAACTTCCGTTCAAACCAGGCGGGCACGCGGCTCATGTGTTCCCTCGCTGCATGCGCCTCGGAAAAAGGCGCTCAAGTCGAAAGATGCGGGCACAGTGCGGCGGGACTCATTGATTCCTGGTGGTCGTCGATTTCGCAACGCCTGCGTGGCGCGGGCCATCTATGATAAGGAACGCAAGACGGAAGTGATTGCATCCGTCCAAGGAGCCAGCCATGGAAATTCGTAAACTCGGCCGCAGCAGTCTGAAGGTCTCGGCGCAGGGCCTGGGCTGCATGGGGATGTCGGAGTTCTACGGTGGGCGCGACGACGCGGAATCGATCGCGACAATTCACCAGGCGCTCGAGTTGGGAATTACGTTTCTCGACACGGCCGACGTGTATGGGCCGCACACGAACGAAGCGTTGGTCGGCAGAGCGATCAAGGGCAAGCGGGACCGGATCGTGCTGGCCACGAAGTTTGGCATCGTGCGCGACCCGAAGAATCCGAATGTGCGCGGGGTCAGCGGCAAGCCTGACTATGTGCGGCGGTCGTGCGAGGCCAGTCTGCGGCGGCTGGGAGTGGAGACGATCGATCTTTACTATCAGCACCGGGTTGATCCGAACACGCCGATCGAAGAGACGGTTGGGGCGATGGCCGAGCTGGTGAAGGCGGGCAAGGTGCGGTATCTGGGGCTGTCGGAGGCTTCGCCCGCGACGCTGCGACGCGCGGCGAAAGTCCATCCCATTGCGGCGCTGCAGACGGAATATTCGTTGTGGACGCGTGACCCCGAGGGCGAGATTCTTGCGACCTGCCGCGAGCTGGGGATCGGGTTCGTCGCTTACAGTCCACTGGGGCGCGGATTTCTCACGGGGCAGTTTCGGCGGTTTGAAGATCTGCCTGCGGACGATTACCGCCGGCAGTCGCCGCGGTTTCAGGGCGAGAATTTTCAGAAAAATCTCGAGCGGGTGCGGCGCGTGGAGGAGATGGCTCGCGAGAAGGGATGCACGGCTTCGCAGCTGGCGCTGGCGTGGGTTCTGGCCCAGGGCAACGACATTGTTCCGATTCCGGGGACGAAGCGGCGGAAATATTTGGAAGAGAATGTGGCAGCGAGTGGGGTTGGGTTGACCAAAGAAGATTTGCGGCGGATTGACGAAGTGTTTCCGCCGGAGGCAGCGGCCGGCGCGAGGTATCCGGAGCACATGATGGCGCTGGTGAATGGGTGAAGCGGGCGCTTCGTTTCGGGCTGCCTTAGCGGCGCCTCGGCCTGTACGTCAGAGGTGCCCGGGGCCTACGGCCGGCGGGGACGGCGCTACATCGACAACGCTCTTCCGCACACACCGGCGCTTCGCGCCGGGGGCGGACGAAGGCGTCCGCCCCTACACGACCCTACTGAATCAGCGTGCCTCCGTTGCCGTTGGGCTCTTCTTCGGGGGCGATGACTACGGCGGCGGCAACGCGGTCGCCGGGCTCCATTTGCAGGAGGCGGACGCCCTGGGCGACGCGGCCGGTCTCGCGGATGGTGGCGGAATCCATGCGGATGATCTTGCCGTAGTGGCTGATCAGCATGACCTGTGAGTTCTCGTCTACCTGCGCGATGCCGACGACCTTGCCGGTGCGCGCGGTGGTCTTGACGTTCCACACACCTTTGCCGCCGCGGTTGGTGAGGCGGTAGGAATCGGCGGGCGTGCGCTTGCCGAATCCGTTCTCGGTGACGGAGAGAATCAGGTCGCCCTTCACGGCTTCGTCGACGGGCTCGGCAGCCTCCGGGGCTGAAGGCGCTGCTGGCTCATCCCCGGTCGCGGCGCTTAAGCGCCGCTCTTCCACGGGACTGCCTGCGGCTTCCACGGCTTGCGCGGACGAGTCGCCCGCGCCCACACCGGCTGTTCCCGCGGCAGGCTTCGTCGTGGTGGCCATGCCGACGACGTAATCTTTGTCCTCCAAATCGATGCCCCAAACTCCGTAAGCGGCGCGGCCCATGGGGCGGACGTGGCTTTCATCGAAGCGGACGGCCAAGCCTTCATGGGAGGCCAGGAAAATGATCTGATTGCCGTCGGTGACGCGGCCAGCGACCAGTTCGTCGTCCTGCTCGATGTTGATGGCATTAATGCCGTTGGAACGCACGTGCATAAACTCGCGCAGCGCGGATTTCTTGACCAGGCCGTTGCGCGTGGCGAAGAAGATGTACTTGTTCTCTTCTTCGAGGTTGCGCACGGCCACCAGCGTCTTCACTGCCTCGCCGGGCTGCAGGCCGACCAGGTTGCCGATGTGCTTGCCCTTGCCGGCGGCGCTGACGTCGGGAACCTCGTACACCTTAAGCCAGTAAACGCGGCCGTTGTTGGTGAAGATAAGAATGTAGGCGTGGGTGGACGCGAGGAACAGATGCTCGACGAAATCTTCGTCGCGCGTCTTCATGCCGGTGCGCCCGGTGCCACCGCGGCGCTGCATGCGATAGGTGGAGATGGGCGTGCGCTTGAGATAGCCGGAATGGCTGACGGTGACGGCGACCTGCTCGTCGGCGATCAGATCTTCGAGGACGATCTCGGCAGCTTCATCTTCGATGCGGGTGCGGCGGTCATCGCCGTAGAGCTTCTTAACCTCTTCCAACTCTTTGATGATGACGCCGCGCAGCTTTTTCTCGGAGGCGAGGATGGATTCGTATTCGGCGATATTTTCGCGGACGTCCTTCAACTCGTTCGAGATTTCATCGATGGAAAGTTTGGTCAGGCGGTGTAACTGCAGTTCGAGAATGGCATCGGCCTGCCTGGCGGTGAAGGGCTTTTCGGGATCGAGCCGGGGAGCGCGGCCGGTGGTGTTGATGTCAATCTTCTTGCCGCCAAAGTAGAGGATCAGGTTTTCACGGGCATCGGCGCGGTTGGCGCTGCCGCGAATGATGGTGATGACGTTATCGAGGTGATCGAGCGCGGTGAGATAGCCCTCGAGAATGTGTTCGCGGTCTTTCGCTTTCCGCAGCAGGTAGGCGGTGCGGCGGCGGACCACGTCAACGCGGTGCTCGATGAAATACTTGATGGCCTGAATCAGGCCCATTTCGCGGGGCTGTCCGTTGACCACCGCGAGCAGGATCATGGAGAAGCTTTCCTGCATCTGGGTGTGCTTGAAGAGCTGGTTGAGGACGATCTGGGGCTCGGCGCCGCGCTTGAGCTCGACCACGATGCGCATGCCGTCGCGATCGCTTTCGTCGCGGATGTCGGAGATGTCTTCGATGTCCTTATCGTTGACCAGTTGCGCGATGCGCTCGACCAGCTTGGCCTTGTTCACCTGATAAGGAATTTCGGTGACGATGATGGCCTGGCGCTCCTTGGTGATGTTCTCGATGGCGGCGTCGGCGCGCATCATGAAGCGACCGCGGCCGGTGCGGTAGGCCTCAAAAATTCCGGCGCGCCCGTGAATGATGCCGGCGGTGGGGAAATCGGGGCCTTGCACAAATTTCAGAATCTCGGCGAGCTGCGCGTTGGGATTGTTGATGACGGTGATGGTGGCGTCCACGATTTCGGTCAGATTGTGCGGCGGAATTTTCGTCGCCATGCCGACGGCGATGCCGTCAGAGCCATTGATCAGGAGATTGGGAATGCGCGCGGGAAGGACGTCAGGCTCGACCTCGTTGCCGTCGTAGTTGGGACGAAAATCAACGGTTTCCTTGTCGAGATCTTCCAGCAGCGGAGTCGCGACCTGAGCCAGCTTGGCCTCGGTATACCGATCGGCAGCGGGCGGGTCTCCGTCAATCGAGCCGAAGTTTCCCTGGCCGAAGATGAGCGGATAGCGCATGGACCAATCCTGCGCGAGGCGGACGAGAGCGTCGTAGACGGCGAGGTTGCCGTGAGGATGGTACTTGCCCATAACATCGCCGACGATGCGGGCGCATTTGCGCGTGGCGCGGTTGGGGAGAAGGCCCATCTGCTGCATGGTGTAGAGAATGCGGCGATGAACGGGCTTCAATCCGTCGCGGACGTCGGGCAGGGCGCGGCCGATGATCACCGACATGGAGTAGTCGAGATACGACCGGCGCATCTCCTCTTCAATGTTGACGGGTTGAATGTTCAACGCGCCGGGGCCATCGCCACCGGGAGGGGGAGTAAGAGGAAGTTCGGGATTCTGATCGTCTGCCATGGTAGCTCTTAGCCTTTAGCTGTTAGCTCTTAGCCTCAGTTTTCCAGCGCCAAATCAGCTGCTTTTCGTGCCCTGCCAGGAATCTCGTAACTGATTGTTTCTACAGGATGTTATGTGCCTTGGGAGCTAAGCATATTATAGCACGGCGAAAGGCTGATCGGGGATGGGTGTTGACCGGGCTGAGGCAGGGTAAACCCCAGTAGCGCCGCCCTCCCGGCGGCTGTCCGGCGGGCGTCCTCGCCCGCCTGCGCCGAGGGCGAGACGCCCTCGGGATAGCCGGCAAGATGCCGGCGCTACGCAAACCAAAAATCCTCATGCGGTCAGAGGCTTAGTTCGCCTGCACGGGCGCTGGAAGTTGGAAGATGACGCCGCGGTCGTCATTCTGCTTGCGGGTCGCTTCGAGATCGAGGTCGGCCAGCGCGATTTTGCGGGGACGTCCAGGAGTCAGGTCGAACAGAGTAGCGCCCACGATGGCGTAGTTTCCGAGCTCCAGTTTGTGACCATCCTTGAAGACGAGAAGCGTCGGCGCCTGCGGCTCCGGTTCTGGGGCAGATTGATCGTCGCCGGCTTGCTGATCGGCGTGGGGACGGGAAACGTCCTGCACGGGAGGCACATAAGAATCGGCGCCCGATCCACGGCGGTCGAAAACGGTAGGGCCACCCTGGTAGTTGGGATCGCTGTCATCGGCGTCGGAGTCGGCGTAATCGTCAGTGTCGCTGATGTCTACGGCGTAAGGAATCGGGAGGGCGTACACCACGGGAGGCGCGTATTCCACATAATGATGCCGGCGAGGATGCTCGTGGTTGCGCCCCCTGATCGAGCCGGAGGCATTGGCACCGTGGCCATAACCATTGGGCCCGAGCGAAGGGATTTTTGCTGGCGGAGCGTTGACGGCGTGGCCACCGAATCTGGAAGAAGTTACTGAAGCCGCGCCGCTGGTCTGGGCGGAAGCGCTTGAGACAAGAATTACCAGCAGCGCAAGCAGGCTGAAAAGCGCTACCGAAGCCGGAACTGAACGCCGCACGCCAACATGATACTCCAACGCGGAACTCATGGCGCACCTCGAAAGGAGAACGCGCGTAGTTCATTAGATTGCAGGCGAGGCTGGCCGGATGCCCGGAATGGGGCGGGCCAGACGGAATCCGGAGGGGCTGGTTGTTATTGAAGAGACGAGTATGGAAGCTATGTTGAGCCGCAGCCCAGAGGTACCCTCAGGGCTGAAGCCGCTATTGAAGGTAGGTCCCTTATCGCAGCGCTGAAGCGCCGCGCCGCCCAAAATCAGGCGCAACATCGAGCTAAAGCCTGCGTCATGGATAAGATGGCCAAACCTCGTCCTCAGGGATAGCGGACTATAATCGTGGTTGAATCGGGAGTTGAAGGCAGTCCAAGGCTGTTCTGGAATGAGATCTGCAGTCCGATTTGCGATGCTGGCGCTGGTGCTGGTGATCGTGGCCATGGTGTCGGCGCTGACGGCGATGCGGTTCGCCATTCACGGGCAGGAAGTGGCGGTGCCTCCGCTGGTGGGGCTGGCGCCGGCGGAAGCGGAGCGGGCGGCGGCGGGACTCGGCCTGCAGATGGCGATTGAGCGACAGTACTACAGTCCGCAGATTCCGGAAGGAAGAATCATGTCGCAGCTGCCGCTGCCGGGGACGAAGGTGCGGCGCGGCTGGCAAGTGCGCGTGGCGCAGAGTCTGGGTCCGACGCGGGTGGCGATTCCGGATGTGACCGGGGAGAGCGAGCACGCTGCGGAGTTGAACATCCGGCGCCGCGGGCTGGATGTGGCTACGATGGCGGAGATGCAGGCTCCGGGAATACCGGCAGATCAGGTGATCGCACAGAGTCCTCCGGCGAACGCGGCGCAGGTGCTGGCGCCGAAGATCAGCTTGCTGGTGACGGTGGCGGCGGAGCCGCAGGCATTCGTGATGCCGAACTTTGTGGGACAAACCCTGGCCAGTGCGAATCGAACGCTGCAGGATGAGGGCTTCAAGTTGGGGAACGTTAGCGTGGCGGCGCCCGTGGTCCCGGCCGACGCAGCGAATTCGTCTGCGATTGAAGCGGTGGAGGCTCAGGCCACGCCGCCAACAACTACGCCACCGGCAACTACATTACCAACAACACCGGCGCAACCTACGCCAGCGAGCATTATTGTGTCGCAGGCGCCGGCGGCGGGGCAGAAGATTTTGGCCGGGACTACGGTGAGTTTTGAAGTGCGGTGAAAAGCCGTTGGCCACGGATTTGCACGGATGAGGCTGTGAGTCTTAAGGTTCGCTAGGACAAATCTCTTTCCAGGATCGCGGCGAAGAAGCCGTCGCAGGGATGAATGCTTGGGATCGTGCGGAGGTAGGGTCCGCGAGTAAGTGACGCCGGGTCGGGCCAGGTGAGTTCGCCGGACGCTTGCAGGCGGCGAAGCTCGGCGCGGCATTCGAGCAGACGAAAGGAATTGTTACCGGCCAACGCCTGCTCGATGACGCCTTCGTTCTCTTCTTTTTCCAGTGAACAAGTTGAGTAGACCAGGCGTCCGCCAGGAGCGACCTGCGCGAGGGCGGAGCGTAGGATTGCGCTCTGACGCGCCTGCAATCCGGCGAGGTCGGTGGGCTGGAGGCGCCACTTGATCTCGGGATTGCGGGCGATCGTGCCTGTCCCGGAGCAGGGGACGTCGGCGAGAACGCAATGGAAGCGGAGGGAGATTGGGAGATTGCGCGCGTCGGCGACGACTACCTGGATTTGCCCACCGGAGTGAGACGTGCGCAGCAGCTTTCGGAGCAGGCGGGCGCGGTGCGGATGAATGTCGAGCGCGGTGATCGTGGATTGGGGATTCTGATCCGCGAGGGCCAGTGTCTTGCCGCCGGGGGCAGCGCAGCAATCGAGGATTCGTGCTCCGGTTGCGGAGTGTTGCCCAATGGGGCCGACGAGGGCGGCGACGAGCTGCGAAGCTTCGTCCTGAATGACAACCTGACCGGTGCGGAAGGCTTGGGTTTCTGTGATGGCTCCGGCTGCGACGCGGCGGGCTGAGGCCAGAAGGCCTCCAGGAGTGAGGGAGATTCCTTCTTGCTTGAGCGCGCCTTCGGCGGTGGGAGCGCGCAGGCGGATTGCGGTGATGGGGGCGGATTGATCGTGCTGGCAGATTTGGTGGACGGCCGGGAGTCCATAGTCGCGGATCCAGCGTTCGACCAGCCAGAGAGGATGCGCCAAGGACCGGGCGAGAGTCTCAGCCGAATCGCTTTCGTTGCCGGGCGGGACTGCCCGATTCCTCTGAACTGCTGAGAGCTTGCGCAGCACGGCGTTCACGAAGGGCGCAGCCGACCGCTTGCGGGCGCGCTTCACCAGTTCAACACTCTCATTGAGGGCGGCGCGCTGCGGGATGCGATCGAGCCAGCGCATCTGATAGAGAGCCAGGCGCAGGGAGAGGAGAATCTCGAGGTCGAGTTTGGAGATGGGTTGAGAAGAGGCGCCGGCGATTTCGTCGTCGAGACGCGAACGCCAGCGGAGGACGCCCAGCACGAGTTCTGTGGCGAGTGCGTGATCGAGGGTAGAAAGACGCGCGTAGGTGGCGGAATGCAGCAACTCGGACGCGTAGGAAGACTCGCGCTCGACGCGGAGGAGAATATCGAAGGCAGCGGCACGCGCTGGGGAGACGGGCATCCGCTCCGATTGTAAAGAAAATTTGAACAGAGAGGGTTTGGAGGCCGCAGAGGAAGGCCGAAAATCTTAACGCAAAGTACGCTGAGGTCACGCGGAGATCGCTGAGAGAATCTGGCGAGGGAGAAGGACGAAGGCCGAAAACCTCACCGCAAAGTTCGCTAAGGTCACGCGAAGGTCGCGAAGAGAATCAAGCGAAGGAGAAGGATGAAGGGCTGAAGAACCTAACGCAGAATACGCTGAGGTCACGCGGAGATCGCTGAGAGGATCAAGCGAAGGAGAAAGATGAAGAGCTGAAGATCTTACCGCAGAGTACGCTGAGGTCTCGGGACTGCCGCGGGCGGCTGTCCCCACATTTGGCTCAACCTAGCTTCTCGCCTGGTTTCGGATGGTAGCCGTGGAGGAAATCGCGTGCGGAGCTGCGCTTCTTCCCTTCCATCTGAAGCTCCAACAGTTCGAGAGATGAGTTTTGGCCGCAGCCGACGAAGAGACGATCGGCCTGGGCACGGAGTTCGGCGGGAGGAAATATCTCGCTGGCGGGTCGTGCTTTCACAATCTGCAGATTCTTGCCGCGAAATTTCGTATGTGCTCCGGGCCAGGGTTGAAAGCCGCGGATGCGGTTGAAGATTTCGGCGGCGGAGCGGGAGAAATCCACCAAGCCGTCTTCTTTCTTCAGAATCGGCGCCAGAGTTGCGCGAGAGTTGTCCTGGGGGCGCGGCTGAATTGAGCCCGCTTGCAGGCCGCGCAGCGTCTCGACCATAAGATCGGCGCCGATGGAGGCGAGACGAGGAGCAAGAGTCTCAGCGGTGTCTGCGGAGCCGATGGGAATCTCCTGCTGGAGGAGGATCGCGCCGGTGTCGAGGCCAGCATCGAGGCGCATGGTGGTAACGCCCGTGACGGTTTCGCCGTGCGCAATGGCCCACTGGATGGGAGCGGCGCCGCGATATTTCGGCAAGAGCGAGGCATGGAGATTGATGTTGCCGAGCGGAGGCAGATCAAGCATCCACTGGGGAATGAGGCGGCCATAGCCGACAACGATGATGGCGTCCGGTTTCAGAGCTCCGAGCTGTGCGCGGAATTCGTCATTGGTCTTGATGCGATCGGGCTGGGTGACCGGGAGGTTCAGTTTCAGAGCCGACTCTTTGACCGGAGAAGGGACAAGCTCGAGGCCGCGTCCCTTGGGACGATCGGGCTGAGTCACGACGAGATGAACGCGGAATCCGCTGGCGACCAGCTTTTCGAGCGTAGGCACCGCGAATTGCGGCGTGCCGCAGAAAACGAGATCTAAAGGCATTGGGTAATTGTGTAATTGAGTAATTTGGTAATTGAAACCGCAAGTTCCCGCCGCAGGTAGAATTACCCAATTACAAAATTACCCGATTACTCAATGGTCCTACCATTCTCCGGCCTTGATCATCTTGCGAATTTTGCGCTTCATCAAGTCGCGCTTGAGCGCGCTGAGATGGCTGATATAGAGCTTGCCGTTCAGGTGATCGGTTTCGTGCAGGAAGGCGCGGGCCAGTAACTCTTCCCCGGTCTTCTCGAATACTTTCCCGTGGACATCCTGAGCGCGGACCGTGACTTTGTTGGGGCGAGTCACGTTCTCGCGAAAATCGGGGATGCTGAGGCATCCTTCACTCTGAGTATGACGGCCTTCGGTGTGAATGACTTCCGGGTTGATGAGGACGAGCTTGGCCTTGGGGTCTTCCTTGAAGGTGACATCAATGACGGCGATGCGGCGGCCGATGCCAATCTGGGGAGCGGCCAGGCCGACACCGTGGGCGGCGTACATGGATTCGAACATGTCGTCGATGAGCTTCCGCAGGTCTTCGTCGAAAGCGGTCACGGTCTCGGCAGGCTTCTCGAGCACGGGGTTGCCGAACTTTACGATGGGATAGATCATTATCTTGAGATCAGTAATTTTTCAACTGCTCGGAGTAACCTCGAAAATTTCTAAGAATCTCGGTTATCGAGTCACCACCGAATTTTTCCAGGGCGCAGCGCGCCAGAGTGAGGGCAACCATCGCTTCGGCAGCGACTCCGGCGGCGGGAACCACGCAGACATCGGAGCGCTCGTAAGCGGCCTTGACCGGCTCGCGGGTCGTGAAATCGACCGACTGGAGCGGCCGGCGAAGCGTGGAAATCGGCTTGAGGTAGCCGCGGACGCGAATTTCTTCGCCGTTCGAGACGCCGCCCTCGATCCCGCCTGCGTTGTTGTACGTGCGGGAGAAGGCGGTGAAGCCGGAGCGGGCCGCGTACCCGATCTCGTCGTGGACCGAGGAACCGTGGGCGAATGCAGCAGCGACTCCAGCGCCGATTTCGACGGCCTTGACCGCTTGCAGCGACATCACGGCGGCGGCCAGCAGGGCGTCGAGCCGCTCATCCCATTGCGCATAGGTGCCCAGGCCGGGCGGAACCTGGTGAGCTACGACCTCGAAAACTCCGCCGAGTGAGTCGCCGGTCTTCAGAACTTTATCTACTTCGTCTTTCATGCGCTGCTCAACCTCAGGGTCGGCGCAGTTGAGCAGGACCTCTTCCCGATCGTGAAGAGCGCGAATTTTTTCCCACGGGACCGGCTCGGGCAGAGTCACGCTTCCGACGGTGACGACGTGGCTGAGGACTTCGATGCCGAGTGCGCGCAAGAAGAGTTTGGCGATGGCGCCAATCGCAACGCGGGCGGCGGATTCGCGGGCGGAGGCGCGTTCCAGCACGTAGCGCGCCTCGGGGAAATTGTATTTCAGGGCGCCGGCAAGATCGGCGTGGCCGGGACGGGGAGAAGCGACGCGTTTGTGCTTTGCCGGATCGCCATCACCGACGGGGAGAGATTCCTGCCAGTTCTTCCAGTCCCTGTTTTCCAGGAGGATGGAGATGGGGGAACCGATGGTGCTGCCGTTACGCACGCCGGAGAGAATGTGGGCGGTGTCGCGCTCAATCTTCATGCGGCCACCACGACCGTATCCCTGCTGGCGGCGCCACAGCTCACGGTCGAGGAAGGCCTGGTCCACTTTCAAGCCGGCAGGCATGCCGGTAAGGAGGCCGACCAGAGCCTCGCCATGGGATTCTCCCGCGGTGAAGTAGCGCAGCATGAAAGGTTGATTGTAACTGATGCGTGGCGGGATCGGGACTGTCGGCGCGCGCCAACCGCCGCCGGGAAGGGTTACAATGGCGCAACGTTCGGCGCGCAAGTCTGGGTTCGCCCCGAACCCGGGCCACAGCGGGCGAGATTCTTCTGGCCATAAGGAGCAGCCGTGTTTCCCCACGTGCCGGTCGAGCGAGCAGGGACGCCTCACAATCGGAAGATTCGGTGCGTTCTGGCGCATGACCACGTTTTGCTGCGCCAGGGCCTGCGGCGATTGCTCGACGATGAGCCGGACATGGAAGTGGTGGCCGAGGCGGGAAGTGTCGACGAAGCACTGCGCATCGTATTGCAGCATGCCCCGGAGGTTGTCGTCACTGATGCGAGCGTTTTCGGGCTCACGGCCGATCAGGTAGAACAGTTGATCGTGCGAGCGTCCCCACGGAGCAAAGTCGTTTTTCTGACGGTGGGTGAGGGCGAGAGTGATGATGGGTCGGGCGAGGCGCACAACAGTCGAACAAGCTGCGCCGTGCGGCACACATCCGCTAAAGAGTTAGGGGAGATCATAAGGCGTGCCTATTCCCGCGAGAGAGTGGTGGTGCGGGAAATGTCGCAGATAGCACTGGAAGAGGTGGCGGCTGAAGAATCTTCACGAAAAGGAATTCTGACCGCGCGGGAGCGGGAAGTTCTGGAGCTGTTAGCGGCGGGCAAGACCGTACGGTTGGCAGCAGGCATTCTGGGACTCAGCGTCAAAACGGTGGACGCGCACAAATTCAATCTGATGCGGAAGCTGGGGATTCACAACAAGGCCGAGCTGGTGATGTGGGCGATTCAGAAGAAAGTGGTGAAGCTGCCGGCGAATTTCTAAGAGCGCAGCGCGGCGGAAGTTGCGACAGCGGTGTTTCGTTCCAAGAACTTGAGAACCGAATCTCACCTCAGGCGCTAAAGCGCGATTCCCTTTTCAAAGACTTAACGGCACGAGCAAGCTCGTGCCCTTCCCTTCTATTAACGAGGTTAAGGTCTTTCCGCGCCGAGCGAAACCAGAGTTGCTTTGTCCCCAAGCAGCTGCCGAGCTGCGCTCGGCTTGGACAGGCGAGGGCGCCCGTCCCCACACGAGCGGGCTACAGCAACGCTGAATCCGCTCTAGTCGTGAACTGCAGCGGCCGCCAGTTCGGCGAGACTGGTGACGGTCAAATCTGGCCTGGCCTCGGCGGATTTGACGGCGCCGACTCCCGGTCGCGCCGAGGGACGGTTAACCCACACGGTGGCTACGCCGAGCGCCTGGGCCGGAATGACATCGTGATAGATGCTCTGGCCCACGTGGAGCACGCGGTGGGCGGGAGCGTTGAGTCGAGCCAGCGCCAGCTCGAACAGTCTCAGTGACGGCTTGTAGGCCTGGGCCTGCTGGGCGGTGATGACTTCGTCAAACTCGACTCCGAGCTGAGGACGCGTGGCGGCGAAGAGATCGTCGTCCACGTTGGAGAGAATGGCCAAACGGAATCGAGTCTTGAGCTGGCGTAGGGCGGTGACGGTATCGGGCCAGGGCTTCCAGGTGGGCAGCGAATCGGGGAGCGAGCGCGCTTGCGCTGCAGTCGGAGTGAATCCCAGTTCAGCGCCGAAGCGGCGCACCACAGAATCGAGAACTACCCTGTAGGAATGAAATGGACCTGCTTCGGCTCGCTGCTCAAAGTCTCCGTAGAGTTTGAGCAGCGTGGCGTCGTCGATCTTTTTGCCGTGGGCCACGAGGATGCGGTGAAGTGCGGAGAGAAGGCCAGCTTCCCAGTTGATCAGAGTGCCGTAGCAGTCGAACGTGAGAATTTCGAAGCGGTTGAAGTCGAGCATAGGGCCGGCCCTGTCTACGAGAAACGCCAGTCCGGATCACTTCCCAAACCAGGATACTCGTTGAGTGAGATTGCGATTCCGAAACAACTATCTTGAAGCATGCCGCGGCGAACTGATCATAACGGGTTCTGCGCCTCAGGACGCCGAGGGGTTATTCCGACAGTTCGGCCGACACAATGTCCCTGGCGGCAAAAGTGTATACGGCGCAGGGAGCGCGGTAGTGTTCGGGACAGGAGGTTTCTACAACGGCGGCGATTATGTCGTCGTACTCGTCATCCACAAACGTAACTTTCACCTTGGCGGTCTCGCCGTCCGTCATGCGGAGCGTTACGGTCCTGTCGACGAACTGCTTCAGGTCATTGACTCTCATGCGATTGTCTCGGCGCCCGCATTATGCCTGAACCCCGAAGACGTTCTATGAAACACGCGCTACTTTATCGCCCGGGCTCAAGGCCGGGCAAGGAGGGAATTTTTTCAGAGGACTCGGCGGAATCGAGTTCGGAGTTGTGCGGAGCATCGCCGGTTTCCGGGGGCGAAGATTTTTTTGGGGCCAAGAATTTTTCAGTATTCAGCAGAGGACGGCCGAGGGAAGCGTTGTAGCTGGTCCAGGGACTGTCGAGGGCGGCTTCACGCTCAAAGTGGGCGCGCATGGCTTCCATCTTGGAATCGAGGTCGTCGAGATAATGCAGCAGGAGAGCTTCGGGAAACATGGGCAGCTTGGGCGAGCCAAATTCGTACTCGCCGTGATGGCTGATGATGAGGTGCTCGACCAGCGTTTTGAGCTCGTCGGGGAAGCCGGGAACGAGCGCGAGCTTGCCCTGCAGCATTTCCAGTTCGATGATCATGTGGCCGAGAAGCTGGCCGCGGTTGGTGTAGGTGAACGAGCGGTTGTAGGTGAGCTCGTGAATCTTCCCGATATCGTGCAGGAACGCGCCGGTGAAAAGAAGGTCGCGGTTCACCTGGGGATAGTTCCGGCACATCAGATCGCAGGAGCGGAATAACGAGACGACGTGATCGAGCAGGCCGCCGATGTAGGCGTGATGGAGTGTCTTGGCGGCTGGAGCATTGCGGTAAGCGGCGGCAATTTCAGGATCGGCCATGAAGGCCTGTACCAGCGACTTGAGATGCGGGTTCTGGATGGTGGCGACGAAGTTGCCCAGGGTCTGCCAGAGTTGGTCAATGTCTTTGGTGGTCTTGGGCAGGTAGTCGGCAAAGTCAATCTCGGACCCGCCCAGTTTGCGCAGCTTGTGGATGGTGAGCTGGAAGCGGTTCTTGTACTTGTTGATCAGGCCTTTGACCTTGAGGAAATCGTCCTGTTCGAAAGCCTCCAAGACTTCCTCAACGTTGTCCCACATTTTCGCTTCAACCTGGCCGCTGCGGTCGCCGAGAGTGAGGGCGAGGTAGGGTTCGCCGGTCTTCTTGGGTTTGATTTGCTTGGCTACAACCACGAAGGTTGAGGTGATGACCTTATTTTCGTGGCGAGCGCAATCGCCGATGTAAAAGTCTTTCATGGGTTGTACGGTCTGAGTATAAACGCGCCGCAGATTGTTGGCTGCAAGATCACGCCGGCAACATCATTGGCTGCCAGATCAGAGGACGCCGAGCTTCTTGTGTTTTTTCCTGAGCTTCTTGGCGTCAGACTCCTTGGCGGCGGCGGTTTCGATCGGCGCAGTCTGATTCGGACTGGCGCCGGTGTCAACATAGCCAGTCGCGATCTTGATGTAGGCGTCTTCGCGCAATTTGGTCAGATAGATGCGAAGAGCAGGCTGCAGCTTCTCGTAGTAGAGTGCATTCTCAATTCTGGGAAGTACGTCCTTCAGGGGCGGAATGCCGGCCACCTGATGATCGTTCACCTTTAAGATGACAAAGCCTTGCCGGGTGCGGATGACATCGGTGACATCTCCGGCTTTCATAGCGAAGGTCTTGTCTTCGATTTCCTTGGCCAGCTTGCCGCGCTCAAAGACTCCCAGTTCGCCGCCTTCGGCAGCAGAAGGGCCATCGGAGTATTTTTTGGCGATGTCTTCGAAGGCCGTGCCAGCCCGAATCTGTTTGAGCAGATCATTGGCTTTGGCCTCAGCGGCGGCAAGGGCTGCGGCTTCAGCGGCTTGGCGGGCGGTCTCGTCGGCAGCGGGCGCAGCAGGACTGCGGGCGGGAGCGCTGGGATCGGTGGCGGCGGGAGCGGGAGCGCCGGAGGCCGGCGCGGCAGGATCGGCTGCGGGCGGAGCAGGAGGGGCGACGGGCTTTGGGGCGATGAGAATCTCGCTCAGGCGGACCGCCTCCGGGAGTTCCATCTCGCTCTTGTGTTCGTCGTAGAACTGCTGCTCTTCGTCTTTGCCGACGTTGAGGTGGCTGCCGACCTCCTCGCCTACCACTTTCTGGGTGATGATCTTGTTGCGCATGTTCTGCCGGAAGTCCTC
The DNA here is from genome assembly GCA_052326105.1 of Candidatus Sulfotelmatobacter sp. GTDB lineage: Bacteria > Acidobacteriota > Terriglobia > Terriglobales > Acidobacteriaceae > Sulfotelmatobacter. Next base: position 17,470 of record JBKQRC010000078.1, on the reverse strand, counting down.
CCAGGAGACGCCCTGCTTGGTGGCTTCCTTTTCGAGATCTTCGAGCGACTCGAGCTTCATCTCCTTGCGCATCTCGTCGAGCTGCTTGATGAGCTCGGTGTCGCCGGTGATGCCGAGATCTTTCCCTTTGTCGAGGAGAAGTTGCTGGTCAATGAGGTCGCGAAGGACATCTTTTTCGCGCTCGGCGTAGATCTTGTCGGCGTTGGTGGGATCCTGCTGCTTGACTTCGTCTTTGACCTGGTCCTTGCTGCGCAAGAATTCCGAGCGCGTGACGATCTGGTTGTTGACGCGGGCGATGATCTCTTCAACCACCTGTTGGCCCGCGGCCAGGGCGGGTAGACATGCCAAAACTGTAAGAACCGCACAGAGTCTCTTCATAATATTTGTAAGGCCGCCACGCTTCCTGGGCTTGCGGGCAAAAGGTGGGCTCGGGCCAATGGAAGCATTTTACTCCTTCGGAGCGATAGCAGGGGCAGGCCCTTTGGTATGACGCTGCGGCGAGCAAGAAGGTTGGTTGGCCGGCGAATCTCAGGCGGTGCGCACCAGAGCGAGGGCAGTGCGGTCGTCCGCGAGAGGACAGTCCCCGCTGAACTGGCCGACGGCCTCGATGACGGAGACACAAAGCGTCTGAGCGGGGATGGAAGGGGAGGCCAGCAAAACCTGCTTGACGCGCTCCAGGCTGAACTCATCCTCCGAGCCGTCTTTGTGACCTTGAGCCACGCACCCGACCAGTCCGCGAGAGACCAGCAGCAGCGCGGCACCTTTCTCCAGGCCAACGGTGGGGGCATCGCAGGTGGCGTGGGAAAACAAGCCCAGAGGCAGGCCGGTCGAAATCAGCTCGGCGATGCCGGTGCTGTCGCGAAGAAGGCCAGACGTATGACCGGCATTGGTGTAGCAGAGAGTGCCGAATTTCTCGTGGTAGCAAGCGATGAAGGCGGGGCAGGAACGCACGCCGCTGGAGATTTCAATGAGGCCGCGATTGATGCGCAGACAGAGTTCGGTCATAGCATCGGACTCGTTGAAGTCGGCGCGGGAAAAGAGATCCGTCCCCTGACTGCGGAAAATGTCCTGCGCGGCCGTGAGAATGTTGCGGTTGTCGGCGCGGCGTCCGGCGACATCGAGCAGTCCGAACAGAATGCGCTCGGGACTGACTCGGAGAGCGTCGTAAAAGTCTCCCGCGACACGTTGGCCCGCGAAGACGGCGGCAATGTCTGCCCCCTCAATCTTAGGAAAGACGGTCGGCACGGGCTCGACCGTGGGGACAGGCTCAAGGGCGCGGGATTGAAACAACGAACGCATGGCAAATGCCCCAACGCCGAAACTGGCGCTGATTTGACAAATCGTCCAAGCGAAAGAAACCGTTAGCCCTCAAGGGCTGAAGCCCGCATTTTTCTTGGCTTCTAGCGGCACGGCTGAAGCCGTGCCCTTCCCCAGACCATCATGACACCAATTCTAGCACAGCTGAGGAGCGGTGAGCAATCGGAGCGACGGCACGATTGGCCGTGAGGGAGGTGCGGGCGAAACGCTACTCGCCGTACTTATCGGCGAGATACCGGGCCAGGTCGGACTCAAGCTGGCCGTAGTCGGAATGGATGGTGGCGCGCAGAGCAGCTTCGGTGGAATTTCCCTGGCTGAGCCGTTCGAGGATGCGCTGAATGTCGCTCATGCCGTAGGAGTCATTGATGTAAGACACGGCGGCCAGAGATTCGGCGTATGCGACATAGGCTTGGGCGCCGGAGAAGTTCATGAAACTGCCTTCCAGTGCGTTCAGCGGAATATTCTGTTGCGCCTTGAAAAGCAGGGCGAGTTGACGTCCATCGCTGCCCAGGCTTTTGGGCTCGAGGAGCTGAGCGATGCCTTCATGCAGCCAGGGCGGGCAGCGTCCGCCGGAGAGCTGCGTAATGAAGGAGTGGGCCAGTTCATGCTTTAGAACACGCGCCAGTTCCGGCGTCACCGAGTTCAGGCCGCTCACGGGAATGCGCAGCTTGCCATCGTTCATGGCTCCGGACCAGGAGGGGGCGTGCGTAACATCGAAGAATGCCTGCTCGGTGTAGAGGGTGACGAGAATGTTGTCGCGGGGCGGATTGCCGAGATCGCGGACAAGATCGTCATAGTCGGATTCGAGCGCAGTGATTATTTGGACACGAAAGGCTTCGGGAGTCTGCTTGCCCTCATAGTGCAGCACGAAATGGCTGCTTTCCCCCTGCGAGAACTCGGACTCGACGTTTTCTTCGCGCTGGGCTTTGGCCAGCAACTGGCGCACCGTGGCATCCGGACGGAGCTCAAGGGAGCGCTTCCAGGAGACGACGGCATCTTTGGTATGGTCCGAGGCGAACTGGGCATAACCGAGCATCGTGTAAGCGTCGGGTGAGTTGGGGGCGGAACGTACCGCGCGCTGGGCGTAAGGCAAGGCCTGGCTGGCGTTGCCGGTACGGACCAGGAGCGCAGCATAATAAATAAGGATTGTGGAGTTGTCGGGCTGGTAACGAAGAGCGCTCTCAAAGTACTGCCGGGACTGGGCGATGTTGCCGTGATCGAATTCAAATTTTCCAGCGATGAAGTTGGCGGTCGCGCTCAGCTCGGCGGACCCTTTGCTCTCCAGGCTGGTGAGCACATCGGGATCAACCTTGCCTTCCTTGACGATCTCGACGAAGACAGTGCCCTCATTGGCGAGGCTGTCGGCGGGTGTGAAAGTAGGAAGGTCGGCGACCCTGGCAGCGGAGTTGGCTTGAGCGGGCAGGCCGCCGGCGTCAACGTGATCGACCACAGACTTGGGGATCGCGTAGGAATCATCGCCTACATCGTATTCGTAGTGATTGCCGTTTTCGCGGACGTGATCGGCAACGATGGTGCGGCCATTCTTGAGATGGATGGTGTCAGCCGATGCCCCCGCAAGGGCGAGCGTCAGCCATAGCGAGAGGATGGTGACACGTAACCGCATTCAGGCGCATTCTAGCAACAGAGGGTGGGCATACCTACGTGACGAAGGTACTACTGAAGAGGCGAGGCTTGCGGGTCGCGGCGGTGATTTGGCTTGCGGCGAGCACGGTGTCAGCGGCGAACCATGAGGGCGAAAACGCGCCGGATAAACCGGCTGAGACGCTGTATCTGCAGCTGGGACAGATCGGACTGGATCCGGGGCGCGTGTATCAGGTAAGAGGCGCATCGCTGGATCGGCCCGCGGTCCACATCACCCTGGAAGACGGCACGATCGGATTTACCCAGGATGTGATGGGCCGGATCACCGGAGCATTTTTCGAAGGAGACGGGGAGGTGCTGCTGACGCCTCCCAATGAGGTTGAGCGAAAGTCCATGAGCCTGTTCACGGGCATGGCGATTCTGGAAGAGCGCTTTGCGACTGCGTATTTCCGGTTCAACGATGATGCGGCGGCCGAGCTACGGCCGGATTTGCGAGCCCCGGACGACCCACGGGAATTTGTCGAGCACTGGAAGGCGACCGTACGGAATCTGGCGCAAGTAGACGCGATGAGACTTCTGCTTAGCTTCAGCCGCAAGCTGCCGGTAAAAGACACCGCGCCTTCTCCTGAGCGGGAGGCCCTGGCGCAGGCAAGAGATAGAGAAGACCGATTTTTCCACGCGAGGCTGCAAGGCAACAAGCGAGGCGTTTTTGACGTTTACTTTGATTCCCTGGCGGGCGAGCAAGTCGAGGCGGGGCAGACCAAAGCTGCCGAAAACGGCACCAGCTATTACGACGTCTGGACCTCGTTCTCGCCCCTGGCCGGAGGAAACGCACCCACGAGTGGTCGGGGAACGAGGCAGGTGGAAAGCGAACGGCCACGGGGAGACTGGATCAGCATTCAGCGCTTCACGATCAAAACTGAGGTACAACCTCCGCGGCAGATTCGCGCGCGGGCCCGCTTGCAGTTGGAGGTGAAGGAGGGGGGATCACGCACGCTGCTGTTTGAGTTGTCGCGATTCCTGCAAGTGGAAAGTGTCAAGCTCGATGGTCGACCGGTGGAGTTCATTCACAATCCGGCGGTGGAGGGCACGCAGCTGGCGCGCCAGGGGAATGACATGGTGGCGGTGGTTCTGCCGGAACCGATGCGCGCTGGACAAAAGATCGATCTCGACTTCACCTACGCAGGCGAGGTTCTGGCGGAGGCGGGCAAGGGTCTGCTTTACGTAGGGGCGCGTGGAACGTGGTATCCGAACCGCGGACTGGCGATGGCAGACTTCGACCTGGAGTTCGATTATCCGCAAGGCTGGACGCTGGTGGCAACGGGGAAGCCGGTCCCGGCTTCGGCGAGCGATGCGACGGAGAAGGCGAAAGGAATGGAGACGTCACGTTGGATATCTGAACGGCCCATTCCTGTGGCAGGGTTCAACCTGGGCAAGTACAAAGTAGCGAAAACCCAGGCCGGCGACGTCATGGTGGAGACTTACGCCACGACGGCAGTGGAGCGAGACTTTCCCAGTGGCGCCATTCGAACGGTTGAGCCCAACCCTTCCGACATTTCTCCCATGTCCCCGAACATCCCGCCGCAGGTTATCGTGCCGAGCCGCCCCTCGCCAGCGCGGAACGAAGTAACGGTTGGAGAATCGGCGGCCCGCGCCATCCGTTACTATGCCGAGCGGTTTGGGCCGTATCCCTACAGCCGTTTAGCCCTGACGCAAATGCCGGGGAATGACAGCCAGGGCTGGCCCAGCCTGGTCTTCCTTTCTTCGTATGCTTTCCTGAGCAATGAAGAACGCCAGCAGCTGCACTATGAACCGTATCGGATGTTGTTGCAACAATCCATCCCCGCGCATGAGACGGCCCACCAGTGGTGGGGAGATCTGGTCGGCTGGAAGGGGTACCGGGATCAGTGGTTCTCCGAAGGGCTGGCGAACTACAGCGCTCTGATGATGATGCAGGAGAAGAATCCCGAGGGCTTTCGGCAAATCATGGAGAAGTACCGGCGGGATCTGCTGGAGAAAAACAAAGACGGGATTGCTCCGAAAGATGCGGGACCGGTGACGCTGGGTGTGAGATTGCTTTCGTCGAGGTTTCCGGAAGGATATGAAGCCATCAATTATGGGCGAAGCACTTGGCTGTTCCACATGCTGCGAACCATGTTGAAGGATGCGGCGGCGCAGGCGGGAGGTCAAAAGGGCAGCAGCACAGATGAACCTTTTGTCCGCGCCCTGCGCCGGCTCCGGCAACAGCACGAAGGCAAAACGATCAGCACGCGCGAACTGCTGGACGCGTTCGTAGAGGATCTTCCGCCAGCGCTGCGTTACGAGGGCAAGAATTCTCTGGATTGGTTCCTGGATGGTTGGATCAACGGCACCGATTTGCCCAAGCTGGAGCTGAGAGCGGTGAAGCTTACGCCAAAGGGCGCGGGGACTGTTGTGAGCGGAACGATTCTGCAGAAAGAGGCGGCGCAGGATCTGGTGACGTCGGTTCCGGTGTATGCCATGACCACGGGAAAGCAACCTGTGCTGCTGGGGCGGGTATTCGCGGATGGGGAAGAGTCTTCGTTCCGGATAGCGGGTCCCGCGGGGATACACAAGATTGTGCTCGACCCGTACGAGACAATTCTGACGAGTCCGAAGTAGACGATGACAGTGCGTAGGCGCCGGAAGTGCGCCGCTGCATGAGACTGCTGCGCCGAATCGGATCGCGGTGCCGGGCGCAATTCCCGAAATGGTCGCGCGGGGAACATCTTGCCCCAGCCCAGTCCCTCTCTTCTTGAAGCAACTGCTGTATTCCCATGTAGTTCCGCTCAAGCAGCAGGCGTGCCGACTATGGCAGCTGAGGTGCTCCAAGGGAGGCGAGTGTGGGACCAAGCTGACGGAGCCATTGGGAAGGACGGGCAAGAAATGATCCTCGCGGCGGCACAGGACGCACAGATTGTTGAGACTTCAGGAGAAGCGACGGCCTGTTGTCAGGGCACGATGACGGAGCCGTTGGGCGGAGCGGAGACGATCCTGTTTGTGGAGGACGAAGCCTTTGTCCGCGAGGTGGCTGGTGAAGTCCTGCGCTCCGCCGGATACCAGGTGTTAACGGCAAAGGATGCGGCCGCCGCGGCGCGCGCCTACGACCTGCGGTGTGGCGACGTGGATCTGTTGCTGTCGGATGTGGTCCTGCCCGGCGAGAACGGCCACGCACTCGCCCGGAAACTGAGGCGCACGAGTCCGGAACTTAAGGTTTTACTGATCAGCGGATATGCAGAACAGATGGAGGCGCAACAGACGGGAGCATGCCTGGGGAAGCCATTTTCGGGTCCGGTACTGTTGCGCAGGGTGAGGCAGGTGCTCGATGGCGGCGGAATGCGGGATGACGGAAGCAAGTCTGGCAGTAGCTCAGTTTGAGCTTTGACGATTCGTCTCCGGCGCCTCGAAAGAGTTGAAATTCAAAATAAGCCTAGCAAGGAAACTCGGTTAAGCGCGTTTGCGGTAGTTCGTCGCTTGCAAGATCTGGGCGGGGATTTGGGAGAGGGGAACGGCGCGATTCAGAAAGCCTAACTCGGCACAGGCGCGGGGCATGCCGTAGACGATACAGCTGGCTTCGTCCTGGCCAACGGTGAGGCCACCGGCGCGCTGAATGGCCCTCATCCCCTCGGCGCCATCGGATCCCATTCCTGTCATGATGATTCCCATGGTGGTGTTCCCGAAATTCCTCGCGACCGACTTCATCAGGATGTCCACTGAGGGCATGTGCAGGCAATTGTTGGGTTGAGTGTCGAGGTAGATCAAGGTCAACGAATCGGAGGAGCGCTCCACGGTCATGTGCTTCCCGGCCGGGGCGATGTAGATCACACCCGGCTGGACTGGTTCCTGGTGGGCGGCTTCGTGGACCGGGACCGCACACAAGCCGTTGAGTCTCTGCGCGAAGGGCGCGGTGAAACCGGGAGGCATGTGCTGCACGATCAGGATGGGCACAGAAAGGTCATGGGGAAGGCGAGGCAGAATCTCCTGCAGCGCTTTGGGGCCGCCGGTGGATGTTCCCAAGGCAATGATCACTGCGGGAGTTGATCCCATGTTCCGGCATTCTGAGTCGGCAAAGCGGGGAGGCTTTTTGGGAAAAGCCCCCGCTGCATGAGAATTGCGCGCCCGCGCTGCGGCCCGAATCTTCGCGATCAAATCCGACCGAATGTGAAGGATGTCGAGCGAAGTGGAGGAGAGCTGCTTGGGGACATAGTCAAAGGCACCGGCGCCGAGCGCTTTGAAGGTAAGCTCCGCATCTCTCTCGGTAACAGAACTGACCATGATGACGGGCCGGGGGGACTGAGCCATGATCGAGCGCAGAGTCTCCAGTCCATCGAGACCGGGCATTTGCACGTCGAGAGTGACGACATCTGGATCGAGAGCGGCGATTCTGTCGAGGGCCTCCGATCCGTTGCCCGCGGTTCCGACCACGTTCAAATCCGATTCGGAGGCAATCATGCGGGCTAAGGCGGTGCGCATGAAAGCGCTGTCGTCAACCACCAGCACACGAATCGGCGAACGAGTTGGGGCCTCCAGGTTCATATTCGATAATTGATGTACACGTCTACGACGTTGGTGGTCGTATCAAACGTGAGATTCCAAACGTGCTCGATGATCATGGAGCGGGTGACCCGGCGGCCGGCGTTGCGCATCAGGTACTCCAGCAGCGCGAACTCTCTCGTGGTCAGCTCGATTCTGCGCCCGGCGCGCTCGACCCGCCGCTCCACCCGATCCAGTTTCAAATCCGCGACCGCCAGCACCGACTCCGAGGGCAGGTGGCTGCGCCGCACCAGAGCTCGAAGCCGGGCCGAAAGTTCACTGAAAGAGAAAGGCTTGCCCAGATAATCGTCCGCTCCCAGGTCCAGACATTGAACCCGGTCCTCGACCCGGTTGCGCTGAGTCAGCACCAGCACCGGCAGGCTCGGTTTTTTCAGCCGCAACTGGCGCAACACGTTCACCCCATCCAGTTTCGGTAAGTTCAGGTCAAGGATCACAATGTCGTACTCGTTCTCCCCGGCTGCAGTCCGAGCCTGCTCGCCATCCGGGAATACGTCTACCGCGTAATGCTCTCCTTCCAGACCCTGGCGAACGAACCTGGCTAATGCTTCATCATCCTCAGCAATTAAGACTCGCATAATGTGAAACCGTCCTTAATCTGATAACCCCAGTCTGACAATTCAAATCTGACAACCCAGTCTAGTTAGAAACCGCTCAACTTCAGCTAAGACTCCGCTCACACGGAGGTATGTAGTTCCGGGAATGGTGCTCTGTTTCAGAAAGAAACTCGGCTGCGTGCGATCGCCCGGCCCGAACCTCCAAGGCCAATTACTCGGTCCCGGTCGCACCGGAGATAATTTCTGCAGCCAGTTTTTGAGGGGAGCAATGCCTTGCCAGTGTGGAGCAGGACGATTCTTAAGTCTCTGATGGTGCCAGGGGGCATCCTGCTGCTGGCAATCGCCGTGCTGGTGCATTCGGGATGGCTGGCCCTATCCCTGCCCGCATTAAGTTTTCTGTATTACTGCGCGCTCGCCGGAGGAGTGTTGTTGGCCTGGCGATTTCACTCCAGCCGCATCTTCTTCGCCTTACTGGTGCTGTTTCTGGCGCAGCAGGCCACCTCTTTTATTAGCGCCGGTCATGCCGCCGCCGGCCCCGGATGGACGGCGCTGCAAGCCGCCGCCGTGCTGGTGCCGCTGAATTTCGTCGTGATCGCGTTCATGCACGAGCGTGGCTTCACCATTTCTGCCACTGCGCCCATCGCGTTGTTCCTGTTCGTCCAATCGGTAGTTGTCGCCGTACTCTGCCGTGCCGACGAAGTGGCGCCATCGGTCGTTTCGCGCGCGCATCACGTTCCCATCCCGGTCTCTTTGCCGGCATACGCTTGGTACGTTCTGGCTGCGGCGGGTATTTTCCTGCTGGTGCGTTCACTGGTCACGCGCAAGCCGGCCGACGGCGCCCTGTTGTGGTCGCTCGTTGCTTTTTCCCTGGCCCTTCAGTTTGTCGCGACGCCACGCGTCTCGACCGCATACTGGGCCGCCGCGGCGTGCATTCTGGCAGCCTCCATCGTGGAGAACTCCTACCTTCTGGCTTATCACGACGAGCTCACGACGCTGCCTTCGCGCCGCGCCTTCAATGACGCCTTGCTGCGCCTGCAGGAACCTTATTCCATTGCCGTTGCCGATATCGATCACTTCAAGCGATTCAACGACACCTACGGGCACGACACCGGAGACCAGGTTCTGCGGTTAGTTGCCGCCCGCCTGGCGCGCGTCACCGGAGGCGGTCAGGCCTACCGTTGCGGCGGGGAGGAGTTCGCGATTCTTTTCCGGGGCAAAACTACTTCTGATGTCGCTGATCATCTGGAACAACTCCGTGCCGAAGTAGAAGCAGCCGAATTCCGCATGCGAGGCAGCGATCGTCGGCAGGCTCCACGCGGCCCCGATCGGCGCAACGAAAAAACTCGCGGGCGCGCGCGCAGCGGACATGCGATTCGACAACTAGCCCAGGAGAAGCCTGCAGCGGCGCTTTCGGTTACGGTAAGCATCGGTGTCGCGGCTTCAACGAAGGAAAAATCTCTTCCTGATCTTGTTCTGCAGGCAGCGGACAAGGCTTTGTACCGGGCCAAGGCCAACGGACGGAATCGCGTTGAAACAGCATCCTCCAGCCGCAGAAGATCTGGCGTCAAAACTGCCGGAATCGCCTGAACTTGAGTCACCGACTTGAATCGTGGCGAATCTGGCGCGTGACCGGGCTCGTATTCTGCGAAGACATCAGGAGTAAGATAGCAATCTCAGGGCCGGCCAAGTATCTGATGCTCAGCTGCGTAGTCCAAAACGGCCGGCCACTGCCCGCGGTCATGGGCGTTCCTTACCCAAAAAGTCGTAATCACTGATACCGAGGTCTGCATGCGAAAACTCGCTTCCGCAGTCATTCTTTTTGCTCTTTCTCTCCCGTTCGCAATTACTCAGAATTCTCCCGCATCTCCTTCGTCCGCGCAGGTTGAAAGTCGCGTTGCAACACTGCTAAAGCAATTAACCCTGGAAGAAAAAATTGACTTGATCGGCGGTGTGGACGACTTCTATATCCGCGAAATTAAGCGCGTCGGTCTGCCCGTTCTGAAGATGGCCGACGGTCCCTTTGGCGTTCGGAACTACGGGCCCTCCACAACCTTGGGCGGCATTGGCCTGGCCGCCACCTGGGACCCAGAGCTTGCCCGCCGCGTGGGCCAGACCATCGGACAGGACGCCCGCGCGCGTGGCGTTCACTTTATGCTGGGGCCCGCAGTCAATATCTATCGCGCCCCCATGTGCGGCCGAAATTTCGAGTACTTCGGGGAAGATCCATTCCTGGCCTCGCGTACGGCCGTCGCGTATATCGAAGGCGTGCAGAGCCAGGGTGTGAGCGCGACCATCAAACATTTCATGGGCAACAACCAGGAATATCTGCGCCACGAGATGGACTCCGTCATTGACGAACGCACCATGCGTGAGATTTACCTGCCCACTTTTGAGGCCGCCGTGAAGGAAGCTCACGTGGGAGCGATCATGGACTCCTACAATCTCACGAATGGCGTCCACATGACCCAGAACGGCTACCTGAACACTGATGTGGTCAAGAAGGAGTGGGGTTTCGACGGCATCATCATGTCGGACTGGGACGCGACTTACGACGGCGTGGCTGCGGCCAACGGCGGGCTCGATCTGGAAATGCCCTCCGGGAGCTTCATGAATCGCGCCACGCTGCTCCCGATGGTGAAGTCGGGCAAGGTCAGCGAGGCAACCATCGACGACAAAGTGCGGCGTATCCTGCGCACCGCGATTCGCTTCGGCTGGCTTGATCACGACCAGACCGATCTATCCATCTCGCTTTTGAATGAGCCGGGCAAGCAGGTGGCACTGGAGGCGGCGCGGTCCGGCATGGTGCTGCTCAAGAATGACGGCTACCTGTTACCGCTCGACAAGACAAAGATCAAGTCCGTCGCCGTCATCGGCCCCGACGCCTATCCGGCCCAGGTAGTCGGAGGAGGCAGTGCAGGCGTACGTCCCTTCACTGCCATCAGCTACCTCGAAGGCCTCTCCGCATATCTTGGCAACAGCGCCACTGTTTACTACGAGCCTGGATTGCCATCGCTCGGGGAGATGGCCGATGCGACTGCCTTTACCAGTGACCTCGAGGGCCAGCATGCCGGCTTGAACGCGGAGATCTATAACAATGCGGGGCTGAGCGGCAAGCCGGCTGTGAGCCGGGTCGACCAGCACGTCAACATTGAGCGCTCTTTCGGAGACGGCGTGAACCAGAATGAAGTTTCCGCCCGTTGGACCGGATACTTCACACCGTCGCGTCCGGGCGAGCATGTGCTCTTTGTACAAGGGCCCGGAGAGGGGGGCGGCGACCGGCTTTACCTGGATGACAATCTCGTGATTGATAACTGGGAACTAGTCAGAGCCCGAGTCGGTCAGGTACAGGTATCGCTCAAAGCGGGCGCCCACAGAATCCGCTTGGAGTACTTCGTCCACGACAGTTGGGGCGGGCCAGGCATCAAGCTCGGCATCATTCGCCCCGAAACAATGGTCAGCGCTACGGCAAAGACGCTGGCCTCGCGCGCCGACGCCGTGATTATCGCGGTTGGATTCGATCCGGAAAGCGAGAGTGAAGGCGGAGATCGTACCTTCCAGCTTCCCCCCGCACAGGATGAACTGATCAGCGAAATGGCCGCGGCGAACAAGAACGCGGTGGTGGTGGTAACTTCCGGAGGAGCGGTCAACATGAATGCATGGCTCGACCGTGTACCGGCGCTCTTCGAGGCTTGGTATCCGGGCCAGGAAGGTGGGACGGCTCTTGCTCAACTCTTGTTTGGCGACTTCAGCCCGTCTGGCAAGCTTCCCATCTCGTTCGAACGCCGCTGGGAAGACAGCGCCGTCCACGATAGCTATTTCCCGAAAGACTCGGAGAAAAAAGTTGCCTACACCGAAGGTGTGTTCCTGGGATACCGGCATTTCGACAAAACGGGAATCCAGCCCCTATTTCCATTCGGCTACGGCCTTTCTTACACATCCTTTATATATACGAATCTGTCCATCGATCCGGCGCGCGCCTCTGGAGATCAGGCCGTGACCGTGAGTTTCGATGTCACCAACGCCGGCAAACGCACGGGAGCTGAAGTCGCCGAAGTATATGTGGGCGAGCCGCGCGCGAAGGTCCCACGTCCGGTGAAGGAATTGAAGGGCTTCGTGAAAGTCCAGCTCAACCCGCGAGAAACCCGTCGCGTCTCGGTCGCGCTCGACCGCAGAGCTTTCTCCTACTATGACGTCGGTAAACACGGCTGGGCGCTTGATGCCGGAGACTTCAAGATCTATGTTGCCCATTCCGCCGCACAGATTGATCTGACGGGCGGAATCACACGTTCCGATCCATGAACTCCGTCAGCCACGGTCGGCACGCTCCAAATAGGGACTGCCTTCGAATCGCCATCGCCTGGTCGAGAAAGAAAACTGGTCAGAAGCGACAAAATGGGTAGGAGTGAAGTACTGAAAAAGCCAGCACTTCCTGGGGAGCGAGCCACCAAGACATAGGATCCCCAGGTGCTGGCCGCAATGAACCTCCTCGAACTAAAAAGGGTTCCGAAACCCAATTGTCAGCGGCTATAGTGGGCTGTTGTGAATCCAGCCTCCCGTTTCTGTCCAATACTCGGTTGCCCCGGAATGCAAGACAGCCCACTACTCACCTGATAGTACTGAATAGATTTTGGATTTCACACAGCACCTGCGGTACTGGTTCCACAGAAGTGGTAGACTACGTAGGTCGTTTCGACGTTTGGATCCGCCCGCAGGAGAGGTGGCAGAGTGGCCGAATGCGGCGGTTTGCTAAACCGTTATACGGGCTAACACCTGTATCGAGGGTTCGAATCCCTCCCTCTCCGCCATGTTTTCAACTACTTACAGTACATCAAATCAGTTCGCAAATCAGTTAAGCCCGCGCCAGCGCGAGTCGCACGATTTTCGCGTGCGCCTGGCGCATGTCCGCCGTGGCTGCTGTGCCGTACACGTTCATCGTTGTTCGGATATCCGTGTGGCGCATGAGCCGCTGTTGGACGCCTACCGGAGTACCAACCGCGTCAAGCCATGAGCGATGGGTATGCCTGAAGGTGTGCGAACTGAGGTGACCGATGCCCGCGTTGATCGCTGCCCTGCGGAGTGCTCGCCATACTCCCGCATAGGAGAAGGGCAAACGTCCAATTTGCAGTGGGGAAGCGAACATCCAGTCATCCGGGCCGGAGAACTGAGTGAGTTGCTTCCATGCTTTCAGCACCTCCAACATTTCGCTGTCGATGCACATTGAACGCTGCGACTCAGGTGTTTTCACATCGTCGACCACCTGATGCACAATTCCGCGTTCAACCGAAAGCATCCCGTTCAACCAGTCCACATCCGACCACCTCAGAGCCAGGCACTCACTGATACGGAGGCCAAAGCAAACGCAGACCAAAGCCATCGTGCGGAATGGTTCCTCCAGATGTTCAAGAAGCCCTTGGAACTCTTCCACCGTTAGGCTGCGTGGTTGCTTCATCCGTTTGGTTGCACCTTTGATCGTGACCAACTCCATAGGGTTTCTCTGAACGGGCACGTCGCCGCGCCACATGGCAAATTCCCACAGAGCACGGACAAGGCCACGAATGTGGACCTTGCTCTTCGGTGCCAGCACGAGGGACTGCAACCACAGGTCTACGGGACGGGCTTGCATGTCCTGTAGAGCGCAGCCACCCCACTTCGGGATGACGTAGCCATTGAGCCATGTGTTGTATCCCTGTTTGGTCATCACTCTCCTGGGCATTCTTTCCGCACGGTACCGATCCACTAGACTTCTCACCGTAAACACCGGCTGGTCAGTTTGGGCGGTTTGGTCTAGCTGCTTTCGCAATGGTTCCGCTGCACGCCATGCAGATGCTTTGGTCGGAAACTGTTGTTCTGTGCCAATCACCTTTGAACGCCGGTGACCGTTTTCGCACCACAGAAAATTCCACGTGCCAAAGCGCTTGTTAAAGACGACACTACCTAGGTTTACCCGTGCTGCTCTTTTCAAGACATCCTCCTTTCAGAGCGCACGGACAGCGGAATGGATGGTAGCACGGGAGATTCCAAAAGGGCAGCGTCCAAGTCTTGCTTGCGGAAGCGCCAGACGTGACGCTTGACACCTGAGAGAGCAAAAGCTTGCAGTTTGCCCTGTCGTACCCAGAGCAGAAGGGTGCGTTCCTTGACCTTTAGATACTGGGCAGCCTCACTCGCAGTGAGCCATTCGCTAGCTTGGGTTGATGGGCCGCTCATCGATATTCTTCCCCGTTTTGTTCGTGCCCTGTCCGACGGCGAACAGGATTAGACCAAGCAGCAAGACGCCAGCGATTACGACTAAGGCCCCCATGACTGTGATTCTCATTTCGCCTCCTCGCCCCAGACTGCAACCCCGTCGCAGCCTCGCTCGGGGCAGCGGAAACCCTTGACGGTGCCATCGAACATGCTGGTCTTAATCAACCTGGGAGCGATCCAGAACTTGTGCCCGCAGTCGGGGCACGTGAGGCGGTATCGCTGCTCCATGTGCGTGAGTCTCGCCAGCAACGGCTCTTCGCTTGTGCTTTGGAGCAACCGGCTGAACTCCTTGATTCCGGCAGGTCCGCGAACGAAGACCTGGACTCCGCACGGATCGCAAGTCAAGTACGGTTTGTCTTTCTTGGTCATCAGCACTTGCCTTGGTCCCGTACATACGGGGCAAGGGAACATCTGTTTCCCGCTCATAGTCTCAGACCCCTCCGGGCGATCAATCGATAGCAATCGTGATCTGTGGCATAGTCTAAGGCCGGTTCTGGGGAAAGCACGGTTTCACCAACCATAGGAAAAGGTTGTGGGAGTTGTCGTCTTCCGCTTAATTCGTGAGCATTTGTCGGGAACTTTCCGTAAAATTCAGTGCCAAGCCATGGCGAGAACTTCCGCAAAAATCGGTAAGAAGAAACACCCTCGAAAAACGGCCCAATTTCCCCTTGACAGGGTTTCGGAAAAACGGCGAAGAGGCCGTCCCCCGAAGATTCCCCCGTCATGGGTGCGCGGTAGGGCAGACAACTACCGCTGGATATTCGCTCAGATTTGGAACCACGTTTGGCCCGGACTTTCGAAAGCTGAAACAAGGCAAGATGTCGTGAATTCCTTTAGTGGCGCTGAGGTAGGCGCGTATTCGCTGGAGTTTGTCACCCTAGCTGACCTGATTCTCCAGGTCGTCAAGGACCCAAAATTTCCAAAGCGCAGACGAGAGGCGCAGATCAACTTTCTGGCAGACTCAATTGCCGGCTATGGCATGTTTACGCCGCGATCCTCGCGCGACATCTGCGATAGAGAACGAGCACGGATTAAGCAGGTACATCGCATCCTTTCTTATGAGTTCTACATTGAGTGTTCTTGCGGCTACAAAGGCCATTCTCGCAATCGTGCTTGTCCGATGTGCGAAGCAGAAATCCAATTCAAGCAAGATTCACCGTTTGATTTCGACTAAATTTCAGTGATTGTATCTCGGCACGTAACATACATACGTAACGTTAGCCAGTTGGAAGAAATCGGCTCCGAAGCCCATCGCTAACGTTACGTACGTACGTAACGTAGCGGCAAAAGCGGCGCTGCTCATTCTTCGACACCTGAATGACTTCGGCGAAATTGCAGCAAACGGGCCGGATGTTCGGACTTCGGAACACAGAACTACGCCGCTAGTTGTTCTCACCCGATTTTCTCTTGGAGTCAGTGATCCGAATCACCCCGCTTGCGCTAGACTTCGGTTCAACGATAAACAAGCTCTTGGTCAGATAATACCCGCTCCTTATTTCATAGTCTGCGTCGCTGCGTTCCTTCGCAAAAGCCTAAGCCTATCTGTGACTGAGATCACACGAGGAGGCTCCCCCTTGTTCGGATTTCGTAACGGGAATTTGTTTAACAGACTATTTCCTTGACACGCAATGAACGGGAGCCTACTCTGGCGCGTCCAGCGAAGAGGATGCGCCAGAGAAACGGCTGGATTCTCAGTTCCCCGCGATCCCATCTCGCTCCTCCCGCCGCTGGTATACCAGCGACATCTCCGGCAACGCCACTCGATCTGCGGAGGAAGCATATGAAGCGCCTGACCTCACTCGTACCCCTGCTCTTAATCCTGTCTCCGATTTGTCTGGTCGCTCAGAATCCGTCAGCCAGTGATCCGGCTGCCCTTTCCTTGGCGCAACAGTCTGTAGCGGCGCTCACACGAGGCGCGTCCGTTAGTGATGTATCACTGACTGGCAGCGTAACTTTCGTTCTTGGTTCGGATACTGCGAACGGCACAGGAACGCTAAAAGCCAAAGGGATGAGCGAGAGTCGTGTCGATCTGAGTCTGAGCAACAGCGAAACTCGCGCGGATGTCCGCAATGCCGCAAGCGGCACTCCGGCTGGTGCGTGGGAAAAGAACGGAGGCGCGGTCACGGCTTATGCCAACCATAATTGCTGGACCGACGCGGCATGGTTTTTCCCAGCGCTGTCCTCGTTGAATCAGACAGCGAACCCGGCGTTCACCTTCAAGTACATGGGGCAAGAACAGCATGGAGGTGTGAACACGCAACATGTTCAAGTAATTCAGCCGTCCTCGGTGCCGCTGCTTCAGCACCTCAGCACAATCGATTTCTATCTCGATCCTACGTCGGCCCTTCCGTTGGCGATTGCATTTCAGGTTCACCCCGACCTTGACGCGAGCAAGGACATCGCTGCCGAAGTTCGATTTGCCAGCTATCAGCCCGTTAGTGGCGTTTTGATTCCCTTCCAAATCCAGCGAATGATGAGTGGGGGTGTAGTCCTCAACGTCGCGGTCACAAGTGCCGTCCTCAACAGTGGCCTACCAGATAGCATCTTCAGCCTTCAGTGAGAGGGAGAATGAATATGAATCGCTCTGCTTATGTTCTCTCTGTGGCCGTCACACTATTTGCATTGCTGAATCAGTCTCCCGCACAAGTGCCGACTGGCACTCCGCGCTTTGGGAGTTTCGGGGGCGGCCCATTCGATGTGGTGAATTTGGGCAATCTGAACGCCCATTTCGACATTAAGGTACGAACCAAGGCTGGACGTGTAACACCTTTCACCTATGACATCACATATGACACTTCCATCTGGTATCCGACACCTGTCAATGGAGTGCAGACGTGGCAGCCGGTGGCCTCGTATGGCTGGTATGTTCCTCTGGCAGGGACGGGTTCGATCACGAACCAGATCATTCATCAGGACCAGGAACCCTGCAATCCGCCGAACGACATGACGATGATCACGCACATTGTCTATGCCTTTTACGTCTTTACGGATCCGAGAGGTCAGACGCATCCCTATAACACTGCCTTCAACTGGTACTCGAATGATAGCTGCCCCATGGCGCAACCCAGCGGTAGCACATCGTCAGCAACAGATGGATCGGGCTACGTGCTCACGCTCGCGAACTGGACTGGAGCACAGACCGTCGTAGGTGCAAATGGGATGACCTACCTTGGTAATGGCAC
>JBKQRC010000077.1:0-2933 GCA_052326105.1 Candidatus Sulfotelmatobacter sp. | reverse complement strand
GCGGCACGGCGAACGGGCTCGCCAAAGGGTTGGTCTCGGCGCTGATTGCAGGCGTTGTCGAAGAAACGTTGTTCCGCGGACTGCTCCTCCGCTTGAGTTCGAAGATCCTGGGGACGTGGGGTGCCCTGCTGTTTACGGCGGCGCTGTTCGGCGCGTCGCACGCTTTCAATCGCGGCGCGACCCTCGGCAGCTCGCTCGCGATTGCGATCGAGGCCGGCGTTCTGCTGGGCGCGGCTTATGTTGCCACGCAAAGCCTGTGGGTGCCGATCGGGCTGCACATCGGATGGAATTTCACCGAGGGCTCGATCTTCAGCCTGTCGGTCTCGGGAAACAACGTAAGTACGGGCCTGATTCAAGGTTCGCTGAGCGGCCCGCAAATTCTCACTGGTGGACAGTTCGGGCCGGAGGCTTCCATCGTTGCAGTGATAGTTTGCTCGGCGGCCGCGCTCTACTTCATCCGCCGCATCATCACGCTACATCGTGCCGAGCCAGCGGCATGGAGGAAGGCGCGGCAGCTCGCTCCCGTTGCTCCAATAAGTTTGGGTTGAATCCACCAAGTCAATCAATCGTGGTAGCGCTGCTCGCCGGCCGGTATCGGGACGCTCAGGCGATTCTGCGCCGGAGGCAGCGGACACGTCGCATACGGCGTGAATGCGCACGGCGGATTCACCAGCCGATTGAAATCGAGCCAGACTTCGCCGGGCTGCGTTACGCCATGGTCGGGAAGTTCGGTAGACAGAAAGCGTCCCGCGCCGTACGTCGTAGTTTTGCTGGTGGCGTCGCGAAGAATAAAGAAAAGGTCGGTCGACTTCGGATCTTCTAGCACGGGCTCAAGCCGGACAACTTGTCCATCCAGAGTGAATTCGGCAACGCCGGGTGCGGGAAGATGCGTCGTCGTGCCGAGGACGGTTGGGATGTCGAGCACTTTGGGTGGGTTGTACGGGATCCAGCGCGCGTGCACGCGATAGGCGGCATTCGGCGCATACCATCGCAATCCGTGGAAGCCGACGCGCGTGGGAGCCTGCAGATCTTTGACGCGCAGGCCAAACTGTTCGTCGCGATGGATCACGATGATGGTGAGCGTGCCGATCGTGAGCTTCGAGGGCTTGTCGGCATCGTCGGCGAGCAGAGCCTGCTTCTTCGCCGGTTGACCATCGACCAGAAGATCCTTTGGGAAACCTTCGCCGGGCGGCAGCAAGCGCAGCCCACGTTTCTCAAGGCGCACGATCGCGATGTGCGCCGGCGCTTTACCCGTGATCTGAACGCGGCAGTCTTCAGCAGAGCCAAAACTGTTGTCCCCTTCTTTCAGCCACCCGAGGGCGATCAGAGAAAGCCAGCCCTCCGGAGCCTGGAGGTTGGTTGCCCGTTGAGCGCGCCAGGCAAGCAGATCGCGCTGCCAAGAACTCTGATCGTCCGCCCCTTTATTGTCGGAACCGGCAACGAGCGACTGCGAAAGCATCGCCACCAGAACGAACGCTGCGGCCAGCAGGAATTTCCTTTTCATTTGTAAGTCTCCGTGTCCCCATATCTGAGATGTCCGCGACTTCCACACACCCGATAATACTGCGCCTGCCTCTCGGCCGCAGCCGTTCTATTTTGCCGACAATGAGGATAGGCAAGGAGTGGAACACGCCAAACTCCGTGTCGCGCTGCTTCCTGCCGCACTTCTTGCCACAACTCTTGCTGCGTTATCTATTTGCTAACTTCCCGCGACCGCTTTAATGTTTTTCCCGGGAGAAAACTCATGTCCAGGCGGTCGTCGCTGCCATCGCTGATCCTGCCGTTGCTGCTGACGTTCTTATGTTCCCTTCTCGCCGCCGCTCAAGCCAAGCCGGTCGATGCGGCAGGCCATCAGTGGTGGCAGCACGCCGTGTTCTACGAAATCTATCCCCGCAGTTTTGCCGACAGTAACAACGACGGCGTCGGCGACCTCAACGGCATCACCTCCAAAATGAGTTACCTGCATGAACTGGGCGTCGACGCCATCTGGATTACTCCCTGCTATCCCTCGCCCCAGGTCGATTTCGGCTACGACATTGCCGACTACCGGAACATCGACCCCATGTACGGAAATCTCTCCGACTTCGATCGCATGGTTGCCGAGGGCAAGAAACATCATGTGCGCATCATCCTCGATTTTGTGCCGAACCACACTTCCGATCAGCACCCGTGGTTTCTGGATTCGAAGTCTTCGCGCACGGCACCGCATCGCGACTGGTATATCTGGCGCGACGGCAGGGCGCCTGGCCAGCCTCCCAATAACTGGATCTCAGTTTTCGGCGGCTCGGCGTGGACGCTCGACCCCACCACTAATCAGTTTTACTATCACTTTTTCTACGCCCAGCAGCCCGACCTCAACTGGCGCAATCCCGCGGTCGAAAAGGTGATGCTCGACACCACGCGCTGGTGGTATAAGCGCGGCGTTTCCGGCTTCCGCCTCGACGCCGTCGACACCCTGTTTGAAGATCCCGCCCTGCACGACAATCCCGTTCTTCCGGGCACCAACGCGCAGGGCGATCCTAATATGGAGAACAAGAACAACAAGAACCTTCCCGAGGTTCACGAGGAGTTGCAGAAGCTGCGCAAAGTGGCCGACGAGTCTGACGCAGTGCTCATCGGCGAAACCTGGACAGCGAATGTCGCCGATCTCCAGCACTACTACGGCCATGGCGACAACGAACTTCAAATGCCCATGGACTTAATGTTCACCAGCGTCGGCGAACTTTCCCCACCCGAATTTCGGCGCCAGATCGCAGCCGTCGAGGGCGCCCACATCTGGCCCGTCTTCGTGATTGGCAATCATGACATTCCGCGGTCGTACAACCGCTATGGAGACGGCAAGAACAACGACGCCATCGCCAAGCTGATGGGCGCTTTCTACCTGACTCTGCGCGGCACGCCCATCATGTATTACGGCGAAGAAATTGGAATGG
>JBKQRC010000076.1:0-132543 GCA_052326105.1 Candidatus Sulfotelmatobacter sp. | reverse complement strand
ATTCGGATTCTGGCCAGAGAAACCAGCCGAGCTTTGCTCGGCCTGGCCGGGTCGAAGACCCGGCCCCACATGACCATTGCCGGCCTCAGTGTTTCCAATCCCCGCGCAGTACTGCTGAATCTGGCGGAAGATCCAGGGGTTCGATGGGGCGGTGCGGCCGATCATCACGGCGTCGCAGTCGGTTTGCATGACCATGGCGCAGGCGTCTTCGGGGGTGCGGATGTCGCCGTTGCCGATGACGGGAATCTTCACCGCATCTTTGACGGCGGCGATCCACTCCCAGCGGGCATTTCCGCTGTAGCCCATCTCGCGGGTGCGGGCGTGCAGGGCGACGGCGGCAAGACCGCACGACTCGGCCATCCGCGCCAGTTCAACGCAGACGATTTCTTCGTCATTCCATCCGGCGCGGAATTTCACCGTGAAGGGAATTTTCACCGCGGCGCGGACGGATTCGAAAATCTTTCCGATCGCGGGCAGATCGCGCAGCAGGCCGGAGCCTCCGTTGCATTTGACGACTTTCTTCGCCGGGCAGCCCAGGTTGAGGTCCACCAGATCAAAGCCCAGGTCTTCGACCACGCGCGCGGCTTCGGCCATGACGCTTGGGTCGCTGCCGAAAAGCTGCGCCGAGATGGGGTGCTCGTCTTCGTAGAAGTGGAGATAGCGCTTGGCCTTCTGGTCCTTCTTACGGAGAACGCCGTCGGCCGAGGTGAACTCGGTCATGATGAGGCCGCATCCGCCCAGGTTGCGGATGAAGCGGCGGAAAACCGTGTCGGTGACGCCGGCCATCGGGGCTAGGACCGTAGCGGGCGTGATGGTCACGTTGCCAATCGTCAAGCTGGCCGGGACTGGTTTCAGCTCTGCCATTTGGCGGTTGGATGCCGCAATCAGTTCGCGGGCAGAGCCTGCCCTGAGCCTGTCGAAGGGAGTGCCCGCGCCACACATGCCCGAGTTGTCCCAGAGTTTGCGCACGAAGTGACTTCCTCACTAATCTCACGGGTGGGACTGGTCGACAACACACTTTTCTTCGTAGTCATCCACTGGCCTCAGCTCCAGGTCTGCGTGTACCGTTTCATCCTTTGTGATCGGAATCCTCACTTTATGCAGTGGAACAAGACATACGGGCTTCGCCTTCGGGAGCTGCAAAATGTAAGCACCCGGTTCGAGATCATGGAACTCAAAGTGTCCCACGGAATCGCTGACCACCGATCTCCGCCACTTACCCTTGACGATTTCGACTCTGAAGTTGGTGAAACGTTGGTACTGAGGACCAAGCACGAACCCCTCGATGATCGCCCCCTTCGGCTCTTGCGGCTCTTGCGCCTCTATGCGCACCAACGCCAGAAACATGATCGCGAAAAGAACCGCCACCCTCGCAAGTATCGTCTCTAGCTTCGAATGCGTCCGCACACCGCTATTCTACCCTCCAACCCAAATCAAAAGCCCCCGCCATAGCGAGGGCTGATTTCCGTCGGCCATCCGTGCGATCCGTGCTAATCCGTGGCTTACTTCTTCGCCGCTTCGACTTTGGCCGCTTCGACCTTGGCGTATTTGCGGCGGAAGCGCTCCACGCGGCCGGCGGTGTCCATGAGCTTCTGCTTGCCGGTGAAGAAGGGATGGCAATTGGAGCAGATTTCTACCGCGATGTCGCCCTTATGGGTCGAGCGGGTCATAAATGTATTGCCGCACGCGCAGTGCACGCGCACTTCATGGTATGAGGGGTGAATAGCTGCCTTCATGTTAGGGTTCAACCTCGATCCGAATCATTAGATTCTACAGGATTCACGCGGGATTCAGCAAACGGGTGTGAGCGGGGCCGTGGCTAAATTTGGTGGTTCCGGCGGTCTGCGCAGTCGAGCTTCGCTCGACCGGACAGCCGGGGGCGGCTGTCCCCACATTATTGTTTCCAAACGGCTAGAACAACGTGCTCTGGCGGCGATTTGGTGTGATCCCGAAATGCTCGTACGCCAGTTGCGTGGCAACCCGCCCCCGTGGAGTGCGGTTGAGAAATCCGATCTGCATCAGGAAAGGCTCGTAGATTTCTTCGATCGCGTCCGGCTCCTCGGCCAGCACGGCGGCCAGTGTGTTCACCCCCACCGGCCCACCCTGATACTTCTCGATAATGGTCAGCAGCAGCCGCCGGTCGGTTTCATCGAAGCCATACCGATCCACTTCCAGCATTTCGAGAGCGGCCATCGCCGTGGGGTGGTCAATCTTGCCCGTACCGCGAACCTGGGCGTAGTCGCGCACCCGGCGCAGCAGGCGGTTGGCGATTCTGGGCGTGCCTCGGGAACGGCTGGCAATCTCTGTGGCCCCGGCGCCGTCAATTTCGACGCCGAGGATTTCCGCCGAGCGTTCCACGATCACCCGCAGATCTTCCGGCGTGTAAAACTCCAGCCGCAGGGTAATGCCGAAGCGCGCGCGCAGCGGCGACGAAATCAGGCCCGCCCGGGTGGTCGCGCCGACGAAGGTGAAAGGTCTGACATCGAGCGTGTGCGTGCGCGCCGACGGCCCCTGCCCTATGATGATGTCGAGCTTGTAATCCTCCAGCGCGGAATACAGCAGTTCTTCGAGAACGGGCTGCAGGCGGTGAATCTCGTCAATGAACAACACTTGCTTGTCCTGCAGGTTGGTAATGATTGCGGTCAGGTCGCCCTTGATCTGCAACAAGGGCGCGGCCGTGGGCTGAAAGTGTACGCCGAGCTCGTTGGCGATGATGTTGGCTAACGTGGTCTTGCCCAGGCCGGGAGGGCCGTAGAGCAACACGTGGTCCATGGCCTCGCCGCGCGAACGGGCGGCCTGGATCGCCACCTGCAGGTTCTCTTTGATCTTCTTCTGCCCGATGAACTCGGCCAGGCGCTGCGGGCGCAGCTTCAGCTCAAACGAGGAATCGTCCTCGACCGGCGCGGCAGAGACCAGCCGGTCGCGGTTGGGGTTCAGGTTGGGATTGTCCTTCGCGGCAGCCACTTTTGCCGATAGTAACAGCTAGTGCGGCAGTTGCCAAAACAGAAGATCCAGGCCCACGCCATATAATCAAGGCAGACAACGAAGGTCATGGCAAACCCTACCGATAAGGACGAAAAAACCGCGCGGGATGAAGACCTGAGTTTCGCAGCTTGGAGAAAAAAGTGGTTCGGTGATGAGATTCCAGGCGCCGTCAAAGATTTCCTCGAGTACCGCCACCGTGAGTGGGAACTGGCGATGGGAACGGTATCGCCCTTAGGAAGGAAGGCTCGGCCTGCGCTGGCCCGACCATCTGCACCTCGTCGGCGCGGTCGAAGCAAAGGCTGAACGCTTCTGGACGTTTAATGAGAGGTGAGCAAAGCTGGCGAGGGCACACGGCTGAAAAAGGCCTGAGATCTTCAGCTTTTGAACTCTTCGAAAAAGGACTCGTCAATTTCGTGCGTCGTGACGGGTTTGAGACCAAGTTCGAACTTCCTAAACATCTCCACCAACTTCTCTCCATCAACAAGTTCGATTGGCACTGCGCCTTCACGAGAGGCCTCACGCCTTGCCTCTGCCGTGAAGGTCCCGGTCGTGATGATGATGCCCTTTTCACCCCGCCCGGCCATCGCTCCCCGGAAGTCACGCACTTGCGACGGAGTAACCGAGCCAGCGTACCTTTTGCACTGGAACAAGACCTTGAAGGAAACAAGAGGGCTGACCTGGAGCGTCCCATGCCCATCGATCCCCCCGTCGCCGCTTCTCCCAGTCACAACGACCTGAACAAATCCAGCCTCGCGCAGCAGGCGCTGGGAAAGGCGCTCAAATCCGCCGGGCGAAAGCTTTTTTACCAACAAATCGATCAACCGACTCTGAACATCGCCAGGCAGTTCTGCGCCCTCAGCAGTATCGTCGGCTGCGGACGCCGGCGTGCCTGCCTTCAGCCGGCGCTGTTCCTGAAAGAACCGCACCCACTTAAGAAAGATCGCCCGCGCCTCCTCCGGCGAGAGCTTCGTGGAGCGCCCACGCTCTGTAAGACTCCAAACGCCTCGCCTCGACGAGTCCAGCAGCCCCTCACGTACTAGGTAGAAGCGTGCCCACGCAACTTGATTACGAAACCGGGACTCTCCAGAGGGCAAGGTTTCATTCTGCGCCTCGTCCGAAAGCTTCAGATCGGCAGCGATACGCTCGACGACCTCATCGGGTGATCCAGACCCACCCAGAGTGCGGAGCGCGTCCAGCACGGGCCCGAAATACCGGACGAAACGAGCCCCCTCTTCTTTGTTCTTTCCTGTACCAGTTCTCATCGCCTTGCCGCTCCTCGCGCGCTACTCTTCCTCTTCCTTCACCTCGCCGCGCTCGGCCTTCGACTTCTCGATGATCTTTTCCTGCAATTGTCCCGGCACAATGTCGTAATGATGCATTTCCATGTTGAAACTTCCGCGGCCCTGGGTCATCGAGGTCAGTTCCACGCCGTAGGTCAGCATTTCGGCCATGGGCACTTCGGCCTTCACGATGGTGTTGCCGGCTTTGTTGTCCATGCCCTGGATGCGGCCGCGGCGGCTGTTCAGATCGCCCATGATGGAGCCGGCAAAATCGTCGGGCACGGTGATTTCAACCACCATGATGGGTTCGAGCAGCGTGGGCTTGGCCACTTCCATCGCTTTCCTGAACGCGATGCGGCCCGCCAGCTGAAACGACAAATCGTTTGAGTCCACGTCGTGATACGAACCGTCGTAGAGCACGACTCTGAAGTCGACCACCGGATATCCCGCCAGATATCCGCGCCCGGCGGCATCCTTGATGCCTTTTTCCACCGCCGGGATGAAGTTCCTGGGGATGGCGCCGCCGAAAATGTCGTTGACGAATTCGAATTCTCCGCCGCGCGGCAGCGGTTCCATCTTGATGCGGCAATCGCCGAACTGGCCGTGGCCGCCGGTCTGCTTCTTGTGCCGTCCCTGCACGTCGGCCTTGCCGCGAATGGTTTCGCGATACGGCACCTTGGGGGCTTTCAGATTGACTTGCGTATTGAAGCGCTTCTTCAGCTTCGAAACGGTGACTTCGATGTGCTGCTGGCCGGTGCCCGCGATCAGAAATTCCTTGGTCTGCGGATCGCGGAAGAAGCGCAGCATGGCGTCCTCTTCCATGAGCTTGTGCAGGCCCGGACCAAGCTTGTCTTCATCGGCGCGGGTCTTTGGTTCAATGGCAAAGGTAATCGCGGGCTCAGGCAGCTTCACGCGCGGATATTGAATCGGCGCCGTCTTGTCGCCCAGCGTGTCGCCGGTGAGCGTGTCCTTCAGTTTTGCCACCGCGCCGATGTCGCCGGCGTGCAACTCGGTCACCGGAACTGCCGTCTTCCCCTGCATCAGGGAAATGTGCGAGAGCTTCTCCAGCGTATTGCTGCGGAAATTCTGCGCGGTCGATTCGTTTTTCACCACGCCGGAAAAAACTTTGAAGTAGGAAATCCGGCCGGCGAACGGATCGGAGACCGTCTTGAACACATACAACGAAACCGGCTCGGCATCGGTTTCATGCCGTTTAGGAGCGTCGGCGTCGCCCCCGGCTTCCCCCTGCACCCACTCGTGCTCCGAAGGCGCCGGGGTGTAATCCACGATGAAGTCCATGACCCGATCCGCGCCGATGTTGCCCAGCCCCGAACTGAAAATTACGGGAAAAATCTTGTCTTCGCGGATGGCATTGTGCAGCGCCGGAACCAGGTCTTCTTCGCCCAGCGTTCCCGCCTCGAAAAACTTTTCCATCAGCTTGTCGTCGCCCTCGGCCACCAGTTCCACCAGCCGCTCGTGCGCCGCCTGCGCCTGCTCCTTCAGATTGGCGGGAATCTCCGTCTCTTTGCCCTTGCCGTTGCCGCCGAGCTCGTAGACGTAGGCCTTCAACCGCACCAGATCAATCACGCCCGACAAATTCTTCTCCGCGCCGATGGGCAACTCAATGGGAACCACACTGCGTCCGAAGGCGTTACTCAGCGACTCCAGAACGCGCGCGGCATCGGCGCGCTCGCGATCCATTCGGTTGACCACGATCAGCCGCGGCGTTTTGTATTCTTCGCAGTAATTCCACACGCGCTGGGTAACGACTTCCACTCCGGCCACGCCGTCCACCACCACAATGGCCGCGTCCACCACGGGCAGGACCATCTTGGCCTCGTGGACGAACATGTTGAACCCGGGCGTGTCGAAAATGTTGATCTTCGTCTTGCCCCACTCCACCACGGCCACGCCGGTCGAAATGGACATCTGGCGAACGATTTCTTCGTCGTCATAGTCGGTGGTGGTTGAACCATCGTCCACGCGTCCCAGGCGCGGGACGGCGCCCGCGGTATACAGCATCGCCGACACCAGCGAGGTCTTGCCCGCATGCCCGTGCCCCACCAACGCTACATTACGGATGTTTTCTCCAGAATAAACTTTCAAGTTAGGCTCCTTCGGCAGGCGTGGGGAGAGAAACGGCCCATGAAGAGGATAAGAACAGGTACAGGCCAGCCCGGTATCCGCTGCCAAAACCTACGATGCTAACACGCGGCAAGCGGGCGCCTCAACCGTGGAAAGCCTACACCACATCGTATCCCCCTAGGCGTCTCTGGACCGCCGAGGCTGGTGAGTCTATTGGCGTCGTTCGGATTGGGAAACATTAATCGGGCCGACACGTTTTGGGATACCCAGCAACCCCCGAGTCGTGGTACTTATCAGAGCATGGCTGCTCCGGCGACGACCACCCAAACGCAGATTACCTCCCGCATAGGCGCCGCGAGGTATAGCCTTTATCTAGCTGACTGCCTCGAGTGGATGGACACCCGCCCCGCAAACACCATCCACGCCATCGTTACCGATCCCCCCTACGGACTGAAAGAATATACGCACGCCGAAAAGGAAAAGCTGCGAAAGGGACGTGGTGGCGTGTGGCGGATTCCACCCTCCTTTGACGGCTGCACTCGTAGCCCGTTGCCGCGATTCACTGTCCTCTCGGACGAGGAACGTGCAAACCTAAGACACTTCTTCGCCAAGTTCGCCCAACGCGCCCTGCGCGTCCTGGTACCGGGGGGCCATTTATTTATCGCTACGAACCCGCTCCTCTCGCACCTCGTCTACCTGCCCCTCATGCAAAGCGGATTCGAGAAACGAGGTGAGATCATTCGTCTTGTTCAGACCCTCCGTGGCGGAGATCGGCCGAAGAATGCGCACGAGGAGTTCCCGGAAGTGACGGTGATGCCCCGTTCGGCGTGGGAGCCTTGGGGCCTTTTCCGGAAACCCTGCGATGGAAGAGTGCAAGACAATTTGCGTAAGTGGAGAACGGGTGGGCTCCGGCGCGTCTCGATGGATGCTCCGTTTTGTGACGTGATTCCTTCCGCGCCGACTCGACCTGAAGAACGTGCGATTTCCCCTCATCCTTCCCTGAAGCCTCAGACTTTTATGCGGCAGATTGTGCGTGCCTCTTTGCCGCTTGGTAAAGGAGTCATACTCGATCCTTTTGTGGGCGGCGGATCTACGATCGCCGCTGCGGTCTCGGTCGGCTATGAGAGCATTGGCCTTGAGCACGACCCGGCGTTCTTTCAGATGGCGGCAGACGGAATACCTAAGCTTGCAGCTTGGACCGGAAACGGGAAGAACAACAATGGCAGGGGTGCTCTGGATGGCACCATCCAGCAACAAAGTCTTGCGCTGCTGGATGAATCGTGAGAGGTTGCATGTGCAATGGCTTTCGATTCAAAGGGTTTCGACCACTCGGTGGCGCTGCCCCCCGAGTTGAGCGTCAGCCATATCCGCGAAGCAATCCAGCATGTGGAGGATCGAGCCGCCGAACTAATCGACATTTACTTCGAGCAAGTCAACGTCTTTAGCGGGATCGTCGGGATATTGGGTGTCCAGGCCCTTCACGCCCTCAGCCCTTATAAGAAACACAAACATCCCGACGTGGCCCAGCAAAGATTCCCAGATCTTTCCTTGCGGGGCAGACTTGATCCGCCGCCTGAGCAGGCGCTAGAGTCCAAAGGCTCGACTCGGCCTTGGGCCTTGCAGTCGCATTACAACCATCCTGGTTGGTACATCGTTTGGCGCTATGCCGTCGACCAAACGCGGCGTTTGAAACCCGGCGCGATGGTCGCTATCTGGAGAGTCGACATTCCTTTTCTTAGCCAAGAGGACTGGAAGTACGAAGGCAGCAAAGCCACCGAGGGACGCGGTGGGAGGACCCACACGTTCGGCGTAAAGAACCCTGCGAAACGATTCAGGGACTCCGTTGTGTACCAGAGTCCCCGGGTCGTTATAAGCCAAGGCGGTCCTGTTCTCGGAAGCAGCGACGATTGAACGGTCCCTAGGCGCTACATCGCCACATCCTTAATGTGGGTCGCGATGTACCACTTATTGCCGAACGCATCCTGCACGGCTGCACTGCGGTCGCCGTAGAATTGGTCGGTGGGTTCCTGGAAGGAAGTCGCGCCTGCCGCCACCGCCTGCCGGTGAACCGCATCCACGTTCGGCACGTACAGATAGAACATAGCGGGCATGGTCTCGTACTTTCCCTGCGCCTCGCCCATCTCGACCACTGAATCGCCGACGCGAATCTGGGCGTGGTGCACCACGCCATCCGGCGACGCAAACTTCGCCACTTCCTCCGCACCAAACGCCCGCTTCAGGAAACTGATCAGCGGTTCGGCACGCCGCGGATGCAGATAGGGATTCACGTTGTGCAGGCCCTTGGGCTTATAGCTCTGGCCCTTGGCCGTGGCGATGTACCAGAAGTTGCCGGCAGCGTCCTTCAGGGTGGCGGAGCGCTCGCCGTAATCCTGATCGCGCGGCTCGTCGATCAGCGTGGCTCCAGCCGCAACGGCCTTCTTGACGACGGCGTCGGCGTCTTCGACATATACGTGCAGAGCATTGGGCTGGAGCGATCCGGGGAACTTTTTGCCCGGAATGCCGCCGCCGATCATCAGCACGGAATCGCCGATGCGGACCTCACCATGGACGCCTCCCATAGGCGTTTCCGCGCGCAGCAGTTCCTCGGCGGCGAAGGCTTTTTCGACGAAGTCGAGCAGAGCCGGACCGTCAGCCGCGACCAGGTACGGCGTGACCATGCGGAATCCGCGCGGAACCGGGCTCACGCCTTTCTCTTTCTTCGGCATCTCGCCGCCCTCGGGTCCGGTCTGCTCACCTTTCATGCGGCGGTGCATTTCTTCGACCGACATTTCTTCGATCACGGTCCACACGTTCCACGAGTAGCCGAAAGGATCGGCGAGCAGGGCGTCCCGGTGTCCGTAGAACTGAGTCTGGGGCTGGCGCACCAGCTTCATTCCGTGGGCCACCGCGCTTTCCGTGAATTTATCCACGTCTTCCACGTGGATCGAAAGTGAGATAGGCGAATTTCCCAGGGTTTCGGCACTGAAGCGGCCGCCCTCGGGCCACTCTCCGGCCACGCCGATGGTCGAATCGCCGATCATGATCTCGGCGTGCGCGATGTGTCCTTCCACCTCGAAGCGGAACGTTTCCCGCGCTCCCAAAGCCTTGGTGTAGAGCTCAATCGCTTTGGCAGGATCCCGGAACGCTATTCTTGGTGATGCACTCATACGAACGGCTGCAACTGGCTCAGCAACAACAGTCATACGATTTCTCCCTTCCAGTCTCGATTTCAATCGTGCCTTGAACCCCTCCCGCGGCAGATTGCGCAATTCAGCCGCGAGGCGCACCAGTGGCTCGATTTCGGCGTTCACCCTCCCCAGTTTGCCGTCGCTGCGAGCCAGCATCGCATCGATAGCCTGATTGAGTTGCCCGATCTTTTTCGGCTCGCCATTTCCCGGATGATGTAGAGAGCGCTTAGGCATCGGCACCCTCCATGCGCGCCCGCAGGCTGGAGAGCGCGCGGAACTGCAGCTGCTTCACCGCGCCCTCCGTCTTGCGAATCTCCCGCGCCACTTCCTTTAATGCTTTTCTGCTCCACGAACCGCAGCACGACCACGCGCCTTTGCTCGGCGGGCAACGTATCCACCAGCTTAAACAGCGTGGCCCGGCGCTCGACCTCTTCAATCTCCGCCGGACTGACGTGTGCCGATTCGATCTGTGAGTCGTCGGATATTTCGCGTCCCGAACGCTGCCAGCGGTCTGAAATCAGGTTGGCGGCGATCCGGAACAGCCATGCTGCGAACGGAATCCCGCGCCACTCAAAGCGTTTCAGATTGGCCAGCGCCTGATGAAAGACCTCGGCAGTCAGATCTTCCGTATCCGCGCGATCGTGCACCCGTTGCACGATGTAGGCATAGACACGCTCGAAATTGATTTCGTAAAGCTCGGCAAAGCGGGCGGGGTCGTGCTGCGCAGCCTCAATCAGAAGCCGCTCGTCCGCTTCTTTCTCCAGAGCCTTCAACGAATTCTCCGCGGTTTTGCCTTACATGGGAGTAACGGGTGAAGGAACAAAAAGGTTACGGATGCATGAGCTTGTTCGTCCGAACCGACGGTCCCCACCCCACAACAGTTCCGAATTCTACAAGAGAATTGGAGCCAATCAAGATAGGAGCCTACCGACTTCAGACTCCGGCCGATACCACCTGTCCGGAAACTGCCCTAAGTGACTCTCGCTGAGCGAGTTGGCGGCGGTAGCGAACATGCCGCCAGCGCGTCATCTCGACCAGCGGTTTCCAGACCGGGTTGACCAGGTCATGCTTGATCAACAAGTGCCAGAAGCGGTTGGAGCGCTTGTAGAGGTACGACATGGCGAGATAAAGCGGAATCGCCTGCCATTGTTCCGGCCGCCGGCGCCAGATTGAGGCGTGCGAGAACAATCGCTGATAGATCCACGCATATCCCAGCTCCAGCTCGGCGGGAGTCATGTGCCTGGGGCGAAAGACGGCGTGTCCCGTATCGTAAAGCGACCAGTCGCGATGCAGGATTCGCCCCTCGGTTTCCATCTGTCGAAACAGGGGCGTCGCCGGATACGGAGTCAGAATGTGAAAGGTGGCGCACTCCAGTCGGTTCTCTTCAATCCATTCTGCGGTGCGGGCAAAGACGTCTTTGCGGTCATGGTCGAAGCCGAGAACGAAGGACCCGTTCACCTGGATGCCGTGGTCGTGCAGAATGCGCACCCGCCGCGCGTAATCGGAAGTTTTCGGCGTTTTCTTGCGCGAGTCGGCGAGATTGTTATCGGAGAGCGATTCGAAGCCGATGAAAACGCCCGTGCATCCGGCCAGAGCCATGTGGCGGATGAGGCTGGGGTCGTCGGTTACATCGATGGTCACGGCCGCGCTCCAAATTTTGTTCAGCGGACGTAGCGCCGCACACAAGGCATGCAGGTAGTCGCGGCGTGAGCCCAGGTTGTTGTCAATGAAGACGGCGTAGGGCTGGCCGTTTTCGTCAAACTCGGCCGCGACTTGCTGCGGATGACGCATGCGATAAGGCATGCGCAGGCCGTCGGTCGCGAGATAGCAGAAGCCGCAGCGGTTATGGCATCCGCGGGTGGCGATCAGGCTGGTGGTCGTGAGAAAACTGCGACGCGGAAGAAGAGAGCGCCGCGGCGCCGGATCGTCACAGTAGTCGTTCTCATAGGTGGCGAAATAGCGAGGTTGCAAAGAGTTCGTCTCTACGTCATGCAGGATGCGCGGCCACAATTGCACCCCGTCGCCGAGCGCGAGCGCGTCTGCGTGCGGCGCGCATTCCTCGGGACACGACAGAACATGCAGCCCGCCGAGGATTACCTTCGATCCCCGAGCACGATACCAATCTGCTAGTTCGTAGGCACGCCGCGCGAAGGTCAAATGCACCGTAATACCCACGACTTGCGGCATGGGTCGAAATGGAGGCCGCCCGTCGAGCAGATTCTCGTCCCAGTACTGCACGCGCCAGTGCGCGGGAGTCGTTGCGGCGAAGCTGGTCAGGGCAAGAGTCGGCGTGAGCACGTGCTTGCCGAAGCTGGCGTTCGCGTCCTTGGGATAGAAGGGATTGATCAGGAGCGCGTAGTGTCGTTCGACAATGCCGGCGGGCTGGTTCGGATTAAGCGCAGGCGCGGCGATCATTTCGGTGGGAATCCAGCGCTTCGGGACGGGGCGAAGGAAGGGCTCGTTACGCGGGATCATGAATTAACTTTATAATACAAAGTACTTCATATCAATGCAAAAAGAGCCGGAGTTTGCGGCGTAGCCCCAGACGCATTCGTCCGGGGCGCTCGCTGCGCTTCGCGGGGCGGACCCTTCGACTGCGCTCAGGGCAAGCTGCGTCCGCCCCTACGTGTGGGAAGCGATTCTTGGAATCGCCTGCTTGATTCGCGCCAGCGTGGTTTCCTTCCCGAGCACTTCCAGCGTCTCAAACAACGGCGGGGCGTTCTTGCGGCCGCAGACGGCGACGCGGATGGGCTGGAACATCTGCCCGGCCTTTACGCCGAGTTCCTGGGCGGCGGCGCGCAGAGCCTGGTCGAGCGGGTCGTGCTTGAATTCGACGTTCGCCAGCACGGCTTGCGCTTTCTGGAGGACCTTCAGCGCCATCGCCGCATCTCCCTTTTGCGGGATCAGTTCGGCTGCGTCATACGGCGGCAACTGCTCAACAAGAAAGAAGTCGGCGGCGGTGAGCACGTCCCGCAGCAGCCGGATTCGCTCGCGGATGAGCGGCGTGATCTGCAGCATCTTCTCAGGCGTCACGTTGAATCCAGCTTCGCGCACGATGGGCAGCAGCCGTTGGCTCAGGTCTTCAATAGCCAGCCCGCGAATGTGTTCCGCGTTCAGCCAGAGCGCTTTGGGGTCGAAGGTGTCTTCGGGACTGGAAAACAGGTTCCTCGCTTTGCTCGGAATGACAACCTGGTTGGGAGCTGGCAACTCCTTAAAGTTCACCACGGCATTCGCCCGGTTGATTCCTTCCAGCGAGAAGGCGTCAATCAGTTCCTGGCGGCTCATCTGTGTGCGGTCGTCTTTCGGCGACCAGCCCAGCAGGCAGAGGAAGTTGACGAACGCCTCGGGCAGGAACCCGGCATCGCGGTACGTGGTCACGCTCACGACCGGACCGTGACGGCGCTTGGAGAGCTTGGTCCCATCGGGCGCCACCAGCAACGGCAGGTGCCCGAACTGCGGCGGCGTGTAGCCGGCGGCTTCAAATATCAGCACGTGTTTGAACGTATTCGAGAGATGGTCCTGGCCGCGAATGATGTGGCTGATGCGCAGATCGGCGTCATCGGCGCACGAGGCCAAGTGATACGTAGGCATACCGTCGGAGCGCAGCAGGGCGAAGTCCTCGAGGTCAGCGGTTGATTTGGTCTGATCCCCATAGACCGCGTCATGAAAGTGGACCCGCCACGCGCCTTCGGCGCGTTGGACAGCCGAGGGCGGCTGTCCCCACATAGTCTCATCTCTGGGCACGCGGAAGCGCAAGGCAAACGGCTCTCCGGCCGCGGCACGGCGATCGCTTTCCTGACGCGAAAGTTCGCGCATTCCAAGATTGAACAGCCATGTGCCCTGGGCTCCGGATTTCTCGCTGTCGCCGATATGGGCGGGCGTGAAATCGCGGTAAGCGAGTCCTTTCCGAAAGATGGTCTCGGCCATCTGCCGGTGCAGCGCTCCGCGGTCAGACTGCTTGTATTCCTCGTCCCAACCCATCCCCAGCCACTTCAGGCCCTCAAAAATCGAGCTGACCGAGGCATCGGTGTTGCGATCTACGTCGGTATCGTCGAGCCGGAGAATCATCGTGCCGCCCGTCCCGCGGGCGTACAACCAGTTGAAAATAAACGTGCGGGCGCTTCCCACATGAAGAAACCCGGTGGGTGACGGCGCGAAACGGACCCGCGGCTTGGCCGTACTGCTGGTTAACTGGTTCATTCGAAAGTCCCTAGCGATGGTACGGGCCGCGCAAAAGCATCGTCAAGCGGAGGCCCTGGCGTGGGACAGACTGAAATCGATGGGGCACATTGTACTTAAATCTTATTGTCTTCGTACGTGGGCTGTGAAAACATTGAATTACCACTTCCCTCCGGAACTGAGCGCACGGAATTTGCCAGAGTGTCTTCGGCGGCCTTATGAATAGCGTCGTCATCACAACGGTGGTGATCCCGGGTTTTGTCTCGGTTTTGCTGTTCTTTGTCTTCACCTATCTCCACGAGCAGAGCCGGCAGGCTTACTTCCGGGCGTGGCAAGTGGCCTGGGCGGCTTACTCGCTGCACTACGTTCTCGACGCATTCCCGGCATCTCCGATTGCATTTTTTCTCAGCGAACTCTTCCTGGTCGCGATGGCGTTGTGCATTTTCGTTTCGACGCGGCTGATGCGCAGTTCGTATCGCTTTCGCTGGTATGACGCGGCGGTTGCGGTTGCCGGCGTCGTGCTCGCCGGGCTGACTCTTCAGGGACACATTGTAGGAGGCATGTTTCGCCCCGACGTCCAGCCGGCCATTCGGCTGGGCATCGGCATGGCTGCAATTCTGCTGTACTGCTCGTGGGCCTTTTTCTGGAGCGGCCACAAGCGCGGATCGCTGGCCTTTGAGGTGCTGGGTGGGTCGCTGGCCTTTTGGGCCGTGCTGATGGGCGTGGGCCAGTTGCAGAATCCGTGGGTAGAAGTGTTCGGTACTGCCAGCCGGCTGTTCGGCCCCGTGCCGCAGATGCTGCTGGGCATCGCCATGGTGATGGTGCTGTTTGAGAACCAGCGCAACGCCGTGCAGGAGAACACGCTGGCGCTATCCACCTTGGGTGTGGACCCCCGCCGCCTGCTCTTTGCCGAAGATCTCGTTCCCAGCATGCAGGGCGCTCTGGAACGCCTGATGAGCGCGCTGCCCATGCGCCGGGCGGCCATCTTCATCACCGAACGCTGGCGGGGTTTGTTGCCATCGGTACAGCAAGGGTTTTCCGCTGGATTTCTCGAGGCCCTGGAGAGAAGTGGGGCGGGGGACTATATCTGCGACCTGGCCTACCGGCAAAGCGGTGTTTTCACTGTCCAGGATTTGGATGAGATTTCAGAGCCGCTTCCGGTGGCGGCGGTGGGAACTTTCGCGGAATTCAAACGAATTCTGACGGAAGCCGACGTCCACCGTCTGACCGCGGTCGCGTTACAGACGCGGGAGCACAACTACGGAGTCATTCTTTTCCCGCACGCCGAACGCCGGGCTTTCGGTTCATCCGGTCCGCGGCTGATGGTAGGCCTTGCTCTGCAGCTGGGCCTCACGTTGGAAAACTATGTAGTCAGCCACGATGCCCATCGCCGCACGCAAGAGTACGAACTGTTGACCGAGATCGGGAAGGCGATCAGCTCGCGTCTCGATCAGGATGAGATTCTCCGCACCATCCAGGTCGAACTGGGGCAGATTTTCGATACCACGCATTTTTATATTGCTTTTCAGGAGGCGGAGGAAATCCGGTTCGAACTTGAGGTTCGAGACAACCGCGTCCTGCCCAAGCGCAGCCGGGAACTGCGCAACGCCTTCACCGAGTACGTCATTCGCAGCGGCGAGTCTCTGCTCATCCGTTCGGATCTAGAGGCAACGCGAAAGCGGCTGGGGATTGGCCATGTTCCGGAGCGCCCCGCCAAATGCCTGATTGCCGCGCCGATTTTCCTGGCCAACAAGCCCGCCGGAGTCATGGTCGCGATGCATCCCGAACGGGAGTTTGTCTTCGAACAACGTGACCTTGATGTGCTGGTGACCGCGGCCGGCCAGGTTTCAGTGGCGATGGAAAATGCCCGCCTGTTTGCGGATGAGCAGCGCCGGTCCCGCCAGCTTGCGTTCCTCAACAACATTTCCCGCACGGCTATCTCCAGCGATGATCCCGCGCACCTGCTCAGCCAGATCGCGGGAGAGATTCAGAAGAATTTCAGTTTCGACCACATCGGCATCGGTTTGCTCGACTATGGAACCAAAGAGATCGAGATCAAGGCCGAAGCCGGCGCCACCGGCCATGCCATGGGCAAACGCATTCCGCTGGGGACGGGGATCCTGGGCCGGGTGGCGCGCAGCGGCGAACGCGCTCTGGTACAGAATGCACAGCCGGGCAGCCTGGCCGGGATCCTTCCCGATTCCCGTGCCGTGCTTTGTATTCCCATCACCTATGGCGAGACGCTGCTCGGCGTCCTCAATGTCGAGAGCCGCGGCGAGAATACGTTCTCACCGCAGGACGTGCTGATTCTCAACACTCTGGCCGACCTGCTGGCCACGGCTCTTCACAACGCCTTCGTCTTTCAGAAATTGCAGCAGCAATCCATCACCGACGGCCTGACCGGTATTAAGACGCGGCGCTTTTTCTGGGAAGCTTTGTCGGCAGAATGGAAGCGCGCGTCGCGTTCCGGGCGGCCCTTTTCCGTGGTGCTCATTGATCTCGATAAGTTCAAGGAGGTCAACGACACCATGGGCCACTTCGAAGGCGACCTGGTGCTGGCCCGCGTAGGGCGCCTGCTCGAACAGAAGTCGCGGCAATCGAACGTGGTGGCGCGCTATGGAGGTGATGAGTTCATCATCCTCATGCCCGAGACCGGCGCCGAACAGGCCCAGGTGCTGGCCGAACGTCTGCGCCAGTGGCTGGCGACCGATCCCATGCTGGGCGAGCACCACGTGACGGGCAGCTTCGGCGTGGCCAGTTTCCCCATGCATGGCTTCTCGATCGAGGACATTATTCGCGTGGCCGACGCCGGCATGTATGTCTCCAAGCGGTCGGGAGGGAACCTGGTCTCGACAGCGCAGGAGTTTGCCGAGGGGCAGGACTTCGCCCAGCAGCGCCAGCAGATTTCAGCTTATATCGAGGGCTTTCTGCAGCGCGAGCATGCCGGACCCGAGCAATTGGAGGAGTTGACATTCACGTTGTTCAAGCTCTGCGGCGGCGAAGAAGACTGCAACATCGCCGTGCTCAAGGAAGCGATCGAATCGTTGAGCCGGGCCGCCGAGTCGCGCGAGTTGCAGACTGCGGGCCACGGCGACCTGGTGGCGCGCTACGCGGGAGTGGTGTCCCGGGCGCTGGGCCTGTCCGCGGAGGAAACGGCCGATCTGGTCTATGCCGCCCGCGTGCACGATGTGGGCAAGATTTTCGTGCCTGAGGGCATCCTCAACAAGCCCAGCCCGCTCAGCGAGAAAGAGCTTATCCAGCTCAGGATGCATGCCCACGTCGGCGCCGAGATCGTGGGCGTCGTCCCGCACAGCGCCATGATGCGGGAGGCGATCGAACATCACCACCAGCGTTTCGACGGCTCCGGCTACCCCGACGGTTTGAAGGGGGAGCAGATTCCGCTGTGGGCGCGGATTATCGGCTTGGCCGACACCTACGCCAACATGATCACCGAGGAATCTTTCTCGTCGGCCAGAACGCCCGAGCAGGCGCTGGACGAACTGTCCCAGATGAGCGGCACTCGCTTTGACGGCATGCTGGTCCGCCTGCTCCTACGCGGACTGAAGTCCGAGAGGACGCCTTCGGGCTCGGGGAGTTGACGCTCAGCTGTCGAGCTTCGCTCGACTGGACGGCCCCCTTCGACAAGCTCAGGGCAGGCCCGGCGGCTGTCCCCACATGGTTGTTTCCGAAAACCGAGACGCTACTCTCACCTCGCCTCGCTTGCCATATTCACGCGGAAACGGGAAACTGATCTGCTATGTCGATCGCACTTTCTCTTTCCGGCAAAGTAGCTCTCATCTCCGGCGGTTCGCGCGGCATTGGCGCGGCATGCGTCCGCATGTTTGCCGCCGCGGGGGCCAAGGTGGTCTTCAGCTATCGCAGTGCGCGCGCCCAGGCGGAGGCGTTGGCCAAAGAATGTGGCGAGGCGGAGTGCCGTCCCGTTGCCAGCAACCTGGACAATCCTGAAGCCGCTCGCGCTCTGGTTGCGAAAACCGTCCAGCATTTCGGCCGCCTTGACATCCTGGTGGCCAATCACGGGGTCTGGCCGCCGGATGACGTTCCGATCGAGCGCATGTCGGATGAGCAATGGCGCTCCACCATGTCCATCAACCTGGATGGCGTCTTCGGCCTCGTCAAACACGCCGTGGCGCAGATGAAGGCCCAGCCCCGCAAGGGATCCGAAGCCGGGCACATCGTGCTCATCAGTTCGACCAGCGGCCAGCGCGGCGAGGCCTTTCACTGCGACTATTCTGCCACCAAAGGCGCGATCATCAGCATGACCAAGAGTCTCTCGGCCGAGTTGGCCTCTGCGGGCATCTACGTAAACTGCGTGGCCCCCGGATGGGTTGACACCGATATGAGCGCGGCCGCCCTGGCGGATCCAAAGACCGGAGCTGCAATCCGCCGCACCATTCCCCTCGGCCGCGTGGGCAAGCCGGAAGAGATTGCCGGACCCGTGCTGTTTCTATGCACGGAGCATGCCGGCTTCATTACCGGGGAAGTCTTTAACGTGAATGGCGGGGCGGTCTTGGTTGGGTAATTGGGCAAAATAAGGTGTCGCGGGGCTTGCGTTTTGGCCCTTTTTTGCATCGAAGGAGCAGAGGAGCTTTTACTGCTGCGGGCAGAAAGTCCACAAGAAACGCTACAATTCTGATTGGGCTCACTCACTCCTTCAAACGTAATGAAGCGGATACAGCCTATCCTGGTTTTGGTGTGTTTGGTCTGGCTCTCTGCTCGGGGGCAGGCCCAGACCGCGCCTGCCCCGGCGCCGCCGCAGCCTCAAACCACGGCCGCGTCCCCGGACGCTGCGGCGGACGAGAATACGCGCAAAGCCAAAACCATAGTCGCTCAGGGAATCCAGGCCCTGGGCGGACAAGCCTATCTCACCATCCGCGACCGCGAGCAAACGGGACGCGCTTACGTCCTCCACCACGGCCAGCAAACCAGCAATGGCGTGCTGTTCTGGAGTTTCAGCGAGTTCCCCGAACATGAGCGGTTCGAGCTCACCAAGGAGCGCGACGTCACCGAGCTGTATGTTGGCAACAAGGGATACGAGATCACCTACAAGGGCGTCCATCCCATGGACCCCAAAGATCTGGAGGAGTATCTGCGCCAGCGCCGCTACTCGATCGAGACGGTTCTGCGCACCTGGGTGAACGATCCCGGCGTTATATTTCTGTTTGACGGCAACGCCACCGCCGCCCAGCACGAGGCGTTCCAGGTCACGCTGATCAACACAAAGGACGAAAGCGTCACCCTCTACTTCGATACGGACACCCACCTCCCCATCAAGAAGTCATTCACCTGGCGCGACCCGGTAGACCGGCAGAGGAACCTGGAAGAGGAGATTTACGAGAACTACCGCCAGGTCTCGGGCGTGATGGCGCCCTACAACATAACCCGCTACTTCAACGGCGACATGTCCCGGGAGCGCTTCTATTTCTCCGTAACCATCAACCAGGGCCTCAACCAGGCCATGTTCGACCCGAATTCCGGCTACGATCCCAATAAACCGCCCCCCAAGCACTAATCGGACCGGAAGTCGGGCAGATCCCGTAAATTGCTGGCAGGCAGATGGTTATTGGCTGAGTCCTGCGGTTTCCTATGTTGATTCCCAGGTCCATTTGGCCACGGAGTGTGGCTTTTTTACCACAGACGGTCTTCCCGGCGCGAGCGGTAATCTGTCATGTAACAGCAACACATTCAAGACGTTCTTGATCCACGAACAAACAATCCGTTCGGCGGTTGAGTGCAGCGGTGTGGGGTTGCACAGCGGGGCACCGGTCACCATGCGGGTCCTGCCCGCCGCGTCGGGCACCGGCATCGTGTTTCGCCGCACCGATCTCGATGGCTTCGAAATCGAGGCCGTGAGCCGCAACGTCGCCCGCGTCAGCTATGCCACCAGTCTGATGAAGAAGGGCGTCCTGATCTCGACCACCGAGCACCTGCTCTCCGCTTTCATCGGCATGGGCATTGATAATGCGATCGTCGAGCTGGACAACCTGGAACTGCCCATTCTTGACGGCAGCGCCCAGCCCTTTGTGGAGATGATTCAGAAAGCGGGCATCCGCAAGCAACGTCGCCCGCGCCAGTACTTGAGGATTCTCCGCGAGCTGGAATGGCGGGAGGGCAATAAGTTCATCGCGGTTTATCCCTCCGACAGCTACGCCGTCTCTTATTCCATCAACTTCCCGCATCCGCTCATCGGCAAAGAGACTTTTCAGGTAGAGCTCAGCAATGGCAGTTATCTGCGGCAAATTGCGGCCGCACGCACGTTTGGCTCACGCCAGGACGAGGAGGCTATGCGGAACATGGGCTTGATTCGCGGGGCCTCGCGCGAGAACTGCATCGTGCTGACTCGCGATGGGATTGAGAACGGCCCGCTCCGCTTCCCCGACGAATTCGTCCGCCACAAGGTGCTGGATCTGGTCGGAGACCTCGCGTTGCTGGGCAAGCAGATTCTCGGCAATGTGGTCGCGGACCGCGCCGGTCACGCCATGCACACTGCGCTGGTCTCGCGCATCCTGCGCGACCAGACTTTGTGGGAAGAAGTGACCGCCTCTGCGAACGGCGCAGAGAGTACGGTTGCCTCCGCCTCTCAGGCGGCGGCCGGAGCGCCAATGTAACCGCGGAAATTGAGGAGTGGTTCCTTAGCCGGTTCCGCTATTAGTGTGTCCTCAAGTCCTGTCATCTCGACCGGAGCGTTCTCTTCCGCTTGCGAAAGGGAACGCGGAGTGGGGAGACCTGCTGTTTTGTTTCGGATGCACCGCTGGCGGGACCGCTCCGACCCGCGTCAGTCCGCCGCTTCGCACGGCGGATCGCTGTGGTCGCTTCCCTCGATCGGCTGCTCTCGCAGCAGCCGTTCCAACTCGGCTCGCGTCTGATCAATCACTGCGGCGGCGAAGCGCTTGGCCGATTCCTGTCTCTCCTGCGACAGTTCCTTGACGCGCATGTCGAGCAGAGGAATGTCCTCCTCAAACCAGCGCAGCGTCTTCTGCACTCGGGCAATGCGGAAATCGTTGGTCAACAT
The DNA here is from genome assembly GCA_052326105.1 of Candidatus Sulfotelmatobacter sp. Classification (GTDB taxonomy): domain Bacteria; phylum Acidobacteriota; class Terriglobia; order Terriglobales; family Acidobacteriaceae; genus Sulfotelmatobacter. The sequence goes on along the minus strand of JBKQRC010000076.1, from coordinate 111,796 downwards.
GAATTCAGACTCTTCGTTTGATCTTTCAGGATGACTACGGGAGAGATTCCGCACAAGTCCCATTGGAGATACCCGCCGACGGGCGCGGAGGCGCGGGGTTTTGAGCGCTAACGCTGACATCGTCGGATGACCTTCTCCCCGTTGCCACTTCGGTGTAGTCTTCTCCCGTGAAGAAACGTCTCAATTCATTCGCTTACCTGCTGCCTCTGCTGGAACTCTTGTTTGGGGCGGCGACAATGCTTGTCCCGACATTGCTTTCCTTCTTTCGTCTGAAACAGATGGCACATGGCGCTGGGAGCGTGTCTCTGTCATCGGGGGATATAGTGATAACGATTCCTTCCGACCGCTTCCTTTCGGTCGCCTTCGACCGTGCTGGATGGTGGGCAGAAAAACCAGCCACTATTCTCAATGCTCCCGCGAAATTCGTGGAAATTGTCGTATCGCTACTAGTGGCGCACAGGGCCAATTGGCACCCAGCCTCGTTGCTTCCATCGACTTGGCACGCACTTATCTATCCCATCTTCGCGCTACCGGCGTGGATTTACGTAGGATCGGGGATTGACGCAGGGATTGGACGTTGTCTCGTTCGTAGATGGAACGTGGTGCTCAGCCTATTCCTCGCCCTGACCTTCGCCGTATTGTTCTGCGGATTCAGATTCGGTATGCCAGCGGCGGAGCGCGAAGGTCAAGAACTCCTGAGTTGGTTCATCGAGGGGTTTGCTCTTTGGGCGGTGCTATTTGCGATTCCTTTTGTGGCGTGGATGCTACGGAGGAAGCGGGAGACTCCGCTCGTAAGGGACGGGGTTCCTCCTTCTTAACTGGCGAAGAATCCTGATAACGCTCAAAACCCTGCAATCGCGACGGTCGCTGGGGCAAACCCGGCGCGATGGGGTAAGGACGGGATGCTGGCTGTCTGATGCCTGAAGGCCTGCCAACGCTGTCGGCAAGGTCAAGCTGAGATATTGCGGGTTATTGCAGGGATCCGGATTCGGCGATCATATCCTTGGCTCCCGGAAGCTCTTCCTCCAGCCGGTCATCGAGCCACTTCTCCAGAAGCGCCTGGGATTCCTTCTCCACATGATGGAAGCGGAGGCCGGCGCGGCCTTTGACATCGGCCCAGACCACTTCAGCCTCCAGGCTCAGTTTGCGGTCGGTCTCCGGCAGAATGAACTGCAGGCGAGGCGCCGCACCCTTGGGAAGAGCTTCGCGCAACATCAGGGCGATGCCGCTCTCGCTGATGTTGGTGCTGGTGGCCTTTACCTTCTTCTCGCCGAGAAGAATCTGGATCGGCATTTTCACGGGATGGCGGAAGTAGCGGCGCCGTTCCCGCATCATGAAGTTCAGCGCGGCATGAAAGCAGCGGGAGGCGTTCAGACTGCTGATCGGTTTCTGCAGCACGAAGTTGGCACCCATGCCAAAGGCTTCGTGAGTCGTGGTCTTCTTCCCGTTCAGGATGGCGAAGGTGACGGAGTTCTTGTTGCTGGGCGTGCTTCTCAGCCCCTGCAACACTTCCAATCCCCCCTTCAGGTCATCGCAGTCCACAATGACAGCGTCGAACTTCTCGGAGATCAGAATGTCGGCGGCAGCGCGCGCTTCGTGGCAGATTTCCACGTCAATCGAGAGCTTCTCGAGCGTGGGCCGGACTACGCGCACCAGCTCCGGATCCTGGCTAAGGAGGAGGGACTCCAACGTCATGTCGTGATTCTAGGGGTACGCGACACTGGCTCCAAAGTAACCAAGGTCATGCGACCACTGATTGCCCTGCCAGCCTTCTGCGGCCAGTGCGACTCAGATGCTTCCGAATCCTTTGGCTCGAACCAGAATGGGCTCCCCGGACGAGCGAAAAAAACTACGAACGACCCCGCGGCATTGTGCCCACCGAGTGCTGCGGAGTACAACTAGACACGACCATCATGCCCGAAGTTGCCTATCTGTCCCTCGGTTCGAACGTCGGTGACCGCGAGAAAAACTTGCGCGACGCGATCGCGCGGATCGAGACGGCAGGGCGAATCGTTTCGATTTCTTCCTTCTACGAGACTGAGCCAGTAGAGTTCACAGATCAACCCTGGTTTCTGAACTGCGCGGTGGGTCTCGCTATGGACAAGACACCTGCACAACTTCTGACGGCGTTGCTCGCGATTGAGCAGGAGATGGGCCGGCGGCGCAGCCAGGAGAGCAGAAAAGGCCCGCGTACGATTGACCTTGACATCCTGCTGTTCGGTGATGTTGTCCTGGCCTCGCCGACGCTAACCATCCCGCATCCCGCCATGCATCAGCGCCGCTTCGTGCTCGAACCGCTGGCGGAAATCGCGCCCGAAGTTCGGCACCCTGTATTGAAACAAACTGTGCGGGAATTGCTTCAGGCTCTGCCTGCGGGCCAAAAGGCGCGGAAAGCCCAAAGTCGTAGCTGTTAGGTTTTGAGGTCCGAGGTCTGAAGTCTGAGGTCTGAAGTCTGAGGTCCGCTCTTAACTTCCCGCGGCGAAGCCGCCGCTGTGGGCGAGGGTCATGCGGAGATACTTGTAGGGATTGACTGGAGTGTCGTTGATGCGGACTTCGTAGTGGAGATGCGGACCGGTGGAGCGGCCGCTGGTGCCGACGTATCCGATCACGTCGCCACGGTGCACTGCTTGTCCTGCGGTCACGGCAAAACCGGAAAGATGGCCATAGCGGGTGCTGATGCCGTTGCCGTGATCAATCATAATCGCCTTGCCGTAGCCGCCCAGCTGATCGGTAAACGTCACCACACCGTCGGCTGGAGCGATGATGGGATGTCCATAGCTGCTGCCGATATCCACGCCGCTGTGGAACGCGCCTTCCCCGTTGAAGGGATCAATGCGCTCCCCGAAGCTAGCCGTGACCTGGCCCTCAACTGGCCAGAGATTGGGAGCCGCGTTGGCACGGAACCAGTCGGCCGTGGTGGCGTTGCGGGTCAGCCCCATGGTTAAGCCGACCATGGTCGCGCCGGTCAGGGCTGAAGTTCGCAGGGCATGCAACTGGTCGAGCGAAGAACTGACTTCGGAATCATGAATCTGCTCTGACGTCGCCGTCACCAGTGTGGGTTGCTGCTTGAGGCCGTACAGGGCCGAAACCTCGCCCGCGATCGAGCCCAGCGACGCGACCTGCACGTCGCGCTCCTTGGCTACCTGCTCGAGCCGCGAGTAATTGTCCTTGAGCTGATCTTTTTCCGTGCGCAGCTGGTTATAGCGGGAGACTTTCAGCAGCATGCGGGTGTAGGAGCTGGCAATTCCAGTGAGGCTCAGGAAGCCGATCGCGGCCCCCACTACGAACACGTAGAGGTAGTGCACGGGGATGGAGATCTTGCGCAACTGCCCATCGTCCCCGCGGGCAACGAAAAGAATGTAGAAACGCTTCTGCAAATCGCTCCTCTACTTGTCAATCAACTTTTGAATCATCAGGTCCGGAATTCCAGGCGAAGTTCTGAGGTTGCAGAAGGCCTGTTCGGACCACCTGATTTTTCGGGCAGCGTCCCATCTTGGCAATGGAAACTCGTTCGCGCCCTACACCTACCGGAACCGCGACCCGAGGCTGAAAGCCTTTCGTCTGCAATGTTAACTCCATGCAGAAGTTAGCTTGGCCAAAGGTTTGTGTGAATGACTGGTTAACGGTAACAAACTGGATTCCCCCTGTCAACGACGCACAAGGTCATTTTGGGTTACTGAAGGCGGGTAAGCGGAGGTCACCATGGGACATGTGACTGTCGTCACACGGCCATCGCCCGGTAGGAACTCGCGCCATGGGGCGTTTCCGCAGTTGAATCCTCCCTTGGCGGGGCGGCTTTTTTTTGCCGCGGCGTGGCTTATATTGGTTGCGCCGATGCCGCTTCCCGAAAAAGCTTTGATTGCCCAGATTCGCCGCATGGCGCGGACTGCGAGGCAAAGACAGCCGGGCCGTGCCCGCCCCACACGGGCTGTTCTCGCCGGAATTGGAGACGACTGCGCTGTGCTGCGCCTGCCGCCGGGACACGACTCTCTGGTCACCACCGACTTCACGCTGGAAGGCATTCACTTCCGGCGCGACTGGCATCCGGCGGAATCTGGGGGCCATCGTTGCCTCGCGCGCGGCTTGAGCGACATTGCCGCCATGGGCGGCGAGCCAGTTGCAGCCTTTCTTTCTCTCGCCCTGCCGCGCGACTTGCCTCAAGCCTGGGTCAGACGTTTCATTCGCGGCTTGCTCAGTCTGGCGGAAAAACATGGCGTCGAGTTGGCTGGCGGCGATACCGCGGAATCGCCGAACGGCACCCTTGCGGATATCGTCGTTGTCGGCTTGGCTCCCAAAGGGAAGGCCCTGCTGCGCTCCGGCGCACGAGCGGGCGATCGTATTTTCGTCAGCGGAGAACTGGGCGGCGCGGCCGCCGCCGTTTTGGAGATGAGGAGCAGACTAACCAGGAAAAAGAACTCCAGAAAGCTGAAGCCAAAGGATTATCCCCGAGCCTTCTATCCTGAACCTCGCGTTGAACTAGGCCGGATTCTGCGCGAGAAGGATTTGGCGAGCGCCATGATTGACCTGAGCGACGGCCTCTCCACCGACCTGGCTCATATCTGCGAAGAAAGTGGCGTGGGGGCGGAAATCGAATCCGAACTCATTCCCTGCGCCCGCGTCGGCAAGCCCGCGCGCGAAGTGGATCTCGCCTTGGCCCTGCACGGTGGAGAGGACTACGAACTCCTGTTCACCGCTCGCCCCGGCAAACGAATTCCAGCTCAAATCGCAGGAGTGGCGCTCACCGAGATCGGCCGCATCACCCGCAAGCGCAAGGTCCTCCTCATGAACCCGAAGGGCGTCGGCTACGAACTGGAGTCGCACGGCTGGGAGCATTTCCGGCGATAGCAACGTGGAAAAGTCCGGGCAAGTCCAGTATCCGTTGGCCGCCGGCGCACGATTCGTATCAGGGCACGCCTTCAGGCGTGCCGAAAAGCCGCCACACTTGCTGCGCCTTCAGGCGCTGGCGTTTGCGGCATCGCTAAAGCGATGCCCTGATACGAATCCCAGTGGCGACCGTTACCTCCGTCACTACTCAGTCTCTACCCGCAGGCGCAAAACCGGGCTACAGTAAGATCATGTCGTACACAAGATTTCTCCTTCCGCTTTTTGGGGGCCTGTTGATTGCAGCTGCGTCGGCGCAGACCAAGCCCGTGCCTCCGCCGCCAGCTCACGCAAAATCGCCATCGCCGGCGGTGACTGACGATTTCATCCACAAGCAATTCGGCGACAACTGCTCGCTGCTGGCTGGACCGCCGCAATTCGTGGGCGATCTGGATGACGACGGGGTTGACGATCTGGTGGTCGCAGCCAAATGCAAGAACCCCATGGCCGACAAGGACGAATACGGCTTTGTGGTCGCCGATCCCTACAACACTGCTCTCGGCTTTGGTGACGTCAAAGTCACCTCCACATTCGCCTCCGATGAGCCAGGGCGGCGGGGCGTGAGCCTGCTCATCATTCATGGCGTGGGCAACGATGCCTGGCGCGCCCAGACTCCAAAAGCTAAATTCCTCCTGATCAACCTGCCGTTCAAGGCTCTCACCGTCAAAAGGCTCACCCTGAGGAAGAAGACGATTCTCGGAATCTACATCGAAGAACAAGGCGAGGGCGAAGACACTTCCTCGGTAGTCTACTGGGACGGGAAGAAATACAAGTACCAGCAGCTGGGCTCGACGCTGGAGTAGAAGGATTTCCGGTTTGCGATTTTCGATTGCCGAATCTCTAGCCAGAGATTTCAATCGGAAATCGGCAATCGGAAATCCCTAATTGTTTTGCGACGGCCCCGTTGCCCCGTGCGGAAAATCCACTGTCCCCACTTTGCTCACGTTGGCCTCGGCGAACTCCACCACGCGATCCAGAGAACTCTGCAGCTCGACGGTGTAGCGCTCGACGTCTTCATCGCTCGCATCCGCGGGTATGCGGATCAGTTTGCCAAAGCGCAGCAGCACCCGCGAGAAGGGCACAGGGATCATCATCCGGTCCCAACTGTTGAGCACCCAAGCCTTGTCCACGGCCACGTGGAACATGGTCAGCGCCATACCCGATGACCGCCCCAGCCCGGCGGGGCCGGGTTTGACTTTGTGGCGCGGGCCGCGCGGGCCATCCAGCGTGAAAGCAACGGTCCAACCGTCTTCCAAGGCGCGGCGCAGGCCGAGCAGGGCGCGTATCGCGTTGCGGCTGCTCGATCCCTTCACGGCGACAAAGCCAAACTTGTGAATGATGCGGCCCATGTACTCGCCGTCGTAGCTGTTGCTGCTCATCACCCGGATACCCATATCGCGAAAAATATATGTGGCGGGAATCATGCAGCTGTGCCAGAACGAAGCGACCAGCGGACGCTGGTCGAGCGTCTCCTGCCCGCCTTCCTCGCGGGAAACGCACACGCGCAGCGTCGGCCCGATCAGACGGATGAACCAGTATCCCGCCGCGATAATCATGCGCAACACGATGCGTTGGCGCAGGGTGTACCGGCTGGCGTCGATGGGCGGCATTGCCGGTACGCCTATTTCCTGGGTGCTGGCGGAGGCCACGAAGTTATTGTAACGGGATGAGGTTGCCCCCTGTTCCCCGCGTCGTTTGGGCCCCGCAGAACAAGATTTACAGCCGAGCACGCAGGAAACACCGAGAACGTGATTCTTTCTTCATCTTCTCAGGGGTCTTTGCAATCGGCAGTAATTGTCCTTCTCGAGTGAGATCAGTTTTCCAGGTAGGAATCGATCCAAACCTTGACCGGGCGGCGCCGTTCGTCGGACGCGTCGAACCGGACGCCGAACAACTTGGGCCTGCGCCAGCTCACCACGCTTCGGACGATGACCCGCGGCAGCGTCAACAGCGAGAACGATACTTCCAGGCTCGTGCCCACAGACACTTCCTCGGTGCTTTTCAGCGACATGCCGCCGCTGCTCATTTCAATGCTGCTGGCGATAAAGCGGCGGCCGTCTCCGACCACCAGAACGTCGGTCATGACGGGGATGCGCACGTAGCGGCGGAATTCGTGCAGCACAAGCAGGTGCGTGGCCCGCACCAGCTTGATTGCGGCCGGCCGTTCCAGCGGCTCATGAAACATGGCATTGATCCCGTACTTGGAATAGCGCATGGCTTCCTGGGCGTTGCCTCCCACCCCATAAATGATCGAGCGGCTGTTGGAGCGCGAGGTGCGCACCGTATCCATCAGGGCCTCCGCCTCATTGCCCAGGTTCAGCACACAGGCTTCGAATTTTTCTTTGTGCAGGCGGTCGGCGGCCTGGCCCGACATAATTGCAGTCTCAATGCCAAATTGGCGGAAGCACTCAGAGAGCAGGCTGCGTGTAGATTCGTCGAGGTCCACCAAAGCGGCGCGGGCCGCGGCTTTCCGCGTGGGAAGGGCAGGAGCGAGGACGGAGGAGAAGGCTTTATCCATGTTCAGGGGAAGCTCCACTTTCGAAGTCCATTGTGGATGCTCGCAGCCCGCGTTGAAAAGACACAAAGGACCAACGCGCGAAGTACCAAAGTTCATTACTTTTTCCAAGGAGCAGGAGACAGGACATTACGAAAACCACAATGGCCGTGAAATGAGCGAGTTGCGACGAGCGCCGGTAAAATGCTTTGCACGAAACTGCGGGCGCTGCGGCCCGATGGGTCCGGGCCGCCTGGACGGGTCGGAGACCCGTCCCCACGCGAGCATCGTCCCACATGGCTCGTCCCATGCGGATAGTCTCGCTTGAGTTGCTAGAAGAGACCTACTCGCGCCACCGTCGGAAAAGTAGCGCGCCATTGGTTCCGCCGAAGCCGAATGAGTTCGACATGGCGTATTCGATCTCAGCCTTGCGGGAGTGGTTGGGGACCAGGTCCATGCCGGCGGTGTCGGGATCTGGATTCTCCAGATTGATGGTCGGGGGCAGCATCTGGTCGCGCAGCGCCAGGATGGTGATGCCGGCTTCGAGCCCTCCGGCGCCGCCCAGCAGGTGGCCGGTCATGGATTTCGTCGAGCTCACGGCGACCTTATGCTCGCCGAAGAAGTTGCGGATGGCGTGGGCTTCGAGCGTGTCGCCGATGGGCGTGGACGTGCCGTGGGCATTGACGTAGCCGATTACCTCGGGCGTGACGCCGGCATCGCGTGTGGCGTTGCGCATGACGCGGAATCCGCCTTCATGTTCGGGCGCGGGTTGGGTCATGTGGTAGGCGTCGGCGGACATGCCGTAGCCGACGACTTCGGCGAGAATCGGCGCGCCGCGCTTGCGAGCAAATTCCAACTCTTCGAGGATCATGATGCCCGAGCCTTCGCCCATGACGAAGCCGTCGCGGCCCTGGTCCCAGGGGCGGCTGGCCCTCTCGGGCTCGGCATTGCGCGTTGAAAGTGCGCGCATAGCGGCGAATCCACCGACGCCCATGGGAGTGATGGCGGCTTCGGCGCCGCCGGCGATCATCACGTCGGCATCGTTATGCTGGATGATGCGGAAGGAATCGCCGACGGAATGGGCGCTGGTAGTGCAGGCCGTGGCCGTGGCCTCGTTCGGTCCCTTGGCGCCGTAGCGCATGGAGACTTGGCCGGCGGCGAGGTTGATGATGGCGGCGGGAATGAAAAATGGGGAGATTTTGCGCGGTCCGCCTTCCATCAGCGCAGCGTGTTCGCGTTCGATGATGTCGAATCCGCCGATGCCCGATCCAATATGCACGCCGACCCGCTCGTCGTTCTCAGGGGTGATCTTCAGTTCCGACATCTTGAGCGCTTCCTCGCTGGCGGCGATGGCCAGGTGAATGAAGCGCCCCATCTTCTTCAGCTCTTTTTTTTCGATGTAGTTCAGCGGGTCGAAGTTCTTGACCTCGGCGGCGATCTGGCAGGCGAAGTTACTGGGGTCAAAACCCGTAATGCGGGCCACGCCGCTTTTGCCGGCAAGCAGCGCCTTCCACACATCTTCGGCGGAATTGCCCACGCCGCAGATCAAGCCGAGGCCCGTGACTACGACTCTGCGACCCAACTATTTCCCCGCCTTGGCGTGCTTGCCGATGTAGTCAATCGCGTCCTGGACGGTGCGGATTTTTTCGGCGTCCTCGTCGGGAATCTCGATGTCGAAGGCCTCTTCGAAGGCCATCACTAGTTCGACCGTGTCGAGCGAATCGGCGCCCAGATCGTCCACGAACGACGCGCTGGCGGTGACTTCGCCTTCATCCACTCCCAACTGCTCCACGATAATCTGTTTTACCTTTTCGTCTACGGCTGCCATGTTTTTCCTCGCTTGCCTCTATCTAGATTTGAATTCGGTGCTGCGCTTGCTCAGCCAGTATGTCTGCCGCGTCTGCCCTTTATAACTTTGCACATCTTACGTACGGCGAACGGAATTCAGCGAGTGTGTAGTGTAATTGTCCCGGTGAATTGGTGTAAAGGAAGGGGTGTGCCGTTTGGGGCAACGCCTCTGCTGACCTGGAATCGCACCCTTGAATCCTAATGGTTGGCAGTTGCCGGGGTCAAACGCCGGGCGCGTTATGATTGCGCTGGGGAGCACTCCCGGAAGGCGAGATAATCGAAATCGTATGCGGGCGGTGGTGCAACGCGTGAGCCGGGCCAAGGTCACGGTCAACGGATGGACGAGTGGTGAAATCGGTCACGGGCTACTGGTTCTGCTGGGTGTGGGACATGAGGACACGGAAGCGGACGCGACCTATCTCGCCGGGAAGATTGCCGGTCTGAGAATCTTTGAAGACGCCGGCGGCAAGATGAACCGCAGCATCGTGGACGTGGGCGGGAGCGTGCTGGCGGTGTCGCAGTTCACTCTGTACGGCGACGTGCGGCGCGGGAAGCGGCCGTCGTTCGATGCCGCGGCTCCGCCGGACGAGGCCCGGCGGCTTTATGAATTTTTTGTGCAGCGCGTGCAGGCGAAGGGCCTGCGCTGCGAAACCGGGCGCTTTCAGGAGATGATGCAGGTGGAACTAGTGAATGAAGGGCCGGTGACGATACTGATCGATTCGGGGAAGGGGTTCTAGGACCGGCCGCAATCGCTTGATGGTCGCTGTCGCGCCACATGGCGGTTAGACATGGTTGGGCACAAATACGACTGACTGGCCAAGGTCGCGTACCCTCACTACTCCTCAAGGTCAATGAGTTCCGCGGTTTTGAGCACTATCTTGTTGGAGCTGAGCGTGAAAAATATCGAGAGGGGCGGGACGCCAGGAAATCCTACGAGCTTTAAGCGATGCAGGTTTCGAGTGCCTGGTACTAGCGGGAACAATTCGGGACTTCCTAGCAGGGCCGGATACAGGGACATTAGCGCTTCATCTAATCGCTTCCAATTGATCCGATACTGATGAATCTGATCCGCGTATAGCTGATCTTCGATAATCTCCATACATCCCTATCCGGCGTCATCCGATGCGAGATTCAATTCTTTCGCTAACTCCCGTCCTCGCTGAATCTCGGCAGGTGAAAGTGGTTCATCGGAAATGAAAATACTTCCGTACGGGATGTTGTCGCCCTCTTTAGTCATCTTCCATCCGACAAAGCGGTGGCTGAACTCGCTGCTTTCTTCGGCGTCCAGGTCCCACAACTCTTCAATCACACTATCAACCAACGCGATCTCACGGCCGGAAAATAGTTTGAGGTTGGGATCGGATAAATTAACCGTTCTGGTCTGCTGTCGCCCGCTTCTCAGAGGCATTACTTGTACGACCAGCTTGCCAGCGCTTTGCAACGCGTCGCGGACCGGAATCAGTCTGCGTGGGGCAGGGCCTAGACGAAGGTGCTGGTATTCCACGCCCGTGATTGGCTCTCCCCAATTTCCGAACGACAAGAAGTCAGCCAGATACAAAATCTTGTTGAGTTTTATCGCGCCGAATTTCGGATCAGTCGCGCACTTCTGGCTAATGTAGAGAATCAGTTCCGCCAGTTTGTCTTCATCGCCAATTATCGTCGCCGCCATCATATTCCCGGCCTTTCCAGAGTCCGGACCGGTCCCAAAGGATTCAAAGGATCGTCTAGGTCAAATATATTTGACTATATTGCAGATAGTCAAATATATTTGACCCACTCGGGCATGGCGGCTGATGACAATGGCGATTCCGGGGAGAGCTTTGCTCACTCGTTCGGAAAGGCCTTGCGAAACTTCCTGGACGAGAGCGGCATGACTCAGGTTGACGTTGCGAAGCTGCTAGGACTGAAGGACAAAAAGAGCGGAAAGCCCAGCAAATCGAGGCTGAATACCTACCTTACTGATTCACCGCCAATGCCCGAAGCCCGAGTTCTTTACTTAGCTTGCACCAAACTTCAGGGATTTAACTTCGAACATAATGGCCACCGAATGAACGTCGAAACAGCTGGTCGGAGGCCGCTGCCAGAGAAACCAGCGGAGCAAATGGCATTCCGCTTCAACCGGCAATTTAGCTTGACCGATAAGAGGGGTGCGGTTACGGAACTCGGGGCGTTTGCGGTGAGAGTTAAGCGTCCGCCCGGTCGGATCGAATTGTCACTATCGTTAAAAGCAAACAAATCAAGGTAAAGCACCACCATGCCTTCTCGCCGCGGAATCAGGTCTTTTACGAAGACCAGATCAGCGGCGCCGGCTAGCGCGCTTGCAGGATCGCGTCGGCGACTTTGGCCGCTTCCGCAGCCGCCTTCACATCGTGGGTCCGCAGAATGTGCGCGCCTTTGAGAATCAGTGCGACCTGCGTGGCCAGCGTTCCATAGAGGCGGGCTTCAGGTGGCGCATCTACGCCGTTTTTCGCCAGGGTGCGTCCGATGAACGATTTTCGCGACGTGCCGGCGAGCAGCGGGAATCCTGCCGCCTGCAGTTCGCTGAAGCGCGCCAGAAGCGGGTAGTTTTCGTCGAAATTCTTGCCGAAACCGAAACCGGGGTCGAGCACGATGCGTTCGCGCCGCACTCCCGCGAGCACGGCCTTCTCGGCCCATTCCTTCAATTCGCGTTTCACCAGCAGCACAATGTCGCCGGGCGGCGGCAGCGTGCGCCATTCCTCGGGACGCCCGCGCATGTGCATCAGGACTGCGCCGCATTTCAGGCCGGCGACCGTCTTTGCCATCTGCGCGTCCCAGCGAAATCCGCTGACGTCGTTTACGATCTCTGCGCCCGCGCTGACCGCGGCGCGGGCGACGGCGGCTTTGTAGGTGTCCACGGAGAGAACTGCGGCGGGATGCTTCCTCTTTATTTCCGCAATGACCGGGAGCACGCGCTTGAGTTCTTCTTCTGCGCTGACGCCGGGGGCGCTGACAGTGGGCCTGGGACTCGAGGTTCCCACGTCTCGCAAAGGCGGCGAGACCCGTTCGACGCTCTTCGCGTGCTCAGGGCGGGCGTGGGGCACCCTACCCGTGGCGACTCTTGCGCCGGGGCGGGTGGATTCGCCGCCGATGTCGAGGATGTCCGCGCCTTCATCGAGCAGACGCTCGGCGTGCTCGATGGCCTGGTCGCGATCCAGAAACTGGCCGCCGTCAGAGAACGAATCGGGCGTGACGTTGACCACGCCCATGATGAGCGTGCGCTTGCCCAGTTCGAGCGAGCGCGATCCCAGGTTCCAGTGGAAGACGGACCTCATGCGGGGTGATTCTAAATGACTTTGGAGACTTCCGGCGTCTTGCAGGAATCTCAACCACAGAGGACACAGGGGAACACAGAAAGATCAAATCGGGATATGACGTTATCTGCGGCGCACTGCGGCGGCGCGCTGCCGCACCGCGGAGACGGCGCCGGGGCCCGTGCCCGTCGGAGGCTTGCGCATTCCGTCGAGCAACTCCTTGAGAACGACTGCGTTGTTGCGCGTTTCATTTTTCGAAGCGAAGAGAAGAGTCAGCCGTTTCCGTTTGCGGGCATATTGGTAGAGCCGGCGCAATGCGTCTTCCGCTTCCGTGCGGGTAAGCTCTTTCAGATATCGTTTGCGAAAGGTCAGCCAGTTGTCGGGCCGGGCGTGGTACCAGTGGCGCAATTCGTCGGAAGGCGCGAGATCGCGCAGCCACTCGTCCAGCGCGGCGCTGGCCTTGGTGAGACCGCGCGGCCACAGCCGGTCGACGAGGACGCGCGCTCCGTCGGCTGGCGATACTGGCTCATAGACTCGCTTGATCACGACCGCCATGAATGCACCCCCGTTGCTCTATTATTGTAAGGCCGCGGGACGGGGGCGGGCGCGGGCAAGGACGGTTCATGCAAGAAGAAAAGAAAGTTCTCCAAAGAAGAGAGTCTAGGCAGCGGGGCAGATGCCGCACCGTCTCTTCTGGAGCTCTGGTTGTGATGATCGGACTCGGTGTGCTCTGTGGTTGTGATGTCGAACCGCGCAAGTCAGATGCCGAGCTTGGGCTGAACTCGCAGCAGGCGACCGGCCGCAAGATATATGACACCTACTGCGACCGCTGCCATGAGCCATACTCGACGCGGGGCAAGAAAGGGCCGGGTCTCCAGGGCGTCTTTCAGAAGAAATATCTTCCGATCAGCGGGCTACCGGCGAATGACGATCGCGTCTCAGACATCATTCGGCTGGGCCGCAAAGAAATGCCGGGCTACAGCCGGACGCTGAGTCAGCAGGACATGGACGACTTGCTCGCATATATGCACACGCTGTAATCGAGCTAACGAAAATCCCACCTTTGCCGCAAAAAAACGCGGCAAAGATGGGGCATCCAGGGTGTTGGTTTCCAAAACAACCCCGAGCGAAGGGCACGACGGAAGATGAAGAGCACGGCGAAATCAGATTTGTTTCGCGAATTGCCGTCGGTGGACGAGCTGCTGCGAGCGCCAGAGGTGGCTCGGCTTGCGGTCGAGGCTGGAACCGCGGCCGTCACCGACGCTGCCCGCGCGGTGCTCGCTCGCTTGCGGCAGGAAATCGCTTCGGGCCTGCTGGATCGGCCGGCGTTGCAGATTGCTTTGAGCGGAGTGCGGGGAGCAATCGAGGAGCAGATTCGGCAAGCGCTCGGCTACTCGCTGCGTCCGGTGATCAACGCTACCGGCGTGATCCTGCACACTAATCTCGGACGCGCTCCGCTGGCCGAGGCCGCGCTGGCGCATATTCGCGAAACCGCCGGATGTTATTCCAACCTCGAGTTTGAGATCGCGGCGGGCGTGCGCGGGAAGCGGGACGTTCACGTGGAGCGGTTGTTTCAAAGGCTGTTGGCGGACGGAGAGACACGAGCGGAATTCTCTGGAGGGCTTCGCCCGGCCGGACAGCCGGGGGCGGCTGTCCCCACAGGGCCACAGGTTTCAACCATCGTCGTCAACAACAACGCCGCCGCGGTTTTGCTGGCCTTGAACACGCTGGCGGAGGGCGGCGAGGTGATCGTTTCCCGCGGCGAACTGGTCGAAATTGGCGGATCGTTTCGCATTCCGGACGTGATGGCGAAGTCGGGCGCGATTCTGCGCGAGGTGGGGACAACGAATCGCACGCGCGTCGCCGATTACGAAAGAGTCATCAACGAGCGCACCCGATTGTTGTTGCGTGTTCATCGCTCGAACTTCGAGATCACAGGTTTCACCGAGCAGGCCTCCACAGCCGAACTGGTGGAGTTGGCTCGCAAGCGCAGTCTGCCTTTGATGGAAGACCTGGGCAGCGGCGCGCTGGTCGATCTCGGAACTTTTGGCGTGGCCGGCGAACCCAGCGTGCTCGACAGCCTGCGCGCCGGCGTGGACGTAGTGAGTTACAGCGGCGACAAGCTGCTCGGCGGACCACAAGCGGGCTTGATCAGCGGCCGCGCGGATCTGGTTCGGCGCATGCGCTTGAATTCCCTGTTTCGCGCTCTGCGCGTGGACAAGCTCACGTATGCCGCGCTCGAAGCCACGCTGCTGGCCTATATCAAGCGCGACCACGATGCCATTCCGGTACTGAAGATGATGCGGCTGACAAAGGAAGAAATCGGCAAGTGCTCAGAGGCCGTGGCGGCGCAAGTACGGGCTGACGAACGTTCCCACCCTTCCCGCAAAGAACGCGGGAAGGGTGGGGCACCCACAGCAATGAGGATTGAAGTTGTGGACGGTGAGTCGGTGATCGGCGGCGGGGCAGCGCCGTCTTCTGTGTTGCCGACGCGCCTGCTGGCGCTGAGCTGCGAAGGCCTGAGCGCGGACGAACTGGCGGCTCGCCTGCGGGCATCGGACCCGCCGATCATTGCCCGTGTCGAAGACGGGCGCGTGCTGCTGGATTTGCGAACAGTGTTTCGAGAGCAGGACGAAGCCATCGCCGACGCGCTTAAACAGCATCACTTCATAGATATCATTGATGCCGTGGCGCCGGGCTGCGCCCGGCCGGACAGCCGAGAGCGGCTGTCCCCACATGCTCTGGAAAGTTTTTTGGCGACGCTTTACACCATCGGGCATTCCACGCGCACGATCGAGGAACTGATCGCGGCGCTGCGGGCGCGTCAGATTCAGACGCTCGTGGATATCCGGGCTTTTCCCGCGTCGCGGCGGCTGCCGCAGTTTCATCGCGAGGCGCTGGAGAAAAGCCTGCCCGGGGCGGGGATCCGGTATGTCTGGATGAAGGCGCTGGGCGGCTATCGCAAGAAGATTCTGGACGAGTCGCCCAATATTGCGCTGCGCAGTCCGAGCTTCCGCAATTATGCGGACTACATGCTCACCGCGGAGTTCGAGCAAGCCGCGGCGGAACTGATTGCACTGGCGGACGTTTCGCGGACGGCTTACATGTGCGCCGAGCGCGTGTATTTTCGTTGCCACCGCATGCTGGTCTCGGACTGGCTGGTCGCACACGGGCACGAAGTGCTGCATATTGACGCCGAAGGACCGGTCAGGCGGCATACGCTGACGGCCGAAGCGCGGATGATCGACGGGCGGCTGATCTATCGCGGGGATAGGCTTTTGTAGTTGTCTGCCATAGCGTGCCCGCCCGGCCAAGGACGCGACCGGGATTACAATCGAAAATCGGCAATCGCAAATCGGAAATTTGTATGATCGTTGGCACAGGCATTGACATCGCCGAAGTCCCGCGCATTCGCCAGTCTATTGAGCGCTTTGGGGATCGCTTCCTGCAGCGCGTGTTTACCGCGGGTGAGATCGGGTATTGCGATTCCAAGGCCAACCGCTTCGAGCGGTATGCGGCGCGTTTCGCGGCCAAGGAAGCGGCCATGAAGGCGCTGGGCACAGGGTGGAATCATGGTGTGCGCTGGCGCGATTGCGAGGTTACGCGCCTGCCGGGCGGACGTCCGACCATGAGCTTCCATGGCAAGGCCGCGGAATTCGCCGCGAAGCTGGGGGCGAGGAATATCGCGTTGTCGCTCGCTCACACCGCGGAGCAGGCGATCGCGCAGGTGATTCTGGAAAGCTAGTCTCGCGGTGATTAGCCGCGGACGAAAGCAGCCGAGCTTTCGCTCGACATGACCGGGTCGAAGACCCGGTCCCACATAGTCGCCCCGCATATTCGTCATGCTATAATTCTTTATTCTCAGTCGCTTAGAGCACGGAGGACGGTATCGACAAACGTTTTATCCGCACCAACGATCGCATCCGGGCGCGCGAAATTCGCGTGATTGACGACGAAGGGCAGCTGCTGGGCATCATGCCGCCCTACGACGCGCTCAAGAAAGCCCGCGAGAAGAATCTGGATCTGGTTGAGATTTCGCCTACCGCGCAGCCTCCCGTGTGCCGCATCATGGACTACGGGAAGTATCTTTACCAGCAGGAAAAGAAAGAGCGCGAAGCCAAGAAACACCAGAAGACGATTACCGTAAAAGAGGTCAAGTTCCGCATCAACGTGGACGACCACGATTACGAGACCAAGAAGAATCATGTGCTGCGTTTCCTGGCGGAGGGTGACAAGGTCAAGGCGACGATATTTTTCCGCGGGCGAGAGATGACGCGGACGAGCCTGGGACGCCAGATTCTGGAGCGGCTGATCAAAGACGTGGAAGCGCAGAGCATCGTCGAGTTCCGTCCGCGGCAGGAAGGAAATACTCTGCACGCGATTCTGGCCCCGAAGAAGGCGGAACCGCCGAAGAAAGCGGAGAAGCCAAAGCCTGCAGCTCCGAGCGCACCCGGCCCGGGCACGGAACCGGTGCAGGCGGCCAAACCCGCGTCGTAGAGAATTCCAGCAATTAGCATTTAGCAATTGGCATTTAGCCATTTGAGTAAATGCCAAGGGGCAGGCGTGTTCTGCTAACCGCTAATTGCTAACTGCTAATTGCCGAGGTTGATATGCCGAAATTGAAAACGCACAAAGGCGCTGCCAAGCGCTTCAAGAAGACTGCAACCGGGAAAGTGAAGCGGGGACACGCGAAACTGCGTCACATCCTGACGTCGAAGGACACCAAGCGTAAGCGCAAGCTGCGCCACGGCGGGCTGGTAAGCGACGGGGATCTGGCCAAGGTGCTGCGGATGATTCCGTACCAGTGAGGAGCATTGTTGATTGATGACTGAATGATTGTTGATTGAAAAGCTCATTGCGTCGGCCTGGGGGGTTTTCATTCAACCATCAACAATCAAAAAATCAACAATTGCTTCGGGCGCGTGAAGAGGCCAGACAGATTCCCTTGCCTCCAGCCGCCATAAAACGAAAGCCAAAAGGAGAACACCATGCCTCGAGTCAAACGCGGCACCAAACGCCGCGCCAAACGCAAAAAGATACTAGACCGCGCGAGCGGATATTTCCTGACAAAATCGAAGCTGTACCGCTCGGCAAAGGAAGCGGTGGAGCGCGGGCTGAAGTTCGCCTATTCAGGGCGCAAGCAGCGCAAGCGGCAGTTCCGCTCGCTGTGGATTGTGCGCATCGGCGCCGCGGCCAAGCTCAACGGGATGAGCTACAACCAGTTTATCCACGGGCTCAAGAAGGCGGGAGTGGAATTGGACCGCAAGATTCTGGCAGATCTGGCGGTGAACGATCCTGGCGGATTTACCAGCCTGACGACGCAGGCCAAGGGCGCGATCGGCGGGGCAGCGTAGGACGGCTTCCGCCGCTCGGCTTCCGTTCACAAGCTCTCAGCTCCCAGCTTTCAGCCGTCGGCTCTCAGCAGCCAGCTCTCGGCAGTCAGCTCGCAGCCGACAGCTTTAAGGTATTTAACGCATTGTCATTCCGAGCGCTCGCAACCGCGTGAAGCGCGGAGAGAGCGCCGAGGAACCTGCTGTTTGCTGGTGGCGAGAGAAAAGCAGGGTCCTCACCGCTAAAGCGGTTCGGAATGACAAATCCTTAAAGATGCCAAAATCCTTAACGGCGTCACGAAAATGGCCTACACCGTTCCCAAATTGACGGACTATTCAGCGGACACGCTGGACGAGGCTTCACGTGAACTGAATGCTGCGCTCGAGCAGGAGGCGAAAGCGGTCAGCACGGAAGCCGAATGGAAGACATTCCGTGATCGTTGGATGGCGCGCAAGAACGGTATTTTGACGCAAATCAACGACCAGTGGCTGAAGCCCTGCCCGAAAGAGCTGAAATGGCGAGTCGGCACGTTCGCAAATGAAATCAGGGCCGACGTCACGAAAGCTGTCGCTGATGCAAAGGCGTGGCTTCTTGCTCCGGGGGTGCAAGTCACGCGCGAGGGCATCAAGGTACCTGCAGACGAGTTCGACAGATATGCACAGAGGGTAAAACAGGAACTTGAAAAAGTAGACATCACCCTTCCCGGCATTCGCCGCGCGATCGGCGCCGAGCATCCGGTCATCCGCACCATGCACGAGATCGTTGGCGTTTTCCAGAAGCTCGGGTATTCCGTTGCCGAGGGGCCCGTGGTCGAGACGGATTACTACAACTTCGAGGCGCTGAATTTTCCGCCCAACCATCCGGCGCGAGACACGCAGGACACGCTGTTCATCGCGGGGCAGCAATCCAAGCCGCAGCGCGAGCGGCTGCTCCTGCGCACGCACACTTCGCCGGTGCAGATTCGGACGATGGAGAAGATGCGGCCGCCCATCCGCATCGTGATTCCCGGCACGGTACATCGGAACGATCCGCCCGATGCCAGCCATTCGCCGATGTTTCATCAGATCGAAGGACTCGCCGTCGACACGAATATCACCTTCGGCGATCTGAAGGGCACGCTCGATCACGCCATGAAAGCGCTGTTCGGGTCGAACGTGAAGACGCATTTCCGGCCGTCGTTCTTCCCTTTCACCGAGCCCAGCGCGGAACTGTATGTGACTTGCTTCATCTGTGGCGGAAGCGGCAAGCGCGGTGCGGATCCCTGCCGTCCGTGCAAGCAGACGGGATGGATCGAAGTGCTCGGCTGCGGGATGGTGGATCCGAATGTGTTCGAGTTCGTGAAGGACAAGGGCTACGACCCGAAAAAGGTTTCCGGGTTCGCTTTCGGCATGGGCGTGGACCGGCTGGCCCTGCTGAAGTACGGCGTGGATGACATTCAGTTGTTTTTTCAGGGGAATGTGCGGTTCTTGGAGCAATTTGGCTGAAGTTGTTTGTTCCTCACTTGCGCTGTCATTCCGACGAGCGAGGCGAGGAGGAATCTGGGGTTCTGCCGGTGCCAGCAACAGCCCAGATCCCTCGCGATGCTCGGGATGACGAGCTCGTGATTGGTGACGGTTCAGAACTGGACGATGAAACTTTCCGCCAATTGGATTCGCGATTTTGTTGATCTCGCGGTTGACGACCACCGTCTCGCTGAGGACTTGACCAATGTCGGGATTTCGGTCGAGGGCATCAGCGGGAGCGGCGCCGATACCGTGTTTGAGATGGAGATCGGGACGAATCGTCCTGACGCGATGAACCATTACGGCGTGGCGCGGGAAGCGGCGGCGATTTATGACGTTCCCCTGAAACCGGTGCTGGGCCTCAGCTACAAAGCCCCACTTCTCGCAAAGGACGCGAGAAATGGGGCACCCAAGGCACAGCACGATGCTCCGTTCCCAATTACCGTTGAAGAACCCGAACTTTGTCCGCGTTTCACGGCGCGCGTGATTCGCGGGACGCGCGTCACTGCTTCGCCGGAGAAAATTGCCCGCCGGCTGCAACTGCTCGATCAGCGTCCGATCTCGAACGCGGTTGACGCCACTAACTATGTTCTGTGGGAGATTGGCAAGCCTACGCACGTGTTCGATGCGGACCTGCTCGAAGGCGGGCAGATCATCGTGCGCAAGGCTCGCGACGGCGAAATGCTGAAGACGCTCGATGGCGTTGAGCGCAAGCTGACGACAGAAGATCTCGTCGTGTGCGACGCGAAGAAGCCCATAGGGCTGGCTGGAGTGATGGGTGGCTACGACACGATGATTACGGAGAAGACGCGGAACATCGTGATCGAGTCGGCTTGGTGGGATCCGGGGATCGTGCGCAAGATGTCGCGGCGGCACGGGCTCCATACCGATGCTTCACACCGCTTCGAACGTGGGGCGGATTTCGAATCGACCGTGCTGTCATGCGATCGCGTGGCGGAAATGATTCTGGAGTCGGGCGGAGGAGAGCTGGTTCGCGACGTGGTCGACGTGGTTTCCAGAAAGATGGACCAGGCTCCGGTGGTGCTGCACGTGGCCGAGGTGCGCCGCATCCTGGGCGCAGATCTGGACGCGGGGCAGATCCATCGTCTGCTGAAGCGGCTGGGATTCAGCCTGATTCCCGAGGGCGAAGGCGAGGCGCAATTTCGCGTGCAGATTCCGAGCTGGCGTATGGATGTAGAGCGGGAAATCGACCTGATCGAGGAAATCGCCCGGCTGCACGGCTACGACAAGTTCGAGAACACGCTGCCCGCCTACAGCGGTGCGGTGGTTGAGTTACCGCACGCGGCGATAGATCGAGCGCTGCGCACGCGGGCTTTGGCGCTGGGATATAACGAAGCATTGTCGCTGACTTTTGTTTCGCATGCGGATGCGGAGAAGTTTTCGTCTTTTTCGGCGGCGGCCAAGGTGCTGGAGCTGGAGAATCCGCTGAGCGAAGAGGCGTCGGTGATGCGCACGTCGCTGGCGCCGGGCATGCTCGACATGCTGGCGTGGAATTTGAATCGCGACGTTCCGGAAGCCAGGCTGTTTGAAATCGGCAGCGTTTACGAACTGGCGGACGGATCGTCGGACGAGGGGCGCGTGGAACCGAAGCGTGCGTGCCTGGGAGCGACGGCGGCGGCCGTGAAGGGCTCGTTGCCCGCGGGCGGCGCGCTGGATGTGAGCAAGGGCGAGCACGCGGAGGCGGCCGAGGCGTTTCGCGGTTTCATGGGCGATGTGGAGAATCTGCTAGGCGCGTTTGCGGCGAATGTGACCTACAGCCGGGAGGCGCCGGAGTATTTCCATCCGGGACGGTCGGCGCGGGCGCGCATGAATGGCGTGGTGGTGGCGCAGTTTGGGCAGATTCATCCGGAACTGGCGGCAGCGCGCAAGTTGCGGCAGGATGTCTTCCTGGCAGAGTTCGATCTGGAGCAGTTGTATAGGAGCGGGCTCCGGCCGGTGCGGTTTGCGCTGCTGGCGAAGTATCCGGCGGTGGAACGGGATTTCTCGTTCGTGTTCGGCGATGAGATCTCGTTTGAGCAGATGAAAAAGGCGGTCGATGCCGTGGGCATAACCGAACTGCGCGCGTTTCGTGCGGTGGAGATTTTCCGCGGCGGGGCGATTGCGGCGGGGAAATATTCCGTGCTGCTGCGAGCGAAATTACAGTCCGGCGATCGGACGCTGCGCGACGATGAAGTGGTGCAGTGGTCGGGAAGGATTGTCGCGGCGCTGACGGGCCTGGGCGGAGTTCAGAGGGTGTGAGTAGATTCCGTGGCTTGGGAAGATCCCCACGTCTCGCAAAGGACGCGAGACATGGGGCACCCGGCGCAGAGAACCACGTAAGTCAAAACCCCCACCCTAGCCGCAAAGAACGCGGCTAGGATGGGGCACCCGCACCCGGCCTTGACGTCGGACCTCAGTCCTCAGGCCTCAGTCCTAACACCTCAGACCTATCCCATCCCCTCGCCGGAGCCGAGACGTAGCAAGCTGCGTCTCTATGGTTGAGGAATCTCACTTCTTTCCACGATTATGCACTTGACACAGAAGCGCATTTCTGAGATAATTCTATCAGTCGAGGCAAAGTGCTATGAGACTGATAGAGATCGCAAAGGCTTTCGCAACCGAAGAACAATGTCTAGTCTACCTTGAAGCGAAGCGCTGGCCAGATGGTGTGCGCTGCACCTCGTGTGGGTCCAAAGAAATCTCCCACATCACGCGCAAGGTGACAGCCAAGACCGATAACAAGCGGGTGCAGCTTTACCAGTGTCTAGAACCTACGTGCAAGACGCAGTTCTCCGCGACTACGGGCACGATCTTCAACGGCTCCCACCTATCCCTCGACAAGTGGTACATGGCTATTGCGCTCATGGTGGATGCTAAGAAGGGCATGTCAGCTTTGCAGCTTCAGCGCCACCTGAAAGTCAACTACCGCACTGCTTGGTATTTAGCGCACCGCATCCGTGAAGCAATGAACGAGCCGGACGGATTGAAACTCACAGGCACGGTGGAAATTGACGAAACATACGTCGGCGGAAAGAAGCGTGGGCATCAAGGCCAAAAGAAGGACAAGGAAGTCGTGATGGGAATCCGGCAGCGCGGCGGTGATCTTCGGCTGATCCATATTGAAAATGCGAAGTCGGAAACACTCTCCGAACAAATCGAGGCACACGTCAGTCCGGATGTGAAGATGGTCGTGACGGATGAATGGTACGGCTACCCTCGCGCCATGATGAGCGCGGGCATCCACGGCTCGAAGCATGAAACCATCAAGCACAAAGAGAAAATCTATGTGCGAGGTAATGTGCACACGAATACCGTGGAGTCGGCCTTCTCTCTGTTTAAGCGGGGAATTGTAGGCAGCTTTCACAAAGTTTCAATAAAGCACTTGCAGCGCTATCTGAATGAGTTTTCCTACAGGTTCAACCGGCGGGAGGATGCAGACATGTTCGAGCAGACCGTAGCGCGAATGGCTGGCATCAAGCCGATGCCCTACAGCAAACTGATCGAAGAGAATGCGTTTACGCCTTTCGTGCGGCCTAAGCCGAAGACTTCGGAGCCTTTTTAGGCAAGTCTTCCTCGGTAATCCCAAGCGTCTTCAGTGCCCTTAATCGTTCTTCCAATTGCAGTCGTTCCTCAAGCCATTGAGTCACCATTTTCTCTGTGGTTGTTTCTTTTTCTCTTGAGAGATGTTCAGCATGGCTGACTAACCCGTGGCGAAGGCTTACGGGAATGCGCCAGCTTACCTGTTTCGATTTTGGTCTGCGAGTTTTTTCCACACCGAGGTATCTAAGAAAAGGCTTGTATTATATATGTTATATGAGCTAAATTCAGCCAAGGCGGGAGGGCGTCATTAAGAGCCCAATTAGTTGTGGCCTATGAGAATGGCAGCGCAATCAGTAGTGGGAGTTCACCAAGTGCGAGTTGCTAACTATACTCGGGCAGGGAGGGAGTGCATACCGCGAGGGCGTTCCCGGATTTCCCGGCACTCTTCTTTATCGCCAACGGCGCGTCCGACGGCCAGAGAGAGTGACCCCACTGTTAAGGAACTGGCGAGATTCCCCAAGAAAATTGTGAGTTTGATGGCGGAGGGTGCGGGGATCGAACCCGCAAGTGCCCGTCAGACACGGCAGATTATAAATCTGCTCCCTTACCTAGTTAGGGGTAACCCTCCGTTGTCAAAGAGCCGATGCGCTTCGAAGGCATCGGTAAAACTGGAGGCCGGGATCGGAGTCGAACCGACATAGGCACCTTTGCAAGAGGAGCCGCCTTGCCATTCGAGCCACCCGGCCTTTAGGTTCAACAAGATCATGGTCCAACGAAGCTGATTCAAAGTCAACGTTGTTTTCTTAAGCGTAACCATCGGGCCTGTGGAAAAGGTAGTTAAAAGTGACCTGTCAAGTGACTAAGAAGGAAACAAAGAAGGAAAATACGCCCCTGAAGGTCAAGAAGGAAGAATTTGACCGCGTGCTCGGTAAATTGATTCAGTCCCCGCCTGTCCAGCGTAACCAATCCAAATAATTCGGGACTCTTCGCAGCCTACCTCGACGAATAGACCAACTCATTTTGGTTTATCGTCATCGGTACCAACAAAGAGGATAATCCTGTCATTCTCAACTACCGCCGGTTTCGTTATATCAACCATGTGAACATTGACTTGCAGTATGTCAGCAGCTTTTAGAATCTCTCCCACGGGAGTACCGGCAAATAGGTCAATCCTTGAAATGCTGCGTGTTTGATGTAAGTATTGTTTGTAGTCTACTTCGGGAGCTAATATCCGAATACCAGTTATCACTCTTCCGGTTGGAAGAAACGATTCTCCTATCGGCCCGACATTCCACCCCGCTGCTCTTAGTACGCCATCCCAGTCTTGAGCAAATTTGACATTGGCTCCCGAGTATATAAAAACTGCAACCTTACCCCGTATCTGAGAAAGCACATTTATTAATTCCGCCTTTTTGTCTTCGGGTATTCTCTGTTCGACTGTTCCGATGTTAATGCTTCCCGCAGTAACGCCCCCGGATTGACCTACTGACGCAGCACAGTTGCCACCACCACAATCTTGCTTAATTGGCGGCTGACTCGCCTCCGTTCCATTCTTGGAAGAACCGCGTAAAGTAGGAACTGCAACTTTCGGGCAGGGTATTTGGGTGAACTTCTCTACGATCTTCTCAACGGGCTTTTCGACAGTTTTTTCAACTATCCTTGGATGTCGAGAACGATAGAAACTATGTATAGAAAGCCCCCAACTCGCGGCAACCAAAATCAGCATGATTGCCAGTTTCCACCTTCGGCTAAGAGGCATGGCAACGCCTCCATCGGCGGCTTGCGGCTTTATGCCGAAGAATGCCAGTATCGCCAGAACCGCAGCCAAGGTCGCGATACCGTCGCGCACTAGTTCCCAAGTGCTCATACCAGTACCTCCGCGTCACAGTTCTGACGATGGAGGTCATTCTACGCCCACTCTGTGTCAACTGCATAATCATGCTTCTTTCTTGCTTTTCGCCTTCTGTTCGCCAATAATAGCGGCATGGCCATTACACGCAGACAGCGGGAAGTGTACGACTTCATTTCGAGATTTGTGGCAGAGCACGGATACTCTCCGTCGTTTGAGGAGATCGGCAAGGGACTCGACCTGTCTTCTCTGGCCACCGTGCACAAACACGTCAGCAACCTGGAGAAGAAAGGGTTGCTGACGCGCGACTACAACCGCAGCCGCTCCATTGATCTGCTGCCTCCCAAGGGCCGCCTGAAGCAAGCCATGAGTGTCAACACCGGTTTGGTGCTGCCTCTTCTAGGACGCATCGCCGCCGGGCAGCCGATCGAGGCGGTCGAGAATCCGGAGACGATTTCGCTCGCCGATTTCGTCCGCTCGAAGGAAGTGTTTGTGCTCGAAGTGCGGGGGGAATCCATGCAGGACGAGCACATTCTCGATGGCGACTATGTTCTCGTGGAGAAAGCCAAAACCGCCCACAACGGCGACATCGTGGTCGCCCTGGTGGATTCGAGCGATGCCACGCTGAAACGCTTTTATCGCGAGGGCGACAACATCCGGCTGCAACCTTCGAATGTGTCCATGAAGCCGATCATTGTGCCGGCGGCGTCGGTGGACGTGCAGGGGCGAGTGATTGGGGTACTCAGGAAGTACTGACGCCGGGGGGCCGGTGGTCAGGGATCAGTAGAGGTGGAAATCGACTTCCACCATGATTGACGCAGCGACGGGCTGGCCGTCTTTTTTCGCGGGATCGAATCTCCAAGTCTCGACAGCCTCCACCGCCTTCGCATCGAGGCCACATCCCAGGGGATTGACGATGTGAATCTTCGTGGGCAGACCCTCCTGGTTGACGACGAGCCCAAGGGTTACAACTCCCTGGTATTTCGCCTTCCGAGCGGGCTCGCTGAACGCTGGCTCGTGCTGGGGGAGGATTGCTCTTGGAGGACTGACGCCGTGTCCCACTTTGAACGGGGTGTCGTTTGAGGCAGGTGCGACTGTGCCGGTTGCGGCAGATGGTAAGGCATTTCCTACCGAGGATGTTGCTCCGGGGATCGACAGAAACTCCACGGAAAAACTACAGTGTGCGTCCTTGCCCCTCAGTGCGGAGCGAACACAGGGCTTCCAATAGTCGGGAACCTGGTCTGCAAAATCGTCCTGCGCGGTAAGAAAGATCCTGGACATCGCGGCGGCGGCCTGCTCGGGAGATGGATTCGATGAATCCAAGTCGGCCTCAATCTTGAGAAGTGGACTCTTCTTCTCTTTCTTCGGATCTTCCGCAAGAAAGCGGAGTGTCCCCTGAGAGCTTGACACGAGCAGGCGGCGCGCCTTGATGGTTAGGCGGTTCCCGGATGCATTGATCTGGGTCAGCCGGACGACGCCGTCCGTGGTCCAGTCGCCGGGCGTCGGGCCGCCGACGGGAGCACCTGTGGCGTCAAATTGCAGCTTGTCGCCTGTATAGAAACCGCGGAGCAATAGTGTCTTGCCTTGATACCCGTCGCGAAGGCGCTGCTCAAGCTCGTTCGCCGCTCGCACATGGGTGGGAGCCAACGCGAGCAGACCCAGGAGCGTTATGACAGCAAGAGAACAGAACGCTATATGCACGCGCATGCGTGCATTGTAGCTCCCGGCGGCAAATAGCGGGAGAGACAAAAGGCCCGGGAATATTCCCGGGCGTTCTTCGCTGAAAGGTGATAGCTGAGCGCTGTTAGCCGATGTGCTTGTTCAGGGCCTGCGTCAGGAAATCTTTGGGCTTGTAGCCGACGATTTGTTCGACGACCTGGCCTCCCTTGAAGACCAGCAGCGTGGGGATGCCGGTGACTTTGTAGCGCATGGGGGTGGCGCTGTTGGAGTCCACGTCCATCTTGCCGATCTTGATTTTGCCCTGATACTCGGTGGCCAATTCTTCGACGATGGGGGCAATGGCGCGGCAGGGGCCGCACCAGGTTGCCCAGAAGTCCACCAGAACGGGCTTGTCCGATTTCAGAACATCCTGGTCGAAGTTTGCATCGGTCACTTCGACGATTCCGTTACCTGCCATTTTTCCCTCTCCTCGTTGTGAACGTCGCGCCGCCGGACTGCGCTTCCTCAAGCGCCCTTACCGGACTGGCGATCAGTGTATGAGTTCTTCCCCTAACTACCGAACCCAGTATCCTAACACTGCCATTGGATGCGTGGGGAGGGGGGAAAGTCGCAATGAACTCGCGCATCCCAGCCATGGACATGGTAGCCCCGTTTTCATGGCTGACGGCCAGGAGGATCAGTAGCGGCGCGGGATTCAGGAGGCGTCCCTTGGCCATCGGCAGGCGTGGGGAGTGGAGTGAGCGATTTGATGTAGCTCACCAACTGCCAGCGCTGCGGTTCCGGGAGCTTGGACCACACCGGCATGCCGCGGCGTACGACGCCGTTGGTCAGGAGCCAGAAGATGGCACCCGGAGTGGCTTGCTGCACGGCGAGGGCAAGCAGGCTGGGAGCTTTCTTCCCGCCCTCGGCCATCGCTCCATGGCACTCGGCGCAGTGCAGGTCGAAGAGTTTGGCGCCGGCCGCGACGGCCTCGGGATCGGTTGCCAGCGGATTGGGACGTGCAGCCGCCTTCCGCGGGGCCTTCGCCAATTCCGCATAGACGGAGTTGCCTTTACTGGCAGGAGTTGCCTTCGCCCTTTGACCAGCGGCAAGAGCGATCGTCAGGAGCACGACGAGAAGCACCAACATCCTACCGGCTAGTCTAGGGGCAGCGTGCCCAAGCCGGCGGAGGCGGGACGTCCCCGCAGCCTGCCCTGAGCTTGCCGAAGGGACAGCCGCCGAGACGGCGCTACTCGTTGGCGGATACATCGTCCTCGGCATTTTCAGTGTCCCCCCAGCAACCGGCCGATGGCAGCTCCGAAGCCGGAAAACTCGCGGGATACGCCCCAGCGCAGCAGAAAGCGATGGCTGTTGTGGTTCAAGCCGAAACCGGGCGACAGGCGCAGAGTCCAGTCGGAAGGCAGATTCCAGGCCACGACTGGCGCGAGGTAATGAGACGTATTCGGCAGGCCGAAGCTGTAGCGATCGCCCAGGCCGCCATACATTTCGACTCCGGCAATGAAGTTCTCCGGGCAGAAGCTGCAGCGCTCGGCGGAAGCTTTCAGGGCCAGAGGACGGCTGGCGCCGATGGCGTAGCCAAATTCCCAGGAGTTGCCGCCGGTGAGGTTCTTGGTGGCGATGGTATTTTGCGCAATATTCCAGCCTTTGAAGGATTTCGAAAGCAACAGCTTCGATTCCAGTTCGTGATCGTGCTCCTGGCGGGCCAGAGCATTTGGAACAGCGTAGTCCGATTCGACGTCGTGGCCTTCGACTTCTTTCAGGATCTTGTCTGCCCCACTGGTCTGCTCATATTCGATATAGAGCACGGGGTTGATGAAGTGCTCGCGCTGAAGCAGGCGGATGCGGTTCTCCCAGCGGAAGCCGGAAAAGATGGTGCTGTCGCCGAAGGTGGTTTGACCGTCGAAGTAAAGCTCGGTGGTCCACCAGGCGGTCACGCCGTATTCGAATTCGGTCCAGTAGGCATGGAAGTCGTTGCCTGCGCGCTGGGTGCCAAAGGTGGAGAAATATTCGACTTCAAGGCTGCCCGGCTCTTCCAGATAGTGATCGTAGGTCACGATGTAGGGGCTCTCCTGCGCCTCTGCCGGGAAAGCGGCGAGCGCAAGAAACAACGCAAGCACGACCGGGAAGAATAAGGCTGTGGCCTTGGACAATTTAGATGCGATTGAATCGCAATTAAAAAAGATTGAGATCGCTATCATCAAAACCTGCGCTTCCCCATACAGTTGCAACTTAGTCGCATCTAGGAGTAATCTAGAAATGATGCCGGAGCGGGCGCGGGTTTGTCCAGTTCCGGCAAGAGAATTCGTCGCACTCCGATTGCGACCAGTTGCGAAAGGTGAGGATGCGAGCCAAACGCGCGTTTGTCGCGCCGAAAGAGCTCGGCGCATTGCGCGGCTCGCCCAGGTCCCTTCGACTTCGCTCAGGGCAGGCTCTTCGCGACACAGAAATCGTGCCGCTCAGGATGACAAACCGTTATGCCACTCCCACAGACTGAAATGCCGGGCCGGCTGCAGGCCCAGTTCGCCGAGCGTGGAATCCGCATGACCGGGCAGCGGCGCGCCATCCTGAGCGTGATGGAAACGGCCCGCAAGCATCTCGATGCCAGCCAGATTTTGCGCAAGGCGCAGAAACTCGACGCCAGCGTGGACCGCAGCACCGTCTATCGCACCTTGCGGCTGCTGAAGCGGCAGGGTCTCATCGATGAACTCGACCTGATGCACATTAACGGCGAGGGACACTACTACGAGCGCCGACTGGGCCGCGACCACATTCATATGGCCTGCCTGCGCTGCGGCAAGATCACGGAGTTTGTGAGCGATGGATTCGAAAAGCTCAAACAGCAGGTAGAAAAAGATTGCCGGTTTCGGGTGCTCGTGTCGCGGCTGGAGATTGGCGGCTATTGCGCGACCTGCCGGGGAGCACAGTAGGGGGAGCGATGGAAATCAGGTTTTTGAATGGCGGCGATGCCGGCGAGTACTGGAGACTCCGGCTGGAGGCGTTGCAGGGCGACCCGGAAGCGTTTAGTTCGTCGGCGGAAGAACATCAGTCTCTCAGCCTGGACGACGTGGGAAGGCGATTGGGCTCGGATGGAGTGGACTCGTTCGTCGTGGGCGCGTTCGATGGCGGCTCCCTGATCGGCACTGCCGGCTTTTATCGCGAGAAGGGACCGAAAGTACGGCATAAGGGACGCGTGTGGGGTGTGTATGTGACACCAGAAAGTCGCGGCAAAGGAATTGGACGGCAGATGCTAGAAAAGCTCGTCGAACGCGGAGCTGGAACCGAGGGTGTGGATCAGATCTTGCTATCGGTGACGACGACGCAAACAGCGGCGGCGCACCTGTATCGCTCTCTGGGATTTGAGTTGTTTGGTTGTGAACCCAGGGCGTTGAGAATCGGAGACCGGTTCATCGACGAGGAATACATGGTGCTGCAGGTGAGGCCACCGGGCGCGTGAGACGGGCGGGTTTGACGGAAGGAAAAAAGAAAAAGCGTCCTCGACTTTTCAGTCCAGGACGCCTCGGCAGCCCTCCCCCAGAACTGCCAAACCACGAAATGGATATTAGAATTGCCCTCATTTTCTGTAAACGTCACTTTGGTAACGGGGTTTGCCGAAAGTTAAGGGGTCCGTTAACGGAAGTAACCCTGCGCATTGGCCGGCAAGCATGGCCGGGGCAAGCATGGGTGGGTCCCGCGGTCCGGGGCTCGGAGCTGGTTTATTGCTTCTGCCAGGTTTGGCCGCCGTCGCTGGTGATCCAGACCTCGGATGTCGAGGTTCTAACCTTTCCGTGCTGAGCGTCGGAAAAGTCCAGGACGAGGATGTCCCCGGAGAGGATCGCGCCGGCAGAGGAGGGCACTACCGGAGTCCAGTGGCCGCCGGCATCGGCGGAGTGATAAAGGGCGCCATTGGATCCGCCGGCCCACACCTCGGTCCCGAGCGCGGCCACGGCGCGGAAAATGATTGGAGCGGCCGCTGCCTTGAGAACCTTCTTGCAGTCTTCCTTGGCAGGGGCAGCCTTGGCCATTTCGACGCTGACAAAATCCGCCGCCGGCGCTGCGTTCACATCTACATCCTGCCACGTCCTGCCCTGATCGAAGGAACGGGCAAGACCTCCGGCGGAAGTGATGGTCCAGCGCGGCAGCCGCGAAGCCGCCGGGATCGAGAGCTGGGCCAGGTTACGCCCAGTCACGCTTGCGTTCCCCGTCGCAACCGGGAGTTCCTGCTGCGTCGTAGCATCCGCCGTCTGCGGCGCGGGGACGTTGGCCGCTTCTACGGTCACGGGCGGCTTGGCTTTGCCTACAGGTCCGCCCAACGCATAGCCAGGCTGCGCTTCCGGCTGGCCCGCCTGGGCCTGAAGGCTCGACTCCTGATTCGTCTCAGCGTTGGCGGGCGCCGCCTGGCTTGACGCTTCCGCCTCTACCATCCGCGACGACGGAGGAACTCCTCGGTGGTCGGCCAAGTTGGCGGCTTGCTGTTTTCCGGCGACCGGGGGCGGCGCCATGGCCGGAGATGCCTGCACGTTGTTCTGCTGCTGCCACTGGTTGGGCATCTGGGGGCCGTGAACGAACTGATTGTGAGCCACTTGACCATTGACCGCTCCAGAGGCAGCGCCCCCAACGACACCAGCCGGCTGCTGGACGGAAGGTGACGCTATTCTGGCGCGAGGCACCAGCTCAGGCTGCATCAATTGCGGTGCCGGCTTGCCCGCGGAAATCGCGTCTGCCCGGGAAGAGACATCGGGCAACGACTTCACTTTCTGCTCGTCCTTCTCGGCCGGCGCCGCGGCTGCGGGCTGGGTCTGGACATTGGTGGCCACCACCTCAGGGACTGGAGCCCGCTGTGCGACCATGGCCGCCGGCTGGAGATGGCGCTGGTACTGCACGATTCCGAGGGAAACAATGGCAACGCCGGCAGCGGCGGCGAATCCCCAGCGTAACGCGGGCCAACTCAACCATCCTCCGCGGGCGGGAGTGATGACCGCTTGGACTGGCTCGGACGCGGGCAGGGCGAGGGCAAGCACATCGCGGCAATCGCCGCAGCGGGCCAGGTGCTCGAGCACGATGGCGCGCTCCAGTTCCGGCAGCGAACGTTCGGCAAAGGCCGTCAGCTCGTCCGCTGCAGGATGATTGGCGACGGGCGTTGCGGCTCTCAGCCGCTCGCTCACGATTTTGGGGACATGTTGCATGTCAGCTTCTAGCTGCTAGCTTGACCCTAGAGCTGGTTTCACAAATGGTCTTCCGCGCGGTGGGTGCCAAGCCCTCAGGGGCTAAAGCCCGGCGTTTACGCGGCCCTTGGCGGCCCGGCTGAAGCCGGGCCCCACCCAAAACCTATTTGTGAAACCAGCTCTACTCATTTCAGACTGCAATTTCCTCATCCTTCGCCTTCGCGGACTCGGGCCTCTACCCTCTTCTCAGAGAACGCGGCATGGGAAGATTCTTGCGCCAAACTGCGGCGAATATCCAGCTGCAAGTCGCGCACGTCCACTTCAAGGGCTTCTTCGGCCTGACGGCGGGACATACCGCGACGCCCCAGGCCTGCCAGAATCTGCTTGCGCAATGCCTTAGCCAGCTTGTCGAGCTTGCGGCTGATGGTTGACTCGTGCACGCCGAGCATGCAGGCAATCTCGGCCAGCGTGCGGCCATCCAGATAATACGCGCTCAGCACCATGCGATCTTCCCCGGAAAGAAAGGCCAGTGCTTCGTCGGTGGCCTGCGCCAGGCGGGGATCGGCGGAGGGAATCGGCTCGGGATCTGGGGAACGGAACTGGACGCCTTCTTCTGATTCTTCGTCGAGGCTCACCAGGCGTTTCGTGCGGCGATAGCGATTCACATATTCCTGCGCCAAGACCGTGCGCAGCCAACCTTCGAGTGACCCGCGTCCGGTATAGGAAGCCAGCTTGGAAACGCGCTGGCCTTCGCGGGTGTTCGTGCCATACAAGTCGGCATAGAGGGTGTCGGCCAGTTCCCGCGCTGCCGAATCCTCGCGCGCGATGCGCAGGGCTGCCTGGTAGAGTTTTTCGCGGTAGCGCGTGAGGAAGATCTCCCAGGCGGAATTGTGGCCGGCGGCGCAGGCGCGGGCGAGGGCGAGCTCGTCAACCCGGAGACCCAGGAAAAAGATACGGATTTCAGCTTCGGGCGTGGCGGGTGAGGCGTGCTTGCCTCCGATTTCGCAAAGGATCGCGGTGAAGGATTCGCGGGTGAGGCCGACTTTTTCGCAGGCGCTGCGGGCATGAAGCTCCGCCAGCAGTTCATTCACAACCGACTGCACGGCGGAGATTGGTTTGGTAGAACTCATGTGCGGGATGGACTGCTACCGCCTCTTGACTCTCCTCGATGCTACCAATTTATTAGACGCGCGGAGGAGGAAAATTGGCCGCAAGGCGGACGGCTATTTTCGTTCTTCCCATGAGCCGAGACGGGCAAGGATCCCATCTCTCGCAAAGCGGCGACACATATGGGGCACCCGGCTCGTTTCTGGCTGGGGGAGGAGAGTTTATGAATCCGAAGATCTTCTTAGGTTTAACGGTACTGGTGATCGTGGCCGGGCTGGTGGTGATGGATCAGCGGCAGGCACAGGCGGGCGAGGTGACTGCGCCGTCTGGATATAAGGTGTTGGAACCGATCCGGCATGGGAATCTGACCGTGTTTCCGGTGGTGGCTGCGAAGAGCTATCCGACCTCCCAGTTTCTAACCCTCGACGAAGGGCTGCGGTCGGGAGAAGTAGTCGTAACCGAAGCGGGCAACGTGCAGGGACTGATCCGGCGGCCTAACGTGCCTGCAATCCGGCATGATGGCGCGCAGGTAAACCGGCTGGTCCTGGTCAACAATTCGAAGCGGCCCTTGCTCCTGCTCGCGGGTGAGATCGTCACCGGAGGCAAGCAGGACCGGGTGATTGGCAAGGACCGCATTGTTCCTCCGGAGAGCGATCCGGTGGACCTGAACGTGTTCTGCGTCGAGCCGGGACGGTGGGTGGCCACCAGCGAGCACTTTGGCGGGTCGGGAGTGATGTATGGGTCTGCCGGCGGTGTGGGAAGTGCAGTTGGCGGTCCGGTGACCATGATGGCTCAGCCGTCGGTGCGCGCCAAGGCGATGGCCGACAAGGATCAGAACCTTGTCTGGGATGAGGTACGAAAACAACAGACAGCAGAGACTGTCGTGGTGTCCGGCGTGGCGCCTGCGGCAGCCGATCAGATAGCGCATACCAGTTCCTACGCCAGAGTGATGGAGAACGAAGACGTCAAGAAGCAAGTGGACGCGGTGGCCAGGCCCATCGAAGTTAACTATCAGAGCCTGATCCGGCAACTGCGGGACCGCAACGCTGTGGGGGTAGTGGTCGCGGTGAATGGCCGCATCATCTGGGCCGATGTGTTCGCCAGCACCGATCTGCTGGAGAAATACTGGCCGAAGCTGGTGCGTTCTTATGCTTCCGAGGCCGTCGTCACGCGGGCGAAAGACGTGGGAGTCGGGATCAGCCAGGCGCAGGCCTTCCTGGAAGATCTGGAAGGACGCAAGGAAATGATCGAGAGGGAACCGGGAGTCTATCAGCACACAGAAGTGACTGGCGATGGCTTCAAGGCATTCGCTCTGACGTCGCTGTTGCCGAAGACCGGGTTCGAAGTGCACATAGCCAAGATGGCAGAGTGAGAAAAGCAGGGGTCAGTAGTCAGTAGGGCGTGTTTCATAAACAGCTTTCATTTCGGAAATTAGCATCCCTCAGGGGCTAAAGCCCGCGTTTTTCTTAGCCCTAAACGGCACGGCTGAAGCCGTGCCCTACCCAAAACCGATTTATGAAACACGCTCTAGTCAGAAGCTTGCGGGTTATCTGGGTCAACCGCTTGCTACGATGTTAGCCGCCAGGATCGCTTAGGTTTGACTGATCATTGACCACTGATCCCTTGTTTTTCGTACCAGCTGCGCCACGCTGCGGAGTCGTGGGGCAGGCGCTGGTGGGTTATGTCCCCGAGTGCCTGGAAGGCCCAGGCGTGAGTCTGCGGGTCGAGTGAAGGATCGTCAGTGTAGTTCAACAGCTGCGGGACGGCGCTGAGCCGCTGTTCGGGAGTGAACATGCCGGACTCGGCGAGACTGCAAGCGGCGCGCTCACGCACGCTGGGCGCGGCATCGTCGTGCATAACTTGGAGAAGAAGCGGGATGGTCTCCGACGTCCCCGCCAGCGCCAGGCCCTCAACTGCCCAGCGGCGGGAGTCCGGATCAGAATCCTTCAGGTGAAAGCTGAGGGCCTCTACCACGCGGCTGGATTCAACTCCACGATTCCCCATCAGGCCGAGCGCCCACAACGCCCAAATCTTTTGCGCGTGATCGGAAGAGTCGGCGGTCTTCAGCAGATAGTCGAGACTGGCGGAATTCTTGGCCAATCCGTAAGCCGCCAACTCGACCTCGATGCCCGATTCCCGCACCCGCATGTCATTGGAGTTGAGTGCGGCTGTAGTCAGGGTCGCGATTTGAGAATTCCACTCCAGCTTTCCCTGCCAGCCATCAACTCGTGTAGAAATCTGTTCGACAGCGCCATTGGAGCGGCCGACTGCAAGTTCGAGCAGGGTTTCGGCCTGCTTCTGCGGCTTCAGACGATCCAACTGGCTCAAATCGTGCGCCGAGGTTGCGGCGTTCTCTCCATGCGGCGAGTGAGAGAAAAAACGGGACCAGGGCGCATTCTCGAGACCCGCAGTGAATACGGCCAGAAGTATTCCCATCGCTATGGCGAAAATGGAACGCCCGCCCCTAGCGCCGCGGCGAGGAGGAGTTGAGGCTGCGCCGGGATTGGCCGGCGTAATGTCCGAAGCCGGGCCGAGTGTACCGTAGTCAGGAGTCGGTTGCAGTCGCGGATCGGCATTGGAGACTCGATCCGGCGGTGTGCCTGGCCCGGATAGTGGTGGGCGGAAAACGTCCATATAATCTCAAGTCTAGGTTGATGGCCGAAATAGGGTAAAGTTACTTCGGTTCGAAACCCGGTTGTTCAGATGCAGGAATGATGTCCTCATGCCCGGCGGGCGGCGGAATAAGGGCACAATCGGAATTCACAAGGAGAACGTTCTTATGAAGACCAAGTGGTGGGCGTGCTTGATGATTCTGGTGGTCCTTCGCATGGCGGTGCTGGCCCTGGCCGCGGCCGGCCCCGGCTATCACGTGATCCAAACGTACAAGGTCGGCGGCGAAGGCTGGTGGGACTATCTCACCGCGGACTCCGAAGCGCGCCGCGTCTTCATTTCACGCGGCACTCACGTGATGGTGCTCGACGCGGATTCTGGCAAGACAGTGGGCGATATCCCCGATACACCGGGCGTGCATGGCATCGCGCTGGCGCCGGAGCTCGGGAAGGGATTCACCAGCAACGGACGCGAAGGCACGGTCAGTATTTTCGACATCAAGACGCTGGCCACAAGCAGCAAGGTGAAAGTTGGCGACAATCCGGACGCAATTCTCTACGATCCGGCGACCAAGCGGGTGTTCACCTTTAACGGGCGCAGCCACGATTCGACCGCGATTGACGCCGCCAGCGGGAAGGTGCTGGGCACCATCAAACTGGATGGCAAGCCGGAGTTTGCGGCCAGCGATGCCAAGGGAATGATTTACGTCAATATCGAGGACAAGAGCGAGTTGACGGCGATTGATCCGATGAAGATGGAAGTAAAAGCGACCTGGCCTCTCGCGCCATGCACAGAGCCGAGCGGGCTCTCGATCGACCGCAAGAACCGGCGCCTGTTCGTCGGCTGCGACAACAAGATGATGGCGGTGGTGGATGCCGACAGCGGCAAAGTGCTGGCCACGCCGGCAATCGGCGAGGGCGTGGACGCGACCACGTTTGATCCCGAGACCGGACTGGCATTCGCTTCCTGCGGCCAGGATGCGGTGCTGACGGTCGTGAAAGAGGAATCGCCGGACAAGTTCAGCGTGGCGGAGAATGTTCCGACCAGGCGGGGAGCGCGCACGCTGGCGCTCGATGCCAACACCCACAATGTCTTCGTCGTGACCGCCGACTTCGGACCGCGTCCGGAGGCGACGGCGGACAACCCACATCCGAGGCCTGCGATGCTGCCCGACAGCTTCGTGGTGCTGGTAGTGGGGAAATAGGGCTAGGTTTCGCGGAGACTTGAGGGCCGATCGCCGGCCTATGACATCGGCTATGGCTCTTGTTCGCCGAGGTCCTTAGATCAAAATCTAATCCCGCTGAATCTAACTTCTGTGGTGTTCGTTACGGACGCTGAACAGAAGCTCTGAGGCAGTTGAGGTCGGTTGCAGATGACGATTCCCGACGAAAAATTCTATCGCGCGCAAATCACCAAGCGCGTTGATTTCGCTCCTGACCTGTGGATGTTCCGCATCCGCAGCGGGGGCGAGTTCAAGTTCGTCCCCGGCCAGTACGCCACGCTGGGAGTCGAGCACGATGGAAAGCGCACCGAACGTCCATATTCGATTGCGTCGTCGCCATCGGAAGACGAGGTTGAGTTCTTCTTCGAACTCGTGCCCGAAGGCGCGCTCACGCCCCTGCTGCACAAAATGCAGCCCGGCGACCAGTTGCTGATGCGCAGAGTACCCAAAGGCAAATTTTCGCTGGACACACAGAACGGGCGCACGAACCACCTGCTGATTTCGACGGTGACCGGGGTGGCGCCGTTCGTGAGCTACGTTCGCACCCTGTACAAGGATTGGAAAGAAGGACGATTTGACGGTTCGCACAAACTCTTCCTGCTGAACGGAGCCAGCCGGCCGTGGGAGTTTGGCTACCGCGAGGAACTGAGCTGGTTTGACAAAGAACTGCCGTGGTTCAAGTATGTGCCGACGGTCAGCCGTCCCTGGGATCACGAAGACTGGTCGGGCGAAATCGGGCGTGCGGATGACATTCTCCGCAAATATGCGGATCACTGGGAATTGGAGCCCGGCAACACCGTGGCTTACCTGTGCGGGCATCCGGAGATGATCGAGCACAGCAAGGCGATTCTGAAGCGGCGCGGATTCACCGACAAGGGAGCCGTCAAGGAAGAAGTGTATTGGGTGCCGGCAAAGTAGCTTCTAGCTTTCCGCCGGGGCGAAGAAAACCAGCACCGCGAGTTCTTCGGAAATGTCGTAGAAGCGGTGCTCGACTTGCGCGGGTACAAAAAGAACACTGCCGGCGCGAACTTCGCGGTCTTCATCGCCCGCGCGAAGGCGGGCCTTGCCGCGAATCACGTAATACAGTTCATCTTCGCGATGTGGACTCTGGGGGTCCGTAGCTCCGGCGGCGAGCACGTACAGACCAGCGCTCATCGCCGGAACACGAAGAAATTCCTGATACAACTTGCCGTTTTGGCTGCGTTGCCGTTCTACATCGGCAAGTTCGGCAAAGAAGGCCTGCACGCCAGAATTGTTCACGCCAGAATCCCTGCAAAGATGAGACTGGTAAATTGCGGAACCAGATTGTGCGTCTGCAATTCGCCTTCCGGCTTATACCACTGGTAAATCCAGTTGATCATTCCAAGCAGGGCAAAGGCGGCGGCGCGGGGACTGACCGCGCCTTTGGCCTGACGAGCCCGTTGTACCTCGGCAATCAGGTTCTCGACGAAGTGAACGTACTCTTTCTTGAGGAGGTTGATCCGTTTGCGGAGCACGGGCTGCAAAGGATGGTTTTCGTGCAGCATGACCGTGATCTCACGGTCCACGGGGCTGAGCACCACTTCGATATGCAGGCGGATCAGGGCGCGGAGGCGCTGTTCAGGATCGGCGATTCCGCGCACGGGCGCGAGCACGCGATCTTCGGTGATCTCCATGGCGTGGTTCATGATCTCGAACAGGATTTCGTCCTTGCTCTGAAAGTGGTGGTAGAGGCCGCCCTTGCTGAGTTTCAGCGCGGCGGCGACGTCGTTCATGGAAGTGGCGTCGTATCCCCGCTGCTGAAACAGCCGCGCGGCGGTGCGCAGGATTTCCTGCCGGGAGTCGACCGGGGTCTCGCGAGCCATCGCCGACATGGTAAACAGTTGCTGGCCGGAATGCCAATGCCGCATGAAGTCCTGGCCAATGGAGCAGCTCCCCAGCTGCAAAACCTACTCGCCGGCACTGTACAGTTCGGGGACGAAGGTCTGTTCCTGGATCGGCGGCCTCACATATTTGGTTTTGTCGAGGGGAGGCAGCTTGAGGCGCTCCGGAGTCATATCCCGGTAGGGGATCAGGGACAACAAGTGGCGAATGAGGTTGAGCCGGGCGCATTTCTTGTTCTCCGCGTTCACCACGTACCAGGGCGCCTGTCTGATATCGGTTACCACGAACATCTCGTCTTTCGCGCGGGAGTATTCGGCCCAACGCCGCCGGGATTCGAGATCCATGGGACTCAGCTTCCAGCGCTTCGTCGGATCGTTCATGCGGTCCTGAAAGCGGCGTTCCTGTTCCTCGTCGCTCACCGAGAACCAATACTTGATCAGGATGATGCCCGCTCGCACCAGCATGCGCTCGAATTCCGGGCAGCTGTGCAGAAACTCCGCATACTCGGCGTCGGTGCAGAAGCCCATCACGTGCTCGACGCCGGCGCGGTTATACCAGCTACGGTCGAACAGCACCATCTCGCCGGCAGCGGGCAGGTGTGCGACGTAGCGCTGGAAGTACCACTGAGTTTTCTCCCGTTCGGTCGGCGTGGCTAGCGCCACTACGCGGCAGATGCGGGGATTTAATGTCTGGGCGACGCGCTGGATGGCGCCTCCCTTGCCTGCTGCGTCCCGCCCCTCGAACAGGATTACCACTCTTAGCCCCTCGTGCCGGATCCACTCCTGAAGCTTTACCAATTCGATCTGCAGACGTCTCAGTTCGCGCTCGTAGTCGCAATCCTTGCCCAGGCGCAGGGGCTTGGACGGTTTACTCGTGGGGGGAGTTGGTTCTGCTTTTTTCCCCGACGAGGGCGCGCTTGCCTGTGCTTTTTCGCCGGCCGGAGTGCGCTTCTCAGCCATCGTCACACCTCCTGCAGCTGGAGCCCACGCTTACACCCCATAAGCGTACCGCTTTCCGTGGGGGTGGGATTGAAATCATCCGCCCAGCGTGGCTTGTCACGTCCTAGAAAGTCCCAAAAAAGTACGCGGGATGTTCTGCCCCGAGTCAGTCAGAGTTCTGCGCGGGGTATCGTCCAGTCCGTCTGTCAACGGGTCAAACCTGATGTAGATACTCGATTCCACTTCGACCGGTTCTCCATTGAGCTTGTACGGTTTCCAGCGCCATTGCCGCAGCGCCTCCAGGACCACCTTGGCAAGGATGGAATCGCCTTTCGTTACTCTCAGATCCCGCGGGACTCCTTGCTTGTCGATTGTAAGTTTCACGACTACGCCCTCGGCGATCGCCTTCGCCGTCACCTCTGGCGGATAGACGGGCCACACGGATTTGACCATCTTGCCGCCGGAAACAGCGGTGCCTATGACCTTAGGTTTCGCCGCTGACTGGGCCCCAACCAGTGGACCGGCCAGACATGAGAACACGAGGAAGACCAGCGCTATCAGCCACTTCAGCATTGCAACGTCTCCTAAAGACTGGAGACACCGGAGAGGCCGCCCGGGGGCTCCAAGATCAGTGACTTTCGATTTTGGGTTCCCCCCTTGACAGGCAAAAGTCGGGAAGGTTAGGATACCGAATACCGACCGACCGGTCGGTTCGCAGTCTAAGGGCATATCTCCCACGGAATTTCGGGGAGAACCGGAACTCATCCCTAAAAGGGCAAGGGTCATTTTTCTCCCTTGTGCAACGAGAAGAGTGCATCGAGAGGAGCACGCAGGTGGCTACTATTTTTTACGAACGCGACGCCAATCCTAACGCCCTGAAGGGCAAAACCATCGCCATCCTGGGCTACGGCAGCCAGGGACACGCCCAGGCGCAGAACCTGCGCGACAGCGGCTACAAGGTGATCGTGGGCCTGGAGCCCACCCGCCCCAGTGCGGAGCAGGCGCGGGCCGATGGCATGGTGGTGGTGGCGCCGGACGAGGCGGCCAAGCGCGCCGACTGGATTCACGTGCTTACGCCGGATGAGACCCAGGCGGAGTTATACGACCAGTCCATCAAGCCGTATCTGCACCCGGGGAAAGTTCTGGGCTTCTCGCATGGCTTCAGCATTCATTTCAAGACCATCGTCCCGCCCAGCGACGTGGACGTGGTAATGATCGCTCCCAAGAGCCCCGGCCACCTGCTGCGGCGCGTCTACAGCGAGGGACGCGGCGTGCCGTCGTTGATTGCGGTCCAGCAAGATGCCAGCAAGCGGGCCCACGAATACGCGCTGGCCTATGCGCACGGAATCGGTTCAACACGCGCGGGCGTGCTGCAGACCACTTTCAAGGAAGAAACCGAGAGCGATCTGTTCGGCGAGCAGGCGGTGCTGTGCGGCGGGCTGACTTCGCTGATCAAGAAGGGATTCGAAACCCTGGTCGAGGCCGGCTACGCGCCGGAAATTGCATACTTCGAGTGCTTGCATGAAGTGAAGCTGATCGTGGACCTGATCTACGAGGGCGGCTTGGGACGGATGCGTTACTCGATCTCGAACACGGCCGAATACGGCGATCTGACGCGGGGCGAGAAGGTTGTGGGCGAAGAGACGCGGGCCGCCATGAAGAAAGTCCTGGCCGACATCCAATCGGGTACCTTCGCCAAGGAGTGGATCGAAGAAAACAAGAACGGCGGGCGCAATTTTGCCGCCCTGCGCGAGAAAGAGAAGAAGCATCCGATTGAGATTGTCGGCGCCGAACTGCGCGGCATGATGAGCTGGCTGCCCAAGGAAGGCAAGAAAGACGCGCCCAAGAATAAAGAGAAACAGGTGGTGAATGCTTAGAGGCGCCGAAATCGTTTTGCAGTGCCTGCGCGCAGAGGGGGTGGAGCTGATGTTCGGCTATCCCGGCGGCGCGATCATGCCGCTGTACGATGCGCTGGACGGCAGCGGAATCCGGCATGTGTTGACGCGGCACGAGCAGGGCGCGATTTTCGCGGCGGAAGGCTACGCGCGAGTTACGGGCAACGTGGGCGTTGCCATTGCCACCAGCGGGCCGGGCGCCACCAACCTGGTAACGGGAATCGCCGACGCCAAGATGGATTCCGTTCCCCTGGTTTGCATCACCGGGCAGGTGCGCAGCGCGCTGATCGGAACCGATGCCTTCCAGGAGACCGATGTTTTTGGCGTAACCCTCTCACTGACCAAGTGGAGCCGGCTGGTGCGCACGCTGGACGAGATTCCGGAAGTGATTGCGGAAGGATTTCACTGGGCGCGCAGCGGGCGTCCCGGGCCGGTGGTGATTGATATTCCCACCGACATGCTCAAAGCAAAAAAAGAATTCTCCGGGCCGGTGAAGTTCTCGCCGCACGCGCGGCCGGCGGAGGCCAAGACCGATGGTGGTTTCACCGACACGGGCTTTACCGAGATGATCGTTGCCATGCTGCAGCAGGCGTCGCGGCCGGTCGCGCTGGTCGGCGCCGGCGCGAAGCTCTCCGGGGCAATTCCGGAATTGCGCCGGCTGCTGGACGATTTAAACATTCCCACGTTCGCCACCGTACATGGCCTCGGCGCAGTTCCGCCGGAGGCGGATTATTACCTGGGCATGGTGGGCATGCACGGCACGCGCGCTGCCAACACGGCGCTCCACGAAACCGATTTGCTGCTGGTGTTCGGAGCGCGGCTGGACGATCGAGTCACCGGCGATCCCACGCGCTTTGCGCCCGGCGCCAAGATCGTCCATTTCGAAATCGATCCTGCGCAACTGGATCGCGTGCGTCCCTGCGATCTGCCGGTCATCGGGAACCTGGCGGATACGATTCCGGCATTCCAGGCGGAATTGCGACGGCATTCTTCATCCCTGCCCGACTTCAGCCAGTGGCGCAGCGTGGCCTGCGGCCCTGATCGCGCCGAACTCGACCCGCGCGGACTGGCGCAGCCCACCATTCGTTTTCTGGACGAGCTCTTTAGCCGCCTGCCCGAGAATAGCGTAGTGCTGGCCGACGTCGGTCAGCACCAGATGTGGGCGGCACAACGCTACCGGTCTGCCTCGCCGCGCGGATTCATCACCTCCGGCGGTCTCGGTGCCATGGGTTTCGCTTTGCCGGCGGCGGTGGGCGTGCAACTGGCTAAGCCTGAAACCTGCGTGCTCTGCGTCTCGGGCGATGGCGGATTTCAGATGAACATCCAGGAACTGGCCACTGTCCACCGCCTTGGC
Source organism: Candidatus Sulfotelmatobacter sp. (assembly GCA_052326105.1). GTDB lineage: Bacteria > Acidobacteriota > Terriglobia > Terriglobales > Acidobacteriaceae > Sulfotelmatobacter. The sequence goes on along the minus strand of JBKQRC010000076.1, from coordinate 69,248 downwards.
CTGCCCGTCAAAATGGTGATCATCGACAACAAGTACCTGGGCATGGTGCGGCAATGGCAGCAGTTGTTCTACGAGCGCAACTACGCCGAGACCGATCTCAGCGACAACCCTGATTTCGTGGACATCGCCAAGGCCTACAAGATTCACAGTTTTCGCCTGAAGGAAGACGCCATGCGCGAGTTTCCCGTGTCGAGCGAGACCGGGGATCAGATTGACCGGTTCCTTCGTTCTCCGGAGCCGGAATTGCTGGTATTCGATTGCGCTCCCGAGGCGAATGTTTTCCCCATGGTTCCGGCCGGGGCGGCGCTTTCCGAGATGTTGCTGGAAGACGAGTGAGAGAAGTAAGAAGTAAGAAGTAAGAAGTAAGAAGTAAGAATGCAGAATGAGATTTAACTTCTACATTCTGACTTCTGCATTCTGACTTCTCGAAATTGGAATTTCCATCGGCCATCAGGAGCAAAACGATGCAGGTTTTTCACATTCGCTACCGCAATACGCAGGGAACTCTGATGCGCATCCTGAACGCAGTTTCGCGCCGCGGGCTGGATATGCCTTCGGTGCACGCTGCACCGGACGCGCACGATCATCAGGCCACGATCATGCTTGAGGTGAATCCCAAGCAGGTCGGCCAGCTTTATCGTGAGTGGTACGCCATTGCCGACGTCACCCACGTGGGTTCCGCCGGTTCGGCGCAGGCGCCGGAGTGGGCTGGGCCGCATCCGGTGGCGGGCGTATGCATCGAGTCCCGCGCGGCAGCGCGGGCATAGATCGATTGCATATTTCGATTGCAGATTGCGGATTTCACAGCCCGGCGCGATGTGTCACCAAAATCTGGAATCTGAAATTTGAAATCTGCAATTCCAAGCTCGAAACGCCACTGATCCATGGCTTGACGTTTCCCTTCCTCGATGCATGTCCTGTAATCTCTGACTATGGATCTCAAACACATCAGCCGCGGAATTACTGAGGGGCGCGACCGGGCGGGAGCGCGCTCCATGTTCAAGGCCGTCGGGTTCACCGACGCCGACCTCAGCCGGCCTTTGATCGGAGTGGCCAATACCTGGATCGAAACCATGCCCTGCAACTTCCACTTGCGCCGGCTGTCTGCCAAGGTGAAGGAGGGGATCCGCGAGGCCGGCGGCACGCCGATGGAGTTCAACACGATCGCGATTTCAGACGGCGAAACCATGGGCACGGAAGGCATGCGGGCGTCGCTGGTGAGCCGCGAATTGATTGCGGACTCGATCGAACTGGTTTGCCGCGGCCAGATGTTCGACGCCGTGGTATGTGTGGTGGGCTGTGATAAAACCATTCCCGCCGCAGCCATGGCCCTGGCGCGCATGAACCTGCCGGGCATCGTGCTGTATGGCGGGACCATCGCGGCGGGCAGCTATCGCGGGAAGGATGTGACAATTCAAGATGTCTACGAAGCTATCGGAGCAAACGTTGCCGGAAAAATGAGCGATGCGGACCTCAAAGAACTCGAAGATGTCGCGTGTCCGGGAGCGGGCGCGTGCGGCGGGCAGTACACGGCGAACACGATGTCCGCGGTGATGGAAATGATCGGGCTCTCGCCGATGGGATTCAACAGCGTGCCGGCAATGGATCCGCAGAAAGACAAGATCTCGCTCGACTGCGGCAAGGTCGTGATGAACGTGTTGCGGAAAGGACTGCGGCCGAGGGATATTCTGACGCGAGCAGCTTTCGAGAATGCCATCTCATCCGTCGCGGCGACGGGAGGATCGACCAACTCGGTTCTGCATCTGCTGGCCATTGCGCGCGAAGCGGGGGTCGCGCTGGAGATTGACGACTTCCAGACCGTGAGCGAGCGCACTCCTTTGCTCGCCGATCTTAAGCCTTCGGGAAGATTCGTTGCGGCCGACATGCACCGCGCGGGAGGAGTGCGGTTGCTGGCAAAGCGTTTGCTGAGCGGCAAGTACCTGCATCCTGCGGCAATCACAGTGACTGGGCAGACCGTCGCGGCCGAAGCCGAAAACGCGGTCGAGAGTCCCGGGCAGGAAGTGATTGCACCGCTGGAAAAGCCGCTGAAGGCGACCGGCGGCCTGGTCGTTCTGAAAGGCAATCTTGCCCCTGAGGGCTGCGTCACCAAGATCAGCGGGCACGAACGCCTCGAACAGCGCGGACCGGCGCGCGTGTTTGAGTCTGAGGAAGACGCGATGGCCGCCGTCACCGCCAAGAAAATTCGGGCGGGAGACGTGGTCGTGATTCGCAATGAAGGTCCAAAGGGCGGACCTGGGATGCGCGAAATGCTGGGCGTGACTGCGGCAATTGTGGGCGAGGGGTTGGGCGATTCGGTGGCTCTGTTGACCGATGGCCGCTTCAGCGGCGCGACCCATGGGCTGATGGCGGGACACGTTTCTCCCGAGGCCGCGCTGGGAGGTCCGATTGCGGCCGTGCGCGACGGTGACGTGATCCACTTCGACGTGCGCAAGCGCGTCCTGGAGGTCGAGATCAGCGACGACGTGTTGCGCCAGCGTATGGCGCAGTGGAAGCCGCCCGCGCCGCGATATCCAACGGGCGTCTTCGCGAAATATGCGGCGCTGGTTTCGTCGGCGTCGCAGGGCGCGATCACGAGACCGCGCTGAAGCGTTCGTGGGATAAATCGAGTAGTGGACGCGGCGCCTGAAGGCGCTTTGGGCTCGCAGAATTCCGGCATGCCTGAAGGCATGCCCTGATACGAATCTCACAATGCCACAAAAGAAGACATTATTCGAGAAGATCTGGGATGCGCACCTGGTGGCACAGCCGGCGGAGCGTTCGCCCATTCTTTACATTGATCTGCATCTGGTGCACGAGGTCACGTCGCCGCAGGCGTTCGATGGTTTGCGAGTTGCCGGAAGAAGAGTCCGGCAACCGCTGCGCACCGTGGCCACAGTGGACCACAACATTCCCACCGAGCCGCGCGGCACTCCCATTACCGATCTGATCGCGGCGAAGCAGATTGCGGCGCTGCAGAGCAATTGCAAAGAATTCGGCGTCCGGCTGTTCGATATGGATTCGCCGGAACAAGGGATCGTGCACGTGATTGGTCCGGAGCTGGGGCTGACCCAGCCGGGCATGACGATCGTTTGCGGCGACAGCCATACCAGCACGCACGGCGCGTTCGGAGCGCTGGCGTTTGGGATTGGCACGTCGGAGGTGGAACACGTTCTGGCCACGCAGTGCCTGGCACAACAGAAACCGAAGACGATGAAGATTGACGTGCGCGGGCGGCTCGCCGACGGCGTGACCGCGAAAGATCTGGCGCTGGGAATCATTGGACAGATTGGAACCGACGGCGCGACCGGGCACGTCATCGAGTACGCTGGCCCGGCGGTGCGTGCGCTCTCGATGGAAGGACGCATGACGCTGTGCAACATGAGTATCGAGGCGGGCGCTCGCGCCGGGATGGTGGCGCCGGATGAGACCACTATCACTTATGTGAAAGGAAAACGATTCGCTCCGCGGGATTCGGAGTGGGAGAAAGCCGTCGCGCATTGGCACAGCCTGCCGACGGATACGGACGCGGCCTTCGACAAAGTGGTGCAGATTGATGCCTCGCAACTTTGTCCGTTCGTGACCTGGGGGACGAATCCCGGGATGGTCGCGCCAGTGACGGGGCGGGTGCCCGAACTTACGGGCTTGCAGGATGCGGAACGGCGCGCCGCCGAACTGGCGTTGCAATATATGGGGCTGGAGCCGGGACGGCGGATGGAAGACATCGGAATCGACCGCGTGTTCATTGGATCGTGCACCAACTCGCGCATCGAAGATTTGCGAGCGGCGGCGCGTGTAGCCAAGGGGCATCATGTGAGCGCGAAGGTGCGGGCCATGGTGGTGCCGGGATCGCAGGCGGTGAAGCGGGCGGCGGAGCAGGAGGGGCTGCACCGGATTTTTCAGGATGCCGGATTCGAGTGGCGGGAATCGGGATGCTCGATGTGCCTGGGAATGAATCCGGACATTTTGCGGCCCGGAGAGCGCTGCGCTTCGACGAGCAACCGGAATTTCGAAGGACGCCAGGGACGCGGTGGACGGACGCATCTGGTGAGTCCGATGATGGCGGCGGCGGCGGCGATCGCCGGGCATTTTACGGATATAAGGAATTGGAGGTTTCAGTAGGTCTCAGAATGAATTGGGACACGTTTGTGAGCGTCGGCATTGTCGTCTCTGCTCTCCTAATTGGGACCGGCCAAATTTTGTTTTGGAGAACTCTGGGTGAGGTGAACGATAAGAGCCCAGCCGATCAGAAAATCAGCACCCGGGCGAGAATGAGATTCGGCGTTGTGCTACGCCGTCACGGCAAGTTCTTTCCACAAAGCAAGAAACGAAGACTGCTGTGGTCGTTTGAAATTGCGGGCTTTCCCCTTTGTGCGTTGACCGTTCTTGTTTTCACGCATTACTTAGGGTCGGGGAGGTGAGGGATGAATTCGTTTCGGGTGCATCGCGGGCGTGTGGCGCCGCTGGATCGGGTCAACGTGGATACCGATCAGATCATCCCCAAGCAGTTTCTGAAGCGCATCGAAAAAACTGGCTTTGGACAGTTCCTGTTTTATGACTGGCGTTTCGGCGCGGATGGAAAGAAGAATTCAGATTTCGTGCTCGATGAACCGCGCTACGAAGGCGCAAGCATTCTGATCGCAGGCAGGAATTTCGCCTGCGGATCGTCGCGCGAGCATGCGGTATGGGCGCTGGCGGATTTTGGCTTTCGCGCGGTAATCGCGGCGTCCTTCGCCGACATCTTCGCCAACAACAGCACCAAGAATGGTTTTCTCACGGTGCGGCTGACCGAAGATGAAGTTGCGCGGCTGATGCTGAGCGCGCGCGAAGTCGAAAATTATCAGATCACCATCGACCTGGAGCAGTGTGAGGTGCGCGACGACCAGGGATTCCGGGCGAAGTTCCCCATCGACAATTTCGTGCGCCACTGCCTGTTGCACGGATTGGATGACATCGGCCTGACCCTGCAGCATGAGGCGAAGATTGCGGCATATGAGGCGAGGCATCCGGCGGTCGAGCGCGGGTAGAGTCTGTTGCCCCTCCGGAGCTCATGCGGGCATAGCCTGCCCTGAGCGAGCGCAGCGAGTCGAAGGGAGTGCCCGCGCCACATAACCTACGGAGTAAAGATTTGTAAAACTCCGGTCGCGGTCTTGACCTCTCGCGGCGCCCCAGTAGATGCTGGTATTGGACGGTTTCACCACAGCAGCGGCTTCTGCTTCCCATGCCTTCGCGGGGGAAGCTCTGGCATAGAAATTTCCTGTCTTTCCAGGGCAGAGTTGCCGAAACCGGGCCTACAATGCATACGTCTAATATGAGCTCGTACCTGGTCCGGCCGCCGTTCCGCTGTGAAGGGGCAGCCTTGGATTGATCCTGTGAATATAATCATGCGACTTTCTTTTACACAATTTCCGACGCGTACCGGCTTCGCCTTTCGTTTCGCCGCCCTTTTCTCCGCCGGGGCTCTGTGCGCATTTCTTCTGGCTTGCAGCAGCGCGGCTACTTTCAAACAGCAGAAGGCGCAGGCCGCGGGACCTCGGCCGGTGTCGGTGGCAATCGCGACCGTACAGCGGCAGGACGTTCCCGTCTATCTGGCCGATCTGCTGGGTTCGGTGACTGCTTTCTATACCGCCAACATTAAGAGCCGGGTGGACGGGCAGATCATGAAGGTGAATTTTCAGGAGGGACAGATCGTCCACGAGGGCGAACTGCTCATTGAAATTGATCCCCGCCCCTACCAGGTGCAGTTGGAGCAGATGCAGGCGCAGCTGTTCAAGGATCAGGCGTCACTTCGCGACGCCAAACTGAATCTGGACCGTTACACGGCGCTGATTCCCTCCGGCAGCATTGCGCAGCAGCAGGTCGACACGCAGAAGTCCATGGTCGACCAGCTGGATGGACAGGTGCGCACCGATCAAGCGCAGATTGACAACGCGAAGCTCCAGATCGTCTATTGCCACATCACGGCGCCGTTCACCGGTCGGGTCGGATTGCGGCAAGTGGATCCGGGCAACATCGTGCATGCCGCGGATACGAACCCGATGCTTATTCTGACCCAGCTGCAGCCCATCGCGGTGATCTTCCCCATGCCCGAGGACTACCTTCCTACGGTGGTGCAACACATGAAGAACGGCCCCCTGGAAGTAGACGCCCAGGACCGCGACAAGAAGGTCAGACTTGCGACGGGGAAGTTGCTGACGATTGACAATCAGATTGATCCAACAACCGCCACGGTGAAGCTCAAAGCAGTTTTTGACAACAAAGACAATCAGCTCTGGCCAAACCAGTTCGTCAACGTCAACCTTCTGGTGGAGACCCGAAAGAACAGCACAGTAGTGCCGACGGCGGCGATTCAGCGCGGTCCCCAGGGAACTTTCGTTTACGCCATGAATCCCGACAAGACAGTCCAGGATCGCATGGTGACGGTGGCGTTTACCCAGGGCAATACCACGGTGATCACCAGTGGTGTGAATCCCGGTGATGTCGTGGTAACCGATGGCCAGGACAAGTTGCAGAGAGGCAGCCGGGTCGAGCCGCGCGCTGGCACTCCGAGCGCGGGGCCAGGTTCGGTGAGTCCGGGTTCCGGCAACCAAGGTTCCGCTAACCCAGGTTCAGGTACACCCGCTTCATGAGTCCCTCACGAATATTCATCCTCCGGCCGGTCGCGACGACGCTGCTCATGGTGGGCGTCGTTCTGGTGGGCTGGGTGGCCTTCATGCAATTGCCGGTCTCGGCGCTGCCCGAGGTGGACTATCCCACCATTCAGGTCGTGACGTTTTATCCCGGCGCCGATCCCGACGTGATGGCCTCATCAGTGACGTCTCCGCTGGAGCGGCAGTTTGGCCAAGTGCCCGGCCTGAGCCAGATGACGTCGACCAGTTCGTCTGGCAGTTCGGTGATCACGCTGCAGTTTGGCCTCGATCAGAATATTGACGTGGAAGAGCAGCAGGTGCAGGCCGCCATCAACTCTTCTTCTACGTACTTGCCGACGGACTTGCCGAACCCTCCCATCTACAACAAGGTCAACCCAGCCGACGCGCCCATTCTCACCCTGGCGCTGAGTTCCGAATCGCTGCCGTTGTCGAAGGTGGAAGATCTCGCCGACACATCGCTGGCACAGAAGATTTCGCAGCTGCCGGGCGTGGGACTGGTTTCGATCAGCGGCGGGCAGAAGCCGGCGGTACGGATTCAGGCCAACCCGACCGCGCTGGCCTCCTACGGCCTGAGTCTGGAAGACCTGCGGGCAGCGTTGATTCAGGCGAACGTGGATCAGGCGAAAGGGGTGATCGATGGCTCGCGGCAGTCCTACACCATCGGCGCCAATGATCAGCTTTTCACCAGCGACCAGTACAAGCCCATCGTGGTCGCCTACCGCAACGGCGCGCCGATACGGTTGGCCGATGTCGCCAATGTGATTGACGGCACGGAAAACGCATGGCTCGCGGCCTGGATGAACCTGACGCCGGCGGTGATCGTCAACATCCAGCGCCAGCCCGGAGCCAACATCATCAGCGTAGTGGACCGGATCAAGAAGCTTTTGCCCCAGTTGCAGGCGTCGCTGCCAAAAGCAGTCCGGGTGCAGATTCTGACCGACCGGACCATCACCATTCGCGCCTCGGTCAGGGATGTGGAGTTCGAATTAGTGCTGACCATCGCGCTGGTGGTGATGGTTATCTTTCTTTTCCTGCGGAATCTCTCGGCCACAGTCATTCCCAGTGTCGCCGTACCACTGTCGCTGATAGGAACGTTCGGTGTGATGTATCTGCTGGGATACAGCCTGAACAATCTGACGCTGATGGCGCTGACCATCTCCACGGGATTCGTGGTGGACGACGCCATTGTCATGATCGAGAACATCAACCGGTACCTGGAGGCGGGAGACTCGCCGCTGGACGCCGCGTTGAAAGGATCCGGGCAGATCGGGTTCACCATCGTTTCGCTGACCGTGTCGCTGATCGCGGTGCTGATTCCGTTGCTGTTTATGGGCGACATTGTGGGGCGGCTGTTTCGCGAATTTGCGGTCACGCTGGCGGTGACGATTCTGGTTTCGGCGGGAGTCTCACTGAGCCTGACGCCCATGATGTGCGCCAAACTCCTTCGGCACATCAAGGAAGGGGAGCAGGGGCGCTTTTACGAGATTACCGAGGACTACTACAACCGGATCATCGCCTTTTACGGGCGAACGGTGAAGTGGGTGCTGAAACACCAGACCGCGACGCTGCTGGTGACGTTCGCAACGCTGATCCTTACCTTGGCTCTCTATGTGGTCGTGCCGAAAGGATTTTTCCCGGTGCAGGATACCGGCGTCATTCTCGGCATATCGGAAGCGCCGGACGATGTCTCGTTCGAGGCGATGGCGCGGCGTCAGCAGGAACTGGCGAAGGTGATTCTGCAAGACCCCGACGTGGAGAGTCTCTCGTCGTTCATTGGAGTGGACGGCACCAACACCACGCCAAACGCCGGGCGGATCCAGATCAACTTGAAGCCACGCAACGACCGCGCCGACGATGCCTCCGCCATCATCCGCCGATTGCAGCCGGCTTTGGCGAACGTGGAAGGCATCACTCTCTACATGCAGCCGGTGCAGGACCTCACCGTGGAAGATCGCGTGAGCCGCACCCAATTCCAATATTCGATTGAAGATGCCGACGCGCAGGAACTGGCGCAGTGGACGCCGCGACTGGTCGCCAAGCTGCGGACGCTGCCGGAGTTGCGCGACGTGGCCACGGACCAGCTCAATGACGGTCTGAAAACGAACATCCTGATCGACCGCGATACCGCGTCAAGGCTGGGAATCTTCCCGCAGGCCATTGATAACACCCTCTACGACGCTTTCGGGCAACGTCAGGTTTCGACCATTTTCACGCAGTTGAACCAGTATCACGTGGTGCTGGAGGTCTTGCCGAAGTTTGCTCGGACCCCCGATTCGCTGAACGCCATTTACATCCGGCCGAGCGTCGTGACCGTGAATTCCGGTGCGCCCACGGCCAACGGTGCGGCTGTAGCGACCAGCGGAACTCCGGTTCCGATCTCGACATTCACACGGATGCAGTCGGGCAGCGCCTCGCTGGCAGTGAACCATCAGGGGCAGTTTCCCGTGGTGACGCTCTCGTTCAACCTGGCGCCCGGCGGCTCGCTGGGCGATGCGACCAAGGCGATCCAGCAAGCGGAGAAAGACATCCAGTTACCGCCCAGCATCCATGCGGCGTTTCAGGGGACTGCCGCGGCGTTTCAGAACTCGCTTGCGTCTGAGCCCTATTTGATTCTGGCGGCCGTGATCACCGTCTACATCGTGCTTGGCGTTTTGTACGAGAGTTACATTCATCCGGTCACCATTCTTTCAACCCTGCCTTCGGCGGGCGTGGGAGCGATTTTGGCCTTGATGATCACGGGGAATGATTTAACAGTCGTGGCGCTGATCGGCATCATCCTTCTGATCGGCATTGTGAAGAAGAACGCCATCATGATGATTGACTTTGCACTGGAAGCGGAGCGCGAAGAACACAAGCCGCCGGAGGAAGCGATTTATCAAGCTTGCCTGCTGCGTTTTCGGCCCATCATGATGACTACCATGGCCGCCTTGCTGGGAGGTCTGCCGCTAGCCCTTGTGCCGGGGACGGGCGCGGAACTGCGCCGCCCACTGGGCATCACGATCGTGGGTGGGCTCTTGCTCAGCCAACTGCTCACTCTGTATACGACCCCGGTGGTGTATTTGTGGTTCGACCGATTGGCGCTGAGGTTTGCCCGATACCGGGTCGGCAATCCGATTCCGCGGGAGCCGATGCCGGCGGATTAGAGAGAATTGAGCAATTGGGCAATAGTAATTGGGTAATTGAGTAATTGAAATTCTCTGGGCTTAATCTGAGGTTCCTACGGTTTTCCAATTACCCAATTACTCAATTACACAATTACCAAATTCTCCTGCTCATTTAAATGCAGACTAGACGATGAGTATCTCGGCTCCATTTATCCGGCGTCCGGTGGGCACGTCATTGCTGGCGGCGGCGCTGCTGCTCTCCGGAATTCTCGCCTTCAATTTCCTTCCCGTAGCGTCCTTGCCCAAAGTGGATTTCCCCGTGATCAGCGTGGGGGCGGCGTTGCCGGGGGCCGACCCGCAGACGATGGCGTCGGCGGTGGCCACGCCGCTGGAGCGCCAGTTTGGACGGATCGCAGGCGTCAACCAGATGACTTCGGCGAGCCAGCTGGGCACGACCGGTATCGCGATGCAATTCGATCTGAACCGGAATATTGACGCTGCGGCTCGCGATGTGCAGGCTGCCATCAACGCCGCTCGCAGCCAGCTTCCGGCTAACCTGCCCAGCAATCCCACCTACCGCAAAGTGAATCCGGCAGACGCGCCCATTCTCTTGCTGGCGTTGACGTCGGACACGGAAACCGTGCCGCAGATGTATGACGCCGCCGACTCGATTCTGTCGCAAAAGCTGGCCCAGGTGGACGGCGTGGGCCAGGTCTTTGTGTGGGGCGCGGCGCAGCCGGCGGTGCGCGCCGAAGTCAATCCAACCTTGCTCAACAAGCTGGGCGTGGGACTCGACACCGTCCGCAACGCTCTGAATGCCGCCAACTCGAACCACCCCAAGGGTCAGGTTTCCGACAACTCGATTACCTACTCGTTCAGCGATACCGACCAGCTCTTCACGGCCGATCAGTACCGGCCGATGCTCGTAGCCTTCAACAATGGCGCTCCGGTGCGGCTGGGAGATGTGGGCGAAGTGCTGGACTCGGTTTCCGATGTGCGCAATCTCGGCCTGATCAACGGCCAGCCGGGCATTGTAGTGCCCGTCTTCCGGCAGCCCGGCGCCAACATCATTGACACGGTGGACCGGGTGCGCACGCTGTTGCCGTATCTGCAGTCCTCGATTTCGCCGGCGATGAAGTTGTCGGTCGTGATGGACCGTACAACCACGGTGCGGGCGTCGGTCAAAGACATCGAGAGGACTCTGCTGATTTCGATCGCGCTCGTGATTCTGGTTGTGTTCGTGTTTTTGCGCACGGTGCGGGCCACGATTATTCCCAGCATTGCAGTACCGCTTTCGCTGGTCGGAACGTTCGGAGGAATGTATCTGCTGGGCTACAGCCTCGACAATCTGTCGCTGATGGCGTTGGCCATCTCGACCGGTTTCGTGGTGGATGACGCCATCGTGGTGCTGGAAAACATCACGCGCTACGTGGAGCACGGCATGGATGTGGTGCAGGCGACGTTCAAAGGAGCGGCGGAGATTGGATTCACGGTGGTCTCGATGAGCACCTCGCTGGTGGCCGTGTTCATTCCGCTGCTGATGATGGGTGGGATTGTGGGGCGCTTGTTTCGCGAGTTCGCGGTGACCCTGAGCATCGCGATCGGCGTTTCGCTTCTGGTCTCGCTGACCACCACACCGACGATGTGCGCAAAATTCCTGCGGCCGATGAAACAGGAAAAGCATAACGTCTTCTACCGCGCCAGCGAATGGTTTTTCAACCGGCTTCTGGCAACCTATACTCAGGCGCTGAAATGGGTGCTGGCACACCAACCGGTGACGCTCACGGTTACCATTCTGGTCGCATGCCTGAGTGTGTTTCTCTACATCAAAGTGCCCAAGGGTTTCTTTCCGCAACAGGATACCGGACGCATCCAGGGTTCGGTGATGGGAGCGCAGGACATCTCGTTTCAGTCCATGAGCAATAAGATGCGGCGCTACGTCAAAATTGTCATGCAAGATCCGGCGGTCGATACGATGGCGGGTTCGACCGGGGGCAACACCGCATTGAACCAGGGCCGCTTCTTCGTGATGCTGAAGCCGCTGGAGCAGCGCGGTCCGTGCCAGAAACAACACTTCTGGGAGTTTTGCCGCTACGTAACCGCCGACGATGTGATCAACCGCTTGCGCGGCAAGCTGGAAGTGGTGCCGGGTGCAACCCTGATTCTGCAGTCGGCGCAGGAGCTTACCATTGGCGGCAGGTATGGCAACGCCCAGTATCAATACACTTTGCAGAGTTCCAGTCTTGACGACTTGAACAAGTGGTCCCCGCTCTTGCTGCAGAAACTGAAGACTTTGCCTGAATTAGCCGACCAGAACTCCGACCAGCAGGACAAGGGACTCCAGGCCCAACTGGTGATCGATCGCGATACGGCCAGCCGCATGGGAATAACGGCGCAGACCCTGGACAACGCTCTCTATGACGCGTTTGGACAACGGCAAGTTTCCACCATGTACCGGCCGCTGAATCAGTATCACGTGGTCATGGAGGTTGCGCCGCAGTTCCAGCAGACTCCTGAAGCTCTCGAGAACATCTATTTGCGATCGACGACCGGAACCCCGGTTCCACTGGCGGCGTTCACCCACTATCAGCCGTCCAATACGCCGTTGGCGGTGAATCACCAGGGACAGCTGCCTTCGGTGACCATCTCGTTCAACCTGGCGCCCGGAGTATCTCTGGGTCAGGCTACCGAGGCCATTGAGAACGCCGAACGCACGATCGGGGTCCCGCCCACCATCCAGGCCAGTTTTCAGGGAACGGCAGCCGCCTTTCAGGATTCGAAGTCCAACATGCTGATCCTGATCATCGCCGCGCTGGGCGCTGTCTACATCGTGCTGGGCATGCTTTACGAGAGCTATATTCATCCCATTACGATTCTTTCCACCATACCGTCGGCCGGCGTGGGAGCGCTGCTGGCGCTGCTGTTGACGCACAACGAGCTCAACGTGATTGGGATGATCGGTATCATCCTGCTGATTGGCCTGGTCAAAAAGAACGCAATCATGATGATTGACGTGGCTCTCGACGTAGAGCGGACGCAAGGAAAGAAGCCGGTGGAGGCCATTTATGACGCGTGTCTGCTGCGTTTCCGTCCCATCATGATGACCACGATGGCCGCGCTGCTGGGCGGGCTTCCCCTGGCGCTGGGCCGAGGGACGGGCTCGGAGCTGCACCGGCCTCTGGGAATCACCATCGTGGGTGGGCTGATCGTAAGCCAGATGTTGACGCTCTTTACCACGCCCGTGGTTTACGTCTATCTTGATCGTTTGCGGTTAGCCCTGCGCGGCGGCGAAGATCACGCTCTGCCCGAAACCGGCTCACCGCACCCGAGTCCCGCGCACTGAAGGTTGCGCCTTCTACCGGCAGAATGGGTTAGAGTATCCGGCGGATTTCTCTGGTGCGGAAATCGCGTTGTCCAAACGTAAAATGGCCGGTGCAACCTCGCCGCCGAAACCCTGCATCGCAGCAGTCGGAGGCGGCTCGGCGTCACGGCCTGCCCGGACACGGCGCCAAATGCAGAACGGTGTGGCTGCGCAACGGCAACTTGTCCCGTATGATAGACATAAGAACCGTATTGCCAAAAGGGAATACACTGGCTCGGGGCAGTTGCCGGGGTAGGATTCCCCGGTTTTGTCGTTTCGAACATTTCCTCCAGGAGTCACGGATGCTAAAGAAAGCAGCGGCTTTGTTCCTTGTTTGTACGGGCTTAGCCCTATGTGGTTGTAGCAAGAACAGCAACAATTATCTGTACGCGGCGATTCCGACAGGAAGCCAGATTCTCGCCTACCGGGAAGATCCCAACTCGGGTGCGCTGACGCCCTTGTCAACGAGTCCCTTCACCGCAGGCCCGGGGGTGAATTCGATCGTCGTTCATCCGTCCAAGCAATTCCTCTATGCCGCAAATTCGAGTGAAAACGACATTTCCCGGTTCACGATTTCGAGCGGCGGATCGATCACGGAAGTCACGCCCCGGACTGCGGCGGGGCTAACGCCTGCCTTCCTGGTCATGGACCCGTCAGGAAGTTTTCTGTACGTGGCGAACGCCGAGTCGAATGACATTTCGGCTTTTTCTATCAACGCCAGCAGCAGCCCCCCCGGCGCGCTCACCGCAGTCGGGGCTCCTACACCCATTGGAATCACTCCGCTCAACATGATGCTGTCGCCCTCGGGGAACTTCCTGTTCGTGACGGGAGCGGGTTCGCCAGGGTATATCGAAGCCTTCAGTCTCAGTGCTGGGGTTCTCACCCTGGTTCAAGTAACGCTGACGGGGACCAATCCCTACGGCCTAGCCATCAGTCCCAGCGGGTCTTATCTTTACACGGCCAATTTCGGGGATAATTCGATCTCGGAATTTTCGATCGGCAGCTCCGGGTCCCTCACCCAGCTTTCCGGGTCCCCGTTCGGCGAAGCGTACTTCAGCCCGATCGCGCTTCTGGCGGACAATTCGGGCAAGTACCTCTACGTGGCAAATGAGGGATCGTCCAATTTGGGGGCGTACGCAATCGGCTCCGACGGAGGGTTGACTCTGCTGACAACCTCACCCTTCACTACCGGTGCGCAGCCCAGCTTGATCGCTACCGATCCCGGCGGGAGATACATATTCGTAGGCAACCAGAAGAGTTCCGCGATTGAATCTCTCAGCCTGGACCCCGGCACCGGGGCGCTTGCCGAAGTCGCGTCGTATGCTGTGGGAAATACTCCGAAGGCGATCGCCATAGTGCCCTAGTCTGGCGGGAGTCGTGCGGGGCAGAGAATCTGGCGGTCGGGCGTCGGATCGCGACATCTGTGCCAGACTTGATTTAACAAGCGTGTGACAAACCCTGGGGATAAGTGCTGGGACAATGCCCTATGCGGCGATGCCCGATTCGACCGCGACGGCATCTAACTCCGTGAGCGGCGGCGACGGGTGACGGCGCAGATTTCGTCGCGCGGTCTGGATCCGAACCTATGAGAATAGCCAGCGCCTCCAGCGCTTTTCCCAAGCATTACTACTCCCAGAAGTTCCTCCTGGAAAAACTGCAGGAGTATTGGGGAGACCGTCTCAGAAATCCCCAGTTGCTGGCGCGGTTGCACCGCAACGTCGCCGTGGAAGGCCGCTATCTGGCGCTGCCCACCGAGAAATACTACGACATAGCCACCTGGGGCCAAGCCAATGATATCTGGATCGAAGTGGCGCAGGAATTGGGCGAGCAGGCGCTCTGCCGTGCCTTGCATCACGCGGGACTGGAGCCGAGCCGGCTGGGTGCTCTTTTCTTTGTGTCGGTGACCGGCATCGCCAGTCCATCGATCGACGCCCTGCTTATCAACCGCATGGGGCTGCCCGCAAATATCCGGCGCGTCCCGATCTTCGGACTGGGGTGCGTAGCGGGTGCGGCAGGAATCGCGCGCGCAGCAGATTACGTGCGCGCCTATCCTTCTCAGGCGGCGGCGCTGGTGTCGGTCGAGCTTTGCTCGCTGACCATTCAGCGAGACGATCTTTCCGTAGCCAATCTGATTTCCTCGGGACTCTTTGCGGACGGATCGGCAGCCGTGATCGTGACGGGCGACGATATGAATGCCACGGGCCCTGAAATTCTGGCGACTCGATCCATTTTCTATCCAGACACGGAAGAGATGATGGGTTGGAAGGTGACGGAGAAAGGCTTCCGCATCACACTTTCTCCGAAGGTACCGGACCTGATTCGCGAACATCTGGGACACGATGTGGACGCGTTCCTCGCCGATCACGGCTACCAGCGCAGCGACGTCCGGAGTTGGGTCTTGCACACCGGTGGACCGAAAGTGCTGGAAGCGACAGCGGATGCACTCAACCTCAAGAATGGACAACTCGATGCTTCGTGGAACTGCCTGAAGCGGGTGGGCAACCTCTCGTCGGCATCGGTGCTGGTGGTTTTGGAAGACGTGATCGAGAACCGGCGTCCGGAGCCGGGGACGCTCGGATTGCTTGCGGCCATGGGGCCGGGTTTCTGTTCCGAGTTGGTGCTACTGCAATGGTGAGATTCTAGAGCGGTTCCGCAGTTGTTGTTCATTGCGCGGCCCGGAGGCCGCCCGATGCTATGTGGGGACAGCCGCCCTCGGCTGTCCGGCGGAGCGAAGCTCCGCAGTGGATGCGGGTACAGTTTCTCAGGAATCGCTATAAGTGTGAGGTTCAGGGCATGAATCAGAGCGTGCCGGCGGCAACCGATGTTTTTGTGATTGGCGGTGGCCCGGCAGGATTAGCCGTGGCGATCGCCGCTCGCCAGCACGGGTTTCGGGTCGCAGTGGCCGATGGCGGGCAGCCGCCGATTGACAAGGCCTGTGGCGAGGGATTGCTGCCGGACGGACTGGCGGCGCTGGAGCGCCTGGGGATTTACGTTCCTCTGTCGCATGGCCGGGCCTTCCGCGGCGTTCGCTTTGTGAGCACCGCAGAAGCAGCGGATGCCCCGTTCCCGGACGGCAGCCTCGGGCTTGCCGTTCGCCGCACTTCCCTGCATCAGCTCTTGATAGAAGGTGCGGCCCAGCTGGCCGCTGATCTGCTATGGCAGACGCCGGTCACGGGCATTACCGCCGAGGGAGTTCGGCTGGGAGATCGCATGGTTCGAGCGCGTTGGATTGTGGGCGCGGATGGCGCGAACTCACGCGTCAGGCGGTGGGCGAATCTGGATTCAGGTCCGCGGCCTCGCCTGCGTTATGCCTTCCGGCAGCACTTCCGCGTAGCTCCTTGGACTGACCGCATGGAAGTGTACTGGAGCGACAAATGCCAGGGGTACGCTACGGCGATCAGTGACGAGCAAGTTTGCGTGGCGCTGGCATCGCACGATCCCAACCTGCGGTTGGACGAAGGCCTGCGGTTCCTGCCCACCTTGAATGCGCGGCTGCGCGGAGCTGAGACTGCCTCCACAGTGAGAGGTGCCCTCACCGGCAATCGCCGGCTGCAGCGCGTGTGGCGCGGCAATGTGGTGCTGATCGGGGATGCTTCTGGAACCGTGGACGCCATTACCGGCGAGGGCCTTGGACTGGCCTTCAGCCAGGCCACCGTGCTGGCGCAATGTTTTCAATCCGGCGATCTGGCGCGTTATCAGGCAGCACACCGGAGGCTGGCGCTGCGCCCGTGGTGGATGGCGCGGCTGATGCTGACCCTCGATGGCCGTCCCCGGCTGCAGCATCGTACGCTGCAGGTCTTCCAGAAACGTCCCGACATATTTCGGCGGTTGCTGGAACTGCACGTCGGCGCCCGGCCACCCGCGCGCCTGGTATGGGATGGCTTGAGCCTGGGTTGGGGACTGTTGACGACATAACTTCGCGAATGAGAACAAACGCAACCATTTCAGCAATCCCTTCGCCCGCCAGCCACCCGACAACCACTTGTTGGATCATTCGCGCGTTCGCAGCTCTCGGCTTGCTTGCCGCCAGTGTTGTTACAGCCCGCGCCCAACAGACGACCCTTCAGCTCGATCCAGCGAAAACAGTGGTGAAATTCACTCTGGACGCCGCGCTGCACACCGTTCACGGAACATTTCACGTGAAGCCCAGCGCGCTCGAACTCGACCCTGCTTCCGGGCAGCTCTCGGGAGAAATTCTGGTCGATGCGAAAAGCGGCGAGACCGGCAACGGCATGCGCGATCGCAAAATGCACAAGGATGTGCTGGAGAGCGACCGCTATCCTGAGATTTCGTTTCGTCCCGACAGGGTTGAGGGCCCAGTCGCAAGCCATGGAAAATCTTCAGTGAGAGTGCACGGAATGTTCCGCATTCTTGGAGTTGACCGGGAGATCGCCGTTCCGGCCGAAGTGGAAATGTCACCGGACTCCTGGAGCGCGACCGTTCATTTCACGGTTCCGTATGCAAAGTGGGGAATGAAGAATCCCAGCACTTTATTCTTGCGAGTGAGCGATGCGGTGGAGATCGATCTGGTGGCGGCCGGAAGCTCAGCCCAGCGCAGCAACCACAATGCTCAGTAGCCGTTTTGTGACTTGATCCCTTTCCCTTCGACGCATTCGTAGCTGCGGCCGGCGGCCAGATTGCCATACTCTTCGGTTCTGCCGCTGGGCCATTCGATCACCGCGCGCTCAATGCGGTCCCGTTTCTCCAGTCCAAACGTAACCGGAAGTTCGGATTGCGACAGGTAGCTGGAACCGCCCTTGACCATCCGCGACTGGGTCATGCCCCCGGCAGAAACGTGCACCACCGCGCCGATGGCATCGCGGTTTGATTTTGTCCCCACCAGGCGAAACCGGATGCTGCGGTTCCCGGTCATCAGATCGTTGCGGTAGAGATATGCCGGTCCGTTATTGGTGGTGAGCAGCAGGTCGAGATCGCCATCGCGATCAAAATCGCCATAGGCAAGACCGCGGCCAACTTTGGGCTGGTCAAAGCCTCCGCCGACTTCGGCCGCCACATCGTGAAAATCTCCCCTCCCGGTGCTGAGAAAGAGTTGCGGCGGCTGCGCGTATCCCACATTGCCGCGGATGTTGCGGACGGTCTCATCAATGTGGCCGTTGGCCACGGCGAAGTCGAGCCAGCCGTCAAGATTGATGTCCACAAAGATGCAGCCGAAGCCCAGGCTGTTCTTGGAAGCCATGCCTACTCCGGCCTGCGCCGCAATGTCCTCGAAACTCTTCCCGTTCCCCCGGTACAAGCCGATCATTTCGTTGTCGAAATTGGTAATGGCCACGCCCGGCGTCCCTGAATTTTCGAAATCGGCAACGTCAACCCCCATGCCGGCGCGGGCTTTGCCCTCGGTGCTGAAGGCAAGTCCGGCTTCAAGTGCCGCGTCCTTGAAAGTGCCGTTGTGCTGGTTGCGATAGAGCTTGTTGGGCTGAGTATCGTTAGCCACGATGAGGTCGGGCCAACCGTCGCGATCGTCGTCAATCAGGGCAACGCCCAGCGACTTGGAGCTGCTGTCGAAAATTCCGCTGGCGGCGGTGACATCTTCGAACGTTCCATCGCCCCGATTGTGAAAGAGCCAGCAGGTAGCTCCGCGATAGGCTTCCGGGGTGCAGTACGATTTGTGTTTGCCATCGAGGCTGCAGAAGATGTCGTGCTCCGGCGACCATTTCACGTAGTTGCAGACAAACAGGTCCAGCAGGCCATCGCGGTCGTAATCGAACCACAGGGCCGAGGTGCTTAGGCCTTCCCGTTTTCCCAGCCCGCTGGGAATGGTGACGTCCACAAACGTGCCTTTGCCCGTGTTACGGAACAGCCGGCTCTGCCCCACGCAGGTGATGAAAATGTCGGGGAAGCCATCGTTGTTGTAGTCGCCTACAGCCACACCCATGCCATAGAGTTCCACGTCCAGTCCGGCGCGGGAGGTCACATCCGTGAACGTGCCATTGCCGTTATTGCGGTAGAGCCGGAGAGTGGTGCGATTCGTTTTGTGACCCGGCCAATCAGCGCCGTTGATCAACAGGATGTCCTGCCAGCCGTCACCGTCATAGTCAAGAAAGACACAGCCGGAACCGAGCGTTTCGGGCAGGAATTTTCCTCCAAAGGCTCCCGTGTTGTGCTGGAACTGAATGCCCGCCAGAGTGGTCACGTCGGCGAAGCGAAAGCCGGGAGAACCGGTCGTTCCCACCTGCGCGGCGAAAACCCCAAGCCGCGAAAACTGCGACCAGGCCGCCAAACCCGCCACTCCCCCGAGGAACGACCGGCGATTCACGGAACGTTCACCAGCCCATTGCGAATCGCGTACACCACCAGTTCGGCGGTCTTGTGGATTCCCAGCGTGTTCATGATGTTGGCGCGGTGAACGGCCACGGTGTTGGCGCTGAGTTCGAGAGCCACCGCAATCTCCTTGTTCGACTTGCCGTCTACGATCATCTGCAGGACCTCAAGTTCACGCGGTGTGAGTGCGTTACTGCGCTCGCCCCGAAGAACCTCTCGTTGTTCGACCTGCGGATCGAGCACAGTTTCTCCGGCAGCGACCTTGCGGATGGCGGCTCCGAGTTCGAGATCCAACGCGTTTTTGAGAACGTATCCCCTGGCTCCGGCTTCGATGGCCTGCCTCACCCACGTGCTCTCGGTGTGCATGCTGAGCATCAGAACGGCCGTGTCGGGCAGTTCTTCAAGAATTTCTCTCGTCGCCTCAAGACCGTTCATGCCGGGCAAGGCACAGTCCATCACCACTACCTGGGGCTGAAGTTCCTTCGCCAGTCTGATCGCTTCCTTGCCGTCACCGGCTTCGCCGACGACTTGCATATCGGACTCATCTTCCAGCATGCGCCGGAAACCCCGCCGGACCAGGCTGTGATCATCCACCAGCAAGACTGTGATCTTCTTTTCCATAAGACTCCGCTTTTTCTCTGGGAACACTAAGATGCATCAAGGTTCCACCCTCGGGAGGCCGCGAGAAAAGAATCTGCCCGCCCATCAGTTCGGAACGCTCGCGCATTGCCACCAGGCCAATCCCACGCCGGTTCGGACTCTCGAACCCGACCCCATGATCTTCCACTTCGAGTTCAAGGGCATGGGGCAGAAAATGCAGCCGCACCCACGCCTGCTTCGTCCCGGCATGCCGCGCCACGTTGTTCAGGGCTTCTTGCAGCACGCGGTAAACGTGCACCCCGGCGGCGCCATCCACGGCAAACGGCTCACCCTGCTTCTCATAGGATATGGCAATTCCGGTTTGCCGTTCCACGTTCGGGATATACCAGTCAAGCGTGCTCTCCAGTCCGGCCTCATCGAGCATCACCGGGTGCAGCGCCTGCGAGAGGCTGCGGACACTCTCCAGCGTATCCTGCACGGTCTGCAAAACTTCCTGCAAATCCGCCTTCAACGTAGAACCTTCCGGCGCATGCGTCCCGGCGCGGCGCAGCATCGAACCTACGGCGGTGAGAACCTGGCCAAATTCATCGTGGAGTTCGCGGGAAATGTAGCGCAGCGTGGACTCCTGGGTGGAGATCAGTTTTTGCGCCAGTTCACTGCGGCGCTCGGAAATCTCCTCCAGCCGCGCGAACAAACGGCGATTCCAGCGGATCATCGAAAGGCTGCTCAGCAGGATCGCCGCCAGGGTTGCGGCAAGAAAAATGTAGACCTGCAGCTGCACCCGGTCGTAAATCTGCACAATGCGCTGGCCGGCCTGCTCCTCGTTCTCCGTGTTCTGCACCAGAAACCGGGCCACCGCGGTGCTCAGCGCGGCTTGCCGCTCCTGCAGCGAAAGCTGAATTTGTTCGCGCGCCTCTTTTTCTTTCCCCGCGCGGGCAAGGGTAAAAACCCGGTCCACCGCGTCCCAGAACTGGGTAAACGAACTGGTCAGAAACGCGCTCTGATCCGGGGTCCGGCTGGCCGCTGCCAGCCCCGCTTCCAGGCGAATGGCGTCGTCGAGATCGGTACGGACACGCTGAAACTGCGCCGACCACGCGGTCAGGGGATAAGGTTCATCCCCGCTGACCATGTCGCGCATGGCCACGGCGAGCGAGTTGAGATCGTTCTGGATGCGCAGCAACTGCAGCGAATCCCGGCGGTTGCGGTCCACCATTTCGGTCTGCAGCTTGCGCAGACCGGTCACCTGCCACGTAATGTAGACCGAATAGGCAACCACCGCCGACAGCGTGATGATGAGCCCCAGCAACAGGCCCAAGGTCGGCGAATGGTCCGGCGAACTCTCCGGCGTAGACGGACGAGACACGCCCCGAGCATACAACGGCGGAGCGTGGGATGTCACAGGCGGAACTGGTGAGGAGGTGGGGAAGTCAGGCAAAATCTGGCGCACGCGGCAGAAAGCGGGGAGGCGATGAGTCAACCGGTGCTATTGCCTGGTTTCGACAGTTACGGGTGTAAGCTGGCGGGGCCGTGCCTTCACGGTGTCAAATATATTGTGGGTTTTTTCGACGCGGCTCTCAATGAAGTCATTTAAGTGGAGAATAATTCTCTGCACCGTTAATTTGGCGGCTGCCGTAGTACTCTCAGCGCTGGGAGCGCGAGAATATGAAGCATTTCGCCACCTGCGTCCGTCAGCATTCTATGAAGGGAATTTTCTTTACATTCCAGCAGCACAGTTGGTCAGCGACTGTGTAAATGCCCCTGCGCTTGTCCTCTCAAACTTGGTGGGTAACACTCGGACGTGGAAGTCCCTTTGGGGTGGAGTACCTATGCGCAGGGCCGATAGTGCCCTCTTCTACACGCTCTTAGTTCTTTTTTGGTGCTGGATTGGCTGGCGTATTGACATCAGTTCAGGACGCAAAAGGGTCACGGCTTTGGCTGCCCCATTTTGGGTGGTCGGTGGGCTCCTCTCGCTTCTATTAACCTATGGAGGTTCACAGATTTTTCTCATTTACCGCTCTGATAGCGTGTCCGGCGCACGCGCTGTTGCGATGTCGATGCTTGTTTGGGGGATAGCTCTACTCTGCTACTGTGGCCGAAGGTTGATGAATTGGTGAAAAATCCCGCTTACGCTCATGGGCGGGCACATCCCCCGGCCCGCCTGTCACCGCGGCGCTCGACCCGCAAATGTGTGACAATGCTGTAATAATGAAGCTAATCCCATCCCAGCGGAGTCAAACAGGAGATTGAGTCCTCCAGCCAAAGAAGCCGGGAAGCCCCCGAAGATCCAGCGATTGAAGGCCATTCTGCCGGAAGTCTGGGCGTTGATGCGCCCGCGCCGTGGACTGCTGGCGGTCGGCCTCGTGCTGATGGTGATCAACCGGGTTTCCGGGTTCGTACTGCCCGCCTCCACGAAGTTTCTGATTGACGACGTCATCACCAAGCATCACCTGGCAGGACTGCAGCGGTTGGTGGGAATTGTTCTGCTGGCCACAGTGGTGCAAGGGATCACTTCCTTCGCCCTGACGCAATTGCTCTCAAAAGCCGCGCAGCGGCTGATTACGGAACTCCGCCAGAAGGTGCAGAAGCACATCTCGCGGCTGCCGGTTTCTTTTTACGATGCGAACAAGACCGGCAGCCTGGTGTCGCGCATCATGAGTGATGTGGAAGGAATTCGCAACCTGTTGGGCACAGGTCTGGTGGACTTCGCGGGAGGGTTGCTGACTGCGGGCATTGCCGTATGGTGGCTGATGCACATCAGCCCGCGCATGACGCTGATTGCGCTGGGATCGATCGCTCTGTTTGGCGGATTCCTGAGCAAAGCGTTTGCCACGATCCGGCCGATCTTCCGCGAGCGCAGCCAGATTAACGCCGAAGTGACCGGGCGACTGACGGAATCGCTGGGCGGCGTGCGCGTGATCAAGGGGTACCACGCTGAGGAACGTGAAGAAGCGGTGTTTGCCGCCGGAGTCCGAAAGCTCCTCGATAACGTGATGCGAACCCTGACTGCGACCTCGGTGATGAGCCTATCGGCCAGCGTGCTGCTCGGGCTGGTAGGCGCGGCGACGATGTATGTCGGCGCGCGCCAGAGTTTGGCCGGCACGTTGACGCCAGGGCAGTTCTTCTCCTTCACCATTACGTTGCCGTTTCTGATTGCGCCCATGATGCAGATCGTCGCCATCGGCACTCAGCTCACTGAGGCGCTGGCCGGGCTGGAACGCACCCAGGAGATCATGCGGGAACGCCCGGAAGATCAAGACCCGAAGCGTGCGGTCCCGCTGCGCGATATCGTGGGCACGGTCGCTTTCGAGAATGTGAGTTTCAGCTACGACGGAGATCACGAAGTTCTGCACCACATCTCGTTCCGCTCCGATCCCGGCACGGTGACGGCGCTCGTCGGTTCCTCGGGCTCGGGAAAATCCACCACCATCGGCTTGATCTCGGCTTTCTATGTGCCCACGACAGGCACGATTCGGGTAGACGGTGTGGACTTGAGCACGGTGCGCCTCGACTCTTTCCGGACGCGCCTGGGAGTGGTGCTGCAGGAGTCGTTTCTGTTCGATGGGACGATTCGCGAGAATGTGGCGTTTTCCCGGCCCGATGCCAGCGAGGAAGAAATCATGCGTGCCTGCCGCATTGCGCGCGTGGATGAGTTCGCCGAGTCATTTGCCGAAAAGTACGAGACGGTGGTCGGCGAGCGAGGCGTGAAACTTTCCGGCGGCCAGCGGCAAAGGATTTCCATTGCTCGCGCTATTCTGGCGGAGCCGCGGATCCTGATTCTGGACGAAGCGACCTCCAGTCTGGACTCGGAGTCCGAGCAGATGATCCAGCAGGGTCTCTCGTATCTCATGCAGGGGCGAACCACATTTGTGATTGCGCACCGGCTTTCCACCATCCGGCGCGCGGATCAGATCATGGTGATGGAACGGGGGCAAATCCTGGAACGGGGCACGCACGCCGAACTTTATGCCGCGCGCGGACGTTATTACGACCTCTATACCCGCCAGCACGGAGTGGAAGAAAACCTGTTTTTGGCTCCGGGCGAGGGCGATGCGCTCGCGGTGAATGGCAACGGCATTGAAGGCAAGAGCGGAGAAGTTGTAGCGGCCGACGCCCTGCGCGTGCTGCGAGGAGAGATGCGCTAGGCGCCACATCCCGACACTATGACCACCGCTCCCGCAATTTCCGCGCCGCCCGGCACCGCTGCCATCGCCATCCGTAGCGAACAACTTTGCCGTCTCTACCGCATGGGTGAAACTCTGATCCGCGCGGTGGACGGGGTTTCGCTCGAAGTTCTTGCGGGAGAATTCGTAGCGCTGCTCGGAAGCTCCGGCTCCGGCAAATCGTCGATGCTGAATCTGATCGCCGGACTCGATCGTCCGACCTCGGGAACCGTGGTGGTTCAGGATCGTGACCTGGCGAAACTTTCGCGCGAAGAACTTGCCAAATACCGGCTGCACGTCGTCGGCATGGTCTTTCAGTCGTTCAATTTGATCCCCAGCATGACTCTAGCGGAGAACGTGGAACTACCGCTGCGTTTCGCGGAAGTGGAGCGCAGCCGGCGCGACAGTCTGGTTCAGGAAGCTTTGGAACGAGTCGGTCTGCGGGCGAGGAAAGACCATCGCCCGAGCGAGCTTTCCGGCGGCGAACAACAGAGGGCGGCGCTGGCCCGGGCGCTGATCAATCGTCCGCAACTCCTGCTGGCCGATGAACCTACCGGGAATCTCGACAGCCACACCGGCACCGAGATTATGGACTTGGTCCGGGAATTCAACCAGCAATTGGGCATGACCGTCGTTATGGTGACGCACGAACGCGCGCTGGCCGAGCGCTACGCACGGCGCATGATCTTCCTGGCGGACGGAAAATTGGTCGACCAGTCGCCGAATGCGCCTGCCGCCTCTCGAGAGAGAACATCGGGAGGACAATCGTGAAGCTCCCCGATCTGACCGAACTCGCGTTGCGCAATCTGCGCGAATCCGTGCTGCGGAACTCGCTGACTACGATCGGTATCTCCGTGGGCGTGGCCTCTCTGGTGGCGATGCTGTCGCTGGGCACCGGACTACAGCAACTGTTCTCCCGAAGACTGGCAAAGTCTGGCCTGTTTGATACTGTCTTTGTCTCTTCCCGGCGCGAGCTTCGCGGGATGGGCCGCGAGGAAGAGCGCACCGGGCCCACTCCCGGCGAAAGCCGCGTTCTCGATGAGCCCGCACGACAGGAAATCGAGCGCCTGCCCAACGTGCTCGAGGCGTATCCCGACATCCGCTTCATCACCGAACTGCGCTATGAAGACAAGCCTCATCTGACGATGATCTCTGCGCTACCCTCCTCGGCGAAGTCCAACGATGCTTTTGAAAGCATGCAGGGGACCTTTTTTTCCTCTGACACTGCGCCCGAGGTAATCCTGCAGAAATCATTCGCCGAAGAGCTGCTGGGAAAGACTCCGCAGTTGGGAGCCCCGGAACCGAACGTCGCAGAGCTGGCCAAACCGCTTCTGGGGAAAGATCTGATCATGCGGTACGCCCAGCGTGCCGCTGCGCCATCGCCAACGCCTCCGCTGCAAAAGAATAGCTCTGCCGCTTCGGACGCGGGCGCGGTAGGAGCTGCCTACTCGGTAGTTTCGCGCGAGCAGACGCTCAAGATTGTCGGCATCTCCGATCTCGACGTGGAGAGCATGCGCGGCCCCATGCGGGCGAAGGTGTTTCTGCCGCTGCAGATGGCGGAGAGTCTCCACGTGATGCAGCCCACCGATCTGCGCGAGATTGCGCGCGCGGCGAGCGATCAGCCGGTTTATTCCTCGATCAGTGTGCGGGTCAAGGACCCTACGCAGGTGCAAGCGGTGGAAGATGCGGTCAAGAAGATGGGCTTCACTGCGTTTTCGATTCTCGACGCCAGCCGCAGTGTGCAGCAGGTCTTTCGGGTCTTGTTTGCGTTCCTCGGAATTTTCGGCAGCCTTGCCTTGACGGTCGCATCCATTGGAATCGTCAACACGCTGGTGATGGCCATTCTCGAACGGCGCCGCGAAATCGGAATCATGAAAGCAATCGGCGCCAGCGACGGAGACGTGAAGCTGCTCTTCTTCGCCGAGGCCGGCGCCATGGGAATTCTCGGAGGGATTGTCGGAGTTGTCCTCGGTTGGGCCATCGGCCAGGTCATCAACTTCGGGACCAACCTCTGGCTGAAGAGCCAGTCCCTGCCTCAGGAACATTTCTGGGCCGTGCCGTGGTGGCTGGTGTTTTTCGCCATCGGGTTTGCATTCCTGGTCAGTCTGATTTCCGGTTTGTATCCGGCC
This sequence comes from Candidatus Sulfotelmatobacter sp., assembly GCA_052326105.1. Lineage (GTDB taxonomy): Bacteria > Acidobacteriota > Terriglobia > Terriglobales > Acidobacteriaceae > Sulfotelmatobacter. The sequence goes on along the minus strand of JBKQRC010000076.1, from coordinate 42,968 downwards.
GGACGCGCCGCCAGACTCGATCCCGTTCAGGCGCTGCGCTACGAGTAAACTGACCTGCATGGTGCGGAACCCGCGCAGCTTGTTGTTTCCCATCCTCTTGTGCCTTCTGCTTGCTCCTCAATGGGCGGCAGCTCAGAGCCGGATTGATTGCAGCGCTCTGAACAGCCATCTCCTCAAACGAGCGGTCCGATACTGCGTCTACCTGCCCGCCGGCTACGATGCAGGCGCAACTCAGCTCCCCACGCGGCGTTACCCGGTGCTTTACTTTTTGCACGGCCTCGGCGACAACGAACAAACGCTGTTCAACAGCGGGGGCTGGACCTTGCTGGATGATCTGCGCCGCCAGCAGAAGATAGGCGATTTTCTCATCGTCGCGCCAGAGGGGCGGCGCAGCTTCTATATCAATTCTGCCGACGGATCCGAACGCTACAGCGATTTCTTTTTGCAGGAGTTTCTGCCCTATATTGAGCACGGATATCGCGTGCGCCCCGGCCGCAGCGGGCGCGCTATCAGCGGAATCTCCATGGGCGGCTATGGAGCCTTGCGCTTCGCCTTCGCGCATCCGGAACTGTTTTCGGCGGTGAGTGCGCAGAGCGGCGCTTTGATCACCGAATCTCCGCGGGAACTGGACGCTGCAGCGCAGGCGGGTGCGCCGCTGGGCGGTGTGCTTGGCGCGGTCTTTGGGAGACCGATCAACCCCAGCCATTGGAATGACAACAATCCGCTGGTTCTGGCGAAACGAAATGCGGTAAACCTGCGCCAGCTGGCGATCTATTTCAACTGCGGCCAGGACGATAATTACGGTTTTGAGAAAGGTGCGGCCCAGTTGCACGACGAACTGCTGAAGGAAGGCGTGAAACACGAATATCACGCTTACCCCGGCGATCACAGCCTCACCTATTTCCTGTCGCACTTCGCCGAGGTGATGGAGTCTCATTCCGGGAAGTTCGGACTTCTGCCACAAAGTACAGACCGCAGCAAGAAAACGCCCAATGGGCCCCTCCCTTAGGTGTTCCTCGCATTGCTGAGCCCGAAAACGCCTGTAACACACCGCGCTGAACTATCCTCGCCTCGTCCTCGACGAAAATGTGCGCGCAATCACACCAATTGGCGAAGTCGTTAACAGGACAGAGCGTGCACATGATCGCTATGCCCTAAATGGGACAAATCCAGTTGCGACCAACAAAAATGCCTCTGAAAATGGTGACGCTGGCAATGCACTTGCAATGTGTGTTTCGAAGGTCACCGTTACCGTCCGACGCCGCGTCACCTGTGTGATTCACATCACTCAGCTGCGTGTTTGTGGTAATAGCTGGCACAGGCAGGGACTCGGTATGTTTTTGAATGAGGGAATTTGCGGAAAGGACCGAGATGTCGACACTGCAACTGCATCTCCCAACCGAAGAGCAAGCGTTCATTGACAAACTGGTCGCAGAAAGCACGGGGCGTCCCGGCGCGCTGCTGGGAATTCTGGAAGCTGTGCAGGAAAGAAATCCTCACAAGTACCTGCCGGCGGAGACGCTGCGCTATATCGCCGTGAAGACGGGCACGCCGTTTTCACGGATCTACAGTGTGGCCACGTTTTATGCTTTGTTCAATTTGCAGCCGCAGGGGGAAAACACCATCTGCATCTGCCGTGGGACGGCGTGCCACACGCGCGGCTCGCGCAATCTGCTGCAGGGCGCGCGGCTGGATCTGGGCCTGGGGCTCGAAGACAGCGAGAGTGACGGCAACGAGGCGGACAAGCTGGTGCTGACCACTTCGGACCAAAGGTTTACGGTGCGAACGGTAGCGTGCTTCGGGCAATGCGCCATGGCCCCGGTTGTCGAGGTGAATCATCGCATCTGCGGACACGCCACGGAGCGCACGGTGCAGCGCGAGATTGCAACGATTCGAGGAGGAGACTAAGCGATGCCTCGGATTCAGGATATTGGAGCGTTCAACACAGTGCGTGAGGCCGGACTGGCCAAGCTGGTGCCTGCGGTGCCACGGTTAACGGTCGGCATGGGAACGTGCGGGCGGGGCAACGGAGCCGAGGGCCTTTATCAGGCGTTCGCCGAGGCGATCGAGCGCAGCGGAGCCGATGTCGTGCTCGCGCCGGTCGGATGTTTTGGCGCGTGTTTCCAGGAACCGCTGGTCAGCGTGCGTCTGCCGGGAAAGCCCCTGGTGATTCTGCGTAAAGTGCAGGCCAATGACGCCGGCCGCATTCTCGAAGATATCGCGGAAGGCAATCTGTCTCCCGATCTCATCTACTGCAAGATCGAAGAGTGGGATCACTTGACCGGGCACGTGCGCTATGGCGAGGGCTACCCCGAAGTGCCTGCCTGGAGTGACGTGCCGTTCTTCAAGGGGCAGCGCAAGATTGTGCTGCGGAATTGCGGAATCATCAATCCCGATGACATCGAAGAATATATTGCCGTCGGCGGTTACCAGGCTCTGTACAAAGTGCTGATTGATGGGCATCCGGAAGCCGTGATTGAACAGATCAAAGCGTCGCGGCTGCGCGGACGCGGCGGCGCCGGATATCTGACCGGGAACAAGTGGGAGTTCCTGGCCAAGGCGAAGGCTGAGCCGAAGTACATCATCTGCAACGCCGACGAAGGCGATCCCGGCGCTTACATGAACCGCAACGAAATTGAAAGCGATCCGCATGCGCTGCTGGAAGGCATGATCATCGGCGGCTATGTCATGGGCGCCAGCGCGGGAATCGTCTATGTGCGGGCGGAGTATCCGCTGGCTGTGCATCGGCTGAACCGGGCCATCGAACAGGCGCGGGAATGCGGAGTGCTGGGAGAAAACATCCTCGGGCGCGGATTCAAGTTTGACATTTCGCTGGTGGAAGGCGCGGGAGCGTTCGTATGCGGCGAAGAGACCGCGCTGATTGCGTCGCTGGAAGGCGAGGCGGGCCGTCCCCGGCCCCGGCCGCCGTTTCCAGCGCAGAAGGGTTTGTGGGGCAAACCCACCAACATTAATAACGTTGAAACCTGGTACAACATCGCGCCCATTGTGATGCGCGGGCCAGCATGGTTTACCGAGACGGGCAGCCCCAAGAGTTCCGGGACCAAGGTCTTCTCCCTGGTCGGGAAAATCAAGAACACCGGCCTGGTAGAGATGCCGCTGGGCACGACGCTGAAGACGTTTATTTACGACATCGGAGACGGCGCAGCCGAGGGCCGGCAAGTCAAGGCCGTTCAAACCGGCGGCCCGTCCGGCGGATGCATCCCGCACGAGATGTTCGAAACCCCGGTGGACTATGAAAGTCTGGGACAACTGGGATCGATCATGGGATCGGGCGGCATGGTGGTGATGGATGAAGATAACTGCATGGTGGACGTGGCCCGTTACTTCATCGAGTTCACCCACTCCGAGTCGTGCGGCAAGTGCATTCCCTGCCGGGTCGGCCTCAATAAATGCCTGCGCATTTTGAATCGCGTGACCGAGGGTGCGGGTACCACGCACCACATTGAACTGCTCGATGAACTGAGCCGCTACATCCGCGACTGCTCGTTGTGCGGGCTGGGGCAGACGGCGCCCAATCCGGTGCTGACCACGCTTCGCCATTTCCGCAGCGAGTTCGAGGACCACATTCTTGCCCGGCGCTGCGTGGCCGGCGTGTGCGAAGAACTGGCCCTGTCGCCTTGCGAGAACAGCTGCCCGCTGCACATGAACATCCCGCGATTCCTCCAACTCTACAAAGAAGGGCAGATGGAGCAGGCATTCCTGTCGGTCATCTTCGATAATCCGTTGCCTTCTTCGACGGGCCGGGTCTGCCAGCATCCCTGCGACAACCGCTGCCGCCGCCAGACGCTCGATCAGTCGGTGAACATGCGCGAGGTGCACCGCTTCATCGCTGATTCCATCCTGCTTTCCGATAAGTACGAAGTCATGGTACAGGCAGTGGTGGCGCGCAAGCTGGAACCGACTGGACGCAAAATCGCAGTCGTGGGCGCGGGACCGGCTGGACTGACGGCCGCGTTTTATCTGGCTCTGCTCGGTCACGACGTCTCCGTGTACGACAGCAAACCTGAAGCCGGCGGGATGTTGCGCTTCGCCTTGCCCGAGTACCGCCTGCCGAAGAGCATTTTGAGCCGCGAGATATCACTCATCGAGCGGCTCGGCGTGAAGTTCATCTTCAACACGAAGCTGGGCGCCGATCTGACCGTGAGCGAACTGGATGATCATTTCGACGCCATCTTCCTTGCGCTCGGGACCTGGAAAGAGAGCCGGGTGGATCAGCCTGGCACGGAATTGAAGGGTGTGTATGGGGCGCTGAACTTCCTGGAGTCTATGGCAGCGGGTCAGGACGTGCCGCTGGGCCGGCGTGTCGCCATTATCGGCGGCGGCAACGCGGCCATCGATTCGGCGCGCACGGCGTTGCGCAAAGGCGCAGACGCCACCGTTTTCTACCGGCGCGAGCGCAAAGACATGCCTGCGATCGAAGAAGAGACCAGCGCGGCCCGAGATGAAGGCGCCCGGTTCGTTTTTCTGGCTGCGCCTCATCGCATCATCGGCGACGCCCGGGGCAACGTGAGAGCAATTGAAACTGTGACCACCCGGCTGGGCGCTTATGACACCTCGGGCCGGAGGAAGCCGGTTTCGACCGGTGAGATCCAGCGCTTCGATTGCGATTCCGTGATTCTGGCGGTGGGCGAAGGCGTGGATGTGGAGTTCGCCAAGGAATCCGGGCTGGTGCTGAAACGTGCGGGCACAGTGGACGTGAACCGGTTCACGCTGGAATCAAGCCGCCCGAAGTTTTACGCCGGCGGCGATGTGGTCACAGGCGCATCCAATGTTTCCGGCGCCATGGGTTACGGCAAGCAGGCGGCCCGCAACATCGACCGCCAGTTGATGGAGGGGGAACGCTGGAACAGCCTGTTCCCCGACTTTGAATACGAGCAGGCCCCACCCGAGGAAGCCAGCCCCAGCCGCCGGCATTCGGGAGTGCCCTTGCCGGCTGCCATTCGCGTGCGCTCGCAGGATGAGGTTGTCACCGGACTGGACCCCGAGACGGCGCACGATGAGGCTTGCCGTTGCCTGCGCTGCGACGTCAAAGCCGTCACCGTGGGCTAGTTGTACGAGAAGCGAAAGGAGCGAGTCTTGCCACAGAAGAAGCTGTCAATCCGCATCGACGGGCAACTGATCACCGCCGAGGAGGGCCAGACGATCCTGCAGGCGGCCAAAGCGAACGGAAAATATATCCCCACGCTCTGCGCCCTGGACGGTCTGACCCCGGTGGGCGCTTGCCGCGTCTGCCTGGTGGAAGTATCGGGCGTGGACCGCCTGTTTCCGGCATGCACCACTCCCATTCAGGACGGAATGTCGGTGACCACAAGCTCCCCGCGGCTGACCCGCTATCGCCGGATGTCCGTGCAGTTGCTGCTCATCGAGCGCAATCATATCTGCTCCGTCTGTGTATCCAACGGGCATTGCGAACTGCAGTCCATGGCGACATCGCTGGGCGTGAATACCGTCGAGTTTGCTTACAACTATCCCAAGCTGAGCGTGGACACGTCTCACCCGCGCTACGTTCTCGACCACAACCGCTGCATTCTGTGCACCCGCTGCGTGCGGGTGTGCGACGAGCTTGAAGGCGCGCACGTCTGGGATGTGACTTCCCGAGGCATTCACGCGCGCGTTACCAGCGAGATGAACGAAAGCTGGGGACAGGCTGCCAGTTGCACCAACTGCGGCAAGTGCGTGCAGGCGTGTCCGACCGGCGCCCTGGCCGAGAAGGGCTGGGCGGTCGAGGAAATGGTGAAGAAGCTCGGCACCGTTACTTCCCTGGCGCACAGAAGAGGAGCGCAGGTATGAAGAAAGTGAAAGTGGCTACCGTGTGGCTGGACGGCTGCTCGGGATGCCACATGTCCCTGCTCGACATGGACGCAGCCATTATTTCTCTCGGCCGCAAGATTGACATCGTGTATGGCCCGCTGGTGGACGCGCAGGAGTTCCCTGAGGATGTGGATGTCACCCTGGTCGAGGGCGCGGTGAGTTCGCAGGATGATCTGAGCAAGCTCCGGAAAATTCGCCAGCGGACGCAAGTGCTGGTCTCCCTCGGAGATTGCGCCGTAGCGGGCAACGTGCCTGCCATGCGTAACAACATTCCCGTGAACAAACTGCTGCAGCGCGTTTACATCGACGGCGCCGACGAAAAGAAGCTGATTCCCACCGACCGCGTGCCGGCGTTGCTGCGGCAGGCCCGGCCGCTGCGCGAGTTCGTCAAAGTGGACTACTGGCTGCCGGGTTGCCCGCCGCCTGCAAAAACAATTCTGGGACTGATTACCGACTTGCTGGAAGGGCGGAAGCCGGAGGCCAGCCAGCCGGTTAAGTTTGGATAAGGAGCGCGTAATGAAGCGCATCACCATCGAGCCCATCAGCCGCATCGAAGGGCATGGAAAAGTTACCATCCATCTGAATGAGGAAGGCCACGTGGCTGGAGCCGAATTTCACGTGACCCAGATTCGGGGTTTCGAGAAGTTCACCGAAGGCCGTCCCTTTTATGAAATGCCGGGGATCACGGCGCGGATTTGCGGGATCTGCCCCATCAGCCATCTGCTGGCTTCCGCGAAAGCTTGCGATTCGATCCTGGCCGTGAGGATTCCTCCCGCGGCGCGCAAGCTGCGGGAACTGGTGCATTGTGCGCAGATGGTGCAGTCCCACGCGTTGAGTTTCTTTTATCTGTCGGCTCCCGACTTCCTGCTTGGCATGGATAGCGATCCGGCAACGCGCAATGTGATGGGCGTCATCGCCGAGCATCCGGAGCTGGCGCGCGACGGAATCGAACTGCGGAAGTTTGGGCTGCAGGTGGTCGAGGGGCTGGCCCAGGAGCGCGTGCATCCTTCGTGGATTGTGCCCGGAGGAGTGGCGTCGCCCTTAGCCGAGCCGGTGCGCGATCGAATTCTCTCCGAACTGCCGTCGGCCAAGGCCATCACCGAGCGCACCCTCAAGTTCTTCAAGGGAGCGCTCGACAACTTCAAGGAAGAGATCGGTGTTTTCGGTTCGTTCCCCACCATGTACGCCGGGTTGGTGGATGGGAAAGGCAACCTGCAGTTCTACGATGGCAATCTGCGTTTTCGCGGCGCGTCGGGCGAAATCGTCCAGGACCAGATCGCTGCCGAAGATTACAAGCAGTGGATCGGCGAGGCCAGCCTGCGCGAGTCTTATCTGAAGGCTCCGTATTTCATACCGCAGGGGTTTCCGGGGGGCGTGTATCGCGTCGGTCCGCTGGGCCGGCTGAACGCAGCCGGAGCTTGCGGAACCCCTTCGGCCGACGCCGAGTTCCGCGAATTTCACGAGCGCTTCGGAGCGGTTGCTCACAGCGCGTTCCTCTATCACTACGCTCGGCTGATTGAGATTACGTACACCCTGGAAAAAATCGAAATATTGCTGAACGATCCGCAAATTCTTGACCCGCACGTGCGCGCCACCGCGGGCGTGAATGCGCTGGAGGGCGTAGGGATGATCGAGGCGCCGCGCGGAACCCTGATTCATCATTACAAGGTCAACGCAGAAGGCGCCATTACCTGGGCTAATCTGATCGTGGCCACCGGCCACAACAACCTTGCGATCGGACGAAGCGTTCAGCAGGTCGCGGAACACTACGTTGACGGAACCAAACTGAATGAGGGAATGCTCAACCATGTCTCGGCGGTCGTGCGCGCCTATGATCCCTGCCTGAGCTGTTCGACTCACGCCGACGGCTCGCTGGCAATGACGATCCAGCTGCTCGATGCGGAAGGGCGTTTGCTCGACCAGATGGCAAATTGAACTTCAAACGGAGGAAGAGATGGCGGTACAGGTTGGTGATGAGTTTAAGGCGAATGACGTCTGTCTGAGGTCTGGGGTTTACAAGGTCACCCACGACCCGGCACACGCTCCCGAGCACGAAGTAACCTGCATCAAAGGCAGAAAGTTTCCCCGATGCCGCACCTGCGGACACCCGCGCTTTGCACTCGTCAAGGGCGCTCACCGGGTCGAAACCCACGAGCTGTTCCGGGATCAGTTGTAGCCGGATCGTCCCCTTCGTCCCCTTCCCGGCGGCACCAGTCTGCCGAGTGGCTACTCGATCTTCTTTCCCGCGCTGCCATCAATGAACTGCCGGATTCTTGCCTTCAAAGCAGGTAGGGCGGCTCCCACCGTTGCTGAAACAGTATCGCCGGTGGCGAAAGATTCTCCCGCAACCGTAAGCGTATACGCTGTGGGGCGGCGGCCGTACAGTTCCTGCGCCAACTTCAGAATGCACGCGGGCGACAGCTCATGCGAATGGCGGCTGGCCGGCGCCGCAGCCACAATTTGTTCGCACTTCAGGGTTCCCGGGCGGCCGCTGCGAGCCGCATCAATGAACAGAACGAGTTCCGCGCGGCTCGCCATGTCCGATAGTTCCGGCGTCAACTGTTGCGTTGCCACAACTCGAACGTCGTCGCGTGCCAGTTCCCGCATGAGTTCTCGCGCTACATGCCAGCCCAGTCCGTCATCGGAACGGAGAGGGTTGCCAATGCCGACGATAAGAATTCGGACCATGGTCGCGCGAGGTTAAGAAACAGAATACTATCCCCGAGACGTAGGCCGGGTTCAGCATGGCCACAGATGCAGATTAAGGACGGGCGCCAAGCCGCACGGCGGTTGCAGATCGCGCCGTGACGTTTGTCGCGTTTGGTGCATGCAGGCGCCTTGACCGCTGTACTCTCTTCCGTGGGCCGGGCTACAATCGCAATGATGGGGTAGTGGAAGATGGGGTAGCGGACGATGGGGGCAGCAAAGACGAAATGCCCCGCGGTGCGCGAACGCGCAACCCCGTTGATATTGCCCATGCCGGCCTCCAGGCGAGGCCCGGCCGAGCAACGATTGCACGCTTCTTATCAACGTATCTTTGGCAGCACTCGGTTAAGATGTTGAGGTAAACCCGCGGAGGGATGCGTGAGCGGTTGAAACGGGTGGTCTTGAAAGCGGCAGGTGTCCTTACGAGGCACGTAGAATCAACACGATATGGTGCGAGAAGCACGGAATTGTACGCAGAAATGCGGGCACCAAGACAGTTTTGGGCACTAACAGGGCACCTAGTGCCCAAAGAATTTCAGGGGAGGAAAATCTCACATGACTAAGAAAGGCATTGGCGATTCGAGTGGTGTACCTGAAAAAGTTATAAAACGAGCGCAGCGCGAAAAGCAAATTTTGGAGTTGGTGCAGGAACACTTCAATGAGTTGGCAGCAACCGATGAGGAAATCGCCAGGGTTGAAAAAGAATTGTGGGACAAGCCGGGGCTGGCTCAGGAACCCTCTACACCCCAGGCGAGAATCCCTTGCAATTGCTCCGGCTGGGCAAAGACATCACGCAAGCCTTTTTCTTCGCGCTGTTCACCCCGGAATTTCTCGTTAAAAGGAATGCAATGCACGCGCTGTTTCATCGCAGAATCCAGTTCAAGAACGGGATTGTCATTCGCCAGGATGAGAATCTTGTGGGTCTGCTGAAAGGAGATCGGCTGCTGTCCCATGCGGCGACCTACCGCTTTGCCTCCACCCGTGAGCATCTTTATTCCACGCGAATCGAGGCGGCGCATCTTGGAGCCTTCATTGCACACTGCAAGCCGCGCTCCGCACAGATCGGCTATATAGTTCAAGCGGCGATCTTCGTTGGTATCCTCCAGCAACATCCCAATCGGAATAGGAACGCAGTACCGGCCCAATATCCGCTGCAATGGCTCCGCAAAAGTTCCTTTGCCGGAGCCGCCGACTCCGATAAAGAAAGCAATCATGTCTTCTTGCGTGGAAGACGTGAGCCAGTAACCCACAAGGCGCTGTAGGTAAGCGATAAGCTCAGGATCACGCGGATGCGTCTGTTCCAAGTAGTCAAGCCAGCGCTGGCACGTTCCTTCCGGTGCAACCGGGAGAGCGCGTGTAATCAGATCGTGCGGACATGCAGCGCGGCGTTCTCCCGTTCGTAAGTCCAGGGCTTCACCGTTCGGAAGTCCGACAACCCAAGGATCAGGATCAAACTCACCCGCCGTGGTTCTTAGGTTCGGCCAAGCTTCCGCAAAGAAAGTGACATCATTGACTGCACGGCGGGAATTAAGCCGCCGATGGATGCTGCCCGCAGCCTTTGGGTCGGAGATATTCGGCGGCTCCAGGCTCTTGAGCAGAGCCGCTATGTCGCTGGCCGGATCGTCTTCAACCCAAATACCGCCCTTATATGCGACCCAGCTTTGATCGTCGGAAACGTACCTGAGAAGCGGACCACTCTCAACAAAGGTGAGCGCTAATCCTTGATCGCTGGTGTCAAGCGGCATCACTTCGTCAGTCGGATAACCATAAGCCGACTTCACTGCGTACACGGTGAGATGTTCGGGATAGGGAGGAACCGCGCGGGCCGCTTCTTTCAGGCAGAGGTCAAGAGCACCTTCATAAGAAGTTCCGGCATGATGGTGGCCACACGCTAGTTTGAAAATGGCATTGTTGCGATTGCCTTTGATCAGTCGTTCGGTTTTCGTGCTGTCCTTCGTCTTGGCAGTGAGAATCGCCGCAACCAACCACTCCGGCAAGATCGCAGGTTCTAAATCGTTCTGGGCAATGTAAGGCCCTTTCTCGTTGCGTCCGCCTGCCGCAATGACAAGACCGCCTTCGCTCCGAGTATCAAGCCCCGGAAGAAATTTCACCTGGTTCGGAAGTGGCGTGCTCGGATACTGAAAATAGAAATGGAATCCTCCGCTGCCGGTCCTTACTTTGTGAGTAGGCGGTAGAGGCTCGTTCGCTTTTTCCAATTCAGCGAGAGCAATAAGACCGTCAATTCCGTCCACGTCCAAGACGAAAAGATTGGAGCCTTTACCGCACGCAATCGCGGGATTACTGGCCGGATCGTTTTGGATCTGGGCCACTCGATCAGGATCGTTCGTTGCTCGCTGCTGCCACCCTTTTTCTTTCGGATGCTTCCCTGGCGAATCGCAATTCTTGTGACCACAGGTGCAGCAGCCATCCACGAAACGATGCGCGACGAAATATCGGAGTTGGGATTTCCAGTCGCTCATTGCCGCACCCCGCGATGAACTTTGTGACGCGGAAGGCTCCATCTGCTCGGAAACTCGAAAGAAGCGACCGGCTTTGCATCGAAGTCAAGGCTGGTACGTTCAGGCTCAGTTGTATTAGTGAGTTGAGGCTTAGTATTGCGCGGATTCAACCAAGGCTTATCTTTTTCAGTCTTGGAGAATTTCTTTGGGAAAGCCGTCCGCTGGTACGTCACATCGTCACGACGATTGCGTGCGTGGAAGGCTCTTACCTTGTGAGCAGGTGAGCAGAACTTCGCGGGACGGCCACGATGGTTAACTACTACGGGCTTGACGCAGCCGGGTAACTGACAACATTTCGTTTCACTGTTGGCTGAAAACACGTCGGCCCTCCTAAAGAGTTGGTCGCTCTTTGGAAGGCCGTTAGGAGTTCAACCTGTCGGACTCTTCTTACTGCTTCGCGTCTACTTCCCGGATGGAGAGGCGGATCAGAAATCGCTGGCCGTCAACCGGATGTCGCTTCTAAGCGTTCAACGCGAACGTAATGATGATATATGTTCACAAGCAACGTGTCAAGCCAAAAGCCGTGCCCAGAGCCGCATTCGGACCGGTCGGACCGGTCGGACCGGTAAAATCCTACGCATATTTCTCGGAGAGAGAGAGGACTTTGAAAAACGACGGCTCCGTTAACTTTTGCCGGTCCAACCGGTCTTGTGTGGACGTTGTGAAACACTTCTGGACCGGTCGGCCCACATGGACCGGTCAAAAAAAACCGCCCGATCAAGTAATCGGGCGGTTGTGACAACCAACGTTCGTCTGTAAGTAGGTGAAACAGTGTGGCACTAATCGGCCTGGTGCCCGGTTAGTGCCCTGAAGGATGTTGATTTTTCGGCAAGTTTCAATCCTGTTGTCATAGCTTCGACGTTGGCCTTGTCGTAGTGGCCCAACAGGGTGAGCATGGACTTGTGACGCAACACAGCACGCGCTGCGATCACGTTGCCGGTCAAGCCGGTGAGCATCGTGGCGCAGCCACGGCGTGCGGCGTAAAGACTCTTCCACGGCACACCGGCCTTGCCCAGGATCGGGATCATCACGTTGCGGCAGAACGATTCGACGTTGAGTGGCCCGCCCTTCGCGTTCCTAAAGACCCAGCCCGCGCTTACGGCCTTGTTTCTAGCCCTCCAAAGCGAGAGCAAGCCCTTTACCGGCTGGATCAATGGCAACGATGCCTGCGCCTCCGGTGTTTTTGTTCCGCCCACTACACCACGCACTGCTGCGCGTCGAATGTGAACGAAATCCTCATCAATGTCTTCCCACTTCAACCCGGCAATCTCGCTCGGTCGTAGGCCCAGGAAGAAAGCAAGCGCGAAGATCGCCTGAGCATCAACACGCGAGACTAACTCTGTGATTGTGTTCTCCGCTTCCTCCAATGTGTAGTGCTGAGTTGGTTCGGAGGCGCGGACTTTCGCCAAGACTTTTACTTCGGACCACGGATTCCGATCAATGAGGCCCAGGTTGACGGCATGCGTAAAGATGCCGCTCGCCAGGGATCGCACATGTTGCAATGTCACCGCCCCTAGTTTTGGAACAAGGCCCGTGAGCAATTGGCTGCCCTCATGGGTCTTGTAGTCGCGCAAGTTGCGTTTCCCCAGGCTGTCCTTGAGATACAGATTCCAGGTCTTCTTATAACCATGGACCGTTGAGGCCCGCAGGTTGGCTTCCGCCCAGGGCAAGTACGTCTCATCCCAAAACTCGGTGACGGTCATGTCACGCGGATTCATCCTCGGAGCCGCACCCGCCTCGGCGTTGATCTTGACCATGTACTGATCACGGAGAAACTTCACGGCCTTGCAGGTTCGGCTGTTGTGCTTCGCGTCCTTCACGCAAAGCCGCGCTGTGACGCGCTCAGGTTTTTCTTGCTCCGTCAGTCTGCCGGTGTAATATCTAACGTAGAAGATGCCGGAGCGTTCGATGATCTGCCCAGCTTGGTTTCGAGCCACCATATTTGCTCACCTCAGCGTCAGTGTACCTCTTTGGGCACCAATGGGCACTAAATCTTTGGTAATGTCACTGCAAGTTGTTGTAAACAATATGCGGAGGGATGGCCGAGTGGCTTAAGGCGGTGGTCTTGAAAACCACTGTACGGGAAACCGTACCGGGGGTTCGAATCCCTCTCCCTCCGCCATCGCTCAGTTGGTATGTTCTAGCATCAAATCCGTGAGTACGTCTGGAAAAGCCTCGCGTCTCGACTAAGCTTTGATTGTGCTTCGCATCATAGTCCTTGACTGCTGCCAACGCCTCGAGAGTCCCGATTTTGTTAAGCGCGTCCTGAGATTTGAACTTGAGCCGGTTAGCGGGCGTCAGCGAAGCGAGAGCCCGCTGGCGAAATCCCGAGGATGTTTTGCGAGGGATCTGTAAGAGTTATTGGTCGGGACGGCGAGATTTGAACTCGCGACCCCTTGCACCCCAAGCAAGTGCGCTACCAGGCTGCGCCACGTCCCGACTGGGTTGGATTCCGCGGTTTCAGCGTCCGCCTTCAGGCGGCCCGCCGGCCTCGCCGGCCTCCAGCGGAGGGGTTCACCCGCAATTTTACACTACAACTCAGACATAATACGCGTTGTCGTCCCAATGCGCGTTTGTCATCCCAATTCGCGTTGTCATTCGGATACGCCTTGTCACCCCGATACGCGTTGTCATCCCGGCACGCCTTGTCACCCCAATACGCGTTGTCATCCCGATAGCGTTGTCATCCCGAGCGAAGCGAGGGACCTAGGTTTTCCTGCACCCAAGTCGAGTGTTTTCGGCAACTCCTTACTCCAAATCCCGCCAGTTCGCACCGACGCCCATCTCCACTTGCAGAGGCACGGTCAGCACATGGACTTTCTCCATATATTCCCGGACCAGCGACTTCATGATCTCAACCTCGTTTTCAGGAACCTCAAACACGAGTTCGTCGTGAACCTGCAACGTCATGCGCGACTTCAATCCTCGTTCGAGCAGCACCGCATCAATGCGGATCATGGCGATCTTGATCAGATCGGCCGCCGTGCCCTGCAGCGGCGTGTTAACCGCAGTGCGCTCGGCAAACCCGCGCTGGTTCACGTTCTTGCTGTTGATGTCGGGGATGGGCCGCACCCGTCCGAACAGGGTTTTCACTTTCATGTCGCGGCGAGCTTCTGCCAAAGTCTTATCAATAAACGCCCGCACGCCCTTGTACTTCTCAAAATAGCTTCCGATGAACTGCTTGGCTTCGCCCGGCTCGATTCCAAGCTGCTGCGATAAGCCGAAAGCAGACAGCCCGTAGACGATGCCAAAGTTGACCACTTTGGCCTGCCGGCGATGGTCGGGTGTGACCATCAACGGCGGCACGCCGAAGACCTGCGAAGCGGTGAGCGTATGGATGTCGTCGCCGCGGCGATAAGCCTCGACCAGCAGCGGATCGCGCGAGAAGTGGGCCAGCAGGCGCAGTTCGATCTGCGAATAGTCAGCAGTCAGCAAGACATGGCCGGGCTCGGCGATGAAGGCCGCCCGAATGCCGCGCCCCAGTTCGGTGCGGATAGGAATGTTCTGCAGGTTGGGATTCGCCGACGACAGGCGCCCCGTCGCCGTTCCCGCCTGGTCGAAAGTCGTATGCAATCGTCCCGTCGCCGGATTGATGAGCGCGGGCAGTGCATCCACATAGGTGGACTTGAGCTTGGTGAGCTGGCGATAGTCGAGCACCATCCGCGCGATGGGGTGATTTTCCGCCAGCTCTTCGAGCACATCTACCGCCGTTGAAATCGTCCGCCCCTTGCCGTATTTGACCGGCTTGGGCAGGCTCATGCGGTTGAACAGAACGTCGCCAAGCTGCTTGGGAGAACCAACATTGAACTCCACCCCAGCGGCTTGGTAAATCTCCGTCGCTTTGGCGGCGATCTCCCGCTCCAGCTCAGCCGACATCTGCGCCAGCGCGGCGGTATCGATTTTCACGCCGGCCTGCTCCATGCGCGCAAGCACCGGAACCAGGGGCAAATCCATTTCTTCGTAAAGCTTGCCGAGGCCCGCCTGCTCCACTTCGCCGCGCAGCGTTCCCGCCAGCCTTCCGGTAATATCCGCCGACTCGGCCAGTTCGCCGGCGAGTTTCAAATTGAAGTGGCGCAGAGCGATGTCCGCCAGGCGATGCGAGGAATAGGTTGGATCGAGCAGGTAGGAATACAGCATGGGATCGTGGCGCACGCCGGCGAGCGTGATCCCGAGCGGCGCCAGCGCGTGGATCGCGGCCTTGTAGTCGTGAATTGCCTTCGGCGAATCGGCATTTGCCAGCACAGCGCGCAGTTTATTGGCGGCATCCCCTGAATCGAGCTTTACGATCGTGGCCGAGCCTGCCTCCGCCGAAATGGCGACGCGCTGAACTGCGGGCGCCGGTCCGGGTCCCGCTCCCGCCATGAGCGAAAGTTGCGCCTCCTGGGATTCCTCTTCCTCCTCTTCTGCCGGTGCAGCTGAATCTTCCTGCTCAACCGCAATCGCCAGGGCGCCTTCGGCAACGGCCCGGATGACGCTCTCGACATCCGCAGCTGACGTGGCTTCGCTGTAGTGCGCCTCACCGACCTCGACCACCGGCAGCAGCTCTTTCAGCAGCGAGGTAAATTCGAGCTCGGCGAAGAGTGCGCGCAGCGCATCCACGTCGGGCTCGCCGGAGCGCATGGATTCGGCATTGAACTCCACGGGCACATTCGTGTCGATCGTCGCCATGCTCTTGCTGAACAGGATGGTCTCGCGATTGTTCAGCAGCGACTCGCGATAAGTTTTCTTTTCCACTTCGGCGGCGCGCTCCAGCGCCTGCTCGACCGTTCCGAATCGCTTGATGATCTCGACCGATCCCTTGTCGCCAATGCCGGGTGCCCCCGGAATGTTGTCGACCGCGTCGCCACGCAGAGCCATCAAGTCCACGACCCGCGCCGGAGACACGCCGAGAATTTCTTCCACCTTGGCTGCATCACAGATCAGATTGTCCTTGGTTGGATTCAGAATCTGCACTTTGTCGTCAACCAGTTGCATCATGTCTTTGTCGCTGGAAACAACGTAGACCGGATGCGCCGCCTCGGCGGCCTTGCGGGCCAGCGTCCCGATCACGTCGTCGGCTTCGAACCTGGCGACTTCGAGGATCGGGATGCGGTAGGCCTCGAGTGCGCGCCGGATGTAAGGCACCTGCTGTACCAGATCCTCCGGCATCGCCGCGCGGTTGGCTTTGTAGCCCTTGTATTCGACCTCCGTGAACGTCTGCGTCTTGATGTCGAACTTGCGGACCACGGTTACGGTCTCGGCCTGCTCGTCGCGAAAGGTGGGCCCGGCGACGTCGAAAACCGCAGCGAGGAACTTCGGAGAAAAATCCTCGCGCAGTTTGCGCAGCATGTTCACGAAGACATAAATCGCCGCCGTGGGCAACCCGCTTTTGGTGGACATGGGCCGCTGCCGCGCCATGGCATGGTAGGCGCGAAAGATGAACGACATCGTGTCGATAAGGAAAATGCGGCCTTCGGCGGAAGCCTGAGTTGGTGTTCGCACGGGCGCGGGCGTTCCGGCGGCCGCACCGGTTGCGGAGTCCGATGATTTTCTTCGCGGGGGCACCGCGGTTAGTTTAGCAGCAGCGTGTGGCGCTAGAAATCCACGTGGAAGTTCGCTTCCACAACCCTGCTATGTTTCCCGCCTTCGGGGTTGCGAAACACCAGGTAGTACTTCACCGGCCGATCCAGCGACGCCGGCAGGTCGAAGTTTACCGCCTGATTGTGGGACGCTTCGACGGTGAAGAGGGCCTCACTCGGGCGGTTGCTGGCAAAATCGTCCTGCTGGCCCTGGTTCATGATGAGGAAGTCGATATTCGCCGTGTCGTCGGACGCGCCGTGCGCCAGCCCGGCGAACGACTCGAAGATGCCGTGGAGGTGAGGCATTGCGGCATGGGCGGGAATTTCGAACGGGAATGTGGCTGTGGCTTTCAGGGCAAACGTTTTCTCCAGCACAGTTTGACTCGTCCCCACCGGCGAGGGCGCAACGCGCTCCGAGGGTTCGACCGTGCTCACCGGCTCGGGCTCGTCCTTGGTGCACGCGAGATCGAGCAACAGGAGCGCGCCGAGCAACGCAATCAGATATTTATGCCGCAGCATCGTGGAGGTCAGAGCTCCTCAGGTCTTTCGAACAGGGTCTTTCCGAACGTGCTCTTCCCGAACATGGTGTTGAATTGAAGCCGGATTTCCCCGCAAGTGCCTTGCTCGGGCGAATAGACGACGCAGGTATCGAACGGGCGCGAATAAACGTGCAAGCTGACCGCACGCTGGTTGAATTCGCGCGGGTTGACCACGCGATGCACCGGATCATCCGGATCAACCGCACAGGGATTGAACAGGTTCATCTCGATCGTGTTGAGCGGCTCCAGTCGGCACCGGCCAGCCTGCAAATCCTGGTGAACCAGATGAAAGTTCTCGATCTGCAGGCGGCCGATGGGAGCGGCCATCCAGCAATTCTGGTCGCGATGGTTGTGCACCGAACTCGCCTGCCCGACTTCCCAGCAGATCGCCAACAACTCGTAAAGCGGAGTCCGGTCAATGAGATTGCGCGTGTAATGCTGCCGGTCCCAGGTCAGATAAGAAGCGAGAGAGTCGGCGCTGACGGGCCTTTCAGCGAGAAGGCGCAGCACCTGCTCTTTCTGGCCGAACGCAGCCTCCGGCAACCGCCGCAGCGCGTCGACCAGCTTCTCAATGGGGACAGTTTTGGTCGCGGTGGTCATCCTGCGTTCCGAAATCGAGTATAGCGCAGCACGACGGCCAGACCTTCCTCACTAATACCGAAGACCTAACAACCCAGACCATCCCCGGTGCCCGATGTCTCGCTGCCTTTACGAGACGTGGGGGGCCTTACGGTTCTCTCCCCGACCCGAATATCTCTCTGCTGCCGCCCTGCGCAACCGCCGGATACACCGCCCCCTTGTGCCGCCGTAAATCTCGCGGCAACTCCGAGCGCAGCAGCCACAAGCCCGCAGCCACTGCCGCCGCCCACGTCACGGTCACAAGCGCAAGCTGCGTCAAGTCTGCCACCCGCCTGCCGTGCCCAGAGGTGGCCAGGGGAACAATCTTCGCCACTTCATAGCTGATCCCGCCCGCCACCACGGCCGTCAGCGCCGCCTTCCCCAACTCCTTCCACGGCAATCCGCCCAACGAAACCAGTCTTCGGTAATGCAGCAGCCAAGCCAAGGTCAGCAGATTTACCCCAATGCCGGTGTCCGAAGCCCACGCCAGCCCGACCACTCCGAAGGTATGAAACAGGAACGAGTACACGGGCAGCGACGCCACGGTAATCAGGGTGACCGCCACCATGGGCGTGAGCGTGTCGCCCGCGGCGAAAAACGCCCGCGCGTAGAGTCCTTGCGCCGACCACAACACGAGAGAAAGCGAAAACCAGAAGAAATAGATCGCCGTCGGCTGCGTATCGGAAAACAAGAACTGCCCGCGCCGGTACACCAGATCAATCAGCGGCAGCGCTGCTGCCATCATCCATCCGGCTGCCAGAAATGACGCCGCCGAGACCCGGTACACCGAGTCATTCACCGTAGAGGCAAATTCCTCCAGCTTCTTCTCGTTGAACAGGCGCGCAAAAAATGGCAGGGACGCCTGTCCTGTCGCCTGTCCCAGCACCGCAATCGGCACCGAAAACAGCCGCTTGGCGAAATTGAGATGTGAGATGTCGCCCACGCCGCTGGCGGCATAGTGCCGCAGAATCCAATCGTCGGCCGCCACCAGAGAAACCCCCAACATCAGCGGCACCGAGAGCCGCACCCACTCAAGAAACGCGGGATTCGTCACCTCAAACGACGGCCTGTATCCCGTTCCAATCCGCGCTGCGCCCACCACGCTGGCAAGAAACGGACCAAGAAAACTTCCCACCAGCGCGCCGTAAGCCAGCGACGCGATACCGATGTGGCGTCCGCCCACCACCCCGCCCAGAATGATGAACACGTTGTAAACCAGCGGCCCGAACGCCGGGAATAGAAACAGCCGGTGCGACAGCAACACGGCCGAAACCACACCGCCCACATAGAAGAAGATCTGCGCCGGCAGCAGAATCCGCGTAAGGAACACGCACAGGTCGATCTGCTGCGGTGAAAACCCTTTTACGAACCAGCGCACGAACTCTGGCGTGTAAATCTCGGTCAGAATCGTCCCCACGATCATCACCGCCGTCATGACGGTAATAATGATCGAGAATGTCTTCCGGGCATCGGCTTCGCGCTTCTGCGCCAGAAAGCGCGTGTAAATCGAAATGAACGTGATCGAAGCCGCGCCCCCGGCCACAATGTAGTTGAGAAAATCGGGCAGAGTGAACGCGGCTACGTAAGCGTCGGTCTGCGCCCGGGCCCCGAACGCGTAGGCAATGTAGGCCTCGCGGACATACCCGATCACACGCGACAACATCACCGTTCCCATCAGCAGCAGGGTGGCCGAAAACACCGTGTGCTGGTGCGACGGACGAAAGAAGCGCAGCAAGTTCCTCATTGAGACCCGATCAGAACTTCCAATCTTATCGGAATCTCAAGTTCAGAGTGTTGATCGAAAGGAATCCGCCGTTGCGTGGGTGCCCCTCGTCTAGCCGCTTGCGGGCAGCGAGTCCAAGAATCTCTACACCTTCCCTGCGTTCGCTGCCCAAGCGGGCACAAGCGATCTCTATGGCGTCACCCACACCCTCCCCGCCGAGATCAGGTCAGCGTTGGGCACTTCCGTCCTCAGCCGGACTCGCGCCCAGTCCGCTTTCTTCGGCCGCTTGGCCAGAAACGTCAGCAGGTACTGATGCGTGAGCCGTTTCGTCATGTCCTCCAGATACGGAGCAAACGCAACCGCCGGACCGGTGAACCCGATGTAATATCCTTCCCCGCCGGTTTCGTCCGCCAGGCGCGAGAGGTAAATCTGGCCCCAATAGTTCCACCAGTAGCTGTGGCCAAAGTGGCCGGCGTCCGGGTTATAGATCGCCGAAACTGCGATACCGCCGCGCACGGCATCGTCAATGGCCCCGTCCAGATAGGGGTCGAGCGTGTCCCCAATGCCGTAATAGCGGTCAATTCCATCCGTGACCATCAGCACCGCCCGCCGGTCCGTGGTTGCCGGCCAGCGCTTGATCAGATCGCTCAGCGAGAAATATGGACTGGCGTTAGCGCCACCTATTCCCATGGGCAATCTCAAGGACTTCGCCGCCAGCGCGTGATCGCTGGTCAGATTCTGCACCACTTGCGCGATGCCGTTCTGCATGTAGGCCACGCCGACTTTCGTGGAATCCGGCTGCGCGTTGATGAACTTTCGAATGTCGTCGAGTTGCGACCCCAGATTCGTGCTCGACCCGTCGTCGAGCAGAAGAAACAGCTGCAGTGGCGCGTGCTCGCCCTGCGCCGGAACCCAATCGGTCACCGTATCGCGGTCTTTTCCCTCATAGACCATCACATCGTCGCGATTTACTACAGGCGTGTCGGGCCCTTTACGAGGTTCCACCGTCACCACCAGATGCGCGGGAACACCGGTCGCTGCCGCAGTCTGTTGCGCGGCAGCCTTCTCCGCGCCATACATCCACAGCATCCCACTCAACAACACTGCACCCAGGAAATAATTCCTCTTCATGCCTGCCTCCTTGCAAAAGAACTTGTGGCAAAGCTTCCCCTGAGACCTTGCTTGAGACTTAACCCTCACACTTTTAGATGAGGCGCACCAGCTATAGGTTTGAAATCTTCGCGCCTTCGGCGCGTTGAGACTGGCTCGAGAAATCGTCCGGCAGCCCTCTACGGCCGTGCATTTGTGCTCCCAACATACTGATTCTAAACATGTTGTCGGTTGATCTTCGTTTGATCCTGGTTTGAGCTTCGGTGCATTGTCTCGCGCTGACTTCTGGGCGAGAGTCGGCCTATCGAACGAGCACTGATACGCGGAGGCGACCAATGGCAACCACAGCTTCACAAACGATGACCGAATTCTGCGAGCAGGTAAACCCGCGCGTTCTTCATGCGCTTCGGGATGAAGAGATGCGCCGCATGCGTCCCGGCGAAATGCTGCGCGTGCAGGAGAGTTGGGTGGCGGCCGGGGAAAAGCGCGCGCTGCTCTGGCTGGCCGCGCGCACGCCGGAGCGAATCAATCCAGACCATCTGACCATCCTTGGCTTGGTGGCGCAGATTGGTGCAGGCGCCTGCTACGCGTTTGCATCCTGGACCCGTTACGCGCTCCTTGGCGTGATCGCCTGCCTCGCGCTCAACTGGCTCGGCGACTCGCTCGACGGCACGCTGGCCCGCGTGCGCCAACGCCAGCGACCGCGCTACGGATTCTACGTGGACCACATGGTGGACAGCTTTGGCGCTCTTGCCCTTATGGGAGGCCTGGCGCTGTCGGGCTACATGCATCCCGCAATTGCGATCGGGCTGCTCATCGCCTTCCTGATGCTCTCGATCCAGTCTTATCTGGCGACGCATGCCCTGGGTGAGTTTCGCATCTCGTTCTGGCGCTTTGGCCCCACGGAATTGCGCATCCTGCTGGCGATCGGAAACCTGTTTCTGTTTTGGAGGCCGGAGGTGCATCTTCTCGGCCGGCAGTATTGCCTGTTCGATGTGGGCGGCGCGATTGGCCTCGCGGGCATGACCCTGATGGTGATTGTCTTCACACTTCAGAACACGATGCGCCTCTATCGCGAAGAAAGGATCCCGCAATGACGATTCCGACGACCGCGGACACTCGTAGACAAAACGCGCCTTCCACCCTGCTGCGATGGTGCAGATTCAACTTCGTGGGCGGAATCGGCATCGCGGTGCAGTTCGTCGCGCTTTTCCTGCTGAAGAGCGTGTTGCACTTCAACTATCTCGCAGCGACCGCGCTCGCCGTGGAAGCCGCGGTCGTGCACAACTTCGTCTGGCATGACCAGTTCACCTGGGTGGACCGAATAAAGCCCGAGCGGGTGCAGCCCTCTTGGCGCACGGCGATCCCGCACACTTCGGGCCGTTCAGCTCTTGGGTGGCGCAGCGCTTTAGCGCTGCGAATGACCTGCTCCAAAGATTTTGGGCTTCAGCCCCCGAGGCTCCGGCGTCTTCTGCGCTTCCATCTCAGCAACGGTGCGGTCTCTATCCTGGGCAACCTGGCGCTGATGAAGGTCATGGTCGGCCAGGGACACTTGAATTATCTCGTCGCCAACGCCATCGCGATCGCCGTCTGCTCGCTGGCGAATTTCCTGGTCAGCAATGAGTGGGTGTTTGCGGAGTCGAGCGATTGATGTTGCTTATGTGGCGCGGGCACTCTTGCCCGCGGCTTGTGAGGACAAAGCTTGTAACGATGGCCGCCGGGGGCGGGCAGAAGAGCCGCCCCACACGATCTACGCGATCTTCAGCACGACCTTCCCGTAGTTTTTCCCATCTTCGAGCAGCTTGTAGGCTTCCACAGCGCGGTCAAGCGGCAGGATGTGGCCAATCTGCGGCGTGAGTTGCCCTTGTGCAATCCATGCGCAAAGCTGCTGCCAGGCCGGTTCCATGATCTCGCGTTTCTGCGACAGGTATGTCAGCCACAGGCCCTGCACACTGGCGGACTTGGCGTACAGGGCGCGCACGTCAAGCTGCGGCGCCCTGCCCGTCGCCGTGCCGTATTGAATGACGCGTCCGAAGTCGCGCAGGCAGCGCAGGCTCTTGGCGGTGTGCTCTCCGCCCAGCATCTCGAAGACGGCGTCCACGCCTTCGCCGCGGGTAAAATTCCTAACCACTTCTTCGTAGTCATTGCGTTTGTAGTTGATGCCGTGCTGTAAACCAAGCTCGTTCACGCGCGCCAGCTTTTCGTCGGAGGATGACGTGCCGTACATTTCCACGCCCAGCAGCCGCCCGATTTGCACCGCGGCCGTGCCCACGCCTCCGGCAACGGCGTGGATGAGGACGCGGGGAGTGGGCCGCGGAGCTTCGCTCCGCCTGGCCGGGTCAGAGACCCGGCCCCACACAGGATCGGTCATTCCGGCCTGCCAGTATCCCAGGTACGCGGTGAAGTAGTTGACCGGGAAAGCGGCAGCTTGTTCATCGCTCCAGCCCTCGGGGACCTGCCAGAGCAGGTTAGAGTAGGCAGCGGTCTTTTCCGCGAAGGCAGCCCACTGGGCATAGCCCATGACACGGCATCCGGTGCCCTCTTCCACGCCGGAGAATTCGCGCCCTGCGATGAGTGGCGCGGGAGGGGTGCCGGGATAACCGCCTTTCGTGGTCATGACGTCGGCGAAATTCAGGCCTCCAGCGGCCACGCGCACAATGGTTTGTCCGGCCTTGGGAGCAGGCTCGGCAACATTCTGAACGGCAAGGGCTTCGGGACCCGAGAGACGGGTGATAACCAGGGCTTTCATGAGGAAAGTTTAGCAGGAAGCGGACCTCGGACCTTAGGCGTCAGGCCTCGGACATCATCCCGGACCAGGAGGCAGGTTGAGAACCTCCCGACATTGGCGGGAATCTCCGGCCTGAGGGCCGGAGTCTGAGGTCTGACGTTCGAGGTCTGACGTTCGAGGTCTGACGTTCGAGTTTCATCGCCGCCCTTTCGCGGCAGGTATATACTCATGGCGTCGGATTACTGAACCACCCGGCCGAGCCCCTGCAGGGCCGGGACGGGGCGTGGGTTTATTCCCCTAATTCATACGCGCCTCGCATGCGGAAGGCCCATTCCCGCCCGGGGCGGCGCGGAAGAGGCACGGGTGTAGCACGCCCGGGTGGGCAATGCTTCATCCGCGGGAGGTTTGCCGTGGATATTATTCTTATTCGCCTTCTTTTTGTCATCGTGGTAGCGGCCACCTGCTTCGTCCTAGAGCCTTTCGGATTGCCTCGCAATCTGGATGGGGGCGTGGGCGCGCTGGTCGGCGCCTCTATCGTTCTGTTCGAGTGGAAGCTGCGGCGGATGAGCCTGAAACGGCTCATCGGTGCGGCCATCGGGAGCTTCCTCGGCATCTGCGGCGCCTACCTGTTTGCCCTGGTCATCCGCAACAGCACGCTGGGCGAGCACACCCGGAGCTTTCTGCAAATCCTGGTGATGCTGCTGATGGCCTACGTAGGCTTGATCGTCGGCGCCAACAAAGGCGATCTGCTGAACCTGGCGGCGCTGGGTGGGATTTTCGGCGGGGAGAAGCAGTCCAAGAAAAGCTACAAGATTCTCGACACCAGCGTCATCATTGACGGGCGCATCGCCGACATTGCCGAGACCGGTTTCCTCGACGGCGTGATCGTCACTCCCCAGTTCGTGTTGCGCGAGTTGCAGCTGGTGGCGGACTCGGCCGATTCCCTCAAGCGCAACCGCGGACGCCGCGGCCTCGACATTCTGCAGCGCCTGCAGAAAGTTGCCAACCTGCAGATTCAGATCGTGGAAGACGATTTTCCCGCCATCCGCGAAGTGGACCTGAAGCTGATCGAACTGGCCAAGCTGTACGAAGGCAAGATCATCACCAATGACTTCAACCTGAACAAGGTGGCGCAGCTGCAAGGCGTGGAAGTGCTGAACATCAACGAACTGGCCAATTCGCTGAAGCCGATCGTGCTGCCCGGCGAGACCATGCGCGTGTTCATCCTGAAGGAAGGCAAGGAATACAACCAGGGCGTGGCTTATCTGGATGACGGCACGATGGTGGTGGTGGACAACGCGCGCAAGATGATTGGCAAGACGATTGACGTTTCGGTCACCTCGGTGCTCCAAACGACCGCAGGAAAAATGATCTTCGGCAAGTGGGATGAGCGCGCCGCGTACCAGCGGCCGGCTGCGCCTGCGACCGCAGTGCCTGCCCCGGTTGCCGGGACCGCTCCGGC
This sequence comes from Candidatus Sulfotelmatobacter sp., assembly GCA_052326105.1. Taxonomy (GTDB): domain Bacteria; phylum Acidobacteriota; class Terriglobia; order Terriglobales; family Acidobacteriaceae; genus Sulfotelmatobacter. The sequence goes on along the minus strand of JBKQRC010000076.1, from coordinate 18,173 downwards.
TGCGGCTCCGCACAATGCGGTTGCTCACAATGCGGTGGAAACGAAGCCGGGGCCATAGCAGCGGGTTGGGAGCATAAACGCCACGAAAGCTGCCAGTCCTTGCAAGGAATCGCTGATGGGTCGGGAAACATCCTGGCGAACGTTTTCTAGTCTTTGTCCTCAGCGTGCTCCGCGATCTCGGTGGTGAATCAACCGCAGATTTGAACTCTCCCCTCCGCGCTCGTATACTTACAGGCCCGTCATGAAGGTTGTGGTTATCATTCCGGCTGCCGGCCTCGGGACGCGCATGGCGCCCGTACCCAGCGCACCAATACCGGGCTCCCAGATTCCAAGCGCCAAAAACGCGCAGACGAAAAAGGCGCCTCCCTCCAAGCAGTTCACCGAATTGGCGGGCACGCCCATCCTGATTCATACCCTGCGCAAGTTCGCTGCCGTGGAAGCGGTCAGCGAAATCTGGATCGCGCTCCGGGAAAACGAGATGGAAGGCTTCCGCGAACGCTGGCGCAGTAACGCGATCGACCTGCTGAACACTGATGTGCTCAAGAAGAAAGTTGAATTGGTAATCGGCGGTGAGCACCGCCAGCAGTCGGTCTCGAACGCGCTGAACGCGATTACCGCCGCTCCGGATGACATCGTGCTGGTTCATGACGCGGTGCGCCCGCTGGTCACCCCCGAAATCATCCACGAAGTAATCGAAGCGGCCAAGAAATATGGCGCAGCCATCGCCGGCTTGCCTGCTGTTGACACCGTCAAGCAGGTGGAGCGCACGGCGGAAGGTGCGATCATCCGAGGCACCATTCCTCGTGCCGGCATCGTGCTGGCGCAGACGCCGCAGGGCTTCCGCTACGGTGTGATCAAGATGGCGTTCGACGAGGCCGCCGCCGACGGTTTCATGGGCACCGACGAGGCTTCGCTGGCCGAGCGCGCGGGCCAAGAGGTTGCCGTCGTCATGGGCTCGGCCAGAAACATCAAGATCACCACCCCTGCCGATATGGAATTAGCGGAGTTCTATTTAAGAAAGTAAAGACTTTCGCCGCGGATCAACGCGGACACACGCGGATCTGAGAAATGGAACGGGGATCCGAAAGTTTGAAGCATCGTGAACTCACAGAGAAGATCATCGGTGTGTTCTACGACGTCTACAACGGACTGGGTCATGGTTTTCTGGAGAGTGTCTACGAACAGGCTCTGGCAATCGCACTCGCACAGGCAGGAATGAAGGTGGAGCGGCAGGTGGCCGTGTCAGTATGGTTCCGAGGTCAGCAGATCGGAGATTTCCGTGACGCATTGGTTGATGGGAGTGTGCTGCTTGAACTCAAAGCGGCTCGCACTCTCGATCAGGCGCATGAAAAGCAGCTACTGAACTACTTGCGCGCTACTGACATCGAGGTTGGGTTGCTGCTGAACTTTGGAGTAAGTCCGCAGTTTCGTCGCCTGGTTTATGAGAATGAAAGAAAAAAGATCCGCGTTGATCCGCGTGAATCCGCGGCGAATCGGGGCTGCTCTTGAGAATCGGCCACGGGTTTGACTCGCATGAATTCCATCCTGGCATTCCGCTGAGGATTGGCGGGATCGCGCTGCCGCACGACCTGGGTCTGGGCGGCCATTCCGACGGGGACGTGCTGCTGCACGCGCTCACCGACGCGCTTCTGGGGGCGATTGCCGCACCGGATATTGGCACGCTTTTCCCGCCGTCGGATCCGAAATGGAAGGGCGCCGACTCGGTTATTTTCTTACGCGAAGCCATGAAGCGCCTGCGGGACGCGGGATATGCCGTGTGCAACGTGGATGCTTGCCTGATTCTCGCGGCGCCCAAGATCGGGCCACACGCGGCGGCGATCCGCACCCGCGTAGCCGAATTCCTGGGCCTGCATGCGGATTGCGTAGGGCTAAAGGCGAAAACGCCGGAAGGACTCAATCAGGAAAACGCCGCCGTCGCTCACGTGGTGGTGCTGCTGGAGAAGGCAAAAAAGAGAGCAAGTCGCCGGAAGAAGTAAACGCTACCTCAGACCTCAGACCTTTGACGTCCAACCTTTCCGATTCATAACCTGCCCTCCGGATAGTCTCTCGTAGTGTCAGCGCGCCGCTTCCACCAGAGCGCGGAAGATGGCGCGGGACGGCTCATCCTCGTCCACCGAGCGCTCCGGGTGCCACTGCACCGCCAGCACGAAATGGTCAGGCGCGGTTCCTTCCAGCGCTTCGATGATGCCGTCATCGGCGCAGCGGGCCACGATGCGCAGGCCATCGCCCACGGCGTCGGCGGATTGGTGGTGCGAAGAATTCACCGGCACGACGATCGGTTTTGGGTGGCGCAGCGCTTTCAGCGCTGCGTTACCGGGCTCCCTATTGATGCGGGCTTCAGCCCCCGAGGTACTTCCGCGGCGCACAATATCCGCCAGCGTTGAGTCCCGCTCAATTTCCACCGTATGCGCGACCGCGACTTTTTTCCCTGCCTCGTGATTCACCTTTGTTCGCGTTTCTTCCAGCAGAAAATCCGGGATGTGCTGGACGAGCGATCCGGCTCGCCACACGTTCAGGCTCTGCAGGCCGTAGCAAATGCCGAGCACGGGCTTCCGCCGCTGGTAAGCGTCGGCCAGCAGAAGAGCGTCCACGGCGTCGCGGGACGGATCGGCCGCGGCGGTATGCGGTGAGCGCTGCGCTTTGAAGCTAGCGGGGTCAACGTCGGCATTGCTGCCGGGCAGGAGAACGCCGTCGCAGCGTTCGATCAACTCCGCCACTTCCGCCGGTGTCCGGTTCAGCGGTATGCGGACCGGTTCGCCTCCAGCCAGTTCCACCGAGCGCTCATACTGCAGGATCGCCCGCTCCCCGTACTCATGGTCGGTCGAGTGCGGCATGGGGATGGCAATGCGAGGCAGCATGATCTTCATGGTAAGACCTTCATTGTAGCGAGAAGCTATCTCATAGAGTGTTTTTCGTAAATTGGTTTTGGGTAGGGCGGTCTTGGGTAGGGCACAGTTTTAGCTGTGCCGTTGGGGACCCAATAAGAAAGCGGGCTTTTGCCCCTGAAGCAACCGGAGCGGGGTCTTGGTCGACGACGAACGCGCTCCGAGTCAGCCCATCCTCTCCATCGCCGATAAAGTCTTCGCCTGGCGGTAGTGGCGTATCTCCATGATGAGGGTGACCGCAAAAATGACGCTCCCCGTGACTAGGGCCGTGGGCAGAGCGATGTGCCGGTAAGCGATGCGCATGTCGGGGTGCACCCCGCGCAGCGCCGCCACAATCACCGTGCCCATGATGGCCAGCAGCAGGCTGACCGCAAAGCAAATGAGCGTTCCGATAAACGTCACCAGAAACACGCGTACCGGAATGCCGTACCAGTGCGGGGAACGGAATACAGGTGCGGACGCCATAAGTTCTGGTCTTGATTCTACTGGTTTGAACCTTCCACTGCCCGGTCAGCCCGGCGCCCGCCGAACGCGTGAATGGTCCTCGTTCCAGCCACAACTTCACCGCAAGGCAAGGGCGCTTCGATCCATGCTAGTGTATAAGATAGGAAGCATGTCGCAGGCAGCCCCAGCAATCACGCGGAGCCCCGCGGAAGTGGTCCGGCTGACGCCTGTTTCCCAGGCGCCCAATGGGATCTGCTACGCCGTGGCGGGCGAGATCGCGGTGAACTCGTTCGATCTGGAGCGAATGATCGCCGCCGTTCCCACGCGTATCGCGGCCGCACTCGAACGCAACGCCTATTACTTCGTTCCGCTCACCGTGAGCCAGGGCGACGAAACCCTGATCGCCGACCGTTACGACGTTGCCCTCAGCGATAATGCCGTCTGCCATCGCAACCTGAACCTGGGCGGTTCGCAGTGCGTGTTCATTTCGACCCGCCTGATGGATGACAAGTTCTCCGTGGCCTTCGAGTTCTATATCAATGTCGGCCACGCGCTGGTGGGGAAAGCGGGAGTCTCGCGCGAGTTCAGCGAGTTGGCCTGGAGCCAGGTGGAATCGGGCGTGCGCGGCGAAACTTCGCTCGATGCCTGGGAGGCGCGCAAACTGGCCACCGCCAACGGGCCTGACGCGGAACGTTTCAAGAATGAATATCTGGAAGCGACGTTTTCCGACACCATTTCGATCTACCTGCTGTCGCTGTACCTGGACGTGGATTACTACGATCTCAGGGAGCGCGACTATCCGCTTCTGGCGCCGTCGGCGCTGGCCGAGCGGCTGCGAAAGATCGCGGAGTTGTTTCCGCCGAATACCGGATTCGAATTCGCGGTGCTTTACAAACGCCGCGGGTAACGACAACTCAACTCGCCACGGATTCGCACGGATCAAGAACTTCTTTGCCGCGGATTCACGCGGATGGACGCGGATCTTTTTCGATTCAAACCAGTGGAGACCCACACTGTTCTTCTGGCGCCGGGACGAGTAGAGTTCGCGAGCGGTCGACAAGAAGGCAGTCCAGATCGTATTGAGCAGGCTGCCCCCTTTAAAGTCAAGTTGCGACTGTTGATCACCGCTTCTTAGGGCGGAGACCGCAGGGTTGCCTTGCCGGTGCCGAACGACTACCGATCGACCTTGCAGTCCACGGACATAGTCCCATGCTTGTTGCTCGTCTGCGAACTGCCGTGAGTAGTATCCAGAATAGCGGGTCCCTTCGACCAGGTAGGAATAGCCCAACTCGGCCAGCGCCTGCTCGCCGAAAACCTTCACATCAGCGGTTTCAATTCTCCCATCCGTCGAAGGCCAATTCCCTGCCAGCGCTGATCGCATCCAGCCGGGAAGCCGTTTGAGAAAGAACCAGCCCGTGACCAACAAAACGAATGCGGCCATGAACGCCAGGTCCCGAAAATATTGCTGGATATAGCCGATCATGCGCGGATCGCAATCCGAACGAGCCATGGCTGGCGCGTCCTTTGCGAAATCGAACCCGCGAGTGTACTTCGGCGGGAATAGAAGGACGAGCAGCAGCACAAGAATGGAATACACCTGCATCGCCGCATAGAAGCGCAGATCTCCGTGGCCCGCGAGTTCGCTGGCGCGCCAGACGAGCACGCTGGCCACTCCCACCACCTCCAGCACCGGGAAAAGGACTAGTCCCGCGGGCACGCTCACGCGCTCGGCGATCACCGCCGCCAGCAGCGCCATGAAAACGATCATGATGGGGATGCGGTCCCACACCAGCCGCGCGTTATCGGGCGCGAGATGGTAATAGGCCAAGCCGAACGCGGTCAGAATGAGGGCCGCGAACATCACTATATAAAGCCAGCGCTCGCGCGAGTCCGAAAAGTTGCTCCCCCGCGGCCCGAACAGGAAAATCAAGCCCCACACCCCCACGATGGCGAAGGGAAGATTCGAAACGACGTCTCCGAAATTGGGGACGCCCAGCCATGACCGGTGATCGGCAAAGTTGTGGTAGGCCTGCGGCTGAGGGATCGGGGGCAGCAGGAATGCAATGATCGCGATCACGATCGCGACTGCAATCAACGGTACTGGCGCTTTGGAAGGGGGAATCATGTGGCACTCAGCCGGTGGTCCGAACCGGGATTGTCCGAGGTCGCACCCGGCCACTTCTTCGACCGCCTGACGTAAGTCCCGAGCCGCATTTCAATTCCCCAGTTGTCCGCCCGGCTGGTCGCTCTTCAACAAGACGGAGAGGTCAGGCTTGTCGGGGGAATAGCGCACAACCACCATGCGGTCTTTCCAGCCGGCGATCTTCTCTTCGGCGCGGCGCTCGTTGCGAGCCCGCATGCGGTAATAGCCGGAGTAATACTCGCCATTCACAATGTACGAATAGGTAAGGTTGGCGGCCCACGGCAGGATATTGTTGTCTGTGCTGCGGTGCACCTGGGCGCTCAGAATAGTTCCCTGAGCCGAGGGCCAGGAGTGGGCGTGCCGGAACTTGAACCAAGCCCAAGCCGCGCCCGCGGCCGGGATCAGGGCGAGAATCAAGTCCTTCGCGATGGGCCACAAATTCCAGACATCAAAATGGCGCATGACGTGACCAGCTTAAGCTACAGCCGGGTTGCTGCACATCGTAAATTTGCGGGCGACACTTTACAATCATCCCGCCATGACGGTGACCGTCCGATCGTTCGCTAAAATCAATCTCGGGCTGCGTATTGGCCCGGCACGGCCGGACGGATTCCACGAGCTGCTGACCGTCTACCAGACGATCGGGCTGCATGACGTGATTCGCGTCAGCGTAAGTCGCGGGAGTGGAATCGAAATCCAGTGCGATGACCCGCGAGTGCCGCGGGACGAATCGAATACCTGCTTCCGCGTCGTGGAAAAAGCCATGCGGGCGCTCCCGGCAAAGGGGCGGGTGGTCATCGAGATCGAGAAGCGGCTGCCCGTGCAGGGCGGACTGGGAGGCGCTTCTTCAAACGCGGTGGCGGCATTGCTGGGGCTGGAGCGCGCGCAGAAGAAGGTTTTGCCGGCAGCGGAGCGGATACGGATCACGGCCGAAGTTGGATCGGACTTGCCCCTGTTTCTTGTGGGTGGGATGGTTCTGGGCGTCGGTCGAGGGGAGCGGGTTTATCCCTTGCCGGATCTCCCGGCGGTGCCGTGCGTAGTGGTGACCCCGGAGGTGGGCGTCTCGACTCCGAAAGCATTTGCCGAGTGGGACCGTTTATGTGGCCCGGGCACTCCCTTCGACAAGCTCAGGGCAGGCTCTGCCCGCGAGGTTTTGCAGAAACGCAGCGTCCCAGCTGGAACAGAAGCAGCCGAGCTTCGCTCGGCGTGGCCCGATCAAAGATCCGGCCCCACACAAACAAAATCAACCCCTCCCCACGCGACCCGTTCCAGTGATCCTGAAAAATTGACGGTATCCAGCGCCTCCGATAGAATAAACATGCTTGGTTGCGGGTTGTCGGCGTGGCTGAGCGGGCTTCACTCCGGTGCTCCTTCTGATTTCTTGGCAGGAAGGGGCCGGGCCGAGAATCCGCTTCTCTGGCTTGTCCGGGCTGGGATCGAGAACGACTTCGAACAAGTCGTCTTTCCTGAGTATCCCGAGCTGCGTGAAGGGAAGCGTACGCTGGTGCGCGTGGGCGCGAAATATGCGTCCTTGTCGGGCTCCGGCTCGGCGCTGTACGGGCTGTTCGCCTCGCGGGAAGCCGCGGGCGTAGCGGCGACCAGGCTCCGGGAGCAGGGTTGGTCGGCGCAGGCAACGGCGACGCTGACGCGGGCGGCATACTGGCGGCGGACGATCGCGGGCTGACGGCGGGCTTTAGGTCCGACAATTTTTGATTGTTGATTTTTGATTGTTGATTGACAATTGGGATGCCCCGGTGGGGTTTCAATCAGCAATCGAAAATCGACAATCAAAAATTGGTTCACTGGGCCGTCGACTAATGGTAGGTCAAGTGCCTTTGGAGCACTTTGTCTAGGTTCGAATCCTAGCGGCCCAGCCAGAAAAGCTTTGAGCTGCGAGTTCTGAGCTATGAGCAGTTTGGTTGGTGGCTCGCGGCTCGAAGCTCAGGACTCACAACTCTATGGCTACTTTGGTGACGCCGACCGACAAGACGGAGAAAGTCGAGAAGAAGACTCCACCCGTGACTGACGAAAAGCCGGAACGCAAGCAGCGTCCGCGCGCCGATGACAAGTTCAAGATCTTCAGCGGCACGGCCAACGAGCCTTTGGCCGATGAGGTCTGCCACTTTCTCGGCATGCAGCGCGGCCAGGCGCAGGTGATTCGCTTCCGGGATGGCGAGTGCTACGTCCAGATTCAGGAGAACGTGCGGGGCTGCGATGTGTTCGTGATGCAGCCGACGTGCCGCCCGGTGGACGAACATTTGATGGAGTTGCTGCTGATGATTGATGCGCTGAAGCGCGCGTCGGCGCGGCGCATCACGGCAGTGATGCCGTACTTTGGCTATGCCCGGCAGGATCGCAAGGACAAGCCGCGCAGCCCGATTTCATCGAAACTGGTGGCCGATCTGCTGACGACCGCTGGCACGCACCGCGCGCTGATTGTGGATTTGCATACGCCACAGTTGCAGGGCTTTTTCAATATTCCGGTGGATCACCTGTTCGCTTCGCCGGTGCTGGTGGATCACTTCCGCAAGCTGGCGTTGCCCAGTCTGACGGTGGTTTCGCCCGATGCCGGCGGCGTGGAGCGGGCACGGTTCTTCGCCAAGAAAGTGGATGCGGCTCTGGCCATCGTCGACAAACGCCGCGTCGAAATGAACGTGGCCGAAGTGATGCACGTGATCGGAGACGTCAGCGGCCGCACCTGTCTGATCATCGACGATCTGATTGACACGGCTGGAACGCTGGTGAAAACGGCGGACGCCCTGCTGGAAAACGGCGCGATTGCGGTGTACGCATGCGCATCGCATGCGGTTCTTTCCGGACCGGCGGTGGAGAACATCAAGAATTCGGTGATCAAGGAAGTGGTGGTCACCAACACGATCCCGCTCGACCCCGAGGCCGAGGCGGCGCGAACCGAAAAGGGAGGAAAGATTACCGTCCTCTCCATCGCGGGACTGATTGGCCGGGCGATCCAGGCCAATCACGAGGAGACTTCGGTCAGTAAGTTGTTTACGTAAAGCAGTTGTGAACTCCGAGCTGTGAGCTGGCTCGGGTTGCTTGTAGCTCGAAGCTCATAGCTCGTAACTGACTTTTCGGACAGGAATCAATTTTATGGCGACTGCATTGGAAACGAACACACTGGAAGCGCAAGCGCGGGAGTCGGGAAACAAGAACCATGCCCGTCGCGTGCGCCGTGACGGAAAAATTCCCGCCGTGGTCTACGGAGCGGGCAAGGATTCGCTGCCGGTCAGCGTAGATCCGCGGCAGGTATTGCGCATCCTGCATTCCGAGACCGGCCACAACACCATTTTCGATCTCGCTCTGAACGGCGGGGAACGTACCAAGGCCATGATCGTGGACTGGCAGTATGAGCCTATCAAGGGTGCGCTGCTGCACATCGACCTGAAGCGTATTGCCATGGACAAGGCGCTGAAGGTCAGCGTTCCCATCGTCCTCAAGGGCGAGGCGGAGGGCGTGAAAACGCAGGGCGGCATTCTCGAACAGATTCAGCGTGAAGTCGAAATCGAGTGCCTTCCCGCCGACATTCCCAGCCACATTGATGCTGAAATCTCGCACCTGGTTTTTGGCACGGTGCTGCGCATCGCAGACTTACCGCATGACGCGAAGCTTAAGTTCTTGACCGATCCCAACCAGCCGGTGGCGCACATCATTTCGGTGAAGGAAGAAGTGGTGGCCACGCCGGAAGCGGCCGCGGCCGAAGCGGCAGCGGTTCCGGCAGAGCCCGAGGTCATCAAGAAGGGCAAGCAGGAGACCGAAGAGGAAGGTGCCGAGGCTCCGGCGGAGAAACCGGAAAAGCCCGAGAAGAAGGAGAAGAAATAGCTTCGTGGGGAGAGCAGCCGAGCTTCGCTCGGCGTGGCCGGATCGGAGATCCGGCCCCACACGAGCTAGCCAGGCGTGAAACTGATCGTCGGTCTTGGCAATCCGGGTATCGAGTACCAGTTCACGCCGCATAACCTGGGCTTTCTGACGATCGATCGCATCGCGGGGAACCTGGGAGTGGAAGTCAGAAACCGGCAATGCCGGGCGCTTACCGCGCGGACCGTCATCGCCGATCAGATGGTGCTGCTGGCCAAGCCTGAGACGTTCATGAACTTGAGCGGCGTTTCGGTGCGGGAGTTGGTCGAGGAGTGCGAAGCGAAGCCGGAGTCGGACCTGATTGTGATTCAGGACGAACTGGATTTTCCGCTGGGCACGCTGCGCATTCATACGCGGCGCAGTTCAGCGGGACACAACGGCATCGAGTCGATTATCGGAGCGCTGGGCACGCAGGATTTTTTGCGCATCCGGATTGGCGTTGCGCCGGAGCGCAAGGTAACTGACGGCGAGAGTTATTTGCTGTCGCCCATGCGCAAGGCCGACCTGAAGGTGGTGGACGGGATGCTCGACACCGCCGAGGAAGCGGTAAAAGTGATTTTGAAGGAAGGTCCGGCGGCGGCGATGAACCGCTTCAACCGCAAAGAACCGGACGAGAACGGAAAAGATTAGCCACGGATCGACACGGATTCTCACGGATCAAGATCTTGAGAACTTCCGGTTTATCCGTGGCAATCCGTGAGACCCGTGGCCGGGTTTGTGGCCCACGATTTGGAGAAACGAATGAATCGTACTTATGAGTTGATGTTCATCGTCCGGCCGGATATGACCGACGAAGATCTGGACAAACTAATTTCGAACCTGCAATCGGTCGTGCCCGCCTCGGGCGGAACCGTGAAGAGCGTCGATAAGATGGGCAAGCGCCGCCTCGCCTATACCGTGCGCCGGTTCAACGACGGCATTTACGTGCTGTTGGTGGTCGAGGGCGGAGGCGCGGTGATTCACGAACTGGAGCGCCGCCTGCGCGTCACTGAACCGGTCATCAAGTTCCTGACCGTGCGCATTGACGAGGAACAGAAGAGATTGGCCAAGATCAAGGCGCTTCGCGACGCGCGCAAGAAAGTGAGCGCGCAGCCCGCTGCCCCGGCCGAGCCGGCTGCGGCCCCGGCGGCGGAAACTCCGGCGACGGCGTAGTGTAACGTTGTCATCCCGAGCGAAGCGAGGGACCCAGGTCTTCCCGGCGCCAGCAAAACCCAGATTCCTCGCTGCGCTCGGAATGACAAGCATGATTTGACTGGCCACTGATCACTGGCCACTGATTTTCAAGGAGACTTATGGCTGACGAAACGAAAGCAGCAGCGCCCGCGGGCGAACGGCCCGCAGGCGGTGGAGAAGAACGGCGTCCCGGCGGAGATCGTCCTGAGCGTTCTAGCGGGGATCGCCCTGGTGGGGATCGTCCGCGCTTCGGCGGCGGACGCGGCCCCGGCGGTCCTCCGCGCGAGGGTGGACGCAAATTCTTCCGGCGCAAGAAGGTCTGCAAGTTCTGCGTCGAGAGAATTGAGGACATCAACTACAAGGATTACCGTCTGCTCGGGCAGTTCGTGGCCGAAAGCGGCAAAATTGTGCCGCGGCGCCTGACCGGGGTGTGTGCCCCGCATCAGCACCGTCTGTCGTCCGCGATCAAGCAGGCGCGCAACATCGCTTTGCTGCCGTTTGCCGGGCGGGCATCGTAGAGAAGCAGCTCGCCTCGGATCTTCACGGATAGGCAGGAAACTAAAAAGCGCTTGCCATTCCGAGCGTAGCGAGGAACCTGGGTTCTTGCTGTAGTCGGCAAGAACCCAGATCCCTCGCGTTGCTCGGGATGACAAATGAGTGAGACTGGAACTAGGAAGAATTGGAGTGATCCATGGAAGTCATTCTGAAGGAAGACGTAGCCAAACTGGGTTCGCGCGGGGATGTCGTCAAGGTCGCCGAAGGATATGGCCGGAATTTCCTTTTGCCGCGCAAGCTGGCCATTGAAGCCAACGAGGGTAACAAAGCGGTCATCGTCCAGATGAAGGCCGCGGCCGTGCGCCGCTCGGCCAACGAGAAGGCGCAGGCCGAGGAACTGGCCAAGCAGTTCGAAGGCGTGACGGTGACGTTCACGCGCAAGTCGGGCGAGCACGATCAGCTCTTTGGGTCGGTCACTTCCGGCGACCTCGCCGATGGGCTGATCAAGAAGGGCTTTAACGTGGATCGCCGCAAGATCCAGGTGCACGAACCGCTGAAGACCCTGGGCGAATTCACCGTCCCGGTCAAACTGCACAAGGACGTGACCGCGCATTTGAAGGTGGTCATCGAAAAGGAACCGGCGACGGAGTAATTGGGAAGCCGCTTCTATCCTTGTCGTGCCTTATGGTAGCCAGGCAATTCGGGCAGGGCCGCAGGAAAGGGACCTGATGATAGATGAGATTAACATTCAGAACTTCCGGTGCTTTGCGTCCCTTAGACTTTCCGGACTCCGACGAATCAACGTCATCGTCGGTCGGAACTCAAGTGGGAAGACGGCATTGCTTGAGGCGATCTTTCTCTCTGGTGCCCCCGGTGCCCCGAACATCGTCTTTCAGCTGCGAGCCCTTAGGCATCTGGGAACGCAGATACAAATCTCTGGAGACGCTGCAGGCTATAGGGCGCTCTGGGACGATTTGTTTCATTGGTTTAATGAAGAAAAGACCATTTCGATCGAGGTGCTTGGTACTAATGGCGACTCGCGATCCTGGCGTGCGTTTTATTCGGAGGTAGCAAGTCAGGTATTGCCGCTGGGTAATCAGCCAATAAACCCAACAATCCTGCCCCAGATTACTTTCGAGTGGAAACGGGCAGACCAAAACCCAATTGTCATCAAGCCACTCATCACTTCCGCGGGTTTGGTAGCAGAGGGGATGGGTCCCGCATCGGTTTTTCCGACCCTTCTGTTCGCGCCCCATTCCCCTGATTCCCCTGAGGAGCATGCTAAGCGATTCTCAGAGCTTAGCAAGAAAGGAGAGATTGGGCCGATAGTTAAGGGACTGAAGACCGAATTCCCGTTCGTGAAGTCGTTATCCCTAGAATACTATTCCAACACTCCGGCGGTGTACGCCGATGTCTCAGTTAACGGGCATAGTCGCAAAATGGCTGTGGGCTTGCTTTCGGATGGGGTGAACAAATTAATGGGCATTTTGCTAGGAATAGCGACCAATAGAGGAGGCACTGTTCTAATTGATCAAATCGAAGATGGTCTTTACTATGATCGCCTCGAATCGATCTGGAAACTCATCTACGAATTTGCTGAGGAGTCTGACTGCCAGGTATTCGCCACTACCCACTCCATGGAATGCCTGAAAGCAATGTTGCCTGCGATGAAGCGACATGAGAAGAACTTTCAGCTTCTTCGAGCTGAAAGGGAGAATAGCCAGTCCACTGTCGCTAGGGTGAAAGGCAAGTTCCTAGAGTCTGCGCTGGAGCAGAACTTTGAAGTCCGCTAAGTTCAATAAATTCATTCTCTCCACCGATGTCCCGCTCAGGCGCACAAGCCCGTACGTCATCGTTTGCGAAGGCCTCGCGGATGCTGGATTCGTTAGTGCCCTTTTAGTTCACAGGAAGATCTCTGGCTACGAGGTTGGCTGTCCATCGCAGAAAATCAGAGGCGGTCAAGGGAAAGACAAGATCGTAAAGTACCTGGAGGCCCTGGCGGCGGACCCCAAGGGCCTGCAGGGCGTACTGGTGGTTGTCGATACCGATTCTTCCGCATCCAGGATATTCAAGCAGATGGTGCGGGCGTTTGAGTCGGTCGATCCCCTGCTGCCAATCCCTAAGAAACCGTTCACCGTAGAAGGCACAAGTCCCCGATCCGCGATTTTCCTGATGCCGGGCAAAGGGAAGAAGGGAACGCTGGAGCATCTTTTGCTTGAGGCTGTCTTTAAGAAGAGTCCCAAACTGAAGAAATGCCTCAACAGCTTTGAGCAGTGCACGGGAAAGTTGAAGTCATGGCCCCAGAACAAAAAGGCCAAAGCTAGGACGACCATGCTTACGGCGGCCCACTGCAAGGGCAACCCAGCGTCCTCATTAGCTTGGATATGGGCTGAAAAGGGAAATCCCGTGCCGATAGGCAGTTCCTGTTTCGACTCCCTGTCCACGTTCCTGAGCGAGTTCGTAAAGTAAAGTAGAGAAGCGCTTGTGTTGATTGCCTCACTTTCAGAGCACTTCCCCTGCCAAACTCTCGGCCAACCCTCTGTGCGGCTGTTCTGTTTCCCCCTAAATCTTTGCCCCAGAACCACCTAGCCCGCCAAAAAATCACCTTCCGGCCTATAATTCCTGCTCACGGTTCTGCCGACTCTCCGTCTATTCCTGTGCCAGCCCGGATACGGCATTCACACCGGGCGGGTAGAGGACACGACCAAAAATGCCGGCCGATGCATGGGCAATATCAATTGCGATTGGCGCACGGGCTCACTCGAAGCTGAAGAGTGAGAAGGTAGAGAGAGTCGGCGATAACCAGGTCAGGTTAGACCAGGACCCCTCCACGCGGGGCCGCATGGCTGGGCACGAACGCCGCATAGACGACACGATGTTGATCCGGGAGGCCCAGCGGGGTGACCGCGGCGCCTTCGAGGAACTCGTTCGCCATTATGACCAGGCGGTGTTGCGCCTGGCTCTCCACCTCACCGGGAGCGAGCACGACGCCCAGGACGTCTATCAGGACGCCTTCCTCAAGGCCTATAAGAACATCGGCAGTTTCCGGTTTGAGTGTTCCTTCTACACGTGGATTTACCGGATCGTGACGAATTTGTGCCTCGATCACCTGCGCAAGAAGAACGTGCGCAAGGAAGATGCGCCGGTCGCCAAAGATGCCGACGGCGGCGAGTACGACCTGCTCGATCAGGTGGCCGACGGGCGGGCGGGAGCGAATCCGGAGCGCGACTTGATGCGCCGCCAGTTAGGCGCCCGCATCTCGGGAGCGCTCCAGAAGCTGACTCCGCGCGAGCGCATGGTGTTCGAACTGAAGCACTACCACGGGTTGAAGTTGCGCACCGTGGGCGAGATTTTGCAGACCACGGAAGAGACCGCCAAGAACACTCTCTTCCGCGCCACGCAGAAGTTGCGCGGGGCGCTGGCGGATATGAGATGAGTCGCGAGGCGCGGCTTGTGAGTCCTCACAAGCCTCACTCGCAGCTCAGAACTTAGGACTCGCAACTCGAAGGTGAAGCTTATGAAGTGCGAATGGGTAAGACAAAATATCGCGCTCTACGTTTACGGTGAGGTGGGCGACGACGCCCGCCACGAACTGGAGCAGCACACGTCCCGCTGCGCCGACTGCGCAGCCGAACTGAAGGCAGAGCAGGAGTTCCACGAGCTGCTTAAGTGGGACCGGGCAGCCGATCCCACGCCCAATCTGCTGGCGGCCTCGCGCATGCGCCTGCAGGAGGCGCTGGAAACGGCTCAGCAAGGCGGGTTATTGCACCGCCTGGCCTTCGATCCGGCGAACTGGCTGCGGCAGTTACGATTCTCCCCCGCTTTGGCCTCCGCGATTCTGATCCTCGGGTTTGCCGGCGGAGTTGGGACCGCCTACAAAGTGATTCCGCACGGAACGGGCCCCGTGCCACAGCCGCCGGTTACCGAGTCCTCCATCGCCGGCATCAGTTCCGTCACCCAGGAACCAGGCACCAATCAGATCAGCATCAAGTACAACACCGTAAGCACGCAGGAGGCGGAGGGATCGCTGAACGATCAGCGGATCCAGCAACTGCTGCTGTATGCCGCGCGCAACAATTACAACTCGGGTGTGCGCATGGATTCGGTGGGCCTGCTGACCCAGAACCCCACGGATACACACTTCCGCGATGCGCTGATTTACGCCCTGCAGTACGACTCGAATCCCGGCGTGCGCTTCAAGGCGCTGGATGGCCTGGGACCCTACGTAAAGGACGATACGCGCGTCCGTGACAGCCTGCTGCAGGCTCTGGTGAACGATACGAATCCCGGCGTGAGGACCGAGGCGTTGCGGATGCTCGAACCGGTGAAGGCCGATGGCAGTGTCCGGGGCGTACTGATGACGCTGGCGGCAAAAGATTCGAGCCAGTACATCCGGTCGCAGGCGCGGACGCTGCTGGCCCAGTTGCCCGAGATTGACTAGGAATTTGGAAGTCAGAAGTAAGAGGTAAGAAGACAGAAGCAAGAAATAAGAATGCGGAAGTCGAACCAAGAGCAACTTCTGCATTCCGAATTCTTCCTTCTGCATTTCGAAAACGAACCGAGGTGGATATTTTGAAACACACGCAGAAATGGATCGGGCTTGCCAGCATACTGGCCATGCTGGCGCCGCTGGCGCTGGCCCAGGAAGCACATGTCTCCCGCGAAGGCGGGGGCTGGGGGCAGGAGATTACCGGCTCACTGGCCGCAGTCAAGAATCTGAGAGTCAAGGTGGACATGGGCTCGGTGATCGTGCGCGGCGGCGGGCAACAGCAAGGCATAAATTATGTCGTTCATACCCGTCTCAGCACTTCTTCCGAGCAGGACGCCCGCCGCCAGTTTGACCAGTACAAAGTGACTGCATATGTGAAGGGCGACACGGCCTGGATCGTGGGCGACTGGCAGGGCAGACGGCAGCCACGTCATTGTTCGGAAGAGTTCTCCATCATGGTCCCGCGCGAAATGGCGCTGGTAAAGCTGGAGACCGACGGCGGCAGCGTTGACACGACCGGCGTCTCCGGCCGGGTCGAAGCCGAGACAGGCGGCGGCAGCATCCGCCTCGACGACATTGGCGGAGGGGCCAATGCGGAGACTGGTGGCGGATCGATCGATGTGGGCACCGTCACGGGCGATATCGGATTGCATACCGGCGGAGGCTCCATCGAGGTACACCAGGCCAATGGCAAAGTCGTGGCCGAAACCGGCGGCGGCAGCGTGGAGATTCAGTCCTGTACGCAGGGTGCAGGCATTGAGACGGGCGGGGGCAGCATCGAGGTACACCGTTGCGACGGGAAAGTGAAAGCGTCCACCGGCGGCGGGAGTGTGGAACTGGGTGACATCGGCGGTCCGGCGGAAATTGACACGGGCGGCGGCAGCATCCGTCTTAGCTCGGCCAAAGGACACGTTCACGCGGAAACCGGTGGCGGCGGCATTGAGCTTGACGGTGTGCCTTCGGCTCAGGTGGAAACCGGCGCGGGCCCGATCGTCGTGAAACTGGTGAACACCGGCAGCGAGCGCCGCGATTCTCAGCTGGAAACTTCCGCCGGCGACATTACCGTCTACATCGCTTCTGATGTCGCGCTGAGCATTCGCGCCAGCGTGGATCTGGCCAGCGGGCACCGCATCACGTCAGAGTTTCCCGACATTCAAATCCACAGTGAGGGCGACTGGGCTTCCAAGACGATTTCTGCCGAAGGCAAATTGAATGGCGGCGGCCCGGTCTTGAAAGTCCATACCACGACGGGAGACATAAATTTCAAGCGGGCGCACTGAAAGATTAAAGATCATTGATGATTGTTGATTTCCTGATTGTTGATTGAAAACCCGCCAACACTCGGAGACTCGGGTTTCAATCAACAATCAAGAATCGGCAATCGTCAATTCAAATGTGGTAAGGGGGATTGACCATGCGTAAATATGCATTGACCAGCATCGTGTTGTTGCCGTTACTGCTCAGCTTTTCTCATGCCGCTCAGATGAGGTCGGATCAGTCCGAGCAGTCCTTCGTTTTCTCCAGCGAGGATAGCGGCACGACCGCTTATCTGGGCGTGGACATCGCGGACGTGACCCCCGAGCGCGTGAGCACTCTGAAGCTGAAAGAGGAGAAGGGCGTCGAGATAAACTTCGTCGACCCGGATGGCCCTGCGGGCAAGGCAGGCATGAAGGAGCACGACGTCATCCTTACCATGAACGGCGCATCGGTGGAGAGTGCTGCGCAGTTGCGGCGGATGATCCGCGAAACTCCGCCGGGACGCGTAGTCACGCTGGGCCTGAGCCGTGACGGTCAGCCCGTGACAGTCAAAGTGCAACTGGCAGACCGGGAAAAAGAATTTGCCATGGGTCCCAAGTCGAAAGAGTTCCATCTTGACATTCCCGAGATCCACATTCCGGAGATTGACATCCCTTCCTTCAGCATGGTGGTCTCCACTTCATCGGCCCGCAGCGGCCTGACCGTGGAAAACATTACTCCGCAGCTGGGTGAATTCTTCGGCGTGAAGAATGGCAACGGCGTGCTGGTGCGTAACGTGGAGAAGGGCAGCCGCGCCGAGAAGTCTGGCCTGCGCGCCGGGGACGTCATCGTGAAGGTCAACGGCGAGCCGGTTCACGATACCAGTGACTTTACCCACGCCGTGCGGTCGCGCAAAGGCGGTTCGGTCAGCGTCAGCGTGTTTCGCGACAAAAGAGAGCAGAATCTGAATCTGACTTTTCCGGAACACAAGGAATCGGGCGATCTTCTGGAAGAAGAAAGCTCAGACCAACCGCTGATGCAGGCTGATTCCGCGCTGGAGCTGAGTGAAGTGCAGAACGAGGTCGCCAAGTTGGGTCCGCAGATGGAATTGGCCGCCGAAAACGCCCGCAAGTCCACCGAACAACTTCACCAGTCGCTCTGCGATCAGCAAAAGAAATTCCGCGAGCAGACAAGAGAACAACGGGAACAGTTCAGAGAAGTAGAAAGACAGCTCAGGCAGCAGATGGAGCAAATGGGCCGTAAGTTGCGGCGGAACTGGGCGGATATCTAGTGTAGTGCGTCACAAGTAACAACCTTTATCCATCGGCGAGCGTCTTATGATAGAGGAGACGCTTGCGAATGCGAATCGCCCCAGCTATTACGTTGAGTCCGGAGCAACGGACGGTGTTGGAAT
>JBKQRC010000075.1:0-80124 GCA_052326105.1 Candidatus Sulfotelmatobacter sp. | reverse complement strand
TCAGACCTCAGACCTCAGACCTCAGACCTCAGACCTCAGACCTCAGACCTCAGACCTCAGACCTCAGACCTCAGACCTCAGACCTCAGACCTCAGACCTCAGACCTATACCATCTCGCTTGAGGGTTTTGGGGTCGAAGGTCGAAGGTCCGAGGTCCGAGGTCCGAAGTCCGACGTCTGAGGTCTAGAATATGGACAGAGGCATTCATGCCCACGCTTCGCGACATCCTCGACCAGAGAGTCCGCGAGGCCGACGCTTCGCTCTATCAGAAACTCGACAACCGTCGCGTTCGCTGTTTTTCCTGCGGTCATTGTTGCCCCATCCCAGACGGCCAACCCGGCGTTTGCAAAGTCCGCTACAACCGCGGTGGAACTCTGTACGTGCCCTGGGGATACACGGCGGGAATGCAATGCGATCCCATCGAGAAAAAGCCGTTTTTCCACGCGCATCCCGGAGCATTGGCCTACAGTTTCGGCATGCTGGGCTGCGACCTGCATTGCGGCTACTGTCAGAATTGGGTGACGTCGCAGGCTCTGCGCGATCCCGATGCAATCTCGCCGCCGCTCGAAGTATCTCCCGAGTTGATGGTTCGGGACGCCCTCGATCAGGGCGCAAAAGTGCTGGTCAGCACTTACAACGAGCCACTCATCACCAGTGAGTGGGCGGTGGCCGTTTTCAAACAGGCCAAAGCCGCCGGACTCCTCACCGGATTCGTTTCCAACGGCAACGCGACGCCGCAAGTGCTCGACTACTTGCGTCCCTGGATCGATCTCTACAAAGTTGATCTGAAGAGTTTCGACGACCGCCATTACCACGAACTGGGCGGCCGCATCGCTCCCATCCTCGACAGCATCCGCCGCATTTACCAGATGGGACTGTGGCTGGAGGTTGTCACGCTGCTGATCCCCGGCTTCAACGACTCGGCCGACGAATTGCGCGGCCTCACCGGATTCCTGGCCGGCATTTCGCCCGACATTCCCTGGCACGTCACCGCTTTCCACACTGACTACAAAATGCAGGGAGAAGATCAGCGCGATACCCGTCCCGACGATCTGCTGCGTGCCGCAGAAATCGGCCGCGAGGCAGGCCTGCGCTTTATCTACGCCGGAAATCTCCCGGGCATGATCGGCCGGTTGGAAGATACACGCTGCCCGCAATGCAGCGAAACGCTGATCAGCCGCTACGGCTACTTCATCGAGGATTACCGCCTCACTCCGGAAGGGCGCTGTCCCCGTTGCTCCTGCCAGATTCCCGGCCGCTGGGCCGCGCGATTCGATGGCCAGATCGCCGACCGCCCTTTCTTGCCGCACAAACGCTCGCGTTTATTTACAATCACAAGTCGGTGATTCGCATCGCTCAGCTCATGCGGAAGAAATCAACTCTCTCTCTGATCGCGGCCCTCTTCCTCATGACTTCCTGTTCTGCGCGTGACTTTCTCACGCGCCGCCTGGCTGCGGACTTGATCTCGGCTTCCGATACCTTCAAGACGCCGCAGCAGTTCATGCTGCAAACCGGAGTAGTCTCCAACAAGGATTATGTCTCGCCCGAATATCTGGTGCTGCAGCATCACGGATGGATTTCCGCGACCAACGCCACCTGCCCTGCTGGAATGGCCGCTCCGCCCTGCTGGGATGTGCTGCTGACGCCTTCGGGCGTGGAGACGGTGCGCGGTCTGATCCCGGCGGAAGAGGCCGACAGAGCGTCCTTCACCATCCCGGTTGCCAGAAGGGAACTCGTGGGCGTCACGGGCATCAGCAAACAGGGCAGTGCCGCCGATGTGGACTTCACCTGGCGGTGGATTCCGCTGAACGAAATCGGTGCCGCCCTCTACTCTTCCGACCTGCATTACAAATCTACGGTCGCATTCCGCGTCTACGATGACGGCTGGCGCGTCGTGCAAACCAACCCTCACTCGGCGCAGGCACTCGACGACGCACTCAAGAATGCCGAGCCGGTGCCGTGAGCCACGCGGCGCAGCGGCAAACTCCCGACTGGCTTGCCTCCGCCGTCGCCTGGCTTACTCCACGCCGCCTGCGCGCCCAGGGCGTTATCCTTGCCGTTTGTTTGTGGGGAGTCTGCGCTGTTGATTTTGCAACGCCCGGATTCTTCGACCGCGCCGGCAACCTCAAGTTTCAGGATTTCCTTCCGTTCTATGTCTCGGCCCGGCTCATCGCCCAGGGCCGCACGGACACGCTCTACAACCAGCAGGTCACGGCCGAGGAGTTCGACGCGATTCTCCATCGCTCGCGCGGTGAGCCTGCGGACGGTCGTCAGCCAACTGTACCTCTCTCAGCCAGTCCTTCAGCCGGCCCTTCATCCAACGTCCGCCTGCCGATTCTCTACGGACCACAGGTCGGGCTTATCTTTGTTCCCTTATCGCGACTCTCGTTTCCCGCGGCGGCGCGGATCTGGATAGCGTCGAGCCTGTTCGTTTTCTTCGCTTGCATTTACCTCGTCTGGAGAGTCTGTCCGGCTCTGAGCCCGCACTGGAAAATTGTGGCCATTGCAGCGGTTGCTTTTCCTCCGCTGTTTCATTTTTTCGTCCGCGGCCAGATTTCCGTTCTGCTGCTGGTCTGCTTTACGGCGGCGTTTCTGGCTTTTCGCGCCGATCGTGACTGGCTGGCCGGAGTTGCACTCGGCCTGCTGGTTTTCAAGCCGCAGTTCCTGGTGGCGATTCCGTTGATCCTTTTGCTGGCCCGATCCTGGAAGCCCCTGGCAGCACTCAGCGCATCAGCGGCCGTGCAGTTGGCCGCGACGTGGCTCTATTTCGGTTTTGCTGTGATGCGCGCGTACGTCGGCACGCTCTGGCACATATCGCGCTGGATCAACGCCGCAGAACTCCGCCTCGCTCCGATTCAAATGCATTCCCTGCGCTCTTTCTGGTCGCTGCTGATCCCCTGGCCCAACATTTCCCTGGCGCTGTACCTATTGAGCTGCATCGTAATCATCGCCATGGCCGCAGTTGTCTGGAAGTCCGCATCTCCGCCGGCGCTGCGCTTTTCCGCGCTCTTGCTCGCCGCGGTTCTGGCCAACCC
The DNA here is from genome assembly GCA_052326105.1 of Candidatus Sulfotelmatobacter sp. Classification (GTDB taxonomy): domain Bacteria; phylum Acidobacteriota; class Terriglobia; order Terriglobales; family Acidobacteriaceae; genus Sulfotelmatobacter. Next base: position 77,089 of record JBKQRC010000075.1, on the reverse strand, counting down.
GCATCTGTTCGTCTACGACCTGCTGGTCCTCGCGCCCGCGCTGTTGCTGCTGGTGGATTGGACATTGGCTAAGACCAATCCGCGTCATCACGACTCGGCGGCTCTCCAATTGCTCTCGTACTCGGCCTATATTCTGCCCTTGTTCGGTCCGCTGTCGCGCTGGACGCACGTCCAGCTATCCGTCCCGGTTTTTGTTGCCCTGTTGTGGATTCTCTGCCGCCACTCCGCCGATGTCCCTTCTCCGGCTGCAGATGCCAAACTTGCTTCGCCGGAAGCGCGCATTGTATAACCCTACTTCCCGCCGGGAACCTCTATGCGAATCCACAAGACTGCATTCGTGGTTGTGACTGTGCTGTGTTGTGCGTTGGCTGTTCTTGCACAAACCCAGGCAAAGCCCAAACCGAAGCTGACCCTGGACGAGTTCTTCAACTCCGTCGACTTCACGGCGGGCGAGATTTCGCCGGACGGCAATGCGGTCGTGATCGGCACCGAGCGCGCCGACTGGGACCAGCAAATCTTCCGGGATGACCTTTGGCTCTACCGCGACGACAGCAAAGGCGGCGCGCTGGTTCCGTTGACGCAATCGGGCCACGATTCCGAGCCGAAGTGGTCGCCCGACGGCCGCTGGATCGCTTTTCTTTCCGAGCGTAAGTCCTCTGCGGGAAAGTCCGGCGACTCCGACGATTCTGACTCCAGCGCGAAGGACGAATCCGTCAGCCAGATATACCTCATCTCTCCGAATGGCGGCGAAGCCATCGCGCTTACCCAGGGAGAAGAAGGAGTGCACGCCTTCGCCTGGTCCGCCGATTCGCAAACCATTTATTTCGCCACCCGCCACCCCTGGACCAGCGCGCAAAAAGACGCCTACAAGAAAGAATGGAAGGACGTGGTGGAATATCGAACCGCCGAGCGCGGCGACAGCATCTTCGCTCTCGACGTCGGAGCCGCAATCGCCCGTGACTCCACTCCTGCCTTTGGAACGGCTGATTCCGATAAAGACGACAAACCAGGCGCCGCTCCCGGTGCGGTCGAGATCGCTCAAACCCTCCTGCGCATCGATCGCCTGTTCCCATCGCCCGACGGCACAATCCTCGGCTTCCTTACCAACGCGATCAACCAGCGCGAAGAAAAATACGAAAATATCGAAATCTACACGCTTGCTTTGCCTGCGTCCCGGAGAGCGCTCGACCAGACCGGCACTCCCAGCCCAGATCGTCCCAGCCCCGTCCGCATTACCCAAAATCAGGCCGAGGAGGTCCGCCCGCGCTGGGCCAACGACAGCCGCCACATCTTCTTCATGGTCGAATACGGCGATCCCCTCGGCCCCTACCGCGACCGGCAGACGCATCTCTATTGGGTAGATACCGTTACTAAGAAAGTTGAGCAGTGGGCCAACGACTTTGCCGGTCAGTTCATGAGCTACGAGCCTTACGCCAATGGGGTGGTCGTGACCGCGCGCGTCGGCACCGAGGTGCTGATGTATACCGCCGCCAATCCCGCGGATTCGCTGCGCCCGGTTGGAGGGCAGCGAGGAACTTACGAGGAACTCTCAACGGGACCGCGCACCCTGCGCGTCGCCTTCCAATACTCTTCGTTGACCAAGCCCACCGAGATCTATCTGGCAGACGGGCCAAATGCACTCGAAAAAGCCCGCGCCCTCACTTCGTTCAACAGGCTCTTCACCGAGCGCGATCTCCCCGAGGGCAAGCCCTACCAGTGGAAAGCCGACGACGGCACATCCGTCGAAGGCATGCTGATCTATCCTCCCGGCAAATTTGAAGCCACGCATCTGCCCATGTTTACGTTCATTCACGGCGGTCCCGACGACGCCGACGGCAATCATTTCGAGGCTGACTGGTATCAGTGGGCCGCGCTTGCCGCAACCAACGGATGGCTCGTCTTCGAGCCCAACTATCGCGGCTCGACCGGATACGGCGACAAGTTCCTCATGCAGATGGTTCCCCAGATGGTCTCCCGTCCTGGCAAGGACATTCTCGAAGGCGTGGACGCGCTGGTGAAAGACGGCATCGCCGATCCCAATCACCTCACCGTCGGCGGCTACAGCTATGGCGGATACCTGACCAACTGGCTCATCACCCAGACCACGCGCTTCAAAGCCGCAGTTACGGGCGCGGGATCGGTTGAGCATGTCGCCAACTGGGGCAACGACGACGCGACATACGACGATGCCTACTCCCTCGGCGGCCGCCCCTGGGAAGCCGCGCAGCGCTATCACGATGAGGCCGCCATCTTCCAGATCGACAAGGTCCGCACGCCCACCCATATGGTCGCCGGCGCCGACGACACTCGGGTCGCGGTGCTGGAAGATTATCTGCTGGAGCATGCGCTCTATTCGCTCGGCATTCCCAACAAGCTGCTGATCTTCCCCGGAGAAGGCCACAGCTTGGCCAAGAACCCCTGGCACGGCAAAATCAAGGTGCGGGAAGAGCTGAAGTGGCTCGAGAAATACGGCGGCGTGCCGGCCGGGAACTGACCCAGTTCGTGTAGGGGCGGACACCTTCGTCCGCCCCGCCCGGCGAAGCCGGGCGTGTGTGCCCCGTCATAGTCGCGCCGTTCTTTGGCGGCACAGGGCGGCGATTTTGAATTTGCTGGTGTACGCCCTTCCGGTAACAAGCAACGTCAAAGTCTCCACTCTCTTTCGCGAAGAACGCGAAAGAAGGGTGGGGCAACTGCCACTCGCGTGCGCCTTGTCATTCCAACGAGCGGAGCGACGAGGAGTCTGCTTTTGGCTCTTAGCGGGTGCCCCATCCTGGTCCCGTTCTGTGCGACCAGGATGGGGATTTTGCGGGAACACTACAAAGAATGCTTGCAGTTGCCTTGTTGCGGGCCTAGCCTAAACCTGTTCCTTCGCGTAACTCATTAGGAGCAGGTGAAATGCGAGAACCTATCATCGACAGAGCCATGGCTTTGGTTGCGGTCGCCGGATTGGCGCTCCTAGTTTCGGGCCAGGCCCCAAGCCAGGTTGCGCGCAGTCACACGCGTCTAACTACGGAAACCAATGTGCGGGCCGCAAAAACGCCGTACACGGCGGAGTATAAGGTCACGCATGTCCAAACCCTGGCCGACGGAACCACCATCACCCGAGAGACCACGGAAGTAAAGGCGTTGGACTCGCAGGGCCGGCGCATGACGGCAACCACCATCACGTCGGGAGACCGCGCGCCGACAACTCATGTCATGGTCTATGATCCCGTGGCCCGGACCCAGACCTTTTGGAACTCTCCGGGCAAGGTCGCGCACGTACTTCAGATGTCCGTCCCAGCGGCGGAACGTCATTGCTTGACGATCACCAGGGACGACGTTTCGGTGGTCAGCGGCCCGAAGTCGAAGTCCACATCGGAGGATTTAGGGATAGAGTCGATCCAAGGCATTGAAGCGCGTGGACGCCGGCACACCACGACGATTCCCGCAGGCGCGGAGGGAAACGATGCACCCTTGGTCAGCACCTCGGAGAGGTGGACGGCCCTTACTTCTGGATTGGCTGGCCTAGTGGTGCGCGACATTACAGACGATCCCCGCCGAGGCAAGACGACTCAGGAGCTGACAAATCTCAGCCAAAGCGACCCGGATCCAACGACATTCCAGCCGCCCGAGGGCTATGAGATCGTAACCAAGGATTCATCCGGGTGCCAGGACGAAGCGCCCGCCGAAGTAAAGAGTGGGACGACGACGTCGAGGTGAAGCAAGGACGCTGCATTCATACGGCGTCCGCCGGGTGCCCCATCCTAGTCGCGTTCTGTGCGACTAGGGTGGGGACTTTGACTCTTGTGTTCATGTGGGGACAGCCGCCCTCGGCTGTCCACCGGGCGCAGCCCGGTAGCTCGCACCACCCGACTCCAGCCCCGTAGGGGCGGCATACAATAGCCCCGGACGTAAGTCCGGGGTAAGCCTGGATAAAACGGAACCGACTCCCGCAGGGACGGCACTAAGTCGTGCTCGTCCCCCAATCCTTTCCACAGCCGGGTGCCCCATCCTAGTCGCGTTCTGTGCGACTAGGGTGGGGATTTTGACCTTGAGTATATCCGCGCCGGGATCGTTCCAGAGGCCGATCCCAGCCCCGACGGGGCGGCACATGATAGCCCCGGACGTAAGTCCGGGGTAAGCTCAAGTACCCGGAACAAGCCCCGGAGGGGCGAAAGAAACCACGCCAAACAAGCAAATTACGTCCGGGCGCGATCCGCGCTAGAATTGGGCCGCGTGGAAAAGAACCAGCTCTATTACGGCGACAACCTCATCGTCCTGCGCGAGCACATCAGGGACGAATCCGTCGATCTCATCTACCTCGACCCTCCCTTCAACAGCCGCCAGGATTACAACGTGCTCTTCGCCGAAAAAAGCGGCGAGCGCTCCGCCTCCCAGATCATGGCGTTCGAGGACACTTGGGAGTGGAACGAGGACTCCCGCCTGGCCTACGAGGAAATGGTCGAGCGCGGCGGCCGAGTCTCCGACGCCATGCGCGCCTTCAAGACGTTTCTCGGCACCAGTGACATGATGGCCTATTTGGCCATGATGGCCCCGCGCTTGATCGAACTGCACCGCGTACTGAAGGAGACGGGATCGATCTACCTGCACTGCGATCCCACCGCCAGCCACTATCTGAAGATGCTTATGGATGCAGTGTTTGGGCCGCAGCATTTTAGGAACGAAATCATCTGGAGGCGGGCTGACCCCAAAGGCCACGCCTTCACGCGGTATCCCTCTACGCACGACACACTGTTGTTCTTCGGCAAGGGGGAAGTGATCACTTGGAATCCGCAATATCGTACCTACGACGAGGACTACATCGACAGCCACTACGCAAGCGTCGAGGAGGGCACGGGCCGCAGATACACGTTGAGCGACTGCACCAACCCAAACAGAAATCGCCCGCACCTCACCTACGAATGGCGGGGGGTCACGAAGGTCTGGCGCTGGACGAAGGAAAGAATGCAAAAAGCTCACGATGAGGGGCGGCTGGTTTACACAAAATCTGGCGCGCCCCGTTACAAGCGCTACCTCGACGAGATGAAGGGAACACTTGTCACCTCAATCTGGGAAGACATTCCTTTCATCAATTCCCAGGCTGCGGAGCGTCTTGGCTATCCAACGCAAAAACCTAAGGCTCTTCTTGAGCGCATCATCAAGGCCAGCTCAAACGAGGGCGAGACGGTTCTCGACCCCTTCTGTGGATGTGGCACTGCTGTTGAAATGGCTCAGTCCCTCAGCCGCCGCTGGATCGGCATTGACATCACGCATCTCGCCATCGGCTTGATTAAGAGACGCCTCGACGACGCTTTCGGCGAATCCGTGCGGGCGACCTACGTGGTCATCGGTGAACCGGTCGACCTGAAAGGCGCAGAGGCCCTCGCCAAAGAAAATCCCTACCAATTCCAGTGGTGGGCCCTCAGCCTCGTCGGTATCGCGCCCTATGAAAAGAAAAAAGGCGCCGACCAAGGCATCGACGGCCGCCTCTACTTCCACGACGAAAAGGGAGGCAAGACCAAGCAGATCATCCTGTCGGTCAAGGCAGGCAAACTCCATGCGCCCTACGTGCGTGATCTCCGCGGCGTCATCGAACGCGAGAATGCCGAAATTGGCGTGCTGATCTCGATGGAGCCCCCGACCAAGCCGATGAAAAGGGAAGCAGCAGAAGCCGGGTTCTACCAGCCGCCCGGAACCACGGACAAATTCCCACGCCTGCAAATTCTCAGCATCGCGGAATTGCTGGAAGGGAAGAAGATCGACTATCCCCGCTACTCAATCGACGCCACGTTCAAGAAAGCACCCAAGTCCCGCAAAGCCGCCGAGGAACAGATTCCACTCGCCACCGGCGAAACCGAAGAGCCGTTCTAGACGGCGGGTGCCCCATCCTAGTCGCGTTCTGTGCGACTAGGGTGGGGATTTTGACGTTGTGTACATCCGCGCCGGGATCGTTCCACAGGCCGATCCCAGCGCCGAAGGGCGGCATGACAGCCCCGGACGTAAGTCCGGGGTAAGCCTGGATAAAACGGAACCGAGTCCCGCAGGGACGGCACTAAGTCGTGCTCGTCCTCCAATCTTTTTCCACAGCCCGCAATGTGACGCCCAACCTTGACCGAGGATTTCAACCGCGAAATGATGGACACAGCCGCAACGGTCTGGCCGAGCCCAAACCGCTCGGCTCTAAGTTCCTTATTTCACGGATTTTGATGTCTAACTTCTTTGCCACGCGGATTTCGCCGGGAATTTCCTGCTAACCCGATGATTCCAAAGATTGCGGGGGGGAGGGGGATACCCGCCCACTCCAGTGCGCGAAGTCGAGGATGTGAGAAAAAACATGGGTCTGGAAAATGTTCCCCGATGTCAGCATGTCAAGGTAAACGGCACGCAGTGCGGCTCACCCGCCCTCCGCCACCGGAGGCACTGCTTCTTTCACGATCGCATCCGTCGCGAGCAGGCGAAAATTGCCGCCGACGCATCCGCGCAACGCAAGTTCGATTTGCCCCTGCTCGAAGACGCAAACTCCATCCAGACGGCGCTGATGAAAGTGATTCAAATGCTCGGCTCCGGGCGCATGGACCACAAGACCGCCGGCCTCGTCCTTTATGCCCTGCAGACGGCCAGCGTCAACCTGCGCAACGTGGACTTCGAAGTGAACGAAGTCAGCGATATCGTAATCGACCGCGACACCGTCAGTGCCACCTGCATCAACGGCCCGCAGTGGTTCGAAGAAGATTTTGACGACGAGACCGAGCTACAGACAGAAGAAGAGGAGACCGAATCAGATGACGAATCGGGACGCGAGGCCCAATAGCCAGAACGAAGCTCGACGCGAACCGGGAAGGGCAAGCAACGAAGCTCGACGCGAATCGGGAAGGGCACGAGTTCTACTCGTGCCGAAATCGCGCGAAAATCAGGAACCGGCTTTAGCCGCTGAGGGCTGCAGTCGAGAGCTCGAACGGGCGTTCCGGTCTTTTCTCCCGACTCGTAGCTTGCAGCTACTTCGCCGCCACCTTCACGCCGCGCGAGGAAGCCGCATAGCGCGCGATGCCCCTGTACAGCGCTTCGGCGATCTGTTCGCGGTAGCCGTCGCTGCGCAGTTTTTGTTCGTCGGTGGGACTCGAGACGAACGACACTTCCGCCAGAATTCCGGGCATGGCGCTTTCGGTCAGAACCACGAATCCGGCTTCCTTGATGCCGCGGTCGCGCAATCCGGGGTTCTCGGCAGAGAGCGTGCCATAAAGCGCGCGCTGCACGCTGGCCGCCAGGCGCCGCGACTGCTCGATGCGTTCGTGCAAGTCGGTGGCTGAAAGAGACGTTGCGACGACGGGCTTTGCCCCGGGGGCGTTGGCATGCGTGTCGGAATCCTTCGATCCCGGAGCCGAGAACTGATTCGTGTAGTAGGTCTCGATGCCTCGGGCGGAAGGCAAGTCGCTGTAGTTGGCATGCACGGAAACGAATAAATCCGCCTGCGCCTGATTGGCAATCTGGGCCCGGTCGTCGAGCGGAATGTAGTTGTCATCCGTGCGCGTGAGGATTACGTCTGCGCCCAGCCGGCTTTCGAGCAGCTTGCCCAGCCGCTGCGCGATTTCGAGCACCAGATCTTTTTCCAGCAAGCCGCGGCGCCCGACCGTACCCAGGTCCCAGCCGCCGTGGCCGGCATCCACGACAATGCGCATCTTGGGCACGCGCGCCCGCAGCTGCAAATCTTCCCTGGTCGGAGGCGGCACCACAATCGCCAGCTTGCTCCTCTCCGCTTCGGAGGTGTTGGGGAACAAGTTCACGGCCCCTTTGGGAGTTGTCCCAATCTTGCGCACTTCGACCACTAGGCGATAGGGATTCGACTCCAGGCTCACCGAGAAATTCGAGTCGGCCTTGATCTCGAGCACGATGCGGGTCATGCCCACCACGGGCTGCGCCACGCGGATGCGGCTCAGAAGCGCGTCGCCTACTTCGATGGATTTTCCGGCCAGCTCGGGAGCCAGCTGCGTATCGTGCAGATCAAAGTAGATGCGGTCGGGTCCGGCCAGGCGGTGCGCTTCATATTGCACCTGCTCTTCCAGATCAAGCACCACCGTGCTTGAATCCGCCGACGACCAGCGCCGGATTCCCGTCACCCGAGGGAACTTTGCCAGCTCTTGCGGAGTAGCAGGAGTCAGAACCGATTCGCCCGCATTGGCAACCGCATCGGTGCCCGTTTGCGCGCCGGCCGCCGGATTCATGCCCGGGAGCGCCTGCGATGAAGAAGCGGCGTCCTGCGGGGAATTGACGGCGGAGGGCTTGGGCGTTGTCTGAACCATTTCGCTGTCCAATTGTGCGTACTTCTTCCACCACACGGCTCCAGCGATCGCCGCCGCGATGACAATGCACACCAGAAGCACCAGCATGCCCGGCCGGTGACGCGCCTTCTCCGATTCCAGTTGGCCAAAAAGCGCTGGCTCAGGTGCGGTTTCGGCGGATACACCCTTTTCAGTGTCAGGCGCCTCTTCCGGCGCAACTGCCGGCTTGTCCAGGATCGCCGGCGCGAGGATCGCCGGCGCGGGTGAAGGAACGGCCACGGCTGCGACCTGTTTCGCTGGCAACGCCGCAAGCGGAGCGGCCGGTTCAACCTGGACAGGCTTCGGAACGGGCTTCGGCGGAACAACCGCCGTGGGTGCGGCGGCCGGAGGCGAAGCTACTTCCAATTTGGTTGCCGCAACCTGTGCCGACTCTGCAAAGCGATCTTCATCCTCGGGCTTCAGTGCTCCGACGACCAGTTCGGCGAGCAGGCTCAGGCTGTGGATGTCGCTGTCGTTAAATCCGAAAGGCCAGGCGAAAAACGCCTCCAGCAACCCGATCACGCGCCGCCGCCCGCACAGCGGCACCGCGATCATGGAGCGCGCGCCCATGCGCCGGCACGCCTGCAGGTTCACCCGCGTGTCGGTCTCGGTGTCGTCGCAGCTCACGACCTGCGCCATGCGGAAGCAAGCGCCGGAGAACGCGGAATCGCGGTCAATGCGCGCGCCCACGTCCGGCCGGACCGTGCCCGCAGAAGCCCGTAGGACGATTTCGTTGTTGTCGGCCAGCGCGATCGCCAGCCCATCCGCGCCCGTGATCGCGACCGCCCGTTCGGCGACCAGCTGGAGTACTTCGTCCAGAACGAAAAGCTCTCCCTGGTCGAACTCCGCTATGGGAGTGGCCGAATCAAATCCGTTAAGCCGTGAGGCCAGGGCTTTTCTGCGGCGCACCTGCTCGTGCAGCGCGGAGAAGGCGAGCAACGCCTGGAGGGCGTCGCGTTGCGTTGGCTTTTGGGTGGGACCATCGGGCGAAGAGTGATCTTGCCCGGGACGATCAGGCTGAGTGTGATCTGTGGCGAAGTTGGAAGCGGCACTCTGCCCGCGCGGCCAGGAGGGCATACTCGCTGCGGCAAAGGGAGTTGTCGCTCCAACTTCCGGCTTGGTGGGAGTCGTCGCCATTAAGACACAGTCACTTGTAAAGTTATCGGGCTTTAGCGCGAGTTGCAATTACCAGGGGATGACCCCTCGGCCATGTCCTTTGGTAAGTCTGCTCTGTTCCCGCTATACCCCATAGACAGTTATGACGGGGAGGACTTTCTGCTGGAACAAGATAATCCTAGAAGCAGGTTGCTGGCAACGTCCCCCTGCCACTGGCGAAACGGCCGGCGGCGGAGACGCAGCAAACTACGTCTCTACAACTGCTTTTTGTGGTCCAGCTGCGAACCAGCGCAGTCACTAAACCTGTTCTTCCCCTGGGGATAACATTGCAAGGATAGGGCCCCTGACCGACCTGGGATTTCTTCGGCGGTGCGAGTATGCAAGCAGAATTGTCTCCCGCGCGATCGGCGCGAGCTCGCTACAGGCACGAACTTCGCACCCTGACCTACGTCACGCTCGATCAGTCCAACGGCGGCATCGTCCGCAACCTCACCCATGACGGGATCGCGGTGCAGGCGGTGGTAGCGGTTCGTCCCGGCCAGCAATTACGGGTACGCTTCGAATTGCCTCAGCGGTTTCGGGTTGAGGCCGACGGAGAAGTCATGTGGGCCGACTCGGTCGGGAAGTGCGGTATCCGCTTCCTCGATCTTCCTGCCAAGATCGCCCGGCGGCTGGACGAATGGATATTCGCCGACTTGCTGGGAAACGTAAATTTACTTTCCCATCAGGCAGGGGCTCTGCTGTCTGCTTCGTCGAATGGTACGAGGCTGGTGACGACGCCGCAGGCTGCGGATGAGGCTGAGGACGACGGGCTGATTGTTTCTCCGTCCCCGGTGAAGGTAATCGAGTTGCCATCGCGGCCCGATGCGGTGGCGACGCCTCGAATCGCCGACGATGCTGAGCCATCTCCGGCGGAGTCAGGCGATTTGGACTGGCTCTCGCAGCCGCTTTCCCGGCGGAGCATCGCCTGGCTGGTCAACACGCTCACGGTGGTGGCAGCCCTGCTTTTGTTTGTGTTGGTCTTCCTCTCCGTTACGCGAGAAGTTCCGAAATGGCCGGCTGCGATGGCGGCCGGCGCCACCGTTGCAGTAGCGGTCCTTTACTGGGGATTCTTCAAACTGTTTGGTGGTTCCAGCCCGGGGGCAAGATTGGCTCGTCTGGCGGGATATGATCCGGAAGAAGAAGAGGAAGAAGAGCCAGACAGCGCCCGCTTCAGGTGAGGCTCTTGATCGAAGCAGGGCGGGGTCGCAGCGGGAAAAGCAGGTTTCTCGACTCCGCAGAATTGCCTGTAACCGGCCAATTTTGCTTCCCCGAAATGACAGTTCGAGCTTAATCAGAGCTGCTCTTAGTTCGTAAAATACTGCTGTGCCAGCCAGAGTTGCAGCGTGCGCTGCTGCCGCGCGGGAATCTTGACGAAGCGGATACCCATATTGCCACTCTGGTCCTGCCACGCGATCTCCGCCTGCGCCTTAAGGTAGGATCTGGTGCCCGGCAGCGCGAATGAGACCTCAAGCGGTTTCGCGGCCTCGACGAGATCGTCGCTGTGAATCCGCATTCCTCCCTCGCTCAGGTTGACCAGGTGCGCCGCTGCTTCTTTGCAGCCCTTGCAGTTGACCGATACCGGCACTTCCAGGCCGGCCCGATGGTAGCGCAGGCGTCCGTCGAGGATCAGATTGCGCGCCGCCGACAGCGTGTGGACCGCTTCTTCCACCGAAACCGGTTTCTCGAAAGCGAATAATGCGCCGGTCGCCTCCAGCCGGGGCGTGCTGTCTGGCCTGCCCATCAGGACCAGGGGCGCAGATGGTGCGCGCCTGTCCGCGTGCCGCAGTTTGTCGAGGAACTCCGTACTGCCATTCAAATCACAGTCCACGATGAGCGCGTCTGTCTTTGACCGGGTAAGCCGGGTCAGAGCCCGTTGCGGATCGCTTTCGACGGTGACGTCCATGTGAAGGCTGCCGAGGATGCATTCCAGTACGCTGATTTCCTGCCAGTCGCGCGAGACCACCATCGAGGAAAGTGTCATAGGCCTCCACTCTAGCCATATGCGGAATTCTCCCCTAGATAACCAACGTAATGACGAGTCGCGGTTCGCGGAAACGGAGTGAGCGCGCGCAGTGTTTTTTCAATGCGTTGAACGCGCGTTCACTAGCCCAACTGAGCAGGGCCCACGGTCAGCGCCTCTCGATCACTTTGCGGATGCGTTCGCAGGCCCAGTCAATTTCCTCGCGCGTGATGGTCAGTGGAGGAGCGATGCGCAGAACCCGGTCGTGGGTTTCCTTGCACAGAATGCCTTCTTCTTTCAGCGCTTCGCAGTAGGGACGAGCTGAGCTGAGCAGTTCGATCCCGATCCAGAGGCCCCGCCCGCGGACTTCCTTCAGGTCCCAGCTGCGCAGCGTGCGCAGACGGTCGAGGAAGTAAGCGCCCATTTCAGCCGAACGTTCCACCAGTTTTTCTTCCACCAGGACGCGCAGTGCGGTGCGCGCCACCGCGCAGGCCAGCGGGTTGCCGCCGAATGTGCTGCCATGATCGCCGGGATGGAAAACGCCGAGAACTTCCTTCGACGCCAGGACAGCCGAGACCGGATAGAAGCCGCCCGAGAGCGCCTTGCCCACAATCAGCACATCCGGTTTTACATCCTCATGCATGTAGGCGAACAGCTTGCCGGTCCGGCCCAGCCCGGATTGAATTTCGTCGCACATCAGCAGAACGCGGCGCTCGCGGCAAATCGCTGCGGCTTCCTGCAGAAATCCGGCTGGCGGGATGATGATTCCAGCCTCGCCTTGAATCGGCTCGACCAGAAATGCGCATGTGTTCGGCGTGATCGCGTCGCGCAGCGCGTCGGCATCGCCGTAAGGAATGATTTTGAATCCAGGCGTGAACGGGCCGAAGCCGTCGCGATACTGCTGATCGCTGGAGAAGCTGACAATCGTCACCGTGCGTCCGTGGAAGTTGTTGGCACAGACGATAATCTCGGCCTGGCCGTCAGGAATGCCCTTGACCTTGTGTCCCCATTTGCGCGCGGCCTTCACCGCGGTCTCAACGGCTTCGGCGCCCGAGTTCATGGGCAGCGCCATGTCGAAGCCCGTGAGTTCATGCAGTTCTTCGTAGAGCAGCGGCAACTGGTCGTTGCGGAAGGCGCGCGAGGTTAGCGTTACCTTGTGAGCCTGCTCGATGAGCGTTCGCAGAATTCTGGGATGGCAGTGCCCCTGGTTGACCGCGGAATATGCGGCCAGACAATCCAGATAGCGCTCGCCGTCCACGTCGTAAACCCACACCCCTTCGGCCCGATCAATGACCACGTCGAGGGGATGGTAGTTATGCGCGCCAAAACGTTCTTCCAGCGCAATGAGTTCCTGACTCTGTGTGATGTCTGCCAAAGTTCCGTTTCGAGTGGTCATTAGCACCTTCCTTAAAGGTAAAAGTCGTTAGTAGTCAGTAGTCAGTAGTCAGGAGTCAGGGGTCAGTAGTCAGGAGTCAGTCTTGGCCGATGCGCACCACGCTCGCAAGCCGTTCAGGACAACTGACTCCTGCCTACTGGCTACTGCCTACTGACTCCCGCCCTCCAAAAGCATAGTCAGCAGCGCCATGCGCACGTACAGGCCGTTGGCCGCCTGCTTGAAGTAAAGCGCCCGCGGATCATCGTCCACCGTCTTGTCCAGTTCCACGGTGCGGGGAAGCGGGTGCAGAATCAGCGCATCTGCCTTCATCTTTTCGAGCACCGAGGAATTGATGGCGTAGCGATGCAGCTCCAGCCGGTCGCGCACGCGGTCCGGACGGATACGGGTCTGGTAGACGACATCCACTTCCCGGATAACGCGGTCAATGTCAGACTCCACCTCATAGCGGACGCCGTGTTCGTTGAGATACTCGAGAATGTCGGGCTTCATCTGCAGTTCCGGCGGGCTGACGAAGAAAATCTTCACCCGCTCGAACTTAGCCAGAAGATAGGCGAGTGACCGTGCGGTGCGTCCCTTGTCGAGTTCTCCGATGATGGCCACGCTCAAGCCGACCAGCGGGCGCTCGCGATAGATGGTGTACAAATCCAGCAGAGCTTGCGTGGGATGCTGCCCGCCCTCGCCGTCGCCCGCATTGATCACCGGCACGGGCGAAACCTGGGCCGCGCGCTCGGCCCCTCCGGCCTGGGGATGGCGCACCACGATGACATCGCAATAACTGCCGATGATGCGAATGGAATCTTCCACCCGCTCGGATTCGATCTCCGACGAGAACGCTCCCGCCTGCTCGGTGGAAAGGACCTTGCCGCCCAGCCGGTGCATCGCCGCCTCAAAGCAAAAGCGCGTGCGTGTGGAAGGCTGGTAGAACAACGTAGTCAGGATCTTGTTCTGATAATCAAGCGAGCCGCCGCGAGCCACCACGCGTTCCATTCCGCGGGAGCGGTTGAACAGCTCCATCAGCAGCGGCACGGTAAACTGCTGGGACTCGACCAGATGCCGCAGTCTCATCGGGGCAGCTTTCGTTCCCAGCGCGCGATCTGCGGCGCTGGGTGCGGCGGGCGTGAGGGTCGGGTCGGGCATCGCTAGCGTCCTCCTACCGGGACTTCGGAATGTGCGGGCGGCTTGCCGGCTGCTGTTTTCTCATCGGGAACGATGTGTGTGCCCGCGCGTCCCGCGACCGCGTCGCACAGGTGCGCGTAGGAAGTGATGACCACTTCCTGGCCCCCGCCCCGCAGGAAGTGTAGCGCTGACTCCACTTTCGGTCCCATATTTCCCGGCGGAAAATGTCCAGCCCGGTAATACTCTTCGAGTTCCGAGGCAGTCACGCGCAGCAACGGCCGCTGCGCCGGCTTCTTGTAATCGAGATAGACGTAATCGGTGTCGGTCGAGATGGCGAACAGGTCCGCGCCGAGCTGGGAAGCGAGCAGCGCTGAAGCCCGATCTTTATCAATAACGGCTTCCACGCCGTGCAGACCGCCGTTCTCGCGCACCACCGGAATTCCTCCTCCTCCGCACGCGACTACCAGCACGCCCTGTCCCATGAGCGAACGAATTACTTCCAGTTCGACAATCTCCATCGGCTCCGGCGACGGAACCACGCGGCGATAGCCACGGGCGGCATCTTCCACGATCTCCCATCCCAACATGCGCTTGCGTTCTTCCGCCTGCGCGCGCGAATAGAACGGTCCGATGGGCTTGGTGGGATGCTGCATGGCGGGATCGCTGGCGGAGACGATGGTCTGCGTCACCAGGCTGACGACCGGCACGCGCAGGCCAGCCGCGGCCAGTTTGTCCTGCAGCGACTGCGCCAGCATATAACCGATTTCACCCTGACTGGCCGCGCCGCAAACGTCGAGCGTCTGGCCCGGCACCTGATCCGCGGCCCGCTCCGAGCGCAGCAGTTGCGCCCCCACTTGCGGCCCGTTGCCGTGAGTGACCACCAGATGATAGCCGTCGCGAATCAGCCCGATGATGGCCGCCGCCGTTTGTCGCGCATTGGCCAGTTGCTCGACAATCGTCCCCTTCTCCCCGGCCCGAATCAGGGAGTTGCCGCCCACGGCGATAAGCATCGTTTTCAAATCAGTCCAGCCTGTAGCGCCGCCGTCCCGGCGGCTGTCGTGGGGGCGTCACGCCCCCACTGCGAGGGCACGATGCCCTCGCGACCATCAGCTAGATGCAGGCCCTCCTCACACGCTCGTCGTCATCTCCTGGAACGCCAGCGGCTCCGCTGCCTCGCGATACTGCATGAGTTCCAGAAGGATCGCTTTCTGCGCGTGCAGCCGGTTCTCCGCCTGCTGGTAAACCACGGAGTGCGGGGAATCAACGACCTCATCGGTGACTTCGTCGCCGCGATGAGCCGGCAGACAGTGCATGAACAGCGCATCGAACTTCGCGTGCCGGAACAGCTCGGAATTCACCTGATAGGGAACAAACACTTTCCGGCGCTCCTGGGCTTCGGCTTCCTGCCCCATGCTGGCCCAAACGTCGGTGTAGACGACGTCGGCCGCGCTGACCGCCTCCACCGGATCGTGGGTCAGCGTGCACGTCCCGCCGGTCTTGGCGCCGCGCTGCAAGGCCCACTCCACCGTTTCGGGCTTCGGCTCATATCCCGGAGGAGTTGCTACCCACACATGCGCTCCCAGTTGCGCTCCGGCGAACATCAGCGAATGGCAGACGTTATTGCCATCGCCGATGTAGGCCACTTTCAGGCCCGCCACTTCGCCTTTGACCTCCTGCATCGTGAGGTAGTCCGCCATGGCCTGGCAGGGATGGCTGTAGTCGGTCAGGCCGTTGATGATGGGAATGCCGGCGTACTCCGCCATCTTCTCGACGATGTCATGGGCGTAGGTGCGGATCATGATGGCCTGCACCATGCGTTCCAGGTTCTTGGCCACGTCATACACCGACTCGCGCTTGCCCAAGCTGATCTCGGCCGGCGACAGATAGAGAGAAAATCCGCCCAGCTGCTGGATGCCCACGTCAAACGAAACGCGAGTGCGCAGCGACGGCTTTTCGAAAATCATGGCCAGCGTTTTTCCCTTGAGCGCTCCGCTGTGCGCGGAGGGATGAGACTTGATTTCGCGCGCGAGATCGAGCAGATAGTGGATCTCTTCCGGCGAAAAATCTTTGATGGAAAGAAAATTATGACGGCCCATATGGTCTTCCGTTTCTCCGCGCAGAGGTCGCTCTGCGTCCGGTATTGGACTGGCTGAAATTCCGACTCTGGGTTGAGGAACCCTCCCTGACCCCACCCACGACCGCAGGATTCCCCGTTTCCAGCCGAAAACGGCCGGGGACAAATGGGGAGTGCTCAGGGAATGCGACTTGTGGGACGATCTTCTGGTAGCGCTGCCGCTCGCTGTAGTTCATTGAGAACACGGCGACTTCCCAAAGAGGTATGCTCTCCCTTCGGGTCCCGATGGGCAGTGAAAGGCATCACTTGCCAGGGTGATGGCGGTCACGTTTCAGCGCAAGTGATCGCGGGAACGCGGTTTAGAGAGGCCTGCCCAGGTTCCAGCCGCGACCCATGGCAGTCCTATAAGCACTGCGGGCTGTGCGGCAGATCACAGACAGAAGCGCTTCCGGGACATAGGTTTATACTGCTTTTCAGACTCGGTTGGAGGGCGCGCCGGGTCCCCATCCGGTACGCCTACGGTCGCGGTAAACCTTCGCGGCCAAAAAGAAAGAGGAGGTAATCCCCATGCCCCTCGAAAGTCCGGAATTCCGCACATCTCTTCAGAAGTTGCTGGTTGGCCTGATCCTGATTCTCGTTCCCTTAACAGTTTTCGGTTTCTACGTGGCGTTGCAGGGCGACAGCCACATGCGGCAAATGAACGGTGAAAACTTCCGCGCGATGACGCTGACCTCGGCGGAATCCACATCGCAGTTCATCGCAACCTGTGTGCGCGACGTCAGTGTGATCGCCAACACTCCGGGTCCCGTGCAGGCGGTTACTTTGGCGGACCGTCAATACGAGCATCTTTCCGAGGAGGCGGTCAGCGCGAAGATTACCGCCATTGAGCAAGCCTGGGAAAGTTCGCAGACCGATGGGCTGTCCACCAAGATCCTCACTTCCGACCTGGCGCAGCAGTTGCGCCGCGTGCGCGAACTCAATCCCACGCTGCTGAAGATAACCGTCGCCGATATCACGGGCGCGACGGTTGCCGCTACGGAGCGGCCGGTCCATTACTTTCAGACAGACCGGGAGTCCTGGCGCGCGATTGCCACCCGCAGTCAAGGCACCATCCACGTGTCGGACCTGCGCTATGACGACCAGAGCCATCTCTATTACGTCGGCATTGCCTACCCCATCCTGCAGGAAGGAACGGGCCGGTTCATCGGCGCCGTAACCGCCATGGCGGACGTGTCGCCGGTGTTTGCCCAACTCAATCGCCGGCAGATGGGGCGCACCGGCCGGATGTTTCTGGTGCGGGAAGACGGGACCGTGGTTGAAGCTCCCGGCGTGACGCCCGCAATGCAGATGAAATCGGAAGAGTATGCGGCGATCAAGGACGCCCTCGGCAGCCTGCGTGGCCGCGAAACTGGATACATCTATGCCACGCTGTCGAACGGCCAATCGTATCTCATTGGTTTCGCCGATACCGGGTTGAAAGAGGCGTACCCGAATCTGCCTTGGATCGTGCTGGCCAGCCAGGAAGCGCGGGAACTGAACAGCCCGATCCGCAACATGACCGCCTTCGCCCTGCTGGTCATGATCCTGGCTTTGTTGATGCTCTCTCTGCTCGGCGCCTACGTGTTCCTGCATCGCAGGCAGGACCTGGAGGACATCGAAACGCCGGAGAACAAAGGGAGTCCCATGGCGGCAGCGTAACTCCCCCGCCCGATACGGGGAGCGCGTTCACAACGACCCCAAGCGGATCGCGTAAGATTGAGATTCCGCGGAGGGAGCCAATGTTGGAAATCAAGGCCGTTGCCATGGAGTTTCCGGCGGACGCCAATATCATTGTGGGTCAGTCGCACTTCATCAAGACCGTGGAAGACCTGTACGAAGCGATGAGCACGACCGCTCCGCAGGCCAAGTTTGGCGTGGCCTTCAACGAAAGCTCGGGCGTGTGCCTGACGCGTTCGGAGGGAAACGACCAGCCCTTGCAGGACTGCGCCGTCCGCAACGCGCAGGCCTTGGGAGCCGGACACACTTTCGTGCTGGTGATGCAGAACGCGTATCCCATCAACGTCCTCGGCGCCATCCGCAATGTGCCCGAAGTCTGCTCCATCTTCTGCGCCACCGCCAACCCGGTCCAGGTCATCGTCGCCGAAAGCGAGCAGGGCCGGGGAGTGCTGGGCGTGATTGACGGTAGTTCGCCAAAGGGTGTCGAGGGTCAGGCCGACGTCGCGTGGCGCCACGACCTGCTGCGGAAGATTGGATACAAGCGATAGGGGGGCAGGTTATCCACGGGCAGCGTGGATACTACCCCGAGAAGTCGGGACAACCGTCGAAGAGCGGCGCTTCAGCGCCGCGTTGAAGCGCCACAAAACCACCCGGGCTTAAGCCCCGGTGGCACGGGGGCCTAAAGGCCGGTTCCTGGAGGGCGAACTGAACGCGGCCCTGAAGGGCCGCTCTTCCACGGTTTGATACAAGTTCTCGCTGTCGCAAACACGCCGCGCGGCCGGTCATCGCTGGGCCTGTCCACCAGGGTTGCACATTTCAGTGCTGCAGCAATGCCTTCACGTCCTGTTCCAGCACGGAAACATCGGTCGCGCCGATGTGTTTGGCGGAGACGCGGCCGTCGCGATCAATGACGAACGCAATCGGCAGGCCTAGCACTCCCCCATAAATCTCGCCGATGTCCGCGTTGCCCATGACCACGGGATAATTCATCTGGAAGCGCTGGTAGAACTCGCGCACCGGTTCGGGGCTGTCGTCCATCGAGATGCCGATGATCTGCAGACCCTGGCTGCGGTACTTATTTTGCAGTTCCACCAGGTGAGGAATCTCTTCGCGGCAGGGCGTGCACCAGGTCGCCCAGAAATCGAGCAGCACCACCTTGCCGCGGTAGGCAGAGAGCTGAAGCGATTGGCCGTTCAATTGGGGCAGGGAAAAATCGGGAGCAACCGAGTGCTGTTTCGCCGTCGGGCCTCTAACTATCCTGCCGCGAAATCCGACGTAGACGCCGGCGGCCACGAAGAGCAACCCTGCGGCAATCAGAATTCTTCTTCGCGATGCCACGTTCCTTACTGTCCTCTCGCGACCGGGTAGCCCTTCTCAACCCAGTCCGCTCCGAAATTGTTGGCGAGGTAGAGCACCTTTACGTTGGTGAATCCCATGGCGTGCAGGGCATCGTCCGCGGGCTTGACGTTCGGGCAATGGCTCCACGGGCAGCAACCGCAGTAAAGGACGATGAACTTCGTCCGGGGCACGGATTCGACATGCCTCCGGAGTTGTTGCAGTCCAAGTTCGCTGGTGACGGGCCCGACATAGTCCGAGCCGGGGATGTGGGCCTGCGCATAAAGCACGTAGGACCCCACTTGAAACATCAGCGGCTTCTCACCTTTGGTGGCCTGCAACACCTTCACCAACTCCTCGGGGTTGATGAGGTGTGAGGAAGGCAGGGAAGTTGCCTGACCGTGCGCCTGAGTTAGAAAGACAGCGGTCAACAGTGCGCTGATCAAAACTGCAAGAGGAATTTTTCCAGTCCATTTGGAGTTCATTTTAGTAATTTCTCGCTAGAACGTGTTTCATAAATCGGTTTTGGGCAGGGCACGGCTTCAGCCGTGCCGTTTAGGGCCAAGAAAAACACGGGCTTTAGCCCCTCAGGGATGCTAATTCCCGAAATGAAAGCTGTTTATGAAACACGCTCTAGTAATCCTTCGATAATAACTTACCGCAACTACTGACCATCTTTCGGCTGCGGTTCTTTGGGCAGCCCCGGCTCGATCGCCTTGCGCGGCAGCATTTGGTCGCGCATGGCGGCATCGTAGACAAAGCCCGCCACGATCACCGCGATCTGTTTGAGATCTTCCGGCTGCAGGCGGTCGTACACGTCCATGTTGGAGTGGTGCGTGCGCGTGTCGTACTCGATCGGATCCTGGATAAACTGAAATCCAGGAATGCCGGCCGCGTCGAACGATTGATGGTCGGTGCCGCCGGTATTGCGCATGGTGAGCGTGGTCATCCCCAGATCTTTGAAAGGCTTCATCCAGGCCTCGAAAATCGGGGCCACGGCTTCGTTCTCCTGCAGGTAAACACCGCGAATCTTGCCGGTGCCGTTATCCACATTGAAGTAGGCGGAGACTTTGGCTTGTTCCGGTTTCACCGTCACGTCGCCGGCCTGGCGCCGCAACAGCGTGGGCATGCCCTTCATGTCGGGATCGTCCACGGGCGGGCGCGAGCCGAAGTGCTGCTGGACGTAGTACTGCGAGCCCAGCAAGCCTTCTTCCTCGCCGCTCCACAGGCCGATGCGGATGGTGCGTCGCGGCTTGACGCCGGAATCCTTTTCGAGCTGTTTCAGTATGCGCACGGCTTCCATCATGACGATTGTGCCCGCTCCGTTGTCGGTAGCGCCGGTGCCCGCATGCCAGGAGTCGAGATGCGCGCCGAGCATGACGATTTCATCTTTCTTATCGGTGCCGGGAATTTCCGCGATGGAGTCGTACTGCATGGGATCGTCATCGTAGAACGTGTTGACGACGTTCAGTTCGAGCGTGACGTCTTTCTTCTGCTGCAGCAGGCGCGCGATGCGGCTCCAGTGTTCGGTGGCCATCGTGAGCTGCGGAATGGTTGTGGTCTCACCCGGCTTGTAGGAACCTCCGGATTGAACAAAGACAGTGCCGCCGCCGGACCCGCGGCTGTTGTCAATTACGGCCAGAACTTTTTCGTCGGCATAGAACTGGTTCACTTCTTTCATGAGTTGCCGCCGCCGGGCAAACTCCGCCATACGAAACATCGGACGCTCGCCCGGAATCTGATACTCGCCGATCTTGGCCAGATCGTCATCGCTTAAGCGCTTGAACGGTGCTTCCGTGATGGGCTTCAAATCGGCGTCGGGGCCGGCGATCACGATCATTCCCGCGAGCTTGCCGCGATATTTGTCGAAGTCCTTCTTGTCTTCGATGGTCACGCGGATGCACTTGCCGGTGACCACTCCGTTTGTGCCCGGCGTCCAGGCCTTGGCGTAAACGATCAGCGGCGCGATGTCGGGCTCGGTCATGCGGACATTGACGTACTGATTGGCCCAGCCTCGGCCAAACGGGCCCCAGGCCTCGAGATGCGCATTGCTCAAGCCCATGGCGGTGAACTGATCACGGGTCCACTCGTTGGCCCGCTTCATGTTGGGAGATCCGGTGAGGCGCTCGCCAATCGAATCCATCAGTCCGGACGCGTAGTCCATGACTTTGGAATTGTGGAAGCCCTCGTAACGAATGCGGGACATGGTCTCGAGATCAACCTTCTCTTGAGCCCACAGCGCGGGAACGAATGACAGAATAACGACGAGAGAGCAGACCAGCGTGGCAGACTTCTTCATAAGCGGGAGCTCCTGAGTACAGATCAAAGCGGCGATTATACAACCGGATCAGGACGCGCTGGGATCGCGATTGTAAAGTTATTTCAAGACGGGGCTAGGGCTTTTCGCCGGAGTTCTGCGGCGCCGCGGCGGGCTTCGCATCTTCCTCGCCGTTGTTCCTGACTTTGTATTGCACGATAAGAGAAATGCGGCGGTTCGAGGGATCAAGCGGAGCATCAGGCTTGCGCAAGCGCTGGTCGGCAAAGCCCCGCACCTGCATCACCTGGTCGGGTTTGAGTCCATTGGCCTGCATGACCCGGCGCGCGGCGTTGGCGCGGTCCGCGGAGAGTTCCCAATTGCCGTAATTGGCCGAGGGAGCATAGGGATTGGAGTCGGTGTGACCTTCAATGGAAACTTTGTTGGGGAGGTTTCCTAACTCCTGCGCCAGCGTTATCAACAGATCGCGTCCATCGGCCTTCAGCTTGGCGCTGCCGCTGTCGAAAAATGTTCCGCTGGCCGACTCGGAAAGCTCGATGCGAAGACCTTCCGCGGTTACGGTCATCTCAATGTGGCTCTTCAGTTTTTCGAAGTCCGTCATCTGCCGCATGGCCTGCTGCAGTTGGTCTTTCAGCTTCGGCATGTTGTCGCGCGTGAGGATGAAGTTTTCTCCCGCGCCCGGCATGTTGCTGCCGACTTTTTTCGCGGTTCCGGTAGGGTCCTTGAAATACCCGCCCACGGCGACTTGGATCTGTTTGCTGGAGTTGAGCAGCCACAAGACGATAAACAGCGCCATCATGGCCGTAACAAAATCGGCGTAGGCAACTTTCCACGCGCCCCCGTGATGTCCGCCATGGCCGCTTTTCTTCTTGAGGACGATGATGGGACGCGTTTTATCCATGATGACGTTAGCCAGCCAAGCTACAGTTACGCTGGCGCAGCTGCCGCTGCAGCCGCGCCCCCGCCACGGCACGCTTTTTCGAGTTCCTGAAATGAAGGCCGCACATGGCCCGGAATCGCCCGCCGCGCTGTTTCCACCGCCATGATGGGAGCGCTGCCCTTGAGAAAAGAAATCATGAGAACCCGCAGCACGTAGAGGAATGCGTGTTCTTCTTCGGCGGCTTTGGTCATGTTGGCCGCGATCGGTCCGACCAGGCCGTAGCAGAGCAGAATGCCGAGGAACGTACCCACCAGCGCGGCGGCAACCTTGTGTCCGATTTCTTCCGGCGGACCGCCCAGCGCTTGCATGGTAATCACCACTCCCAGAACGGCGGCCACAATCCCCAGGCCGGGCAGGGAGTCGGCCATGGTGCCGAGCGCGGTAGTCGGCTGGGTGGAATCGTGATGGTGGACTTCCATGTCGAGATCGAGCATCTGATCGAGTTCGTAGGTATCCACGCCGGTGACGGCCATGCGCAGCGAGTCGCATACGAAGTCGCGCACATGATGGTCCTTGATGAACGCCGGGTTCTTGGAGAATACCGGGCTCTTCTCCGGTTCTTCGACGTCGGATTCCAGAGCCATGAGTCCGTCTTTGCGCGCCTTGTTCAGCAGGTCATACATCATCTTCAGAGTGTCAATGTAGGCCTGCTTGCCGAATTTGGGAGCGCCGAACACGCCGGGGATTCCGCCGGCGATCTTCTTGATGATGTGCAGCGGGTTGGCGATCAGCACCGTCCCTAACCCCGCTCCGCCAATGATGAGCAACTCTGCCGGCTGCAGCAGCACGCGCAGATTGCCATGCTCCATCAGGTAGCCGGCCACGATGCAGCCGAACACGATGACGATGCCGATGATGGCAAACATAGCTAGCTCTCCGAAGTCTGATTCCCGCTGCCGGCGGCACGGCCGCGCATCGCCCAAGCCGCATGCAGCGATTTCTGCATCCGCTCCATGAGCAACTCGATGGTGTCGCCGGGCTGTGCCGCGGCCTGGCCGATGGAAACCGGCAGCGAACGCCGTTCTCCCCACCACTCAATGCCGTTGCTGCTCAGCAGGTGGCGGACCCGCTCGCCCACCGAGCGCAGGGCTTCGTCACTGCAGCCGTTCACCAGGACCAGGAACTGATCGTCGCTCCAGCGGCCCACAATGTCTGTTTTCCAGAGAGATCCCTCCAGCGTGCGCCCGATCACGCGCAGCAGCGACGCCACGGCTTCGAGCCCGTAGCGCGCGCGGAAATCGTCCAATCCCTCCAGGCGGAGCCCGAGCACCCCGAACGGTACGTGCACTTCGGCAAACGTCCCCAGCATCTCGCGCAAGTGCGATTGCATCATGGCGTGGCTGGCAACGCCGGTGACTTCGTCCACGTAACCGGCAAGATGGAGAGCATCGTCGCGGTGGTTGGCCAGCGCGGATTGCTGCTGGTCTTCGAAGATTTCCACCGCCCCGACGATCGAA
This sequence comes from Candidatus Sulfotelmatobacter sp., assembly GCA_052326105.1. Lineage (GTDB taxonomy): Bacteria > Acidobacteriota > Terriglobia > Terriglobales > Acidobacteriaceae > Sulfotelmatobacter. The sequence goes on along the minus strand of JBKQRC010000075.1, from coordinate 53,365 downwards.
CCGTGCGCATTGTGAACCGGGGCGGCGCGCATGCTGACCGGTATCTCGTATCCGGCTTTGTGATGCAGAAAGCCCAGGGCTTCCGTGGCCTGCGCCGTCTTCATGGCCCGGGCCAGAGGACAATCTTCGTGGCACCACTCGCAATCCTGCTGATCGCAGTGCAACAGCGGCTCTCCCACACAGCAGTGGCCGATGACGTCGTAGCGCAGATGTCCGGTAATTCGCTCCGCTCCGTCGCTCCACAGCACGATTCTTTTCTGCATGTCCACGATGCACAGGCCTGTGGGCAGGCTTTCCAGAATGCCGCGATAGATCTCGGGATCGTGAAATGCGGACATGAAACGGCCAGCGGAAAATCTGCCTCGACTAAGCATTCATCGGCAGAAAAAAAACGGACTTCAGCGAGACTGCAACCGTTCCGTTTTTCTGCGGATTGGGCATAAGCCAAGATTTTTCAAATAGATGGAGACCTGGCACTTCCGAGGGAGTGCATGGCCCAGAAGTGCCATAGGCAGAGAGACTGGCTGGAATTATTTTCGTGGTTGAGCAGTTCTGGGGGAGGGCTGCCCGGGCGTCCTGGACTCGCAAGAGTCTCAGGGCGCTCGTTATTTTTGGGGGCGAATTTTCGGCGCGGCTTCATTCAGAAAACGTCCCGCCCGTGACTCCGCACTTCAGCGGGCATAACGTCCCATCCATTCTGCCTGCGCCAGAATGTGTCCCTTCATCGCCGCTTCCAGTTCTCGCTTGCCGGTTCCGGGTTTGAGATCGAGCTTCGCATCGAGCGCGAACAGCTTGAAATAATAGCGATGCGGTTTGCCCGGCGGCGGACACGGGCCGTTATATCCAATCTTGCGGAAGTCGTTGGATCCTTGCTGCGACCCGTCGGGCAGATGCGCGGCCTTGCTCAGCGCTTCGGTCAATCCGCGAGTTTCAGGCGGAAGGTTCCACATTACCCAGTGATTCCAGTTTCCCACTGGAGCATCGGGATCGTCGGAGAGCAGCGCGAAGCTCTTCGTGCCCGCTGGAGGTTCCGTCCAGGAAAGCTGCGGAGATACGTCGGATCCGTCGCAGGTAAATTTCTTCGCGATGTCGCCGCCGTTGGTAAAACTTGGACTGGAGATGGTCAGAGACATAGTCTTTCCTCCGGCTTGCGAGCGCGGCGAGGATGAGCCCGGCTCAGATGCCATGGTTAAAGAGAAAATGATCGACGAAAAAATGATCGACGGGAAAACGATCGACGAAAGAACGATCAACGGGATGGCGCATCTTCCGGCTTGTGGGGGCGATGCCAAAGCGTCCTCGGCAGGACAGCTTAGTTGGTGGAGATGGTGAAGTTTACCGTGATCCGGGCCTGGGTCTCAACCGCCTCCGTGCCCAGGTAGTGTGGTTTGAAGCGCCACTGCTTTACCGCCTCCTGCGCGGCGCCGGCCAGAATTGGAGGGCCGCTGACCACGTGCAGATCTTGAATCGCACCATCGCGGCTGATCAGCGCGTGCAGGATCACCGAGCCCTGCACTTTCATCTGGCGGGCCAGCAGAGGATAGCCGGGCCTCACCGAATGGCTCACGACGCCGGCCGCATCCGCCGACATCTGCACCCGTTCGGCGGCGTTCGAGGTCACGCCGGCCGCTGTATCGGCAGAACCGCTGCCTTCCGCAACCGCCTGCGGGGGCGAACCGGGTTGCAGGTCAACCCGCACCGAGTTGGTCCCGGGACGAACTGTGCTGTGCCTATCGCCGGCGACTACCTCCACTTCGAGCGGCGGCAGCACTGTTCTCTGGGTCGTGGCGCTCACGGGCGGGCTCGACGGCGCAACTGGAGCCGTGTCCTTGGCTTGCGTTTTCGCCGGAATGTGCGATTTCTTCGCCACCGCCGGAGCCGCAGGTTGCTGGACAGGAGTCGCGATCGCCGGCACACTCTGCTCGGGCTGATCTTCCGCTTCCTGAGTGTCGGGGAACCAGAAATCCCGATCGTGGTAGAGAAGCAATCCCAGCGCCACCAGTAACAGGACGAGCGCACCCACCATCAGGCGTTGCTGGCTGTTTTCGGCTGGTTTTCGCGAAGGCGGCGGGGTCAGAATCTGATGATTCGATTTAGGCTCTAGCGTGTTGGGCTCGAACATGGGATCCCTGGGACGGGGACAAATTCTCAGCTTAGTATGCCTCGAAAAGCCGCGAAAGGCCAGCAAAACCGTAGGGTTTTGCGGCCCTTCCTATGGCCCATTCGTGCCATCTGGGCATAACGTGGTGAGCCTTTCGGATCCGATGGTGGGCAGCTTCGTCGTTCTTCCTGTCGTCCTTACATTTTTCTGGTGCGGGCCGAGGAAGGTCCCGTTTTTTTCAGGAACTGCCTCATTTAAAACATGTTAGAACGTTTCCGAAGAAAATCTCGTCCCTAAGTCGTTGATAATCCGTTGGCGCTGTCAGGAAGCCGCTGGAGCGCGAATTTTTGCCCGGATGATGCTTTCCTCGACCATCAGGACGATCGTCGCTGCCAGGGGCGTCTAGTGCGCAGGAAAGGGCATTCCAGGAAGCGGCAAAGACGGCAATCGGGGGGAGCAGGGCCGACTTTTCCAGGCGTAAGCATAAAAGAGTACGTACAAAAATATACAGTACGTACGCAAATGTAACGGCATTGGCCCGGAGGGCTAGCAGGCCAGCTGGTCGCGCGTGATTTTCAGGCCGGGCAGGTTTCCCAGCGCGGTCACGGCAACGGATTCAGTCTTGAAGAACTCGTTGGCCAGGCTGGTCAGATCTTCGACGGTCACGGCTTCGATTTTTTTGATCAGTTCGTCGAGGTCGTAGTAGCGGTCGAAATACATGGCCTGCCGGGCCAGGTTCGACATGCGGGCGGTGCTCGACTCGAGCGACAGCATCAGGCTGCCTTTCAGCTGGGCCTTGGACCGGCGCAGTTCTTCTTCCGGCACCGGTTCGGTCTTCAGCTTGTGGAATTCGCTGACCACCGACTGCACCACCTTGGCCGCCGAGGCCAGCGAAGTGCCGGCGTAGACGGCGAGGCATCCCGTGTCGCGATAAGGGTTGAGATCGCTGTAGATGGAGTAGGCCAGTCCCTGACGCTCGCGGATGTTCTGGAATAGGCGGGAACTCATGCCGCCGCCCAACAGCGTGTTCAGGACATAGCCGGCGTGGCGCTTTTCGTGCGCGATGGGATGCGCCGGCACGCCCAGGCACAACTGCACTTGCTCCAGCGCTTTCTTATTGCGCAGGATAATGCGCGAAACAATCTTCGGCGCGGAGGAATGCGAGCCGTTTTCGATCGGCTTCATGTGCTCGAAGTGGCGAGTCACCAACTCGACGAAGCGGTCATGATCGAGGTTGCCCGCCGCCGAGACGATAATGTTGCCGGGCACGAAACGGCGCGCGTAAGCATCGAGCACCGGCTGGCGCTCGAAGCGCTTCACCGTTTCTTTTGTCCCCAGGATCGGCTTGCCCAGGGGATGATCTTTCCAGAAATTCTGAGTGAAGATTTCGTGGACCAGATAATCGGGATTGTCCTCGTCCATCTTGATTTCTTCGAGGATCACGCCGCGCTCGCGGGCAATGTCAGAAGCATCGAAGACCGGATTCAGAACCAGATCGCTGAGGATGTCGAGCGCGGTGGGAATGTGTTCATCGAGCACCTTGACGTTGAAGCAGATGCATTCCTTGGCGGTGAATGCGTCCATGTTGCCGCCGATCGAATCCACCTGGCGCGCGATTTCTTCCGCCGTGCGGTGTTTGGTCCCCTTGAAGACCATGTGCTCGATGAAGTGCGAGATGCCGTTCCACTCGGGAGCTTCGTCGCGCGAACCGGTCTCCAGCCAAATGCCGATGGAGGCGGAGCGGATGTGCGTCATCTGCTCGGTGATGATCGTCAGCCCGTTGGGCAACGCTTGCCGGCGAATATTGCGAACTTCCTGGACCATGAGTGCTTTCCTGCTCGTATGAAAAACGAGAGCTACAACCCCAGTCAATTTGCGGTGGGAAGAACCTTTACTATTCTGACATAGGGTGGCATGGGTGTGCGAGAATAGTTTAGTGATTTAGAATCAGCGAGTTAAACCGCAGCTGGGCAAGTCTGACAAGGTTGCGAAATAGTCGCTCGCTGAGATTTTCTGGGTGAGCTTAACAGTCAAGTTCATGGCAAATTCCTCGCAAATCTCGCTGCTCGGCCTGGACCGAGCCGAACTCACCGCACTCATGGAGAGCGAGGGCGAGCCCTCTTACCGTGCGCAGCAACTGCTGGAAGCGGTCTATCGCCAGCGCGTGGAATCGATTGAACAGATCACGACTCTGCCGCAGCAACTGCGATTGAAGTTGGCAGAAAGAGGCGTCTCGATCGGCCTGCCCGAGATCGAAAACCGGTTCGTGTCGCAGGACGGCACGGTGCGGTATCTGATCGGATTTCCTGACGGCCAGAGCGTGGAAACAGTATGGATGCCGGAAGGCGATGGCGGAGAAGCCGGGGATGGAAGCGAGGCGGGCGATCCTGCGCCGGGGAGTCGCGGGCAAGAGTGCCCGCGCCACACGGGATTTGATCGTGCCACGATCTGTATTTCAAGCCAGGTGGGCTGCGCCGTGGATTGTCAGTTTTGCCTGACCGCGTTGTTGGGCTTGAAACGGAATTTGAGCGCAGGCGAAATCGTGGGGCAGGTGTGCGCGGTGCTCAAGGATCAGAAAGTCTCTCCGCCGGAGCAGCGGGTGAATCTGGTTTTCATGGGAATGGGGGAGCCATTCCTGAACTACGACAATTTCATGAAAGCGGTGCGCTTGCTGGTCGCGGAAGTCGGAGTGGCTGAGTCGCGCATGACGGTTTCGACCGCGGGCATTGTTCCGCGCCTTCATGACTTCGGCGAGGAGCCGGTGCGGCCCAAGCTGGCCATTTCCCTGAACGCATCGAACGACGAATTGCGGACGCGCTTGATGCCGCTCAATCGAAAATGGAATCTGGAGATGCTGCTGGCCGCGGCGCGGGATTTTCCGCTGCGCCCTCGCGAACGAATCACGTTTGAATACGTGCTTCTGGACGGCGTCAACGACGCGCCCGAGAACGCAGAAGAAGTGGTGGAGTTGCTGCGCGGGATGCGGGCCAAGGTCAATCTGATCGCGCTGAATCCGGGACCGGGGATTGATTTTTCGACTCCGGCAGAACAACGGGTGACCGCTTTCCAGCAGAGGTTGATCAAGGCGGGGATTCCGGCGTTTGTCCGCCGTCCGCGCGGCCGCGATATCTACGCGGCCTGCGGCCAACTCAAGAGGACGGTTGAGATTGCCACAGCACCGGCACCGTAGCTTCTTTAGCGCTGGCTGGTGCAGCCTGGTTGGCGGGCAGTTCGACGCGCAGCAACACTGCCCCATCCTCGCGCCGCCAGCATGAAATCTGACCGCGATGCTCCTGCAGAATGCCCTGACATGCGGCCAGGCCGAAGCTGTCCTCGGGATCAACGGCAGCCGTTGAGTTGTTTGCCGAGGCCGTGGTAGAGGCAAGTCCGGTAACGATCTGAAGCACGGCAGTGTCCGAGTGCCGCTGGCTGCTGACGGTCAGAATCTTTCCGCCTCTCTCGCTCATCATGTGCAGGCAGTTGCCCACCAGCTGCAGGCACATTTGCAGCAACTGATTGGAATCGCCCAGCACCTTGGGCAGCGCGGCATCGAACTGGGTGCGCACTTCGATGTGAAGAGGCTCCCACTGCGGTTGCGTCAGTTTGACGGCGGTGCGCGCCAGAGTGTTGAGATCAATCAGAGTCTTCGGGGCCGGCGCCTGCCGGGCAAAGCTGATCAGACTGGCGACCAGCGCCTTGGTACGCCGGGAGTATTGGCCGATCTTCGCGGCCAGCGGTTGCTGTTCGGCTGTGAGTTTGGTGCTGAGCAGCAAGTCGGAATAGCCGAGCATGGCGGTGATCGGATTGTTGAGTTCGTGCGCCGCGCCTGACACCAGTTGCCCGATCGAAGCCAGTTTCTCCGACTGCAGGACCTGGGCCTGGAGATGCTTCAGGGTGTCAAACGACTCCCGCGAATAGTCAAGCAGGTAAATCAGTTCGCGGTCGAGCCGGTGCTGACGCACAAACACCATGATGCCCATCGCGAATGCAGCCATCAGAGTCAGCGCCAGCCGGAACTTGCGGATGGGTTGAGGAATCGCCGCATCGGAAAGAGTCCAGGCCGCAAACAAAGGCAGAGAAAATACGGCAATCATGCCGCACCGGGCGACCCACACCCCGTACACGGTAGATACTTTGCCCTCGGCTTCGGGAGCGTCGGCCTTGGTCCACAGTCCAATGCAAGTGAGGCCCGCCATGGCTGCCAGCAGAGGAATGTCATAAAGGCTGCCGCTGTAATAGGTTTTCCACTCGATGGCCCAGTTGGCAACGGTGGAACTGGCGGCGTAAGTGAAGCTGACAGCGAACAAACTGGCGAACAGCTTGCGCCACTGGCCTTTGCTGCTCATCCAACTGGCTGCCAGACCAACCAGGACGACAGCCTTCTCGGCGATGTAGGCCGCATTCAAGTTGTGGTTATAGGATGTCACGTTGGGCACGACATACTGCCAGGGAATCACCACCAAAGCGTAGAAATAGAACCACCACAGCAGCAGAAGTGCGAAGTCAAGGCGTCCCAGACGGGCGGCGTATTCGTCTTGCGGCATATGGGGACGCAAGGCCAGGGCCGCCATTAAGGGAACAAGATTCAGGAACAGAACGATGTCGCCGGCATAAAGGTCGGGCACATCGCGGCGCAGCACCACCTCATTGATCGTCCATAGCAGTTGGTAGGTGAACCACAGACCAATGCCAAGAATAATCAGCGACCAGAACAGCCGCATGCGTCCGCGTGACCGGAGCGCCAGCGGAACAAACGAAGCGGCGCCGGAGAGCAGCACAAGGCACTGGGCAATGTCGCTCAGGGCCGCCAACCGAAAAGAGCGGGGCAGAACGAGCGCTGCCGCTACTTCAGTGGCCATGGCGGCTGCCAGAGCCGCCAGCCAGATTTTAGAAAGTCTGCTCAAGACACGGTCTCTGCGGCCATTTTAGACGGGAAAGTGGAGCCGGACTGGTTACTGTAGTAACCTAGCGTGGCAAAGACAATAAGCCTGTTCAGGGGGAGCGACAGCGGCCACCGGAAGCCTTGCCGGCCGGTAAGCGTCTGCTGCTCAACCATATGCATCAATGCCGTGGAGATTGAACCAATTGCATCCATACGCTGAACGGTACCGGCAATCGTGGCGACTGCGAATCGCGCCCGATCCGGGTGAAACCCGCCGCATCGAGCGCTGGCTGGCGACCGCCAGGGTCTTTTTGGCGGCTTCGGCGCTGGCGGCGATCCGTATGGACCCCACCGAACTGGGGCACTCGTGGGCGGCTTACGGCCTGTTCGTGTTCTACCTGGCCAACGGCATTCTTATCATGATGCTGTTGCGGCGGCGGCAGCAGTCCACGGCGGCTTTTCGCCTTTTGGTGCATGCCGGAGACATTCTGTGGCCGGCGCTGATTTCCCTGTTCGCTGAAGGGCCCCGCAGCCCCTTCTTTCTGTTTTTCTTTTTCGTGCTGGCCGCAGCCGCCTACCGCTGGGGACTTTGGGAGACGCTGGGCACGGCGGCCGCCGAAGTGGCGCTGCTGTGGATGGAGTGCTTTGTCCTGCTTCACGGCTGGCTGGGTCCGCGGGGTTGGCCGGCGTTGAGCCAGTTCCTCGGTTTGCGCGTAAACCTGCCTGAGTTCGAACCGCAACGCTTGTTCATGCTCTCGGTCTATCTGATCGTGATGGGGCTTCTGCTGGGCTATCTGGCCGAACAGCAAAAGCACCTGCGCGGGGAAAAAGCTGTCGTGACCAGTTTTTTGTCCAGAGTACGTGTGGAAGACGGGCTGACCGGAACCATGCAGAAGATTTTCCAGGAAACGATGTCCATGTACGGCGCGTCCCGCCTGATTGTGGCGTCCCAGGAATCTCACAGCCGCCGCGTCTTTCTGGGAGAGCTGGACAACTCCAAGGACGAAACGCCCAGCGAGTTTCGCTGGCTGGATGCCAGGCCGTCGGATGCGCAGGCCTATCTGGACGACTTTCCCGGCGAAGTTTGCCATGCCTCGCCCGACCGGCACGGCTGGTCCATCCTGGCGCTTGACCACGACGGCAACCAGCTGACCACGGTGAATCCCAAGGCCATTTCCGATCTGCGCGAAGTCCAGAGGTTCAACTCGCTGATTACGGTGTCTTTTCTGTTCGCAGAAGACTGGAGAGGACGCGTCTTTCTGTTCAACCCGTCGTGGCGCGGCGAAAGGCAGGAGGAACTTCGTTTTCTGTTGAACCTGGTGCAGTTGGTCGGGCCGGCGATTTACAACGTCTACCTTTTGCACCGGCTGCGCCGCCGCGCCAGCGCGGCTGAGCGCGCCCGCGTAGCGCGGGAACTCCACGATGGGGCGGTGCAGTCGCTGATTGCGGTCGAGATGCAGGTGGACGTGCTGCGCCGGCAAGCCGAGGCCAAGCGGCCCATCGAGGAAGAGTTAGGACGGATCCAGGGACTGCTGCGCGAGGAAGTGCTCAAGCTACGCGAACTGATGCAGCAGATGAAAGCCATTGACGTGGATGCGCAGCGGCTACTGGCGGTTTTGCGTGACACTGTCGAACGCTTCCAGCGGGAGACCGGCATCAGCGCACGCTTCGTCACCGATCTCGATGATCTGGACATGCCGCAACGCGTGTGCCGGGAACTTCTCCGCATCGTGCAGGAGGGACTGGTCAACGTCAGAAAGCACAGCGGCGCGCGCCACGCCCTGGTGCGTCTGGGATCGAACCGCGACCACTGGAATCTTACGATCGAAGACGATGGCAGAGGTTTCCCCTTCGCCGGGAAGCTCGACCACGACCTGATGGAAGACGCTGGCAAGGGACCTATGATTATTAAGGAACGAGTCGGTTTGATTGCGGGCGAACTCACTGTAGAATCAAGTCCCGGAAAAGGAACGCGCCTGGAGATTACTGTGCCGCGCGGCGAGGAAGTGCCCCATGAATTTTAGGAAGGCGCAAACCGTTCGCATTCTGATAGCCGATGACCATCCCATCTTCCGGGACGGTCTGCGACGTTTGCTGGAAGCCGAAGAAGACCTCAAAGTTTTAGGGGAGGCTGCTGACGGCGCGGAAGCGGTGAAACTGGCGCGGCAGTTGAAGCCCGACATCCTGCTGCTGGATCTGGCCATGCCCAAACATCCCGGGCTGGAGGCTTTGCGCGATCTGAGCGTCACGCCCAACGCTGCCCCGGTGCGCGTGATCCTGCTGACCGCGGCGGCGGAGAAGAGCCAGATCGTGGAAGCGCTGCAACTGGGAGCGCGCGGAGTCGTGCTCAAGGATTCGGCCACTCAGCTGTTGCTGAAGGCCATCCACACCGTGATGGCGGGAGAATACTGGGTGGGACGGGAAAGCGTGTCGAACCTGGTGCAATACCTGCGCACGCTGATGCAATCCTCCAGCGACGAGGCGCGGCAGAAGAAATTTGGCCTGACGCCGCGCGAACTGGAGATTGTCTCGGCCGTGGTCGCCGGATATGCCAACAAGGAAATCGCCGAGTATTTCAAGATCAGCGAGGACACGGTCAAACATCACCTTAGTAACATCTTCGATAAACTGGGAGTTTCGACCCGGCTGGAACTAGCTTTGTTTGCAGTCAATCAGGCCTTGCCGCTGAAAAGCATTGCCTGAAATTCCGGTTTGCGGCTATGGCTTCGATCCGGTGGCACATTGGTGCCATTGGCGAGCGCGCGTCCAGCTACTATGATCTCCAGCTAGGACCAACCCAAAATTAGTGTGCGGGTAGAACGCTGACAATCCCCGATTGGTTAGTTCTAGCCAGAAAGAAGGAGCCCGGTGGCGAAACTGCTGCAGCAACTCTGGAACGATGAGCGGGGCCAGGATATCGCGGAATACGCCGTGATGCTGGCGGTCATTCTGGTGATTGTCATCGGCACCGTGCGCCTCATCGGCTCCAATGCCAACAACGTATTCTCGCAGGTTGGCAGCTCGATTCAGTAATCAGCAATCACCAAGTAAATCCCCAGGACAGCCGGCAAGGAGCAGGTGTCGCGCGTTGGCGCGTCATCTTCGTCCATCGCCAAAGAACTATTTTTGCTCCGGCGCGGCCGGTGGTGTGGCGGGCGCAGGTGTGGTCAGCGCCATCTTCTCGGCGCCTTCGGCAGACAACCGCGTCAAGTGGGGAAAGAACGGAGTGATCTCGAACTCCATCTTCTCGTTCGCCGAGGTCAGAGCGACTGCTTTGGCCTTGGACAATTCCACCTGATCGGTCCAGGGATCGACTTTGATGCGGCCGCCCAGGGGCAGGGCAGCGATCTGGTCGAGCTTCTTTTCGTCGAGCGCCGGGGCCGAGGCCAGCAGGCTCGACATGCGGACGCTCTTGCCCTCTGCCAGGCTGTTGCCCAGGTGAGGCCGAATCAGATTCGGCAAGTCGGGCGCCTTCTGTTGCAGGGCTTTCAGAAATAATCCCGCGTTGCCCAGCTTGTCCTTGTAAGGCGAGTTCTTCAGCAGTTCCAAAGCTTTGGTATCGGCCGCTTCCTCGTCTGCCGCGCTGCGCTTGAAATCGAGACGCTGGAACGACTCCTCATCGGGGAAGAACATCTTGTCATCGAAAGCGAGAGTGGTATCAAGGCGGTGCCCGAGCACAATGTGGCTGAGCTCGTGGGCCAGAACCATGGCGAGGGAGGCTTCATCGGGAAGCACGTCCAGCAGACCACGGCTGATGACGATGGTGTGGCCGATGGTGAACGACTCCAGGGGCTGGGTCAGCAACACGCGGCAGTGCAGGTCGCCCTGCAAGTCAATGTTGTTGGTGAGCAGCAGATTGTTGACCACCGTGCACAGGATCTTGTCGAGTTCTCCCGGAGGCGCCAGCAAGCCGATCTTCTGCAGCCGCTCCACCACGTTCTCCTCGGCCTGCCGCTCCCACAGGCGCTCGGCCATCACAGGAGTCGCGTCGGCAGCGGTCTCGCTCTGGTCCTTTACCGATTGCGGCGAGTCCACCAGAATCTGGGTGAACTCTTCGGTTTTGCTCAGACCCCTGAGGTCATAGCCCCAGAGCCGCGTCTGCGCCTTGAAATGCAGACCTTTTGACAGGCCGGTCTTCAGATCCGACTCTTCGGTGTAGATGTAGGCCGGCAGCCAGGTTCCGGGGCGCAAATTCAGGCGCCAGCTGTCGAAGTGGAAAAAGAAATTAATCTTGGGATGGGGAGAGTACGTTCCGTTGAAGCGGACGATGTTGTAGTCCTGGTCTTCCACCCAGATCCTGCCCATGAAACGCGGGGTCTTGTCGCCTTCCTTGGGTTGCACGTCAATGACGAGACAGCGGATGTCCCCGAGGAATTCGCGGCGCACGAAATTGAAGTTGTAATACCTCTTCTGAAAGTCGGTGTCGGGCACGACCATCTGGGCGAAACCCAGGGGAAGGAAATGCAGCGAGTAGACTCCGGTCAGCTTGGCCAGCACGCGATGGCCGAATCCCGGCTGGCCCACGAAGGAGGTATCTTCCGGGCCTTCGGACATGTCGAGGCGTCCGAGAAAATACTTGTCTTTGACCGGGACCGGATTCCCCGCGCTGTCGTTTTTCAGGTCCTGCAGGTAGGTCTCCACCAGCGGATGCATGTGGTGCATTTGCGCCAGAAAAAGGTGTTCTCGCTGTACCACCCGGTCCAGCACCTCGTTGAGGGTGAGGCTGGGCGCGGGCATCGGCGCAGGGTTCTGCGCGGCGGCGCCTGAAACTGGGCGTGAGGTTTGACCCGGAGGTGAAGCGGGAGCAGACGAATCCTGAGCCGCTACAGGTAGAAAGCAAGCCAGCAGCATGGAAAATAATACCGAGCCCGACCAAACCATTCGCATAGGAACCTTCACATTGGGATCAAGCCAATTGGAAAATGATATGCAGCACCGCGGTTGAGTCCGAGGGCTGGCCATCCTGGAGTGCTGGTTTGAACCGAATCTGCTGGGCGGCGTGTACGGCCGCATCGTCCAGACCGTATCCCAGCCCGTGGATTACGCGCAACACCTGTATTTTCCCCGTCGCCCCAAACACTACTTCGAGCAGCACTTCGCCCTCGATATGTTTGGCGCGAGCCTCCGCGGTGTAGATGGGCGTGGGCTTGGAAATAATTTCTGCCGGTGTAATGGCCGTCGGGGCTGCCGGACGTGCCTGCACCGTGGGCGGCGCGGGAACGTCGGCATCGCCAAAGCCAGCCTGTTGTACTTTACCCCGGGGAGCGGAGGGCCGCTCAACCGCAACGCCGCCCCCAAACCCGGTGCTGGCCACCACTCCGCGCGCGCCGTTGGCGCCTCCGGTTCCGTTGCCATAACCCGGTCCGGTGGGCATATCAAAGCCGCCGGCCTGCGCGATGTTGACCGGGGATTTTCCTGTGTTGAGTTTTGCAGGAACACCGTTCGGATCGCCAAACCCGCCGGTCTGGACTTTCGCGGCAGGGCGCTCGATCGTCTGCGGCGCCGAACTTCCAGTCGAGAACACGTTGGTTTTCACTGTTCTCGGAATGACTGGCGCAGGCGCGGGCGGCAGCGAATCCAGCTTTTTCGGAACAATCTTCACATCGGGAACGGGCGCATCCTCCACCGGCTTTGGTTTGGGCTGCGGCGCAGGAGCGGGCAGACGCAGAGCCGCCGGCGGTGGATCGATTTCCGCCACCAGAACCGGTTTCGGCAGCTGACGTTGCGGCGCGTGGTTCACCGGGACGGGCGTCGGCACCAGTTCGATCGCGTGATAATCGCGTTTCGGGGGATCAAGAATTTCGGGATGGAGAACAGGAACCCAGACAAAAATTGCGATTGCAATCGCCTGTACACCATAGCTGAGGACGAACTCAGACCACGGCGCTCTCCACTTGGGAAGTGAAGTGAATAGGTATGGTTCCGATACAGAGCGTCCCATAATCAGTTCTAGCCGCTATCAGTTAGAACACCGGCCAGGCTGCCAAAGTTTTTCTTTCGTATTGTTGAATAGCGGAAATCCTGGGAGTCAGGACTTTTGCTAAGTCTATTATGCCCACCCCTATCTATGCACGACAGGGACCACTCCTTAAGCATAGGATAAGGCCGTAAACCACTGCACGTCAATGTTTTGCGAGAGCCTCAGGGGAGAATGGCCGAGCTCTCTGGCCGGGCCATGCAAAAAACTACACCTGGCGCGGACAGATTTCCCAGGCTGCCCGTTTGAAATTCAGGTCGCCAGAGGGATGGCCGGGTCCAGCACGCGCAGCAGGAGCAGACTTTGGTCATCCTGCTGCAGACCGAATTGTCGCACCTCGCGCATGATGAGATCCCAAATCTCCGGCAAGGCTCTGGTAGCGTGTCGCGTCAGCAGCTCTTGCAGGCGGGTCAGGCCAAATTCTTCATCTCTGGGATTGGCCACTTCCGTTATGCCGTCGGTAACCATCAAGAAGAGATCGCGCGGTGAATAGATGACGCGCTTACTAGCATAGGAACCGCCGGGGATCAGTCCCAGAGGAAGCTGTTCCATGGAGAGCGGGACCGTGTCCCTGCTGCCGTGCCGATAGTGGAGGATCGGCGGATGGCCGGCCAACGCGTATTCGGCTTCACTGGAGCCACCGAAGCGGAGCAGGGCCAGGGTGGCAAACATTTCACGTTCCTTGAGATCGGGCAACACGCGGTCCACACTTTCGAGCGCTGCTACCGGCATTTGGCGGAATCGCGCGGCGAGCCGCATGGCAGTCTTCAACATCCCCATGAGCTGACCGGCGGGCAGGCCGTGGCCGGAGATATCAGCGACGTAGGCCACCAACCCACCGTCGCTCTCGATCACGTCGATCAGATCGCCACCCATTTCTGTACTAGGGATCGATTTGCCGTATAGCTCGAAACTCGCGTTCTGGAAAGAGACGGTCGGAACCAGGATCGCCTGAATGCCGTGGGCCAAAGAAAGCTCTGTCTGCATACGCACGCTGGCCACGCCCTCCGTACCAGCGAAGAACAGCAGAAATCGAGCTCCGAAACCGATACCAACCAAGATCCCGATCGCATCGAACAGCACGCGCCGATGCACAGCGATGGGGACCGGGAGAGGCGTCGAAACGTGCGAGGCCCGGTAGCCCAGCCATGCGGTCACTGCAACCAGCAGAAGCAGGGGAGGGACAAGACGAACTCTTTTGATTGCGGCGGCCCTGGCTGCCATCGCTCCAGTGCCCACTAAGACTGGCCAAAAGAAACCTCCGCCGATGCGGGAAGCATTGAGCTGCAATAGATCGAGCGCGAAACCGCCGGCGGCGCCGATGAAGAAGTATCCTGCCAGGAACATCTTCATCCGCCCTAGCGGCAGCGCGCGCCAGTAGGGACTGAAGGCGGCGGGAAAGGCCGAGCGCACACCAGCCAACCACGTACGGAGCTTCTTTATCATCGATACTTCCCCGGGCGCCCTGGATCGCAGAGAGACCGAGCGCTAAGCCAGGGCTTCGACCATTCGCCGGTGGAAGCGGTAGAGCGCCAGGACTCCGAGCTAGAGGACGGAGACGAGAATGGATAGATTCATTGATTAAGGTGGTACCAGAAACGCATAAAGATCACAAGCGGGTGCTGAACTTGAATGGCCGATCTTTGACTTTGATTGGCACTCCTGACGGCCTAAGCATCTCCGGGGGACAGTTCGAGGCAAACGAGCTGTACAGAGAAGCGCCGTTCCCGCATGCCATACTCCGAGGGAGTGGTCGGCAATCCAGAAAGAATTCTGCTTGAGTTAGCGCTTATGGGGCAGGGCCTGGGGGAGGGCCGAGCTTCAGCAGCGCAGAATCTTGTCGCTTTCGATTCCACGCGTGGCGTTGCGCGTGTCCACCACCAGCTGCGATTCCTGAACAATTCGGCGATAGTCGTAGTCGGAGTGGTCGGTCACAATGACGACGCAGTCAAACTGCCCCAGATTTTTTAACTCAGTGCATTTCAACTGCAGGTCGTATTTCCGGCCTTTTCCGATGACGGGGAAGTAGGGATCGTTGTAGCTGACCTGGGCGCCATCTTTTTGCAGCAGTTCGATGATGGTGAGAGCGGGCGACTCGCGCAGATCGTCGATGTCTTTCTTGTAGGCCACGCCCAACACTAAGACGCGCGCGCCGTTGACGGACTTCTTGTGGCGGTTCAGCGCACTGCCCACCGACGCCAGAACGTGATAGGGCATGTTGATGTTGATCTCACCGGCGAGTTCGATGAAGCGGGTGCGGAAATCCCACTCTTTGGCCTTCCATGAAAGATAGAACGGATCCACCGGAATGCAGTGTCCGCCCAGGCCCGGCCCAGGATAGAACGGGTGAAAGCCGAAAGGCTTGGTCGAGGCGGCTTCGATGACTTCCCAAATGTCGATTCCCATGCGCAGACAGAGCAGCTTGAGTTCATTGACCAGCGCGATGTTCACGCAGCGGTAGATGTTTTCCAGCAGCTTGGTCATCTCGGCCGCGGCAGGCGACGATACCGGGACGGTGCGATTGAAGATCGATCCATAGAGTGCGCCCGCGAGCTGCGACGCCTGCGGGTTCAGCCCGCCCACCACCTTGGGAATGTCGCGGCGGGCCACGGTCGTGTTGCCGGGGTCTTCGCGCTCGGGCGAGAAAGCGACAAAAAATTCTTTGCCCGTGGGTTGGTCGCCGCGCGCGGCTCGGAGTCCGGCCTTGTTCTCTTTTTCCAGGATCGGAACCATGACTTCTTCCGTGGTGCCGGGATAAGTTGTGCTCTCCAGCACCACCAACTGGCCGGCCCGCAGGTGAGGAGCGATGGAGTGCGTGGTGTCAGTGATGAAGCTGAGATCGGGCTCGTGATACTCGTTCAGCGGGGTCGGAACGCAGATGATGATGGCGTCCATCGTGCCCAGTTGCGAATAGTCCGAGGTCGCGGTAAAGCCCTGGGCGCGCGCAGCCTGGATTTCTTCGGCCGCGATGCGGTAGATATAAGAGCCGCCCCGGCTAAGCGTTTCCACTTTGCGGGCGTCAATATCGAAGCCGGTGACGGAAAACTTCTGCTCGCTGTAGAGCAGGGCCAGGGGAAGCCCAACGTAACCCAGTCCGATGATGGCTACGCGGGCCTGGCCCTGCCGTATCTTGCTCATGAGCTGATCAAACGTGGTCTCTGCGGCGGAGTAAGCTGTCATGAAGGGATTTTCCGAGATGGTCAGAGATAAGCTGCGAAAACCATCTCATTTTAACATGCGGCCGTGGAGCCGCTTACGCGGAACGGCGAAGGCGGTGAACACCCAATTGCGGGAGTCAGGAGCGGTCCGCGGATGTGATCACCGCAGCGGCCAAAATCTGAAATCTGACTTCTGAGATTTGACTTCTGACTTCTGCATTTCGCTTGAAGCACGGAGCTGATCTATTGATGGCCAAGACGAGAATGAGCAAGCGCACTTGGACTGTTGCAGCGGTCATTCTGGCGGTGAGCTTCCTGGTATTCGCCCGCAATGCGGGCCGGGTGCTGGTCGTGGACTCTCCTGAGCGCTCCGATGTGATCGTGGTTCTGGCTGGAGAAACTGATCGCCGCCCGGCACGCGCCCTGGAGCTGCTGGACCAAGGCTATGCCCGCCGCGTGGTGATGGATGTGCCCGCGGCCGCCAGAATCTACCAGTTCACGCAGGTCGAGCTAGCCGAGCAGTATGTGCAGCATCTGCGGCAGGGCGCGCAGATCACGATCTGTCCCATCGCAGGACTCTCGACCCGGGATGAGGCCCGCGACGCCGAGAAATGTCTGGGCCGCGAAGAGGGCAACCGGATTCTGATCGTCACTTCCGATTTCCACACCCGCCGCGCCCTCAGCATTTTCCGCCATGAGATTCGAGGGAAGTCCTTCTCCGTCGCCGCTGCCTACGATGATTCTCAGTTCGGAACCCGGTGGTGGAGGCACCGGGAGTGGGCCAAAACCTGCCTGTATGAATGGTTGCGCCTGCTGTGGTGGACCGCGGTTGACCGGTGGCGCTGAGCCAAACGCCCGCCCATGGCGGTGTGCAGCATCCGTGCCGCATTAAAGTACAGCATGAGTTTTCCACCGGAAAACGACTTCCTTAGCACAAAAGGCATTGACTGGCAACAATCAGGAAGGTAGGATTCCCAGCAGGGTCACCAAAACAGTTATTAACGGAGTGTGGGAATGGGCTGGCGCGCTTTCCGCAGGATGGTGAGTTACGTGCTTCTATTCCTGTTTCCCGCGGCCATGTTTGCCGCGGATTCCAATGCTGCCATGCTATACACCAACGGGGCGGCCTGGGTAAACGGCGCTCACGTTCCCCGTTCCTCCTCCGCTATTTTCTCAGGCGATCTGTTGCAGACCCGTTACGATTCCGTGGCCAATATCAATGAGCCGGGATCGAGTATCACGGTGCAGTCCGATTCCCTGGTGCAATTTGAGGGAGCTTCGGTACGGATTGAGCACGGAGCGGTAACGGTTTCCACGTCGAAGGAAGTGGCTACGACTGCCGGAGATGTGAAGGTGACGCCGGCTTCCTTCTCCTGGACCGAATTCAACGTGGTGGATGTGGATGGAACCGTGCGCATCGCCGCCCGCAAGGGCGACCTTACGATCAACGATGGCAAGGATGTTTTCACTCTGGCGCAAGGCCAGGAAACAACCCGCGACGAAACCTCCAGCGACACCAACAAAGACAGCAAGAACAGCAAAGGGAAAAACAAGAAGCGTGCCGCCGGGGCTGCTCCAGCCGCCCAGGGCGGAACTCTGAATTCTCCGCTCGCGGTTGGGATTGGCGGGGGCGTCATTGTGGGGGTCGCCGCGTGGGTGTTGATCAAAACCGACAACCCGGCGAGCCCGAGCAAGCCCTAATCTTGCAGGGCGCTCTGAATGGAAAAATGCCGGCGCCGCTCGGCAGCGGGAATCAGCTCTCAGCTCAAATGCTGGACATGCTGGTGTGCCCGCGAGACAAGCAACCCCTCTCGGAAGAAACTTCGGGCTTGATTTGCGCTCAGGGTCACCGCTACGCGGTGATTGAAGGCATTCCCATCCTGCTGGTTTCCGAGGCGGAACAGACCCACATTGAGGGCACGCGCGCGCTCGTGCTGGCCGAGAGCAACGACACCTCATCGCTGCCGCAGTTTCGCGTGGCCGAGGGCGAAATTGATCCGTTCGTGCAGAATGCCATCGGCGCCACCAACGGCGGTCTGTACCAGCACCTGGTGGGAAAACTCAAGGAGTATCCCATCCCCCGTCTGCGGCTCCCGGCTGGCAACAACAGTTTGTTCTTGGAGGTCGGCTGTAATTGGGGACGCTGGTGTCTGGCTGCGGCGGCGTCCGGATATCGGCCGGTCGGCATTGATCCTTCGCTGAAGGCGATCCGGGCGGCGAACCGAGTGGCGCGGCAGTTGGGAGTCGAAGCCACCTATGTGGTGGGCGACAGCCGATTTCTGCCGTTTCGCGACGGGTTCTTTGAGCAGGCTTTTTCCTACAGCGTTCTGCAACATCTTTCGAAGCCCAACGCGCGGGACAGCCTGGGAGAAATGCGCCGCGTGTTGCGCCCCGGCGGCAGCGCCCTGGTGCAGATGCCCAACGTTTTCGGAGTGCGTTGCTTGTATCACGAGGTGCGGCGCGGGTTCCGGGAGGCGCGCGATTTCGAGGTGCGCTACTGGAAACCGGCGGAACTATTGGCGGCATTCACCGCCGGCATCGGTCCGTCGGAACTGTCGGTGGACGGATATTTCTCGCTCAACGTGCAGGTCAGCGACCTGCGGTTTCTGCCCGCCAAGTATAAAGCGCTGGTTCGCGCCTCCGAAGGACTGCGCAGACTGAGCGAATACGTTCCTGCTCTGGTGAAGGTCGCAGACAGCCTGTACATACATTCCCGGAGGAGCGAGAAGGGCTAACCCGCTTCCGAGGCGGGGACGACTTCCTCCGGCGCACTGGGTTCGGGTTGGCGTTTGCGGGCGCGCTGCAGCAGCGGCGGCGCGGCGGCGATCGTGCAAAAGACGTAGAACAGAGCAGCGTTGGCGGGAATCTGGAGATTGAAGTCAACCAGGCTGTGAACCAGGATCCCGGTGAAACCAAGCATGCAGGCCAGAGTGACCGCGCCGCTCACGTCCGACGTCCAGTTCCCGATCTTGCGCAGCGCCGTGCGGTAGAGCACGATCAAGAACCAGACCATCACCCCGAACCCCAGCAGCCCGGTTTCCACCAGCAGTTGCGCATAATCGTCGTGCGCCTCGTTGACGAAAAAGTTGGTGTAGAAGGAGCGGAATTGAGGGTAAACCACGGGGAAGGATCTCAATCCCCAGCCCATGATGGGCTTCTGGCGGAACATGCGCAGGGCATCGCGGTCAATGGAAAGCCGCATCCCGCCCGACATCTCGCTGCGGGTTTCGGCAGAGATGCTGGAGACGCGTTCGGTGACCTGTGAACCGCCAAGCCAGATCAGCATGCCAACCAACACGCCGGCAAACGCTCCCACGCTGAGGGCGATGCGGACGCGCTTCTTGGAGCGAAAGAGAATGATGGCGAGGACGGCAAACTCCACCGCGATGGCCAGCATTCCGCCACGGGAACCGCTCAGAAACACAGTGCCGGTCATGATCGCCGCGGCAATGCCGGCCGCGGTCCGCTCCTTGTGGTGGATCATGTGGGTAAGCGACAGGACCAGAGGAATGGGCATGAGCAGTTCCATCAGGCCGGCGTAGTGATTGTGATTTACGTAAGAGCCGTAAATCCAGCCGCCGTGCTCCGGCTGGCGGATCCAGAGCAACTTGCCGTTGGGGGCGATGCCCTGCACCAGCGCCAAAGCCGCCAGGGTGAAACCATAAAGGGCAAAAATCAGCGCAAGCCGGCGCCCATGCGAGCTGCGCAGCAAGGTCTGGCTGGCAAGAAAGCAGAGCATGGCGTAGGCGCAGTACAGCAGCGCGCCCGAGACGGTATCGTGCAGGTACGCGCTCCTCCGGGCGACGATCTGAAACAGGATCAGGATGGCGAACGCGGCCATGGGAAGGAACAGCGGGTTCCACTGCAGGTTCAATTCGCCGTCGAGCCACTGTTTCGCGAACCAGAGGACGACGAGAATCAGGGAACTGATCTCGAGAGTAAAAATGGACCAGGGTTCGACCGCGCCGAAGGCAACGGGGCCGAACAGTAACACGCCGAAGGTTCCGTAAAGCAGAACCTTGCCCATCTGCTCCGACAGCAGGCGCGGGTCGATTTCCCTGCTGGTTTTGTGAGCTTCCCTGTGTCTGTAAGGGGCCATGAATGGTTGCTATTCGTCCCGGGCAGAACTACGACGTTTTCCTGACCAGATGAAAATCGTCGATCCAGAGCTTACCACGGATGGGGCTGCCCGCCGGAAGCCGCCGGACATGGAGTACGACCAGTTTACAGTCCACACCGGTGGTGAACTCTCCATCGAGCGACTTCCAGAATCCCGCCGCCTCTTTTAGCTCGTCGCTGTCGTAATAGACTGCCGGTCCGTACACGTCTTGAACAGTCAAATGCAGACCGCCGGCACCCTCCAATTCTCCAGTCTTATAGAAAGCGGAGAGCTGGTAGGTGGTGTCGGGCTGCACGGCGATCAACTGGAAGAATCCAGCGTCGCTGATTCCTGACCCGTCGAACGTAATCGACAGGGAGCGCCGCCCGGCGTGAAAATCAGTGGGATCGAACGTCAAAGTGACGGTGGACTGCTTCTGATACTGCCAGTCGAAGCCTCCGTTCAGAACATCCATGTTGAAAGTGCCATTTACAATCAGGTTGCTCGGCGAGGGCAGATAAGCAGAAAGTCCGAAACGGCCGGCCGCCTGCTGCCAGACGGTGACCGCCTCGTCAACCTGTTTGCGCTGGATCAGGAAACGGATGTAGTCATAGACGTAGCGCCTCTCGAAAGGCTGATTGCTCCGTATCAGGGCATCCCATATCTTGGCTGTGCCCGCGGTTTCCTGGTTGATCTGCTGGGTCAGGAGCGCAACGTCGGCGGCGGCGTCCGGCTGGGCGATCTTCCCCAGCAGGAGATCTACATCCTTCTCAAACAAAGTAAGGAACGCAAGATAAGCGTTGGCGTTCTGCGGAACCGTCTCGCGCAACAGTGCGTCTACCTGCGGTTCGATTCGCCAGCAGTACTCGACGGCCATGGCGACCACGGAGGAGTCTTCTTCGTTGGCCATGACGATGCGAAATTCACGCAGGGCTTTCTCATTCTGGCCTTGAACCAGGTAGAAGTTGGCTGCAACCCAGGCCACGTCGGGAGTCATGGGATCGGCGTGGATGGCCCGTTCCAGCGCAGCAGTCTGATTCGCCGTGTCTCCCATGATCTGATAAGCGCCGGCCAAGTCAAGCCAGAAGCCGGCAGAATGCGGGTTGAGCGCGACTGCCGCGCGGTAGTAGTCGAGCGCAGTGGCGGGATCGCGCGCCACGAAGTCATAGTACCGCCCCACGTGGTTGCGATATTCGGCGTTGCCGGAGTCCAGCCTGGCGGCCCATTGCAAACGGGTCAGCTCGGGGCGGCTGCCCAGCCAGGCGGCAACAAACTGGCGTGCCGTGGCGCCCATGTAAAGGGCCGCGAACGCAATCACGAGCGCGGCTACGGTCCGCTTCCGGGCGGGTGTGTGAAGAGCAATCTTCATGTCATCAGGCGGGAGAACTCCCGCTATGCGCTGCTCGATGAGGGCGAAGGAACATTTTCGGCATCGTCGTCGCCGGCGTCGTGATGGGAAGAATCCCCCTCCTGGTAGTAGCGGGAATACTTGCCCTGATACTCGTAATAGTAGTAGTAGTCCGGAGAACGCAAGTCTACGGCGTTGAGCAGAACCCCAACTACCTTGGCGTTGACGCGGGCCAGAATGTCGCGTGCGCGCCGCAGAGCCTGCTTGGTGGTCTGACCGGAACGGATGACGAGCACGACGGCATCGGCCCGCTGCGAGAGAACGACCGCGTCGGTGACGGACAGGGAAGGCGGCGTGTCGAGGACGATGTGGTCGTACTGTTCGCCCAGCTTCGCCAACACATCGCGCATGTTGGTGGAGGCCAGCAACTCCGCAGGATTGGGCGGAGGCGTGCCGGCTGGGAGAACATCGAGGCTGGGGAGAATCGAGGGATGGGCGATAACCTGATCCAACGTGGTACTGCCGGTCAGCACATTGCTCAGGCCGCTGCGCGGTCCCATGCCCAGCGTCTTGTGAATGCTGGGGCGGCGCAAATCAGCGTCAACCAGCAGAACACGGACGCCCTTCTGAGCCAGGACGATCGCGCAATTGATACTGGTTGTGGTCTTGCCTTCCTGGGGCAGGGCGCTGGTCACCATAATGACCTTGGGAGGAGCTCCCAGGTTCGAAAGCAGCAGCGAGGTGCGGAGGGCGCGGTAAGATTCCGCCATCTGCGATTGCGGCCGGACCTGGGTAACCAGTTCCACGGCCTCTTTGGAGGAAGCGATCACCAACCGTTTCGCACCGGCGCCGTCCCGCGCCGCCTTGGAACCGAGCGGGATCATACCCAGCGAGGCCAGACCTGAAACCGCCTGCGCCTGTTCGGTGGTGCGGATGGTGTTATCGAGGCCTTCCAACAGGAAGGCCAGGCCGACGCCGGTGGCCAGCCCGAGCGCAAATCCGAAACCCAGATTGCGCGGAATGTTTGGCTCGATCGGAGAAGTCGGCGGGCGGGCGCCGTCTACAATATGGAAGTTATTCGCCTTCAATCCTGCTGAAACTCCGGCTTCCTTGAGCTTCTGCAAAAGGCCCTCGTACAGGGTGCGGTAGGTTTCGGCGTCGCGCTTCAGAAGGTTGTACTCGATGGCGCTCTCGTTGAGCTTGTTGGCCTCCTGCTTCTGCTTCTCGAGGGCGTCATGCAGCATGTTTTCCCTTTGCAGAGAAGTCATGTACTGGCCGCGAACTTTGGCGACAATCTTCTTCATTTCCGCCTGAATCTGCGAGTCCACTTCTTTGAGCTGATTGTTCAGCTGGTTCACCCTGGGATAGGCGGGACCGAACTGCGTATTCAGCTCGGCGATCTGGATTTTCATGTCCGCCTGCTTGGACCGCAAACTTTCCAGCAATTGGGAGGCGGCCTGGACGCCGGCCCCTTGCGCGTCGGCGCCGCCGGCGGCGGAGGCGATGGCGTCAGCATCTCCTGACTGGACCAACTGGTAGAACGCCTCCTTGTCCATGCGCTCGCTTTCGGCGGAGGTCAGTTCCTTGTTGAGTTCGTCCAGCTTGGCGGTAGTGATGTTCTGCTTCTCGTCAATACCCAGGATCTCGTGTTCTTTCTGGTAGCGGACCAGCTTTTCCTGGGACTTCTCCACCTTCATCTGCATATCAACCAGCTGATTCTGGAGCCAGTCGGAGGCCTGCATGGTGGAGTCGAAGCGCGACTTGATGTGGTTGTCTACGTAGGTCTGCATCAGCGTGTTCACGACGCTGGCCGCCATCTGGGGATCGGCGCTGCGGTAGTGAACCTCGATGATGCGGGAACTCGGGCTGAGTGCGACCTGCAGACTGCCCTTAAAGCTGCCGAGCAGCGCCGAGGCCCGGGCGGGATCGACTTGCAGCGGATCAGGGGCCAGGTCGGACGGGGGCGCGGACGGGACGTTGCCGCTAAAGTCCGAACGCCGGTCGAGATTAAGTTCCTTGATCACCTGCAAGGCCAGGAGATCGCTCTGCAGGATTTTGATTTCCGTCTCCAGTTCGGTGGGATCGTAA
Source organism: Candidatus Sulfotelmatobacter sp. (assembly GCA_052326105.1). Taxonomy (GTDB): domain Bacteria; phylum Acidobacteriota; class Terriglobia; order Terriglobales; family Acidobacteriaceae; genus Sulfotelmatobacter. The sequence goes on along the minus strand of JBKQRC010000075.1, from coordinate 29,712 downwards.
TAGTCGAGGCTGAAGGTGGCGGAGTTCTGGAAGTTCAGACTGGAATCGGGCTTGTCGATCTCAATGGAGCCCTTGGCTTCATAGATCGGCGTCATGCGCAAGGTGGCAATCGCAACCACCGAGAAGATCGCGGCCAGGCAAGTCCCAACGATCCACTTGCGCTTGATCAGGACACGAACATATTCGCCCAGGGCGGAATCGTGGGAAGGCAGATCGGGATAGAGCGGAGGGCCCGGGGATCGGCCCGCGTCAATGCCTTGACCCTGCTGCATCTCGCGAACCAGGGGGCCACTTGCCGGTACTAGGGGTCCGAATTCCATGCCTGCTCCTCAACAAATCTGGAACTACTCCCAGGCCCAAACGGGCCTTTCCTGCACACGTAAACATCGGTCCCGGTTCGAAGAGGCTGGTTCGTCGCGCAGGGAACTGTATCTCACTGAGTAAGTGGAAGTCCGTTGGCCATTCTAGCATTGGACGGGGAAAAGAACGGCGAATTTTCCTGGCTGGATTCCTGCGCCAGTCACGGAGTCTGGCCCGGGCGTTGATATGGGGCGGCCTGAGAACCGGTCTCACAAATAGCGTCCAGAGAGAAGAGCCGCTCACCTCAGGGGCTAAAGAGTGTGCGTGTGAACCGGTGCCGTCCCTGCGGGACTCGCTCTGTTTTCCCACTTCTACCCGGCGCTGACGTGCCGGGCTATCACATCCCGCCCCTGCGGGGCTGGCATTTGGCTGTGCTCGCTCCACCGTATGATGCAGGTTTGAGTTCTCACGCACACTAAAGCCCAGTTCATGCGGCCTTTGGCGGCACGACTGAAGTCGTGCCCTTCCCAAACCATTTATGAGACCAGTTCTGACTACTGACCACTGACTACTGTTCTCACGGGCAAGGATACGGCGTTCCGGGCGTGGGTGGCGCGCCAGGAATGATGGTCGGAGGGCCGACTGTACCGTCAGGGTAAACTCCTCCCGGAATGATCGTAGGCGGCGTGCCCGGAGTGCCCGGCGTCCAACACGTGCCGTGGTCCACTGGAGTCGCTGGCGGAGGCGGTTGCGGCAGCGGCGCGACCGATTGCTCCGGAACAGGATGCTGCCCTTCCTGCTGCACGGCAGCAGTCACCTCAGCTTGCTTCAGAGAGACGGCTTGCTCGAGGGTCATTTCGAGCGGCGTCCCGGCCGCGAGGAGAAGGCGGTGAGGATTGATGAGCAGCGCGATCGAGCCAATCGCTCCGATCACACCGCCGATGCTGGCTCCGATGGCAGTGTCCTTGAACTTGCTGCCGGGTACAGTCATGCTCGACGAAGTGCAGTAGGGCGGAGGGCCGGTACAGCCCGGCGGAAGCGTTGTGGTCTGAATGGACTGCGAACTTCCGACGGAGTGTCCGATCAACGCGCCGAGGCCAATCCCCGCGGCCGGCAGGGCGAATGCGCCTATGGACCGGCCCGGACCAGGATCGGGCAGCGCATAGCCTTCGTTTGTGACCAGGGTGGCGGGCCCAGAAAGCGGAATGACGTAACCATCGGGGAACGTAACGGACATGGATTCAAGGCGCAGTTCTCCGCGCCCGGCCCGGCGTTCGAGCTTATCCAGCTTGCCTTGCACAAACGTTCCGATCGGGATCACCACCTGGTTGCCGGAACCTACCGGGGCGTTGATCTGGGCATAGATGTCATCCCCGCGACGGAGGAAGCGGGTTTGAATCGGCTGGGTCAGGACCAGAGCAAGCCTTGTGCCAGCCGGGATGACTACCTGCACGGCGTTGCTGGCAAGCTGCGTCTGCTGCGGCGTTGTCCCGGGTTGGGCGTTGGAGGGCGGCTGGTCCTGAGCCAGGCACATCAGCGCGGAAAAAAGAATGGCGGCGGCCGCACCGGTTCGCGCTGCTTTCTTGTTATTGATTGTGGCGATTTGAGTTGATGGGGAGCGAAAGGGGAGACTGCACTTCATGTGGCACCTCCCGCGAAAGCTCTGAGTGGCGCTTTCGGTTTCCGGCGAATCCAATAGATAGAACCCGCACTCGTTCACTTGGACTCGCGGACTTACGCAAAGGATATCCGCGTTCCGGGTAAAGGTTTGCAAAGAGTGGGTAGCGATTTGTAAAGGCGCGCGGGGTGCGGCTCTTGATGCAGCTTGTATCACTCTTGGGGGCGGATTTGGGTTGGAGAACGGGCAGCCGCTGTTGGATGGTCTCACTCCGTCTTTTCCGCGACCCAGCGAGATAGGGCGGTGACCATTTTGCGCGGAGCGAAGCGCGTGGATTGGGCCACGGCCCAGTTGAGCAGGCCGGTGATGGCAAGGGTGCGGCCTTCCATCACGGCGCGGTAACCATCGAGGGCGACCTTCTCAGCGCTCATGCCTCCGAGTTGTTTGAACAGGCGCGACTTCTCGGTGCCGGCGCGCTTGGCGAAGCCGGTGTGCGTTGCTCCGGGACAGAAGCAGGTCACGGTGACGCCCGAATGGCGCAGTTCATTGGCGATCGCTTCCGAAAAAGAAATCACATAGGCTTTGGTGGCGTAGTACACGGCCAGGAGCGGGCCAGGCTGAAAGCCAGCCGTGGACGCGACGTTCATGATGCGGCCGCTGCGGCGGGCGACCATTGCCGGCAGGAACAATCGCGTGAGTTCGGTGAGCGCGGTGATGTTGAGACTGATCTGGCCGAGAATTTCTTCTTCGGGCATTTGCGCGAATTCTCCGAAGGCGCCGAAGCCGGCGTTGTTGATGAGAATGTCAACGGCTATGCCTTCGCGCTGCAACTGGTCGAAGAGAAACCTTGGAGCGGGCGGCGCAGCGAGATCGAGGGCGATGGTTTTGACGGTGACGCTGTGAGCTTGCAGTTCAGAAGCGACCTGCGTCAGTTTGTCGGCACTGCGGGCGACGAGGACTAAGTTATGGTGGTCGCGGGCGAAGAGTTTAGCGAGTTCGTATCCGATGCCGCCGGAGGCGCCGGTGATGAGAGTGGTGGGCATGAGGGTATTTTAGCGGGGATTTAGGCAGCCCCGGACGCAATCGTCCGGGGGCGCTCGCTTCGCTTCGCGGGACGGACGAATGCGTCCGTCCCTACGCAAAAAAAGGAAGCCCCATCCTAACGTCGCAAAGAGCGCGACGTTAGGATGGGGCACCCACTCTTGACTAAACTTTCTACGCGTGCACCATCTCCACGCCGTAGATCGAGTACCACGACGTCGCGGCTTTCAGCTTGTCGTTGACATTGTGGATGTTCTTCACGCCTTCGGTTTCGAGCCACTTGCGGAAGGCGGCTGCGCCGTGCTTGGCGTAGATGGGAATACCATCTTTCCAGGTGGCGCGGCCGCACAGGACGCCGTTGAACTTCACGCCCGATTCTCCGGCCAGTTCAAGCGTCTCCGAGAATTCGGCGTTGCTGACGCCAGCCGACAGATAAATGAACGGCTTGGTGGCAACGTTGGCCGCCTTGTGGAACAGGTCAATGGCTTCCTTCTTGGTGTAGGCCTTGGTCCCGCCAAAGCACTTCACGCCCTCGACAAACTTCATGTTCACCGGCACTTCGACCTTGAGCACGTCAACGCCATAACGGTCTTTCGAAAACTCACGCATGCTCTCGGTGACGATATGCGGTTTCTTCCTGGCGTATTCGAGGCCCTTTTCGTCAGCGCCTTCCTGATAGCCGACGAACTCCAGGAAGTATGGGATGTCGTTAGCGCGGCATTCGTCGCCGATACGCTCGACCCAGGCGTGCTTGATCTCGTTGACGTGCTTGGGATCGTCGGGCGTGTAGTAGAGCAGAATCTTGACGCAGTCGGCGCCAGCTTCCTTCAGGCGGCGTGCCGACCACACATCGAGCAGGTCGGGCAGGCGGCCGGGGCCGGTCTTGTCGTATCCCGTCTTCTCATAAGCCAGCAGCAGGCCGGCATTTTTCGCGCGGCGCTTCGAAGCCGGCAATCCCCACTCGGGATCAAGCAGAATCGCCGTGGCGTGCGGCGTCAGAACTTCTGTGACCAGCGTCTTGAATTCTTCCATCATGGCGTCGGTGACTTCGCCGCCCTTTTCCTTGGCCAGCGATTTTTGCAATGAGCCGCGCTGGTCCATGGCAGCGGCCGCGATGATGCCACGATCATTGGAGACTTTTTTGAGTCCGGCAAGTTTGCCCGGGGTGAGCTTCATGAGAGTCCTCCTGATAGGAAATGGATGAATGACTGGGAACTATCAATTGTAAACTAACGGGGCTCAAAAAACGGCTTCCCTTCAGTCATCCGGCTTTCCGGATTCCGGGATCAGGAACAGGGCAACCGAGTCGGTCTGGGCTAGTTCGTCAGGTCCACGACTGTGATTATGGCTGGCTCCGAACGGACCTGCATATCCGGCGCGGTACAGCCCAGTGACCTGACGATCTCCTTGTCGTGGGCCTTGAGGTCAGGAGGGTGATATGTTGCCTGCAGCTCCCATTCGCCCGTCCCTTTGAGCGCAATGGTTTTGTCAAGCTTCCGTGGGCTATACGGCTCCGACATGCCCATCTTGATCCAGCGGTCGACGACAGCCGAGCGGATTTCTTCTTCGCCGGGATGCCTCGGCCAAACGTCGTCGATGAAGAAATCCCGATCTCCGATACCGCTGAGACGGCGAGCGTCCGAGGTAAGGTATCCTTCGAATGATCCGCTTACCTCGATGGCTGGCTCCGGAAAACACATCGTCCCATCGACCAGGCTCGTCAAACGGTACTTCAGAGAAACGGTTTCACCAACCGTATAGGTCTTTTTCAGCGGGATCACTTCCAACTTCAACTGCGGCGGTCTCGGGGCCTCGGCCGGAGGAGTTTGCGGCGCTGCGGCCGGAAACAGCGCGGCGAAGAACGCCAGCGGGATTGTCAGTGAGCTTGGGACTCTCAAGGCTCGCCCTCCCCACCTTAGACGCCAGAATCATGCTCTGGGGTGCCTGAACGGTCGAAGGCTACACTGTCCAGTTCTCCACTTTTAGCCCGCGCACCCGGCGGAATTCCTTCTCGTTGTTGGTGACCAGCGTTAAGTCAGAAGCCAGCGCGTGCGCGGCGATCCAGAGATCATTGTTGCCGATCATTTCACCGCGGCTCTCAAGCTCAGCGCGAATGAAGCCATAGGTCTCGGCCGCCTTCTCGGGTAAGGGCAACGTTGGCACCAGTACCGCCATTTGTCGCAGGCGTTCCATCGATTGCTCGCGAAGGGCGCTCTTCTCTGCTCCGTACAGAAGTTCGCCATAGGTGATGACGGACAAGACAGCTTCTCCGGGGCGCACCGTGCGGAACCTTCGAAGCACCCGCTCGGGCTGTCCGGTGCGGATGTAGATACAGATATCGGTGTCGAGCAGGTACCGTGGCTCCACGGTTACAGTCCTTTTCGCTGCTGGGGAAAGTCTTTGTGGCGGTCCGGGATGTCGAAGTCGTCGGGCAATCCCGCCAGAAGTTCGAAGGCGCGTGCGATGTTGTTTTCCTTCTCGCGCAGAACGATCTCATTGCCCCGGCGGAAGATTTCGACTTCCTTGCTTTTGAAACGGAATTGTTTCGGCAAACGGACCGCCTGACTGTTTCCCGAGCGGAATACCCGCGCTGTGGTCATGACTGCCTCCCCTATAGTATATACACCGAGTATATACATAGTGCCACGGGGTTTCAACGACTACGGTCAGGGCCCGCGCGCGCGCGCAGTGCACGGGAAGGCCAGAACGCGGGCCCTCGATAGTCCGGTCACAGGTGGTATAGTGGTATGACCACTTTGGCCGAGCTCGCGGATTTGCTTCCGAAGAGCAAATCAATTATCAAATCATCGGGCGCGAAAGCGCCGAGCTTTTCATAGGGTTAGAAAGGGAACTGCCATCATGCCGATTGCAACCATAAATCCCGCCACCGGCGAAGTCGTCAGAACGTTTCAGCCACTGTCAGAAGCCGAGATCGAGAAGAAGCTGCAGCTTGCCGTGAGCGTGTTCCGGGCGGAGCGCAAAACGCCGTTTGCCGTGCGCGCCAAACGCATGCTGAAGGCGGCGGAGATTCTGGAACGCGACAAAGATAAGTTCGGGCACCTGATGACGCTCGAAATGGGTAAGATCTACAAGTCTGCCGTGGCCGAAGCAGTCAAGTGCACCACGGCCTGCCGCTACTACGCCGAGAATACCGAGCGCTTTCTGGCCGACGAAGTGGTCGAGACGGGGGCGAGGAAGAGCTTCATCCGATATCTGCCGATCGGGCCGATTCTGGCTGTGATGCCGTGGAACTTTCCCTTCTGGCAGGTGATCCGGTTTGCGGCGCCGGCGCTGATGGCGGGCAATGTCGGATTGCTGAAGCATGCCTCGAATGTTCCGCAATGCGCGCTGGCCATCGAGAGCATTTTTCTGGAGGCTGGCTTTCCCGAGGGCGCGTTTCAGACGCTGCTGATCGGCTCGGGGCAAGTGGACGCGCTGCTGAACGATCCGCGGGTGGTGGCGGCGACGCTCACCGGCAGCGAGCAGGCCGGCATTCAGGTGGGGGTGGGCGCGGCCAAACGGATCAAGAAAGTCGTGCTCGAACTCGGCGGCAGCGACCCGTTCATCGTGATGCCTTCGGCCGATCTGGACGCGGCCGTGGCTACGGCGGTGCAGGCCCGGGTGCAGAACAACGGGCAGTCGTGCATCGCGGCGAAGCGATTCATCGTGGCGGAGGCTATCGCAGACCAGTTTGAGAGCAAGTTCGTGGCCAAGATGGAAGGCCTGAAGGTGGGCGATCCGTTTGACGAGAAAACCGAGCTTGGTCCGCTGGCCACGCCCGACGGAGTGAAAGACCTCGACGCGGATGTGCAGAAGACGGTGAAGGCGGGCGCGAAGGTGCTGACGGGGGGGCATCCGCTCAAGGGGCCGGGCAATTACTACGCACCTACGGTGCTGACCCACGTTCCAAAGAATTCGCCGGCGTATGGCGAAGAATTATTCGGCCCGGTGGCATCGGTGTTTCGGGTGAAAGATCAGGACGAAGCGATCCGCGTCGCTAACGACGTCCGCTTCGGCCTGGGGGCGAGCGCGTGGACCAACGACGAAAAAGAGCGCGAGCGTTTCATCAACGAACTCGAGGCTGGGATGGTATTCATCAACAAGATGGTCGCCTCCGATCCCCGCATTCCTTTTGGTGGAGTGAAGGCGTCCGGGCACGGGCGCGAGCTGGGGCTGGTGGGCATCCGCGAGTTCGTGAACGCCAAGACGGTTTGGATTGCGTAGGAAAAGCCTTCACCGCAGAGGACACAGAGGTCGAACCGGGAGGGGCGGCTACGGTTGCGAGGTTTGTGCGCCAACCGGTGTGGCTGCGGCCTCAGCCGCTTCCACTAGCAGATCCAGCCAGGGGCACGCATCGGCCTCGATGCGGTGCACGGCGACCTGCATTTTCTCGCCGGCTGCATCGTAACGAACCCAGACGACGCGGAAGCGAGCCCTCCTGCCGGCGTAGAGAATTCCGATCACATCACCGGATTGAAGGTCGAGATCGACACCGGAGAGCAGCGCTCCACTCAGACTGATGTCGCGGGCGCGAGCGTCGTGCAAGAAGCGCTCACCCTTGGTGTCAACGCCCCACACCTGCAGCACGATATCGAGCTTGGTGCGAGGTTCCGACCGCCGGTCTATCACGCGAATCACTCCCATGGGCGGAGCTTGGCCGCTTGGTGTGCCGAGTTCCTTCTTCGCATTCGCCTGCTCTGCGTTAGCCAGTCCAGCGTTAGCCAGTCCAGCGTCTGCCAGTCCACTATTCGACAGGCGGAACTGCGGGATTGCTAGCGGGGGCGCTGCCGAGTGCCAGGCCGTTGTGTAGGAGCGGCGCGTGGTCCAGCTCGTTTTGGATGCCTGGACTCGCAATGCCCATCGCTGAGTTGACGGTAGCGTGAAGGCGGGCAGGAGTAAAGGTTTGTTAGTGAGGTTTAATGGCTCAATCCGGGGCGGAATTCCGAATGGGGAAAGGGCCGAAAATGGGAAACGTTGCGGAGCTTGCATCTGGCTATCAAAGTAGTTAAAATAACTACATTCGGGGACGATATGGAAAAGGCGATTTCGGCGGCGGAGGCCAACCGGAAGTTCTCGGAAGTGCTGCGGGGCGTCCGGGAAGGAATAAGTTATCTCGTCACCAGCCACGGGCGGCCAGTGGCGCGAATCGAGCCTGTAGAGGTGCGAGACCGCAGCAAAGCCAAAGAGGTGCTGCTCGCGCGGCTCCGCTCACAGAAAGCCATCGACATCGGCCCCTGGACTAGAGACGAGCTCTACGACTAGCGTATGCGCCTCGCCCTCGACACGAACATTCTGGCCTATGCCGAGGGCGTTAACGGCGAGGCGCGGCAAGTGGCGGCGCTCCAAGTCCTGTCCCGCCTTCCCCGCGCCACGACATTCATCCCGGTTCAGGTTCTCGGGGAGCTGTTCCGGGTTCTAGCCGGAAAATCACGGCTCTCTCCGAAGGTTGCCCAGGCTCGAATCGCGGATTGGCAAGCAAGTTTCCCTTTGATCGAGACATCGCCGTCAGTGCTCTCCTCGGCGATTGACTTGGCGGTTCAGCACAAGGTCCGCATCTGGGACGCAGTGATTCTGGCATCTGCCGCCGAGGCGGGATGCCGCCTGCTGCTCTCCGAAGACCTGCAGGACGGATTCACCTGGCGCGGCGTGACCGTGGTAAACCCCTTTGCGGCGAAGAGGAATGAGTTGCTGGCGGGAGCGCTGGAGTCGTGAGTTCGGCGGTGGCATCATTCCCACTTCTCGCAAAGACGGCGAGAAGTGGGGCACCCGGCGGGATTCGGATTCGGGAAAGAGTCGAAGTGGGAAGTGAGGGCTGGTTTCCATCTCGGCCGATTTGATTCCCACTTCTCGCAAAACCGGCGAGAAGTGGGGCACCCGCCTCGGATCGGGTCCTGCGGAATACCGACCTGCCGGGCGTTGCCCGGCCGGACAGCCGGGGGCGGCTGTCCCCACATGATCTTCTTACTGCCGCAGCGTCAGCTTGCTCAGCACATCCCGTTGCTTGGCGATCAACTGCTCGACACCCTGCTTCGCCAGGGCCAGCATCTTTCCCAATTGCGCCTCGTCGAAGACCTGATGCTCGGCGGTGGCCTGGACTTCGACGAGCTTGTGGCCGGCGGTCATGACGAAGTTCATGTCCACGTCGGCGCGGGAGTCTTCTTCGTAGCAGAGGTCGAGCAGGATTTCTCCGTCTACAATTCCCACACTTACCGCCGCGACAAAATCCTTGAGCGGGACGGCGGGCAGAGTTCCGGCTTCTACCAATTTTTCCAGCGCCAGGCCTAACGCGACGAACGCGCCGGTGATCGACGCGGTGCGCGTGCCGCCGTCGGCCTGGATGACGTCGCAGTCGATCCAGATGGTGCGCTCGCCGAGGCGAGCCAGGTCGGTGACCGCGCGCAGGCTGCGTCCGATCAGGCGCTGGATCTCGTGGGTGCGTCCGCTGGGACGGCCCCTGGCGACTTCGCGCGGCGTGCGCGTGAGCGTGGAGCGGGGGAGCATGCTGTACTCGCTCGAGATCCAGCCCTTGCCTGAGTTGCGCCGGAATTGCGGGACGGTCTCTTCGATCGAAGCGGTGCAGATGACGCGGGTGTGGCCGACTTCAATGAGCACCGAGCCTTCGGCCGTGGTGATGAAGTCGGGCGTGATGGTGACGGGACGAAGCTGGTCGGGCGAGCGGCTATCCGAGCGATAGAACATCATGCCGGATTGTAAATGATGCGAAGGCAGGTGCGGACTTCGTGTGCCAGACGGTTGCGGGTTCCTTTGCGAACTTTGCGGCCTTTGCGGTTAAGAGCTTTTGACCGCGAAGGTCGCAAAGGAAAGCGCGCAAAGATCGCAAAGCCGGACTTTTTTCATTAGGTCTTGCCCAAGTCAGGGGCTCAAACTGTCTAAGGGCGTATCGGCCATCGGATTTTTCAACCATCACGTTTCGACGGGGCCGAGCACTTCGGTTACGTTGCTCGGCTCCGCTTGCCGCGCCAGACTAGAGGTTCCCCAAGGCCGGTCGCGCGGCGTGTCTTCTTGAATAGTCTATTCTCGAATCCCCGGTATTCGCGAACACGAGAGTGTGAACACGGCTCAGCATAATCAGAGGAAGCTCGGTGAAAGCGTCAATTCGATTCCTTGCACTGCTGGTGATCGCGGCTGCGGCGGTGTGCAGCGCCCAGGATGCTGATGACGACGCGGCCCCGGACGCGGCCTCGGACTTCGGCACGACGGCATCGTTGTCGCTGAGTTTCGACAAAGAAGGTTCGGTGGAGGTCAACCTGGGCCTGCCGGAAGCGCCGCCATCGTTGGACGCGTTGCACCACACGCTCGCCCACGCTCTGCATTGTGCCGGTGGAAAGCTGGACAATTCGGTCGGATTCGAGAACGCCTTCACCTCGCTTCCATCCACATGGACCGGCGCGCAGCGCGACAGATACCTGGCGGCCATGGCAAAACTCAAACAGAAGAATTTGACCGGGAAGTGCACGGCAGTGCTGGCGCGGCGTGAGGGCGTGCTCGAAGGCGACTTCGATTATGGTCCGTTCGCAGCGGAACTGGCGCGAGAGGGTGTGCAGCAGTTGGACGTGCTCGTCCATTTTCCCCGCACCGAGTATCTGGATTACACGAAGACAGGCCTCAGCCGTCAGTTCGGCAAGTCGGGCACGTCGTTGACGTATGAAATCCCGCTGAACGGGAACTCCGGCAACAACTCCAGCGGCAAGTCCAGCAATCAGGTCCTGCACCTGGCGTACGGATTCCGGCGCAGCGACGTGGAGCGGGCCTTCTGCATCCTGGCCGGATTCCTGCTGCTGCCGCTGGGCGTGACGCTGTGGATGAGGCGTGGCGCTTTGGCGGCCGGGCTGACCGACCCGATTGCGTCCCGGTTTCGATTTTTTCGGACGCTGAATTTTCTTCTTACCGGCTCCATGCTGCTCTGGATCACCTCCGGTCTGGGCTCGCGGCAAATCCTGCGCGACTGGATTGAGCAACTGCGAATTCCCGGTTGGGAAGCGGTGGCTGCCGACGTTTTGATCCTGGTGGGGCCTTCGTTCGTCGTCTACTTCTTCTGCATTGCGGCTTCCTATCCGGTATACGCGCAAGTGCGCAGCGGTGGCTGGAACCGGCGCGAATATCTGGTGCATCAACTGGCCGTGCTGGGCGCGTGGGTGGTGCCGCTGATGCTGGCGCTGGCCGCGATGGAGATCCTGCGAGAGCATATCGAGGTCGCGATTTCGCTGCTGATTTTCGGCCTGGTGATGCTGCAGGTTCTGCTGCAATTGAAGCTGCGCGTCACCAAGTCCTACCCGCAGGCGGTGACCACGGGCGAACTGCGCGACCGGATTCTGGCGCTGGCCGGGCGCATGGGAGTGCAGGTCAGCCGGATTTTCGTGCTGCCGGCGGGCAAGGGACAGATCGCCAACGCCTACGCGGCCAAGAACAAGACTGTGATCTTCACCGACTATTTGCTGGAGCATCTCAGCAAGCGGGAGGTGGGTGCCACGGCGGCGCATGAACTGGCGCATCTGCGGCACAGGCATCCGGGCAAGCGGGGCTTTGCGTTCATGGCGGCGATCTTCCTGCCGGCATACTTCCCGTTGTTATCCAGCCTGCTTTCCGGTCTGATCGCCTTTCCCTTTAGCTTGCTGGCGTCGGCTACGGGCGTCAAGTTTCAGATGCAGTTTTTCCAGGCGCTGGAATGGTTCGAGCAATGGTCGCAACGGGATTTTGTGCTGATCATGCTGGGCCTGACCGGCTTCTATTTCCTGTCGCGACGCTTCGAGAATCAGGCCGATGAGACGGCGGTGCGCGTGGCTGGGGATCCAGAGGCGCAGATCACGGGCTTGCTGAAAATCAGCCGCCTGAACTTCATGCCGATTCGCTGGGGGAAGACGTCGGAGGGCTGGCTGACGCATCCTTCAACCGTGAAGCGGGCGGAGCGGATCGCCGCGCTGGGCGGACTGGCGCCGGAGCGACTGCAACAGATTCTGCAGCAGTACGAGGCAGGGACTAGCTCGGGCGAAGTCGCAGCAGCGGAGGACCGGTACGCTGTCCCGGCGGCAGGCGATGCCGAGCGGCTGGGCGCAGTGGCGCGGGATAGGCTCATGAAAAGACTCCGGGCCTGGGCGCTGCTTACGCTGCATGTGCTTCCGCTTACGGCGGTCTCGCTGCTGATTCTGCACCGTCACCTGGAGGGCTGGGCTGCGGCGGCAGCCTACGCCACAGGAGTGGTAGTCAACGCAGTGCTGGTGATACTCGCAGGGGTGTGGCTGGGAAGCATGGGGCGCGCCGGCAGAAAGCGGCGGCTGCTGCGGCGCTTCGCGAACGAACATCTTCCGGTGGGCAAGGATAAGGATGGGGACGTTCTGGTCGGCTTTGCCCCCGAGGCCTATCCGCGGATTTACGGGGCCGGGGATTATCACTGGGATCAGGGTTTTCTGGTATTGGCGCAAGACCGGTTACAGTTCGTCGGCGAGCAGACACGATTCGCCCTCTCGGCAGGCGAAGTGGAAAGCATCGTGCTCGGCCCGGGAGGACCAAGCTGGTGGAAGTTTGAGCGAATCTATGTGCGCTGGAGGGAAAACGCGAAAGACAGCGCAAACAGCCGCAACGGTGTTTTCAACCTGTACTTGCTCGAACCGGGCTCGATTTGGAAAGTGCGGGCAGAGTTGCGGGCGCTCTGTCGCCGTCTGCAGGCGTGGCACCAGCAGCCGCGGCAACAGCCCGCGGTCCGGCCAGAACTTGCGAACCTGCAGGCTCCCAGCCTGGGCGAGGTGAGTTGCCTCTCGCCGCGGAAACTCGGTTCTGCGCAGGTAACGCTGCGAGTGCTGGGCAAGCTTCTTTTTCTGGCGCTGTGTGCGGGAATCCTGCTGCACGCCGAAATCTGGTACCTGTGCGGCGGCGTCTTCGTATTGCGAATGTTCCAGTCCATTCCTTATTGGAGATATCGAGATAAGCAGACCTCAGACCCCGGACCTCAGACCTCGGACTTCGGACTTCGGACTTCAGACCTCAGACCTCAGACCTTAGACCTTAGGCTTCAGACTCCAGAGCCCCTTCAGTGCGTCTTGCTTAGGTCTGAGGTCCGACATCAGAGGTCCGGTCTTACTGTGTTTTGCTGAGGTCCGAGGTCTGGCGCCCGAGGTCTGGTTCTCCTGAGGTCTGAGGTCTGACGCCTGAGGTCCGGTTCTATCGAGGTCCGGTCTTACTGCAGCTGCGTGGCCAGTTGGTTCACGGCCGTGACGTCGTAGTAGCCAGTCAGGTCGGCGTGGCCGGCGAGGGTCTCGCGTTCTTTGCCATCCACCAGAATCTGCACTTTCAGGATGCCGGGAGTGTTCGCTGAGATGGTGTGGATCAATGACGCGACGGTCAGTTCCTCGACCAGGATGCCGGAGCGGTGCGTGTCGGCAAAGGCGGAGTTCAGGTCAATGACGGCGAGTCCGGGGTCCACCAGAAAAACGCTGCGCACGTCGGAGCCCGGGCCGAGAACGTGGGGCGAAGACTTGTCGAGATAGAGCGAAAGCAGGGCGCGGAGCAGTTCTTCCGAGCGCTGCTGGCGGCCAGAAGGCATAGGAATCCGGGCCGACTCGGCGCGCAGGCTGCCGTCATCATCGTGAGCCACGAACAGAACGACTTGCTCGGTAGGGCCGGCCACCGGAGGAGCGAGCGGGCGAGTATCGGTCGAGGCCACGCCGGTCGTCGCGGTCTTTCGTATGTGCCAGGCATAAATGCTCATGCCGAGCGCTGCCACCAGCAGCACGGCCACGCCGATCACGAGATGACGCGGAATCATGTTCGGCACCCCCTTCTCGGCAAACTCATGATTTTTGGCAAACTCATTGCGCGGCTCCTAGCTGGTCCCGCGTGGCCGCAATCGCGGTCGCCACTGCGCTGGTGATCAGTTGCTGGTAGTCGGGGGCGGTGAGCTGGGAAAGATCCGATCCCTGGGGCGCGACCTCGACGGCGATCGCGGCTCCCGTCACGTTATTCAGCGGGCGAAGCGGAGCGGACAGAGTTCGGACCGGCACCTGCCGCTTCTGCATTTCGGCAGCGACGGCAGAGGCTGCGCTCTGGCTTAGAGCTAACCAGGCATGCTGCGCCGTCGTCCAGGAATGGAAAGGACCGCGATCGTCTTCACCATAGGGGATCAGCGCAGTATAGACACGTACGCCGTGGCCGTTGGAAGCGGCGTGCAGCGCGATGTAGATGGCGGCATGGTCGGCGTTGGCGAAGATGGCGCGCTGGTCGAGAGAGAGGTTGGCGTCGGAGTCGCGCAGCACGAGCGTGGTGATGCCACGGCTTTCGAGTTCCTGGCGCAGGCTGCGGGCCAGGGCGACGGTAACGTCTTTTTCGAGGAGCGTGGAGCTCAGCGTCTCGCCGTGATCGTCGCCGCCGTGGCTGGCGTCGACCACGGCAAAATAGCGGCGGTAGACCTGGGGCGACGCGGGGTTCGCCGCGGGGGATGGCGGCTCCGCCAGAGCCGGAGTTGCGGACGCGGGTTGGGTCGCATTCTGCGCCACCGCAGCGGCCACAGAAGAGGGAGAGATCGTGACCGTGCGTCCGTTGTTGCTGAAACTTGCGATCACGGGAACGGTAGAGTTCACGGTGATCACTGCCGCGCCATTGCTCTCGCTGTAACTGGCCGAAGGAATGGCCTTACTGCCAAACGTGAGAGTGGGCGATGCCGGGGAGACGATGGGTTCGTGGTTGAACGTCATGTGTAACTTGCCCGGCTCGGTGGCGACCATGGGATTCACCGGGACGGTGAAATTGAAGACCAGACGCGAAGAATTGTCGGTGGCCAGCGACGCGGTGAAGTGAGTGGCCACGCTGCCGATGAACAGGCGGCCGGAGTCCTCGCGCAGGGTGACCGGTCCGCCCAGAAAACGCGGAAGCAGGGAACTGAGCGAAGAGAGTGGAACCAAACCGCGACTGTTTTCGGCGAAAAACTTCCCACCGAGATCGTAGTCTCGGCCCTGAATGCGGGCGCGAGTCTTGCCCGCCTGGAATTCGCCCTGCACGTTGTTGTAGCGCAGCCGCCAGCGCGCTCCCTCGGAGCGGGCGCTGACCTTGCCCAGAGGCTCCAGCACCTCCAGCAGGCCGACGTAGTCACGGCCGTCGCGCTGAACCAGCGTCAGGGAGTAGTTGGCGACGACCGAATAGACGGAAAGATGTTTCTCCGGAGCTGCACCGGAAAGCAAGATGACCGAGAGCAGGGTGATGGCGGTGATGGACAACGGCGCGCCGCGGGGACAAAACCCCCACCCTTCGGCCGGCTCAGGGCAGGCCTTCTCGCGCAAACGACGCGCGAGAAATGGGGCAGGCGGATTCCGCTTAGTCCAGGGCATAGGCGGTCAGTCCGCTCAGCAGTTTGGGGTAGAAATCGGTGGATTTCTGCGGCATGACTTCGCCGGCAAACGCCACATCGCGCACCTGCTCAACGCGGCATGGATTCATCAGGAACGCGATGTCAGCCGCGCCCTGGCGAACCTGCGTCAACGCTTCGGAAGCCTCGCGCAGGTAGGAAAGATTTTGCTGGTTGCGAATGGATTCTTCCGAGAGTTGCAGCACTCCTTCCAACAAACATTTGTGCAACTGCACCACGTCGAGCGACCGCTGCCGAGCCGAGAACCCGGCCAGGAGTTGCGCTGCCGCGGGTTTGAGCGAATGCAGCAGGAACGCGCGATTGGCGGTCACTGCCAGAAGAGCGGTTCCGGCGCGGCCGCGCTCGCGAAGCAGCGCGGTGGCGCGGGCGCCGTCCAGCGCGGGGTCAATCTCTTCGACTTCGAAGAAATCGCGGCTTGAATTGCGAAAATTGTCCACGGAAAACGAATTAAGTGAGTGCACAACGCGATGGGTGGGCAGGATCAAGAGCCCCGGATCGCTCAGGTTGACGAATGTCATCATCACATATTCGCAGGGAGCATATTCATCCGGAGCCTGGGCATTGGGGCCGGCGGTCGCGGCGGCACGGCATTCGTTGCGGAAATTGAGCGCGGTCTCGTAGCGATGATGGCCGTCGGCGATCACCAGCTTTTTGTCGCGCATCTTCTCCTGAATATGCGTGACCACGCCCGGATCGGAAATCTGCCAGACGCGGTGGACCACGCCGTATTCATCCGCAACTTCGATGGTTGGGGCAGCCGACGACGAAGGCGTGAGCAGGGAATCGATCTCGCCGGAATCTTCATAGAGTAAGAAAAGCTGTTCGTAGTGAACCCGGGTGGCGCGAAGCAGGTCCAGGCGGTCGGCCTTGGGCTTGGCCAGAGTCTGCTCGTGGCGGAAGACGACCTTGGCGGAATAGTCCTCCACCCGGCCCAGTCCGATGAAGCCGCGGCGCTCAAAACGGCCGCCCGACGGCGACGTGAAGGTTTGGGAGTAAGCGTAAAATGAGGGTAAGGAATCTTGACGGAGGATTCCCTGGGCGCGCCAGTCCCGCGACCAGTTCGCAGCCCGCGAATATACATTGTGAGCCGTATTGTCGTCGGGTTCGCGGCGCCCGAGAATGATTCGCACGAGGTTATACGGGCTGGCCGCGTAGTAGGCGCTTTGCATGGCGGGCGTGATCTTGTCGTAGGGTTGGGTCACCACCTGGGGGGCGGTTACCTGCTGCAAGTCGTAGCGCAGAGCGCGAAAAGGAAGGATGTCTGCCATAGGAAACCTTTGATTGTAACAAGATAGAGGTCGTCCACGGGAAAGCCCGCCAGTTGGGCGCTCCCGCAGTGGCAGAGGCGGAAGGCGCATTTTGGGATTTGTACCGAAGTTTTGACAAAAAACCCCGCGCCGGGCGGCAAAAGCTGTGCTAACATCCGCCGCAATGAGGTACTTATGGCCCGCCTGAGTAGGGATCGGCGCCGGTCATCTCGCCTTGAGGCCCTAGTTCGAAGCGTGCGTGCCGATTCCGCCTGGAATCCGGCTACAGCGGGGTTGCGCAAAAATCATTCATTGGGGAACTCCATGCGGCTGTGGGAAGGGATCATTCTGATTCTCTGTGCCATCGTGTGCCTGGGAATTCCAGCTCTCGGGCAAACCGATGTGAATGACGTCCACGTGGTGCCGCGGGAAGCAGACAAACCGAAAGAGGCTTCCAAGGCGGATCTGGTCAGCACCAACTCATCGGGTCTGAGCGCGCATGTGCGTCCGCTGAAGGTGGACGTGGACCTGGTGCTGGTTCCGGTTACGATTACCGACCCCATGAACCGCCTGGTCACCGGGCTGGAGAAGGAAAATTTCCAGCTTTTCGAAGGCAGCACGCCACAGGATATCCGGACGTTTTCGAGCGAAGATGCTCCGGTTTCACTGGGCGTCATCTTCGATTCCAGCGGGAGCATGAGCAGCAAGATGGACCGGGCCAAGGAAGCGGTGGTGGAGTTTTTCAAGACCGCGAATCCGCAGGACGAATTTTTCATGATCACCTTCTCGGACGAACCGGAGGAGGTGAGCGATTTCACCAGTTCGGTGGATGAAATCCAGAACAAGCTGGTCTTCGCGGTGCCGCGGCACCGAACGGCGCTGCTCGACGCCATTTACATGGGCGTGAATAAGATGCGGCAGGCTAAGTACGCCAAGAAGGCGCTGCTCATCATTTCCGATGGGGGCGACAATCACAGCCGCTACACCGAGAACGAGATCAAGTCGGTGGTGAAAGAAGCCGACGTGATGATTTACGCCATCGGCATCTACGACCGCTACGCCTCGGCTATCGAGGAGCGGCTGGGTCCGGAACTGCTGACCGACATTACGGAACTGACCGGCGGGCGCGCCTTTACCATTGACAACCCCAACGACCTGGGCGATGTGGCGACCAAAATCGGAGTCGAACTGCGCAACCAATATGTGCTGGGGTACCGCCCGAACAAAGTCGTGCACGACGGCAAATGGCGTAAGATAAAAGTGAAGCTGTTGCCACCGAAAGGATTGCCGCCTCTACGGGTGTATGCCAGGACGGGATATTACGCACCTGCGGAATAGCGCCGCCAGGGCTCTGTTTCTTTCGATATTCGTGATCTGGGCTGCGATCCAAGCGGAGACGCCGGCCCGGTCGCAGACCGCGCCTGCGCAAGCTGCTCCCTCCCAGAATGACGCCAAGCCCGCCCCAAGCGCGGCCGCGCCGCAGGCTTCGGGAACTCCAGCCACGCCGCAGACGCAAGACAGCCAACAGGAAGAAAAGAAACTGAATGACCAGGGAGTCTTCGTCTTTCGTAAAGACGTGGATGAGGTCCTGCTGCACGCCACCGTAATTGATGACAAGAAGCACATCGTCACCGATCTCAAACAAAGCGATTTCGCCGTCTTCGAAGACGGCAAGGCGCAGAACATCATCTCCTTTCACCACGAAGACATTCCCGTAGCCATGGGCATCGTGATTGACAACTCCGCGTCCATGCGGGAAAAGCGGAACAAGGTCAATCAAGCGGCGCTGAATCTGGTGCGGTCGAGCAACCCGCGGGATGAAGTGTTCATCGTCAATTTCAACGACGAATATTATCTCGACCAGGACTTCACCAACGATCTGCTGAAGCTGAAGGAAGCGCTGGAAAAGATTGACGCGCGCGGAGGAACGGCGCTCTACGATGCCATCGTGGCGTCGGCGGAACATTTAAAGCGGAATGCGCGGCTGGACAATAAAGTGCTGTTCGTGGTGACCGACGGCGTAGACAACGCCAGCAACGAGAATCTGGAGCAGGCGGTGAAACAGTTGCAGGAAGAGAATGGGCCGTCGGTGTACGCCATCGGAATCCTGGGAGAAGAAGAACACCCCAGGCGGGCCCGGCGCGCGCTGGAGATCATTGCCGAGCGCACGGGCGGGATCGCGTTCTTTCCGAAAACGCTGGATGAAGTGGATGAGATCAGCAAAACCGTGGCGCACGACATCCGCAATCAGTACACCATCGGCTACAAGCCGACCAATCCGCGGGGTGCAGGCGGCTTCCGCATGGTGCGAGTGGAGGCCAAGGCTAAAGGACACGGCAAGATGGTGGTACGCACCAAGAGCGGCTACTACGCGGGCGTGCAGCCGGCCGCGGGCGGCGGGAAATAGCGCCCGGTTTGACGATTCCGCACTCTCCCCTTACCCTGTAACGTGCTGACGAAAAATCCTGCAATGTCCCGCCTGCGCGTCGCCGACGATATTACCCAACTGGTCGGCGAGACTCCCATGTTGCAATTGAAGCGGATGGTCCCGGCCGGATCCGGGGAAGTGTTTGCCAAGCTGGAGTATCTGAACCCGGGCGGCAGCGTGAAAGACCGGGCTGCCATTGGGATCATCCGGCGCGCCGAGCGGGAAGGCAAACTTGCGTCCGGCGGCACGATTGTCGAGGCGACGGCGGGAAATACGGGAATCGGGCTGGCGCTGATCGGCGTGAATCGCGGCTACAAGGTGAAGCTGTTCATTCCGGAGAATTTTTCCCTGGAAAAAGTGACGATCATGCGTGCGCTGGGCGCAGACGTGGAGCGCACTCCGCAGGGGGAAGGCATGCAGGGCGCGATCCGCCGCGCCAAGGAACTGGTGGCGGGCGATGCCGGAGCATTTATGGCGGGGCAATTCGAGAATCCCGCGAATCCCGATTACCATTACGAAACCACCGCCCGCGAAATCTTCGAGCAGATGGATGGCAGAATAGACGCGGTCGTGCTGGGTTGCGGCACGTGCGGGACGTTTACCGGCGTCGCGCGTTATGTAAAAGAAAAATTGGCGCGCGTGCTGACGGTTGCGGTCGAGACGCAGGGGTCCATACTGCAGGGTGGGGAAGTGGGGCCGCACAAAGTGGAGGGAATCGGCGTCAGCTTTATTCCGGGGACATTCGATCGCAGTGTTTGCGACGAAGTGATCATGGTGACAGATGACGATGCCTTCGGCACGGTAAAGCTGCTGGCCGCGCAGGAAGGGGTGCTGGCGGGATCGAGCGGGGGAGCGGTGATGTTCGCGTCGCTCCAGATTGCACGCAGGCTGGGCGCGGGCAAGCGCGTTGTGACGATCATTCCGGACTCGGCCGAGCGCTATTTGTCGAAGAAGATTTTTGAGGGCGGGATTTAAGACGGCATCGCGGCGGAGTTTGGGGGCGGTTGGAAAGAGATTCGTATCAGGGCATGCCTTCAGGCATGCCGCAGCGGCACGCAGCGCACGACGGCTTTAGCCGCTGCGACTGCTTCGGGGAACACAGCGGCTAAAGCCGGTTGTTGAGCGGCATCGCTGAAGCGATGCCCTGATACGAGTCCCTTTCCTGCTGACACCAACGGATCTTTCAGATTCGGACCAGATTCTAGTAATGAAAAAGAACAAACAACTGGGATTCGCGACCCGCGCCATTCATGCGGGGCAGGAACCGGACCCGCTGACGGGCGCGGTCACGGTGCCGATTTATCCGACCTCGACCTACGTGCAGCAGGGGATTGGCGAGCACAAAGGATACGAATACTCGCGCGTGTCGAATCCGACGCGGGCGCGGCTGGAGGAGAATCTGGCGGCGCTCGAAGGCGGCGTGGCGGCGCGGGTGTTCGCGAGCGGCATGGCGGCGATCAATGCCGTCGTGAGCATGCTGAAGTCCGGCGATCACATCGTCTGCGGGAATGATCTGTATGGAGGCACGCCGCGGCTGTTTAACGAGGTGCTGGCCGATTTCGGGCTGGAGTTTTCTTACGTTGACACCACCGACGCCGCGAACGTCGAGCGCGCTCTGCGCAAGAATACGAAGATGGTGTATGTCGAGACGCCGACCAATCCGCTGATGCGGGTGAGCGATCTGGCGGCGATCAGCCGGATCTGCCGGGGCAAGAGAGTCGCGTTGGTGGTGGACAACACGTTCATGTCGCCGTACTTTCAGCAACCGCTGGCGCTGGGCGCGGACATGGTGGTGCACTCGACCACGAAGTTTCTGAATGGCCACAGCGACGGCTTGGGCGGCGTGGTGGTTTGCGCGAAGCAAGAGCATGCGGAAAAGCTGGCGTTCCTGCAAAAGGCGGCGGGGGCGATTCTTTCTCCCTTCGAATGCTGGCTGGTGCTGCGCGGGGTGAAAACCCTGGCCGCGCGCATGGAAATCCATGATCGCAGCGGACGGATCGTGGCCGACTTCCTGGCCCGGCACAAGAAGGTCAAGACAGTGCTTTATCCGGGACTGGCTGATCATCCGCAGCACGCGCTGGCCCAGCGGCAGATGAGCGGATTCGGAGCGATGATTACGTTCGAGACCGGCTCGCTGAAGAACGCCAACAAAATGCTGAAGCGCCTGCGCGTGTGTTCGCTGGGCGAATCGCTAGGCGGAGTCGAGACGCTGATCTCGCATCCCGCCACCATGACTCATGCCGGGCTCGGGGCGAAGGGGCGCGCGGCCATCGGCATCACCGACGGCATGGCGCGGATTTCGGTGGGCATCGAGGATGTGGATGACATCCTCGAAGATCTGGATCAGGCGCTGAACACGATTTGAGAACTTCTTCGCCGCGGATTCACGCGGATTACGCGGATAGGCCTTAGGTTCTCAAATTTTTGCGACCTATTTTCTCGTGAGTGACCATCTACAATCTGTTTCCCGCGAGTGAGGCGCTGCTTTTAGACGCTGAAGTTTCGCCACAGGCAGCTAGCCATAAGGGCGCAGAAGTTCACGGCGCCGTGTCGCCGCCCAGCGAGTCTCCCAGCCAGTCCAGGTATTCGGAGCTGCCGTCTTCGATACTGAGCGCGATGCACTCGGGCAGTTCGTAGGAATGTAATTCGCAAATCGCGTCGCGGACGGCGGAAAACTGGTCCGCACTGGTCTTGATCAGCAGCAGGCATTCCTGGCTCGATTCGATCTTGCCCTGCCAGCGATAGATGGATTCGAGCTGCGGGATCAGGTTGACGCAGGCGGCGAGCCGACGCTCGACCAGGTAACGCGCGATCTTGCGGGCCTCTTCTGCGGACCCGGCGGTGGAGAGTACGATTCGTTTGTCAGTCATATAAAATCAGCCGTCAGCGCCAAGCCATCGGTTTCCGGCTGTCGAGAGAGAGCTTAGCAGGTTGCCGTGGAGCGAGGAGATCATGCAAACGCAAATCAAGTTTGGCACGTCAGGATGGCGGGCGGTCATGGCCGAGGAGTTCACGTTTGAGAGCGTGCGGCGTGCCGTGACCGGGATTGCGCGCTACGTGGCCTCGCAGAAGCCGCACGGGGCGCGGGTTATCGTGGGACGCGACCCGCGGTTTCTGGGCGAGACGTTCTGCAGCATGGCCGCGGAAATTCTGGCGGCGGAAGGAATCACCCCGTTAGTAGTAGCCGAACCGGCGCCCACTCCATCGTTCGCTTACGCCGTGATTCAAATCAAGGCGGATGGCGTCATCAACTTCACCGCTTCGCACAATCCTCCCGAATACAACGGAATTAAGTTTTCCACGCCGGATGGCTGCCCGGCGTTGCCCGAAGTCACGCGAAAGATCGAAGCGGAAATCGGCGCCGCGGACGGAGATTTCTCGGCACAGGGGAAAGCCGCGTCGAAGGTCGTAGAAAGAGTGACTAAAGAGCCGCTCGATCCCAAGCCGGCGTACCTGAAGAGGCTGGGAGAGATTATTGATCTGGAGGCTATTCGGAAAGCGGGCGTGCGAGTGGCGTTCGATCCGATGTGGGGCGCGGCGCGAGGATACTCCGACGAATTGCTGCGCAGCGCCGGAGTGCAGGTGGCCACAGTGCACGACTATCGCGATGTGCTGTTTGGCGGCCACGCGCCGGAACCGGACGATCATCTGCTGGAAGACTTGCGAAAAAAGATGCGCGAGACGGGCGCGCAACTCGGCATTGCCACCGACGGCGACGCCGACCGCTTCGGCATTGTTGATGCCGACGGAGCCTTTCTCCAGCCGAACTATGTGATTGCCCTGCTGTTCGACTATCTGGTCGAGAGCCGCGGCTGGAAAAATGGAGTGGCAAAATCGGTCGCGACCACGAACCTGATTAACGCTCTGGCGAAAAAACATGGCGTCGAGTTGCACGAGACTCCTGTGGGTTTCAAATACATCGGCGAGTTGATCATGCAGGACAAGATTGCCATCGGCGGGGAAGAGAGCGCGGGATTGTCCATCCGGCATCACGTTCCGGAAAAAGATGGAGTGCTGGCGGGTCTTCTGTGTTGCGAGGCGGTGGCGCGCCGGGGGAAATCGCTGGGCGAACAACTGAAGGCGCTATGTAACCAAGTTGGTTCCTATTATCCGAGACGCGACAACTTCCGATTGACGCCAGTGGTGAAGGAGAAGTTCACTGAAAAGTTGAGGTCTGATCCGCGGGAGTTCTGCGGGCGCTCGGTGGGCCGGGTCGTCCGCACCGACGGATTGAAGCTGGTGTTCAGCGATGGCTCGTGGGTCTGTTACCGGTTGTCGGGAACTGAGCCTGTGGTGCGGGTTTATACGGAAGCGCGCAGTGAGAAAGGGCTGGAGGAATTGAGCGCGGCGGCGAAGCACTGGATCTTCGAGTGAAGCGGTTTTCCAACATGACAAAATTTCCCCGGCCCGAGGACGGTTTGCGGGCGATGGTCGAGCGCGCGCCGCGGGCGGAAGCGCTGGCCGCGTCGTGGATCGTGCGCCTGCGTCCGCTAGCCACGCGTCTCTATGCTGTGCGGCGCAGGATCGCAACCATTGCAGTGGCCGTGGTGGCGGCGTCGCTGCTGGCGCATGTCATGTTCGGCGCCAACGGGATGGTGGTCTACCGGCAAAAACGCTCCGAGTATGAAGCGCTGCAGAAGCAGATCGAAAAAGTCCAGCAGGAAAACAGCCGCTACACCCAGCAGATTCAGGGCCTGCAGAGCGACGAGAAGGCCATCGAAAAAGAAGCGCGCGAGCAGTTGGGCTACGCCAAGCAGGGAGAGTATGTGTACGTGGCGCCGGCTCCGGCGAAAACGGCGCCGCCGGCTAATCACTCCACGAAAAAATAGTCAGGAACTGCATTGTTCGCGGGCTTACAACTTCCGGGCGGAGATTTTACCGGGCTCTTACAACCTGCTCGTGCTCCTGTGGTATAGTTCCCCTACCTCATTCCAATCGGGCGGGATGGCGTTCCCTGAGACAACGCTATTTTCGCCGCGCTGTGGGGCTTGCGGCGTGGGACCGCAAAGCGAATTTCCAAGAAGCGAATTTCCAAAAGGAGAGAAACGGTCATGAGAAAAGTGTTTGCGATTTGTCTTGCGCTGTGCTTCGTGTACGCTCTGTCGGCGATGGCGTTTGACGACATGGGAAAGAGCGCAACCGTCAACGGGTGGGTCGTGGACGACAAGTGCGGCGCCAAGGGTGCCCACGCCGGTGCTGAAGAGTGCACCAAGAAGTGCCTGGCCGCCGGCGCAAAGATGGTGGTCGTCACCGATGGCGATCAGAAGGTGCTGAGCGTGGAGAACCCTGACGCCCTGAAAGGACATGAAGGACATCACATTGCCGTAACCGGCACCGTGAAAGGCGATTCCATCCACGTAGACAGCGCCAAGATGCTCTGAGCTGGACCGTTGCTGAATTTGTGGGCGGCTTTCGGGCTGCCCTTTTGTTTTGGGAAGAGATCGGAAGGATTGAGTAATTGGGTAATTGAGTAATTGAGCAATTGAAAACACCATCGTGAAGTATTTCCAATTTACACAATTACCAAATTTCCCGATTACTCAATTACCCAATTATCCAATTACTCAATTACCCAATTCCTCATTTCACCACGCCTTCCAGCGGGGAACTGGCCGTGGCGTACAGTTTCTTCGCCATGCGGCCGGCCAGGTACGCCTGACGCCCGGCGAGGACGGCATGCTGCATGGCTTCGGCCATGAGCACGGGATCTTGTGCGCCAGCGATGCCTGTGTTCATCAGGACCGCGTCAGCGCCGAGTTCCATGGCAATAGCGGCATCGGAAGCGGTGCCCACGCCCGCGTCCACAATCAATGGGACGCCGGTGATCATTTCACGCAGAATGCGGATGTGGGCCTGGTTCTGAATGCCCATGCCGCTGCCGATGGGCGCGCCCAGCGGCATGACCGTAGCGGCGCCGGCGTCAATCAGACGCTTGGCGAACACGATGTCGTCTGAGGTGTAGGGCAGAACGGTGAAGCCCTCTTTCACCAGCACGCGCGTGGCTTCTAGCGTCGCCTGCACGTCGGGATAGAGCGTGGCCTGGTCGCCGATCACTTCCAGCTTGACCCAATCCGACAAACCAACTTCTCGTCCCAGCCGCGCGGCGCGGATGGCCTCATCAGCCGTGTAGCATCCGGCGGTGTTCGGAAGCAGGAAATATTTTTTCGCGTCAATGTAGTCGAGCAGCGATTCCTTGCTGCGATCGAGATTCACGCGCCGCACCGCGACCGTGACCATCTCGGCGCCGCTGGCCTCGAGGGCGCGCGCAGTTTCCTGAAACGACTTGTATTTTCCCGTGCCCACGATCAGCCGGGAGCGGAAGGAGCGTCCAGCAATGATTAACGAATCCGACATGACTCTATTGTAATGAAAGTACTGCGCGCGAGCACTAGCGGACTGTCGCAGAGAGAACGTCAGCACCCGCGCTTGTGGAGTGGCGGACGTCCTCGTCCGCCCAGGGGTGGCAGGTTTGCCGAGGAGTTAGATTCGCAGGCCCATCCCCGGACGAGGGCGTCCGGGGCTCCATGAACCGGGAATTGTGCGGCCCCTCACAGCTCACGACTGCTTGCTCTCGCTCTCCGGCGTCCCAAAACCGCAACGGCCGCGCATGCCGTGGCGGAATCGCTCTCGCTCTTCAGGTGTCATACGGTCCCAGCGTTCGGCCATGCGGCGGCGATAGTTGGAACGGTAGAACCCGCGGCCACCCATACGGCCGAAGAGGATCCGGCACAGTATCAGAATCGCAAGCGCCTGCCAGAAGGTGATCAGGCGCCAGCCGAAAAGCGGGGGCAGCAGCCAATTCCATAGATGCATCACCAGTTCGCCACCGATGGCGATAAATAACGGAATCGCCACAATCGCGAACGGAACAATATAGAACCATTTTTTCCTCATATTCGTTTCCTCATGCTTTCGTAAATTCGTCGTAAATGCTTCTTAATCGCTCCCGCAGATGCAGCACCGCGTAGCGTTTGCGCGAGAGCAGCGTATTCACGCTCACACCGGTTTCTGCGGCCATCTCTTTGAAGGTGCGCCCTTCGAGTTCGTGGCCGACGAACACCTCGCGCTGTTCGTCCGGCAGTTCGTCGAGCGCAAACTCGAGTTCGTCGAGCAGCACGCTGCGGGCGTAAAGCGCGTCCGGCCCGGCGTCCGGGGAAGGCAGCAAGTCTTCCAGGTACAGCAACTCTTCGTCGTCGCCGGTGACAGCGGCATCGCTGAAGCTCTCCGGCTTCTTTTTGCGGAAGAGATCGGTGATGCGGTTGCGCGCCACGCGGAAGAGCCAGCCCGTAACGTGCTCGATCGGCATCAGCAAGTGGTTCGCCTCGACTAGTTCGTAGAAGACTTCCTGCAGGATGTCTTCGGCATCGCGCGGGTCCGGCACCCGCCGCCGGATGAAGTTGCGCAGCCGGGACTGCTCCCGCTTGACCACCTCGGAAATCCGCCGGTCCTGTTCGAGGCTCATGCGCTCGGTTATCCGCACTACGCTGGCCGCGTCCTTCATCTACGGATGTAGACGAATTGGGGGGTGCGAATATTGTAGGGCTCGCAACACAGGGACGCGTGTTAGCATTCAGGCACAAATCGGGCCAAGTGCTAAGGGATGCGAATGGAGGTGCGGCGAATGAAGCACACGGGTTCTGCAAAATGTTGGCGGAGGGCGTTCCTGCCTCTGAGTATTACGCTCTTGCTCGTGGCGTGCCGTTCCGACCAGCAAGCAGCTGACCAGCACGTGGCTGACCAGCACCTGAAAGAAGCTGTCGTGGGCAGTTGGGAAGAAGTGCACGGCACGCAGGAGACTCTGCAGTTCAACGCCGATGGTACGCTGATTATGAAGAGCCCAGCCGAGAATCATTCCTGCGTTTACGACTTCCCCGATTCGGAGCACCTCCGCATCGATTGCGCGCCCCCCGGAGGACCTCGAGTTCCGCAGCTATGGAAAATCACTGTCACTACTGACCGGCTCATGATCGGCGGCGGCGGTGGACAGGTGGGCACCTACCAGAGAAGGCAGGATTCCGCGCACTAGCCTTCAGGCTTGAGGGCTTGTTGCCTACTGGGGTAGGGCCGCTGCTTCCGCCTGGGCGTAGAGTTCATCAATCTGGCGGCGATAGCGTTCTTCGACGACGCGGCGGCGGAGCTTGAGGGTCGGCGTCAGCACGCCGTTCCCGGCGGAGAATTCGTCGGCCACCAGCAGCACGCGCTTGAGCTTCTCGAAACGAGCCAGGTTCAGGTTAATGCCTTCGATGATGCCATCGTAGAGCGCCTGCACCTTCGGATGCGCAATCAGTTCCGCGCGCGACGAAAATGCGATGCCGTTCGCGCCCGCCCAATCCTCGAGCGCCGAAAAGTTGGGCGAGATCAGCACGGCCGGGAATTTGCGCTTGTCGCCGAGGATGGCGGCGACTCCAATGAACGGGTTGAGCTTGAGCGCGTTCTCGATAGGCTGCGGAGCGATAAATTTTCCGCCGGAAGTTTTGATCAGATCTTTCTTGCGGTCGGTGACGGAAAGATATCCATCGGCGTCAATTTCGCCGACGTCCCCGGTATGGAACCAGCCATCCACCAGGGCGGCTTTGGTTTCTTCGGGGCGATTCCAATAGCCTTTGAAAACCGACGGGCCGCGAACCAGAATCTCGCCGTCTTCTCCCAGACGAACTTCAAGGTTCGACAGAATCTTGCCCACGGTGCCGATGCGGTGGCTCACGGGAGTATTAACCGCGATCACGGGTGAGGTTTCAGTGAGGCCATAGCCTTCGTGAATGCGAATGCCGACGCTGGCATACCATTCGGCCAACTCGCGGCCCAGCGGCGCCCCGCCGGAGATGAAGGTCTCGACCCGCCCGCCCAGGCCTTCCCGAATTTTGGAAAACACAAGCTTGTTGGCCAACTTCCAGCTCGGCGATGTGGGAGTCTGCCCGGCCAGAATCTGAGGTTTATGCTTTTGTCCCACGGAGAGCGCCCAGTCGAAGATCGCACGCTTGGGAAATCCCTTGGCTTTCTGCTCCGCGTGCGCGTAGATTTTTTCGTAGACGCGGGGCACGCCAACAAAGATGGTCGGCCGCACCTCCAGCAGGTTGGCCGGCAGTCGCTCGATGAAAGGGCAGTAGGCCAGCGTCACGCCGTGGTAGAGCAGTGAGAAATCCACGTGACGGGCGGTGATATGGCAGAGCGGAAGAAACGAAACCGTGGTCTGCCCGGGATGCATGGGGAAGAAGAGCATCGAGCACTGAATATTGGAGACGAGGTTGCCGTGAGTCAGCATCGCGCCTTTGGAAGTTCCGGTCGTGCCTGAGGTGTAGACAATCGTGGCCAGATCGTCGGGGCCGATGGAACGTGCCCGCGCTTCGAGTTCACGGCCAAGGTCAGCCGGGCCGTGCAGCGTGAATTGGCGCATGGTTGTACACCGGCCGGCGAATGGGGCGAGATCACCGGTAAATTCCAACGGGTCCATCACAACAATCTTCTCGATCTGTGTTTGAGGCAGAACCGAGAGCACCTTGTGCAGGTGGTGATCGGAGGAAAGAAAAATGGCCCGGCAGCCGGCGTCGTTCAGCACAAACGCGGTTTGTTCGGCGGTGAGCGTGGTATAGAGCGGGACCGTAACCGCGCCCAGAAGCAGGCTGGCCATGTCGGCCATGGGCCATTCGGGCCGGTTTTCGCTGAGGATGGCAATGCGATCGCCCGCTCGAATGCCCCAGGCATCGAGGCCGCGGGCGGTGCGGGCTACGCTTTGGCCGAACTCCCGGGAGGTGACGGGAAGCCATTTTCCCGCCTCGCGGTGCAGCATCATGCGGTCGTGGTCGCGTTCGACCGCAGCGAAGAAAATGTCGTTCAGTGTTGCAATGCCCATGGTCTTTCGGGGCCAGCCTGACCCCGACGTTCAGAATCCGTGTCCCTGGCTCCGACCAGAACTGTACTGTTTTGCCAGTCGTTTCGGCAATGTCAAAAGATCGCAAAAGAGGGTACTTACGGGTTTACCGGGAGCCTCAGGCCGGGTATGCTAGGCGGCAGACTTTACGTGGGAGGGGTTCAATGCAAAGAAGACGCTCCGAGTTTCTGGCGGTTTTGTTGGCCGGTTTGCTGACCACGTCCGCCTTGATGGGGCAGGGGAAGAAGGATGATTCAAGCATGCCTAAAGTGGGTGACGTAGCGCCGGACTTCACTCTGAAGTATTCCGATGGCAAAGACTTGAAAGAGGTGAAGCTAAGCGACTACCGGGGCAAGAAGAACGTCGTGCTGGCGTTTTACGTGTTCGCCTTCACCGGGGGTTGAACGCAGCAAATGAAAAACTTCCAGCAGAATCTGAAAACGCTGGAAGCGGCCGACACCCAGGTCCTGGGTGTGAGCATGGATAGCTGGTTCTCCAACAAAGCTTTCGCCGACCAGATTGGAGTTACGTTCCCGCTGCTGAGTGATTGGGGCGGCAAAGTCACCCGCGAATACGGAGTCTACAAAGACGAATATCAGGCTCCGCGCCGCGTAAACTTCCTGATCGGCAAGGACGGCAAGATCATGGAAGAGCAGGTGGACAACGCCGCCATTGATCCGAAGAAGATTGTGGACGCGTGCGCGCGTCCGAAGCTGAAAGAATGAACCGCCGCGCGGTTTAGAGATTGTCGTCCTGAGCGGCGTTTTTTGGCGAAGGACCTATGCAACCTGCCGGCAGCGACTCGCTGCACGCAAAGTGCATAGGTCCTTCGCTTCG
>JBKQRC010000074.1:0-153225 GCA_052326105.1 Candidatus Sulfotelmatobacter sp. | reverse complement strand
ACATCGACGGATGGGTCATCGCCCGCCAACCGGCTTCGGTCTTTGCCGCGGGTGAAGAGGCCGCGATTCCTTTGCTCTTCGGCACTACGTCGCGCGAGCTCGGGGCCGCAAGCTGGCGTATGCCGACGGCCCAGGATGCCTTGCGCAAGACCATGGCGGATTACTTCGGCGGGCTTGCCCCGAGGGCACTGGCGGCCTACGGGTTGGCCGAGGGCGCGCAGGGGAGCGACGACCCGCTCTACGGCTCAGCGGCCGACCAGTGGGCCGCCGATCTTATAATTCGTTGCCCGGCCACGGCCCAGGGAGGCTGGCACAACGCCGCCCATCATCCAACCTATGAATTCGAATTTGCCCATGCCATTCCCGGCCAGGAGGCACAGGGCGCCGTCTACGGTTCGGAGCTTCCCTATGTATTCGGGTACTTTCCCAAGTGGGGCAACATCGCCGGCAAGTTTGCCGACGCGGATATCCAGCTCTCCGACCTGATGGAGAGCTATTGGACCAACTTTGCCAAGACCGGCAACCCCAACTCGGCGGGCCTGCCCGAGTGGCCCCAATTGGGCGCAGAAAAGAAGTTCATTCGATTTCAGCAGGACGGCAAGGTAATTCCGTTGACGAGCCTGCGCGACGGCCCATGCGGATTGTACCGGGCCTCACTCACATCGCGAATAGCTCACTAGACATTGATAGGAAAGATCCCGTTGAGTCGGCATAGTGACTACCACCGACAAAACTCCTTGTAAAAGGTGTTCAGTTGCGGCAGCCTTATCTGGCGTATTCTTAGAATTTCGCGCACTGTGCGGCTCCTAACTCGCCTGTTTGGCGATAGCTGGTCATTAGCTGGACATTAGCTGGTCATGGCTGTGTGCAATGAATGGCAGATTTTTCGCAAAGCTCGGTTTACGTTCAGGGTTACTCCTGCTCCTTGGTTCAATTCCCGTCCTTCCGTCTTTCTCCGGACAGAGTTCTTTAGCCGGCACTCCCATCGAGTTTGAGCTTAGGAAGATTCCATTCCGATTGGAGAATGGCGTCACTCCCGCCAAGAATATGCCCGAGACCATGCTGGGCGGAGTTGCCATCTTCGACTACAACGGCGACGGGCGCCCCGACATTTTCTTTACCAATGGCGCCAACGTCGCCACGCTGAAAAAAGACTCGCCCAAATTCCGCAATCGCCTCTTCCGCAACGATGGCAACGGCGTCTTTACCGACGTAACCGATGCCGCCGGTCTGGCCGGTACTGACTACGACATGGGAGTTGCGGTTGGCGACTATGACAATGACGGGCATCCCGATCTATTTGTTGCCGGAGTGCACCACAGCACGCTCTACCACAACAACGGCGACGGCACGTTCACTGACGTCACCGTGAAATCGGGACTGGACGCCTCGTTGAATCATCCCGATCCCGAATTTGGTCCCTGGTGGGCGATCACCGCCGTCTGGGTCGACGTGAATAACGACGGCCTGCTGGATCTGTTCGTCATCAACTACTTGCAGTGGACTTATTACGCACAACGCCGGTGCGAGTTCGATCAAGTGGGGGACTACTGCCACCCCAAGTTCTTTAAAGGCCAGCCGAATCAGCTCTTCCTAAACAACGGCGATGGTACTTTCCGGGATGTTTCCAAAGAGTGGGGAATTCGCGATCACGTCGGCAAGGGAATGAGCGCGGGTATGGCCGACTACGATCTTGACGGCCGTCCGGATTTGTTTGTCACCAATGACGCTTCCTACAACTCGCTCTTTCATAATTTGGGAAACAAGTTCGAAGAAGTTGCCTTCGAAACCGGAGTGGCCCTGACGGAAGATGGAAGTTTCATCTCCGGCATGGGTGTGGATTTTCGGGACTTCAACAACGACGGCTATCCCGACATCGCCTTTGCTGCCCTGATGAGTCAGACTTTCCCGCTGTTCCAGAACACCGGTAAGGGCAGTTTTCGCGAAATCACGACCGAGAGTGGAATGCACGAGGCCAGTCTCCAGATGTCCGGCTATTGCGCTGGTTTATATGATTTCGACAATGACGGGTGGAAAGACTTATTCGTAAGCGGCGGCCACGTGCAATCGGTACCTCTGCCGGGTCAGCCGATTGATCAATATAACGCGGTGTTCCGCAATCCCGGCCGCAGCGGAAAGTGGGTCGCGCTCACCGAAAAGGCAGGATTCACTTCTTCGCCGGCGGCCCGCCATCGTGGCTGCGCCTTCGGCGATTTGGATGGAGATGGAAGAGTCGATGTCGTCGTCAGCGCGATCGACAGAGACGCCGAGATCTGGATGAACCGCAGCCAGAAGGCCGGCCACTGGCTGGATGTCGCGCTGCATGGAACGAAGAGCAACCGCGACGGCATCGGTGCGCGCATCAAAGTCGTAACCAAAAGTGGCGTGCAATACAACCACATGACGACCAGTGTCGGTTATGCGTCATCCAGCGACGGTCCAGTCCACTTCGGTCTCGGACCCGACCGTCGCGTGGAAGAGATCGAGATCCATTGGCCGTCGGGTGTGGTCCAAACGCTGCGGGAAGTCGATGCGGATCGTCGTATTGAGGTCACTGAATCACAATCGAAGAAGTAGCCCAGCGCACGTTCCCACCTGATCAAGGAACCCGCCACAGCACAAACACGAAGGTGAGTAAACTTTGCCCATTAAGTTGGGCTTTTCACGCTTAGCAGAAGCAATTTCGGTAAGAATTTCGAAGTGGTTGAGCTAAACTCTAGCCATGAACCGGATTGTCGCAACCGCGATGGTCCTGCTGACAACTTGCCTAACCCCGGCGGGGCGAACGGAACCGGTGCCGTCGCAGTCCCAGCCCCCGACTAATGCCGGAGACGATCGGTCCCAAGCAGCCACCAATGAGGGGGTACCGACTTTCCATTCTGAGGCACGACTAGTGCTTATTACGGCGGGAGTGTGGAAACGTACCGCCGACAAGCAGCCCGACGAGTCGCTGGTTCCGGCAGATATTCTAAAGAACACCCCGCCTATGTTTTTGATACCGCGCCTCAAGTATGCAAAGAAACTGGACACGCGGCTAACACAGAGCGATTTTCACGTTTTCGACAACGGCATGGAGCAGCGGATCAACTACTTCAAAAAAACTATTTTCCCCTTGAAAGATATAACCAGAGAATACGAAACGTCATGGAGGTTCTATCCCAAAATCCGTGGAACCTGGGGATACCCACCCGGATACTTTCACCCATATACCGTAACTATGATTGGGGCGCCGCCCGGAGTTACCCCGGAGCAAGTCGGAGTGCCATCGAAGCGGTCCGTGTTAGGTGGTCCCCGCATAACCTATGTCATCGGTTTCGTTCCTCCAACGCTCGAAGCGGGTAAATGCCACGATGTTCGGGTTGAGGTGGAGAACCACGATGTCGGCCTGGATCGCAATCAGTATTGCGCCGCGGCTAGTTCGCACGACATTGATGAAGCGACACGGGAAGGAACAGACGTGGGGAAAAAATGCGGACCTTCGCAGACTCCGAGGCGCGCGGATCAGTCCGACTATCAGCACGAGCTTTTGCGTTCTGGTCCTCCCAAGTTTTATCGCTCATCACTCAGAATTTCGCAACGGGAAGTACCGTTCCGCCTGCCTCCGACTTGGTCTACGTAGTTGAGGTCCATGATTCCAGAGCCCCAGCCACAGTCCATGTCGCAGTAGAATTCGCTCCCGCGCAAAAGGGTTGGATTCTCAATTGCGGCCAGAAGGCCGAGGCGTTGCACGTTCTCGGAATAGCGTACGCGGGAAACCATCAAATCGCGGGCCAGTTTGGAGATACCTTCACGTGTAACCCTTCAGAATTGGTCAAGAAGGAACTAGAAATAGAAGAAAACGGGTCGAAGGACTATGACATAGAATCTCCAAGTCGGCTCGACGCGCAGATGGACCTGGGCCCCGGTGATTACGACCTGCGCGTCGTGGTGAGCAAAGGAGATAAGGAATTCGGAAGAGCCCGGGTTCCGTTGCACGTGGAGAGTTTTGATGGCCAGCAGTTGGCAACGAGTGATGTTGTGCTGAGCAGTTTCCCGCGTGATTCGTCAAAGGTTTCCGACGATGCAGCGGCGGTTTCCCCTGCACCGCTCGTTCCGGCGCCGCTGATCAGCAAGAATGTTCAATACCTTCCAGACACTGAAACCCGCGTCCCGCGCCACATGCGACTGCCCGTCTATTTTGAGATTTACGAGCCTCTCCTGAAACAACAGACCACTGAGGTTTACATGCACCTCAGAGTGGCCAGCCTGAAAACGGGCTCGGCGGTGCTGGATTCGGGGCTGATAAGCGCAGCCAACTGGGTGCTGCCCGGAAATCCTGTAATCCCGGTTGGATTCAGCCTCGGGACGCAGAACCTCGACAAAGGCAACTACCGGGTTGACGTACAAGCTACGGACGCTGCGGGAAAGGCGTCCTCGTGGCGGCAAGCAAACTTCACTATCGACTAGAAGCCATCTCACAAGCGCGCCCTCAGGGGCTAAAGCCCCATTTCTGTGGGCTCGGGACGGCGCGGCTTGAAGCCGCGCCCTTTCAAAACGGATTTATGGGATGACTAGACGGCTTGTAAGGATTACGCAGGTCGCTCAGCCCGGTGATTGGCCATCGCTTTGGTCTGCTCCGATTCAGTCATGTAAGAATACGATAGGGTTCCAGCGCAACCGGCTTTCGGATCACGCAACCTGCGCCTGTCGCTATTTGCCCGGCCCTTTGGCTTGCTGCTCGGCGGTGAGCCGATCCACGGTGGCACGCTCTTTGGCGCCATCGGAGGGTCTATGCAGCTTGTAGTACAGAGAAGTGAGTTCCACGTGAGGCTCAAGCCAGTCGGGATTGTCCTTGACGACCCCTTCCAGTTCCCGTGCCGCTGCCTCGTATTCGCCAGAGGTGCTTTTCAGCATCGCCAATTCGTAGCGAGCCATCGTGTCCGTAGGTTTCAGCTTGACCGCTTGCTCAAGATAGACCCTCGCCTCCTCCATGTGGCGCTGTTTATAGAGGAGCGCGCCCAGGTAAAGATTGGCCTCGAAATCATCCGGGTTCTCTTTTATGGCCAGCCGGAATGCGGGTTCGGCTTCCTTCTGATCGCCCGTCTTATCTCTAGCCATCCCCACCAGCGTATGCAGACCATGCAGAGTGGGCGCCAACTGTAGTGCGGTTTCCAGATCGTGGCGGGCTTGCTCGAACTCGTTGAGATCCATAAGCGTCGCGCCGGCAAGCATGTAGGCGTCTCCGCTCTTTGCCAGTTCGCCCGCTTTCTCCATGCGCGGAATACCTTCGCGCCGGTGTCCGGACTTGATAAAGGCGAAGCCGAGCACGTACTCGAAATCGGGATTGCGCGAATTCGCCTTCTCCAGCGGTTCGAGCATGCCGGTTGCGGATTCGGCATCCCCCAGCTTGATCTCCGTGTCGGCCAGGAGAATCGCGGCCTGAACGTTGCCGGGCGCGGATTGATGCAGCGCCGCAAATTGTTCGCGCGCATTCGCCAGATCGCCCTTCTTGTAATAAGCGAGGCCAAGATTCAGGAGCACCGGATTCTTGTCCTTCAGGGAAGGCAGCGCGGACTTGTACATTGCGATGGCCTCTTCGAACTGGCCCACGTGCGCCAGAGCGGCGCCAAGATTCACCTTAGCTTCGACGTTATCGGGACGAAGCTGAAGAAGCTCACGATATTCCGTTATGGCCGATTGATAGTCGCCGTGCTGTTGTGCCTGGATCGCGTCATTCAAAAGCCGGTCGGGATCTCGCTCCTGGGCCGAAGAAACAGTCAAGCACAGAGCGAGGATGAATAGCAGACGCATCGTTTATTAGCATACCGCAACCGGACCACCTCGCAGCGGGTCAGGACACGGGTCAGACAGGTAGTTGGGATTACGGTTCGTATCAGGGCATCGCTTCAGCGATGCCGCCCCCAGGCGCGACACGCCACCGGCTTCAGCCGCTGGCCTTGCCGGTGCGCCGCCAGCGGCTAAAGCCGGACTTGTGGGACGAGCGGTTGTGGCATGCCTGAAGGCAAGCCCTGATACGAGTCTTTCTGAATCTGTAGCACTTCCGTCGCATAGATTGTTGTAGTGAACAATCCCGGTTGACGCTGTTTCAAACCGCGACGGAATCCGAAGGCTTTTGTGCCAGCTAATTTGGATTGGCAGCTCCGCGGGCGGTGATCTTCACCGAGAGCGTGGCTTCCGATGTCATCGGTCCCTGGTGCGCGGTGATTACCAAGTCGCACTGCCCGGGATCGGGGTTGATCCGCAAAAGCACGGGCATCGAACCGTCGGCTTGGCGTTGTGGCGAGGCCAGAGTCTTTTGTCCAATGTCGTGCCCATCTCGATACAGCTGCAGAGTAATCGTAGGTTCGGCTTCCGATGCGGTCGCCGGGTAAACGACAAAGTAGACATCGATCGGCTTGCCCGAGGGCATTGACTCCGCGAGTGTTGGTACGATACGCCCTGAGTCGGTTTGAAATGGATCCTGGCGATCGCGCGGTCCCGGTAACGGTTGCACGCCTCGCACGAGTTCCAGCGAACTCACACCGAAATCCTTTCCGAGGTCAACAAAAACCGACATCCGCTTAACTGCGGTCTTCTCGGCCAGTTCGTCCGTGACCGCAGTGTCGATGAAGTAATGTCCCCCCGGCAATTCGACCGGTTCGGCGTAGAGAATGTGGTCATCTGAGAGGAGCGGCAGCTCTGCTTTCGACACTTCACGCTCCAGATCACGGCTCACTTTGCCCACAACTTCTCCATCACTCTTGTGGATCATCGCCACCAGAGACACCCGAATTCGCCCCTTCCCGGTTTTCGGGTCCGTGACCACTTGCAGGCTGGACACGGGAACGTCGAAGGCCATTTGGTAGTCGACCGCAGCAGCCTTGGGCCGGAACCGGAGCAGCGCAGTCTGATATGGGAATTCCACCGGCGCCGGGCGGGCATTGATGGCATGCAAGGCGGTCATTTCGAACGACTGCAGGGGCTCCCCGTTGATGTCCGGTACAGCAAAGTACCCGGAACGGGTCTGCACGGTGACGTGAGGGCGGGTAATGAGAACCTGAATCTTGCGGAAATGCCCATCATAATTCTTCGCAGACGGGGTGTAGGCAACCTCGTAGTGCGTGCGAATGTCCTCCATGATTTGTTGCATGGGCAGTGCGATCTGGTTGGTGTTGGTAACCGCGAACCCACCGGTCGACTCCGCCAGTTCCTGCATCGCCAGTTGCTTATCGGAAGTCGCGGCGAATTGTATGTCGTCATCCTCCAGGTGTCCCATGCGCGGACTCACCTTGTTCACTGAACTCTCAGCTCCGACCCGTTCCTGGTCAGCCAGCGATCGCACCATAGGATCGTCAGTGCTTAACCCGCGCGTGTCGACCGCGTAGAACGCCACCTCCATCTGATTGGCATAACTGATTACGCTGTTCACGGCGTCCCGGCGATCCATCGGCAACGACAATCCGTCCGCTAAATACAGAACCACTTTTCTGCCCGGGAGTTTTGCCTGAACTCGTACCAATTCCCTCAGGCTGTCAAGGGCATCCATGCCATTGGAGAGACTCTCAGCAAAGCGCAGCCCGGTTAAGATGTGAGCTTGAGTCAAAAGAGCGCTACCCAGGGTGACCGAAGCATCCTCGGCGGCGGCGTTTCTCGCCCACAAAGGATCGGTCACGATTCCCGGCAGCGGGTCCAAAGCTGCGTTCTGGGCCCCTTGTGCCGCTGCGTCGCTGATGAGCGGTGAGGCTATGATGTTCGTAGTAGTTGCTTGGACTGAGGTGTCCAGCGCGGACGCAACTGTGGCAGAAATGCCGAGGTCGCCTCCCGTGTTTACGCCCTTTGCAGCGGCACTTGCAGCCTTCATCAGCGACGTCTTATCAGCCGAGTAAGGCTGAATGACCTTTAACGAGCGATCCAGCCGATAAATCGTTACGTAGGTGTTGGGCAGGCTGCCGCTGTTGAGAAACTCCAGCACCGATTGGTGTGCAAATTCCAAATTAAGTGGGGCGATCTGGGCAAAAACGATCGAAACGAAATTGAGCTCGCGCAGCGCAGTGGCAGGCTTTTTCGGCTCTTCGGGAGAAGGAGAAGAAGCAGCAGAACGGGAGGAAACCGGAGCGTTGCTCCGCGCCAGCTTTTGTTCCGTCTGCAACTGCTCCACGCCTTGCACATTGCGAAACGCATTGATCTTCTGCTTGACGCCGTCTTCAAGAACTTCAATTTCATCGGGGCGGATATCGGCAATGGCGCGGTGATGCTTGTCGCGGACGATGACATCCAGGATCACCTCTCGGGTCGTCGTCCGAATGGTCGGCGTTTCCTGATTCGCGGGCGCTTGTCCGGTAGTTACCGGGCCAGCCAGGCCGCTCAGGATGAGCAGTGTAAGGGCGCGTCTCCACATGGTTCTTACCTCACTCCGCTTTGGCAATCAGCGGTGTCGGCCCCGGATCAGGAATTGCCCAGATTGTACAACAAGTGGCTCTCGGTTTGCGTCAAAGTTCTTTAAGCTTGAGACCAGTTCGAGGGGCCGATCCGCATGCCACGGGTGCCTGCTCGGACGGAAAAGATGGATAATATAAGAGTTCAGGAGCGCTGCAATGACCGCTAAGACATTCCTTCGGATGGTATCGTCGCTCTTTCTTTTCTCCACTCTGAGTGCCCTGGGACAAGCACGCGCCCCTGCAACAGCCGCTCCGCCGAGCACGATCACTCGACCGGAGTCAATTCAGGACAGCGGCCTGTACGATTATTGGGCGGATATGTCAGGCCAAGGCCGCGCCGGAGGTGCTTTATTGGGCAAACTGGCGGTGGAGGGAGAGCCTCTGCCTTGGGAGCCGTTGCTGGTTGCCGTCACTTGCGAAGGAAAGGTCGTCTATACCACGCAAACCGATGCTAAAGGCAATTTCGGGATCGTTTCGGTGACACTGCCAGGAGCTCTTGGCAAGCAAGGAGATTCCCAGCGCCAGATGGAGACTCACTTCGAAGGTTGCCTGGTGCAGGGCGCGATACCTGGCTTTCGCTCCACAACCGTTACCCTGACCCAGCACAATCTGCGCGACGACCCCGATATTGGCACGCTCATGCTCTCCCGGATCGGGCGCGATGCGGCCACTACCCTGAGCCGCACCACCGAAACAGCTCCTGCAAACGCCATCAAGGTTTTCGAAAAGGCGCGGGCCGAAATGCTCGATCACAACACCGACGGCGCCCAACGGGAACTCAAGAAGGCCGTACAGACCGATCCGAATTTCGCCGAAGCCTGGCTGCAACTCGGCAAGCTGCAGGAGGTCTCAGAACCCCAGGCAGCCCGGGATTCGTTTTCGAAAGCGTTGGCGGCGGATCCTGCATTTGTGCTTCCTTACGAACAACTCGCGGCTCTCGCGGCTCAAACTGGCAACTGGAAGGAAGTCCTGGATAACACGAACCACATGGCGCAACTCTATCACGAAGGGACTGCAGAAAGTTGGTACCTCAACGCAATGGCGAATTATCAGCTGGGAAAGCCTGATGTCGCCCTGGCCAGCGCCCTCAAGTCTCTGGCCCTCGATCCCCGGCATTCGGTCTTGAATACCGAACAATTGCTGGCGGTGCTCCTTGCCAGGAAGGGCGACTTCGCGGGAGCTCTCGAACACTTGCGCAGCAGCCTGAAATATGTGCCGCCGGGACCGAACTCGGATCTATTGAAGCAACAAATCGCGCAGTTAGAGCGACGCGTCACTGCCAAGTAGGCCCGCGGCCAGCAACTTATTCCTGTTTCGTGGGTTCTAGGGATTATGCTGTGGTGAATTCAAAACTCCTCACAGGGTAAGCTTTCGATGGCTATCTCGCCAGCTTTGTTCCGCGCCGCTATCCTGCCGTTCGGGCTCGCTTTGTTTTTCGCCGGTCCGCTACTAGCGCAGCAGAATTCGCAAACCTCCGGGAATTCACAATCGCCGGCGCCGCAGGAATCCAGCCCTCAGTTCGAGGAAAACAGCCCCCAGTTCGTTTTCAGGCAAAATGTGAACCGCGTGGTGGTCGATGTGGTCGTAACCGACTCGAACCGCAAACCAGTGCGCGGATTAACGATGCGGGATTTTTCCATCTACGAAGATGGCAAGCCGCAGGACATTTTGACCTTTGACGTATACAGCCTCGATTCGAACCCGAGCTATTTTGAAAAACTCCCGCCCATGCCGCGGAACACGTTTGTGAATATAGCCACGGCGCCGGAGAGAGGCCCGCTTTATGTGCTGCTGCTCGATCTGGTCAATACCGCGCAAGACGATCAGCCTTATGCCCGCCAGCAGCTGCTGAAATTCATCAACAGCAAACCTGAAGGCACGCGATTTGCTGTTTTCGTTTTGAGCGACTCCCTCCATCTGGCGCAGGGTTTCACCGCCGATCGAAGCCAACTGTATGCTGCATTGGATCCGTCGCATCCCAGATCGCATGTCCCGCGCATATTTCTATTCGGAGCAAACTACGGCAGGGGCGATGTGGGTTTGATGGTTTCTGCCTTCAGGCAAATCGCTCTCTACCTCGACGGCTTGCCCGGCCGAAAGAACATAATCTGGGTGTCGGGTGCGTTTCCTCTGGATCTGTTTCCCCACGCCGATGACTCCCCGGATATGCGCGCCGAGGTAACGGAAACGCTGGATGCTATCACTCGAAGCGAATCCGCCATCTATCCTGTCGATGTCACGGGCGTAATGGCCTTTCCCCCAGGCAGGCTAACGGGAGCCGTACCGAACGGAGCACCCGCCAGTAGCGCTCCTGGCGCTCCGGTGACCAATGAGCCAATCGGTGGGCCTTTGGCTGGACAAATGGCAGTCGCAAGCACAGCCACATCGCCAACCGATAGTTACACGGTTCAGGATGCCGTGGCCAACTTGACGGGAGGGCGTGCCTTCTACAGCAGAAACGACCTGAAGGATGTGCTGGAACAAGCGACCGAAGCGGGCTCCGACTACTACACCCTCACCTACTCGCCATCGAATCAGAACTTCGACGGGAAGCTGCGGAATATCCGAGTTCAACTTGGAAACAACGGCTACCACCTGGACTATCGGCGCGGGTATCTCGCCACTGCACCCCAGTCACCAATGGTTCCGCCGCGGTACAACCCTCGCAAGCACGAGGACACTGCCAACCTCAGGCCGATCGGCGATTCGCTTTCTGCCTATATGCAGCGTGGAGCGCCCATTGCACGCCAGGTGTACTTCCGCGCCCACGTCCACGCTCTAAGCCCGCCGCAACTCGCTACTCCGGCGCAAATGGCCAATCTCGTGGACCAACCGACTTACTTCCGGGAACGGCAAAAGAAACATCCCAATAAACCGCTGGCGCCGATAAAGCTGCAGCCCTACCTGATTGAGTACCAGGTTATCGCCCGGGTTCCCAACCTGGAAGTGGCGGCTGGAGTTTATGACGACGAGGACCGCTTGCTCAACGGCGACGTCGAAGAAGCTACGTCGGCAAGTCCCACCTCCTCGGATCCGCCGGCGAAGTTCAGTTACTTTCGCGTCCGCCAAAAGATCGATGTGCCGGTCACCGCCGTCTCGCTCAGGCTGGGAGTGCGGGACGCATCCACGGACCGCATGGGCACGATGGAGATTCCACTGCCGCTGGCGCGGGAGCCGTAGGTTTGCGGTTCTGTCAACACCGGAGCTTACAAATTGCCAGAGCGTGTTTCATAGATCGGTTTTGGGTAGGGCACGGCTTCAGCCGTGCCGTTTAGGGCTAAAAAACGCGGGCTTTAGCCCCTGAGGGATGCGAATTCCGAAATGAAAGTTGTTTATGAAACACGCCCTAAGTAGCGCCGCCAAACTTACTTCCCCTGTTCTGCATTGCCGGCAGAAGGAAAGCTATGTGCAACTCAGAAGAGGCTGCGGCGCAAACCCGACTCAGGGAACGACTTTGATCTTAGTTTGCGAGGCGTAGCGTCTGTAATCCTGGAAGACGATTTGATTGAGATCAGCCTCGTGCCGGCCCCTTTTCAGCCGGATCGTGCCCCGCACCGGCATCAGATAGTCGTGCGCGCCGATTGAAACGTAATCGTAGTCGACCGCGATCGATGCTGCGTGGACGGCGAAACTGGGAGGAAGATCGTCCGCCTCCATGGTGATCCGGCGGATACCCGTAGTCGCGCTGTCAATGTATGCCATGCCATGAAAGCCGGCGCGGATCCTGCTTGTGTTGTCGGTGAGGAACATGCTGTTGTTCTTGCGTTCGACCCTATACTCGAAGACCTGCACCGTGCCGTTCGCTAAGGCATCGGTTTCTTTCCAGTGGAATTCGGCTTTCGACGATGGTTGGAATACCAGGTTGAGCAGATCGCCGAACTCTCCCAGCGATATCGGCCACTGTTCCATGTCATCCCGGTTCATCGTACTGGGCCGGCCGTCGACTTCCAGCGTCGTCCGCGTCTCCTTGTTATCGGCAAAACGCAGCAGCTCGCCGAAAGAATCTCTGCGCCGCCATTTTCCATTTCCCGTGGGATCGACGGCACG
This sequence comes from Candidatus Sulfotelmatobacter sp., assembly GCA_052326105.1. Lineage (GTDB taxonomy): Bacteria > Acidobacteriota > Terriglobia > Terriglobales > Acidobacteriaceae > Sulfotelmatobacter. The sequence continues at coordinate 140,761 of JBKQRC010000074.1, read as the reverse complement.
GTTCGTCATCTCAACGCACAAGAAATTCGGCAATTTCACGGAATAATTGACCGCGTGCTTTCTGGCCCCGGCGATCATTCGATCTAACTCGTCGTCCGACGGACGGGTAACCGAACCCTGCGGTAACGAGGTTATGACCAGGGGCGGTCGGGCCGCTGGGTTGATTTCAGTCTCTCCCAGACCTGAATCTGCCATCATTGCTGACTCTTGGCTCTGCTGCATCGGACTCGGTTTCCCTGTCGCTGCATTGGCCAACACGGGCCCGCCAATACTGAAGCTGGCTTCGCGTTCCATGACCTTCTCGCCCTGCGTCAACGACAGCATTACGCTGTAGCTCCCGGCGGGCAAAGAGCTGGTTCTCAGCGACGCAAGATAGGGGAATGCATCTCCCAGATCCTTTGGAAGCTGCAACGGTACCTGCCCGAACAGTTCTCCATTCCGCAGTACCTGCAGTTCAAGCATGGCGGGCTCAGCTATGCCGGAATCCGGATGTACCAGGAAAAAGAAAGAGGTGTCTTTGGTTCCTGGAAGCACCTGCCCGGAAAGACCCGGAACTACCTTGCCGTTTTCATAACGCATAGGATCAAGAGGGTCTGATTCGTCAGAATCGGAATCAATACGCTGAACGAGTGCCACATCGCTCAGGAAGGGACCTGAAGCACCGTTCGGGACGTCGAAGCGCGCTCGTTGTCCGCCGACCTTTCCGCTATAGCGATCGACTACGGCCGTTTCGAGCGTGTATTCCCCCGGCGGAAGAGCGAAATGGCGCTGCATGGTTGCGCTCGTGGACCGCTCTGTCGCATCGAGGGCACCATGTTCGAAGTCATCTTCGCTGAAGTGCTCGACCACTGCTCCGGAGCTGTTCTTAATTTGCGACACGATGGATACATGCCAGGAAATCAGGTTGGTATTGACATCGCTGCGAGTGTCGAGTCCTGAGATCGGCGCCTCGACGAACAGAGCGTTCTCGTTGCCGGTCATGAAGCTTCCAAGCTGCAGAACCTTGGCGCGAAAGTTCACGTCGGCCGGCAATTGCGGCTCCGAGAAAAACTTGAGTATCGGCGCCTCGAACGGTCTTACCCCCGTAGCCGGAGGGACAGCAAAATATCCCGCTCGCGACTGTGCCTTCAGCCCAGGCCGAAGGACTTTAACGCTGACTTGGCGGAATTTCCCGTTGTAGTCGATGGCAGGCGGAACATAGGAAGCCTCATAATAGGTCGTCAGGTCCGCAACCGCCCGCCTGAAGGGCTTTTTCAGATTGTCTTCCGAGAAAAGATAAGCACCTCCCGTGCTCGCGGCCATTCCCCCCAGAGGATCTTTGGAGCCGGCAAGTCCCTCGCCCTCGATGCGAGTGATCTGGTCGTTGATTTGCGCCGCCATTCCCGGCCCGTATGCCACTGGGGTCTGAGCGGCCATGCCCGCTGCCAACGGGCTCTGCGGAGCTTGAGACATCGACGCCATCCGACTGGCGGAGGCCATGCCTCCGATAGCCGCGCTGGCCACTAAACCATCCATCACTTTCGTATCGAGCGCGGCCTGGTTGATGACATAAATGCTGACCTCGGCGCGATTCGCCGCTCCCGCAATCGTGCGCAGCGCATCCTGCGCGTCCGTGCCAGGCGGCAGACCTTCGGTGAAATAAACCAGGAGCTTTCGGCCAGGAATGGGCGTCTGGGCGCGGAGCAGACCCAGCAGTCCCGCCAGCGGCCCCGGGACATGCTGATTTTGAACGATTCGTCGCGATTCCGTCAGCGACGCCAGGAGCGACAGTTCCACGCTGCGCTCATAGGGCGACACTTGAGAAGCTGTTCCAGGCTGTACCGCAGATATGAGCCGGCGCTCAGAGTCCGCCGCAGCTTGGTCGCCGTTCGAACCGACCTCGGTAGCCGCGCCGACCGCCTTCTGCACTAGCTGTCGGTCAGCCGTGAATTCTTGGAGCAATCGAAGGCGCGCTCCGGTGCTGAACACCGAAAGAGAAAACCTCTCAGGGGGAATCAGTTTGAGAACCTTTTTCGCAATTTCACGCGCATTGGTCGCAGCAGACGGATCAAGTCGGTCGAATAACAACGTGATCAGATAATTGGTGCCGGGTTGCTGATTTACAATGCGCAGGCTTGAAGGCTTTACGGGTGTGCCGTCGTCCGTAATGAGGATGTCTGCGGGCGTAAGATCCCAAACTGGCTCCTCCTTATGGCGGGCGATGAAGTCAACGTACACTTCATCCACATTGGTGACTATTGTCGTCGCGGAAGCAGGCGGCGCCTTGTCCGAAGAGCTTTGTGCGTACGACCTGGTTGCTGAGAGAAGGAATAAAGGAACTGAGAGAACAAAGGGCAAAGCACTACGAATGAAAAGCCGAACGGACTTTACTGCAAGCATCGGATCCCCCCCGACTCCCCCTGGCTGGTGCCAGGGAATTGTGGCTTCCTGATTCTGCCCCTGGCATAAGGAGTTGTAAAGCCGAAAGCATAACCTGCAGCGACGTCAGCGGAAAGGCCGCCCTTTTACGATTCCCTGACCTTCGCGGATGGTCACAAGTTGATCTGCGGATATGCCGGGAAACGTTTCTTTCGCTCCCGTCGGCCAATAGACTTCGACGTCGGCGGTAGATACTTTCCCCAAGCCAAAATGCAACCGTGGATCATTGGATGACAAGTAACTGCTCTGGCTGGTCAGGCACTGGGCCTGGACCTTTCCGCCATAATGCACGAGCACGCGCGATCCCAGCGCGCTCCGGTTGCTCTTGGTTCCTTCCAGCCTGACCTTCAGCCAATGGTTCCCGGGGGGCACGTCATTGCGCAAGAGCGAAGGTGGCTCATTGCGGTTCATGATGACAATGTCAATATCGCCGTCGTTGTCGAAGTCCCCAAAAGCCGCGCCGCGGCTCTGATGCCTGGCGGAAATACCGGGCCCCGCCTCATCGCCCAATTCGACAAATTTGCCATTGCCCTGATTACGGAAGAGGATGCGCGGGCTGTGCGCGGGATATTTCGCATACACGCGCTCCAGTTCCGGGTACACCGTTCCCGTGACATTGAGAATATCTGGATAACCGTCATTATCGAGATCTACCAGCGCCGTGCCCCAGCTGATGAAGCGGCGTTCCATGCTCAGACCGGCGGCAGCAGTAACATCGTCAAACTCCGCCTTCCCGTTATTCCGATACAAACCAGTAGCTTGATTCTGGAAGTGCGTTTTCACCAGGTCGATATGGCCATCGAGGTCGTAGTCGCCGGGTCCTACCCCCATGCCGCCCATGAGGTCGCCACCGGGGCCCAGCGCAACCCCGCGCTCCAATGCCTCTTCGCGGAACGTTCCGTCATGGTTGTTCATCAGTAACAGGCTCGGAGTTGAATCACAAGCGACGAAAATGTCCTGCCAGCCGTCTTCGTCCGCATCAAAGGCCATCGCGGTGAATCCATACGAACCTTGCGCCGCGGCGATGCCCGATTCTTTGGAGACGTCGGTGAACGTACCATCCCCATTATTGCGGTAGAGAAAATGCTTCGCCACTGGAAGGCCAGAGGGTCCGCAATTGGTCGCGACCCCTTCGTAGTTGCAGTTGGGCACGTCCAGAGAAGGTTTGGGTGCGTTCGCCAGGTCAATTACCAGGTAATTCGAGACAAACAGATCAAGCAGCCCATCACGATTGTAATCAAAGAAAGTGGCGCCGGAGCCAAAGCGGGTGGTGGGATAGAGAAGTCCTGCTTTTTCCGTAACCTCGGTAAAGGTGCCGTCTCCGTTGTTCCGATACAGACGGTTTTGGCCGTAGTAAGTAAGAAAAAGATCTTCAAAGCCGTCGTTGTTGTAGTCGCCCACGCACACACCACAAGCCCATCCACAATCGAACAGACCCGCCTTCTCGGTAACGTCGGTGAAAGTACCGTCCCGGTTGTTGTGATAGAGGCGATTGCTGGAACCCGGAGGAACGCCTTCCAGCCGTCGTCCACCAAGGATGAAGATGTCCATCCAACCGTCGTTGTCGTAGTCGAAAAAAGCGCAGCCGCCGCCGTTGAGCTCCACGATGTACGTTATGTGATCCGTTCCACCGTAGATCATCGTTTTCGTGAGGCCCGCGCTTTCAGCAATATCGACGAAACGCGAGAAGGGAGCAGCGGGGGGCTTAGCCTGAGGAATCAAGAAATGGAGGTGAGATGGGACTAAAGATGGAACCAAGGCCGCCGGAATCGTCCGCAGCATGCGGCGCCGTGTCCAATTCCCGGATTTTTCCTTGGGCATACTCGATCGAATCCTAACAGATCAGAACTCGCGTCATGTCACTGATTGCCCTGGCTGGCGGCATCCGCGAGGTCCTTCTGCAGCTGGATTGCATTGCTGTTGTGAGGATCGATTTCCAGCGCATGCGCAACTGCCTGTTGAGCCTCGGGGTAACGAGACTCCATACCGAGCGTCGCCGCCAGGCTGATCCAGGCGTCTGTGTATCCGGGAGCGGCTCGCACCGCCTCACGAAAATGCTCTTCCGCGGTCGCGAAATCTCCGCTGCGAGAAGCTAAATAACCGAGCTGATGATGAGCGATCGCCATCCCGGGATCGATCTGTACGGCTTTTTCCAGAGCGGCTCGTTCCGCAACGGTATCACCGACCTTGTCCAAAGCGACCGACAGCTTATAACAGAGCAGCGCATTTTCCGGCAGCACAGCAATTGCATCGCGATAGAGCGCGGCTGCCTTTTTGGGGTCACCGTCGGCGAGTTCTTTGTCAGCCTGCCCCATCTTAACGGCGGCCATAGTGCGATCGGCTTGGGCCTTTTGTTCCTGCTGGTAGAGCTTAAGCTGCTCCGCCGCCAATTTTGCTTCGCCAAGAGTTCGCAGCACCTTCGCGTATTCAAAACGGACCTGCGGTTCGGAGGCTCCCAGAGCTAAAGCCTTTTCGAACTGAGCCCTTGCCCCCTGAGGATCGTTGAGGTTTGACAGGGCAATTCCCAGGTTAAACCGGCTGTTGTAATGATTTGGATTCAGCGCCACCGCCTGCTCAAGATAAGTGCGGCCGGCAGCATAGTTTCCCGACCTGTTCTCGAGCACTCCGTTCAGATACAGGACCGCGAAATCGTGAGGCGCAGCCGAGAGCAGCTTATGGGCCAAAGGCCGAGCCAAATCTTCGTCGTCGTTGAGCACCAGCACGTGTAAGTAAAGTGTCTGCGCATCAAGATCATGAGGCGACAGCTGAACCAGTTTCTCGCCAAACTTCGCAGCTTCCTGGTAGTGCCCCTGCAGGACCAGCGTCGTAATCAGCGCTCGGGTCAAGGCGCTTGATGTGGGCGTTGCCTGCAGTCCCTTCTTGAGGACTTCCACAGCTTGCGCCGGGTCCTCGGCACCCTCGTAGGCTGAGGCCAGGTCGAGAATCAAGCTCTCACCCTTTGGCTCTGCCCCAAGCAGGGTTATTACGGCGCCGAAATCACCCGTGGCGAGGAGGTTCTTGCTAGCCCCATCGAGTGCCATATCGGAGTGCGGGTCGATTCTTAATGCCGCCGTCCATTCGTTCCGGGCTTCCGCTGCTCGATGAAGCTCCTCAAAGGCGGTTGCCAGCAGAAGGTGGGGCTTGAGAATCTCAGGCCTGATTTCAATCGATTGTTGAAGAGGGTTTACCGCGTTGCTAAAGTCGCCGTTGCGGATCAGGTTCAGACCCAACAGGTACAAAAACTGAGCGGATTTGGGCCTTCGTTTGAGGGCGGCCTGATACGCTCCGACCGCACACGCATATTGCCCATGGTCTCCATACCACATTCCTGCTTCAGCATAGGTATCGGCTTTGGGCTGCGCCTGGAGTTTGGCCTGAAGGTCTTTGGAGGGTACACACGCGCTCGAACTGGCTGCGCATGACCCGGAGATCGCAATCACAAGTCCGAGATAGATGTACAGCCGATACATGTTTGCATGGCCCGCAGAGGTGCCGCTTTTTGAATCGCCTCTAGAATAAAAGAGACGGGTTGCCCATGCAAGCTCGCCGCTTCGCAGTACCTCTGTTGAAAAGGGCCGTGGAAAGGCATTTTCAAGCCAGTTATCAGTTCTGCACGCCGGAGTCGGTCAGTCGGGATACGGCGCGCCCGGTTTCACGATCCGGATTTCGTGATCGTGGAATGTCACAAGGCCATTGGGGAGCTTGACTTTTGGCATGTGGCAACTGACACAGTTCGTGCTTGCCACGCTACATGCTTTTGCATCGTTGTGACCACCGCCAGGCGCGGACGTACTCCTGGCCGCATGACAGGCCAGACATTTCCCGTCGTACAAGTTGTCTGCGGTAACCAACTGCTGGTGCGGGTCGTGACAGGCAATGCAGCTGATGCGGGGGTCGGTACCGTCAAAGCACTGGCTATTAGCCAGGCGATAGGGCTGGAAACGCACATCTACCTCGCCTCGCCAGGCGCTTCGCACAACCGTTTCCCATGTCCGGTGACATTGCCCGCAAAAATTTGAGATATCTTCAGTCGAGAGCTTTCTCAAGTCCGGCGGCGCGGTGCCAAATTCTCCGCTCTGAACGGCTGCAATCATGTGCGCCGTCGCGCCGGTATGGCAATGCTCGCAGGTTACACCTGGTACCAGCGTCTGAAGGGTGAGTTCACCATTCGAGACGGCATTGGTCGAATGGCAGCCGAAACAATCCTTGGGCTCACTTTTCAGGAGCTTCCTCCCGACAGCTTCGTCCAGATTCTGCGGGGTCAGGGCCGAATCGCCGGTCGTAATCTCCAGGCCATCGATCGAGGGGTAGTAGCTCACCATGCTCTCATAGAGCTCGCCATCCTTCTCCAGCACCCAAGTCTGAGCGCCCTTGCCAAAACTCCAGTGGATAGGCAGAGAAATCGTTCGCGTCCCATCGGTGACGGAGTAGACCGGCTGGACCCCTTTCGTCTCCACCGTGTATGTGTACGAGTCTTTGCGAAAATTAAGTTGAGGATGACTTTTGAAAAGAGGATCGGCATCCGGCCATTGCATTCCACGCCCCATCGGCGTGTCCGGTTGCGGTCTGGCTTGAGAGGCATGACAGCCTGCACATGCCGATGCACTGTTCTTATGCGCCGTCTGTGCCGGCGCACTTACGCCGGCCGCCAGAAACACGATCACCGGCACTATCCTACGGGTGCTCAATCGTGGTGGCATTACCCTTCGTAAGCTGGAGACAAAGGACCCGCTCACGCCGGGCGTCTTCCTTGCGGCCGGATTTCGAGTAGGCTTTGGCAAGAGCAAGATGGGTCTCGAGGTTATCAGGTTCCAGTTGAAGCGCTTTTTCCAAGTGCTCCATGCCGCCATTCAGATCTCCAGTTTCCAGCAGGGACCTCCCTAACACAAGTTGCGCGGAGGGAAGCTTGGATTCCTGCTGGGCGGCTTTCTGCGCATAGGGCAGCGCTTCACCGGCGTGATTCCGCAACAACAGAGCCCATGCAGTCATTACATCTGCGTCCGCGTTCGACGGCGCAATTTCCAACTCCTGCCGGAACTCGGTAAGGGCCTCGTCGGGGTTGGTGGCGAACAACAAGTAACCATACAGAAAATGCGCGTTGGGTGCCCTGGGGAAGAGCCGAAACAACTCTTGAAATGCCGGTGTGGCAGACTGCTCATCTCCTGCCAGGAACCGGAACGCAGCATCCCCCGCTGCGGAAACCAGCGGTTGCCGCTCCGCGCCGACGTTCTTTGGCAGCATGGGCATTCGCAATCCGGCCAGTCCGATCGCGACCAGCAGTTCTGGGTTGGTGACGCCGTTCTTGGCAAAAACCGAATACGTCTTCAAGGCACTCGCGTAATTCCCTAATCGCGTTTCGAGCAACGCTTCGTGATAGCGAAGGATTTGGTCATTGCGTGGCTGGTTCGCAGCGCCGAGGGATATTCCCTTTCGAATATCCGCCAGAGCCTCTGTGTACTGCCCACTCTCGAATTCGCACAAACCGCGCAACGCGAAAGCCGGTCCCGCGCTGGGAATCAGTTCGATATAGTGCGAAAGAGCATCCCGTGCCGGGACATATTTCCCCGTTCCATATTGCAAAGAACCCAGGAACCACCATCCATCCGGCCATTTTGGGTTGACCTGCACGGCCCGGGAATAGAGTTCAATCGCGCGCGGGAGGTCGTTTTGCATTCGCGCTGCCGATGCTTGCGCGATCAAATCGTTCTGCCGAGGCGGGGCGATCTGGCCCCTTGCTTTAAGTGACCACGCATGCGTAAGAAACGCTGTGATCAGAAGAACGCAGACACGGCATTCCCGCGATCCGATCGAGACCACGGAGCGTGTGTCCTCTTTTGGACGGAAATTGACGTCCCCGAAAAGCACTGCTAACCCCACCCACGTTCTGGCAACTATCCTACCACCGCAGGGAAGGGGATAGGAGCGGGTTCTTCGCCTGCCCTAAAGAGCTGCCAGGCCCCGGGGGCAACCGCGCAGGCCGTTCCAAAGGCCCAATTTACTGGAGAAAAGAAAGCGTAAACACAGGTGTGTGACTGAAGTCACAGCGTCCCGCCGGGGGCTCCACTAGCATGGCTGTCATTGTGTTTGGCAGATCGCTTTCGCTCTGGGGTCGCATTTCGTCTTCCCAGCGCAACCGAGGACGTGCCATGAACCGATTTCTTCTCTGGATTGTATTGGCCGGCACCGCAGTTGTGGGTAGCCACTTCGCGACGGCTGCCCGGCCATCTGGTCTCCCGGGCACGATCATCGTCGACTATCCGAGCCAGGGCTCTATTTTTCCGCCTGACATTATTCCGCCCCTGTTTCAATGGCGGGACAGTTCCCCCAATGCGGCGGTTTGGCGCATTGAGGTCCGTTTCGGGGAGCGCGCGCCGCACATCGATTTATGGTCGTCGGGTGAGAAGCTGCAAATAGGAGAAGTGGACAGCAGCCTGGTCGGGTATGTGCCGCCCACTTTGACTCCGGAACAAGCGGATGCCCACACCTGGCGTCCGGATGAGAAGCTTTGGGAAATCATCAGAGACCACTCGGTCCGACAGCCCGCGACCGTGGTGATCTCGGGTTACTCCGGCCAGAACGCCAAGGAAACTCTGTCCACCGGACAAGTAGAAATACAAACCTCCACTGATCCGGTGGGCGCCCCCGTTCTTTTTCGTGACGTTCCTCTGCTTCCCGCCACCAAGGAACAAATCGAGAGAGGGGTAATCAAGCCGTTGCCCGACTCGGTTCTGCCCGATATCAAATGGGAACTGCGATACACCTCGGATGCGAAAAGCAAGGTGGTTATGCAGTCGCTTCCCACTTGCGCCAATTGTCACTCGGTTTCAAGCGACGCCAAGACGTTGGGCATCGACGTCGACGGCCCGCAAAACGACAAAGGGCTTTACGCGCTGGTCCCTGTCCACAAGGTAAGCACCATCAGCACGGACTACGTCGTTCGCTGGAGTACATTTTCCGACCCGGACAAAACCGCGCAGAAGCGCTTTGGGTTCATGTCGCAGATCTCGCCGGATGGAAACTACGTGATCACTTCCATTGACGTTCCGGGAGCGCACGGCCGGCGAATCGCCGACCGCCTCTACAACGGATCGTTCACTTTTTATGGTTTCGGTCAGGTATTCTTTCCCACCCGCGGCGTGTTGGCCTTCTACAGCCGTCAAACGCGTACGTTACAGCCTCTGCCGGGCGCCGATGATCCGGACTATGTTCACACCAGCGCATTCTGGAGCCCCGATGGCAAGTACCTGATTTTTTCCCGGGAGAAAGCCCGCGATCCGTTCGCGCCTGGCCAGCCGCCGGCGAAATACGCCAACGATCCCAACGAGACTCAGATGCAATATGACCTCTACCGCATCCCGTTCAACGACGGAAAGGGCGGCAAGGCGGAGCGGGTGGTTGGCGCGTCGGAGAACGGGATGAGCAATAACTTTCCCAAGGTGTCTCCCGACGGCAAGTGGATTGTCTTCGTCCGGAACAAGAACGGGTTGCTCATGCGGCCCGACAGTCAGCTTTACATCGTGCCTTTCCAGGGTGGGGTAGAGCGCCGCATGAATTGCAATCTGAAGGTGATGAACTCCTGGCACAGTTTCTCGCCCAACGGACGTTGGCTTGTGTTCTCGTCAAAGACGCCCTCCTACTACACCCACATGTACCTCACGCACATTGACGAGAATGGGAATGACAGCCCGGCGATTCTCATCGAAAACGCCACGGCCGCCAATCGCGCGGTCAACATCCCGGAGTTTGTGAATATTCCGCCCGGTGGCCTGGAGCGCATCGACGCGCCCGCGACCGACTTCTATAAACTTTTTGATTTTGCCGTGGCATTTTCGGAAAAGAAGCAATATGAAGCCGCGGTGCCGGCCTGGAAAAAGGCTCTGGAACTTGATCCCGACGATCCCCGCGCCCATGATAACTTCGGTGTCGCGCTCGCCGAGACGGGCAAGGTCGACGAGGCCATCGCCGAATACCGCAAGTCGCTGGAACTGAATTCCGGCAGCTCTCATACCCACAATAACCTCGGCAGCGCGCTCGCCGAAAAGGGGATGTTGGATGAGGCGCTCCAGCACTTCCAGACAGCGGTCGAACTGAATCCTGATAATGCCTCGGCGCAGATAAATCTGGGCAACGTGTTAGCGCTCAAGAAGGAGCATCTGAACGAAGCGCTGGAGCACCTCCGCAGGGGAGTCAATCTCGATCCTGATTCGGCCAGCGGACAGAATGACCTGGGCATTGCACTCGCTCGTTCCGGCAATCTGGACGAATCGATCGATCACATCCAGAAAGCGATCGCGCTTGTTCCCGACGCCGCGGATTATCGTTATAACCTTGGTCGCGTTCTGGCGGCGAAAGGCAGCTTCGCTGACGCCCTGGCGCAGTTCGAACAGGCTTCTAAACTTTCCCGCGTGCAGCAGCCCGGGATCCTGCAAATGCTGGCCGCGATGTACTCCGAAACCGGCCGCTATGCGGAAGCCATCGCAACGGCGCGCCGCGCGCTTGATCTCGCCGATCAGGAGCACGACCACGCGCTGGCAGCCTCGCTTCAGGCGAATCTGCAGCGCTATGAAGCGCAGGCGAAAGACGCACAGGCGCAGGGTGGGATACAGAAGCCGTAATCAGGCAGAAGGCATTCCAAAGCGGCGGGTGCTTCGTTCGCGGTGTCCTCTGTCTGATCTTCGACCGCCCGCACCGTTGGTGACTTTACGATACGTGAGGTTGAGGGCTTTCGGGACCCGAGGCTTGTTATCCTGCGGCGTATAATGCCGCGTTCTTTGAAATCTGCTGCCACTAGACCGGCGAGGATGGGCCTAATGAAAATTCCTGCTCTTGATAGAGTTTCTTTTTTTCCTGGGTCTCTGCGAAACGAGCGCGTTCCGCATTCGAGCGGACTTATGGTCGCTGCTCTGCTGCTGGGCATGACCGTGCTGACCGCGGGACCAGTCGGCGCTCAGTTGAAGGCCAAAGTGACGGTTGAGCCGTCTCAAACCAAAGCCATGCTCTACACCACCTCCTTGGGTGTAGCCGCCGAGCGCTGGGACCTGAAAGCATTCGATCCAGCGACCATGCAGTTGCTGCGGGATGCGGGAATCACCAACGTGCGCTTCCCCGGCAACGGCGGAATCGATGCTCTGTATCACTGGTCCGCCGGGACGATTACGAATCCTTATACCAGTGACAGAGCGCCCGCTTTTCCGCGCGAAAGGCAGTTTCCCGCGCTCGTCCCGGTGATCGATACCCTGGGTTCGGCGCTCGTCTCGGTGAACTACGGCAGCAATCTCGACGGCAGCGGCGGCGGCGAACCTGCGGAAGCGGCAGCCTGGGTCGCCTATGCCAACGGGAATCCCTCCAGCACGCAAGCCATCGGCAAAGACTCCAAAGGGAACGACTGGAAGACAGTGGGTTTTTGGGCCAGCTTGCGGGCCGCCACTCCCCTTGCCACTGACGACGGCTACAATCAGTTGCGGATTGGCCATCCCGACCCCATCGGCATTCCCCTGTGGACAATCGGCAACGAGCCTTGGGGCAACGGCTTCTATGGCCAAAGCCGCACCGTGGGCTCAGACGCGGATAACGAAGGCCGCTACGGCCAGAGCGCGCCGCCAGAGCCCGACCTGCACTCCGGAACCGTCCCAGCTTCAAAAGAGTGGGGCCGCAACCAACGCAACCCTCGCGTGGGACCGGCTGCCTACGGGGCAGCCGTAGTGCAATACGCCAAGGCCATGAAGGCTGTCGACCCGACGATCATGATCGGCGCGTTTGTGATTGAACCGCCATACACCACCGCCGCCGGCGCCGACCAGGTCGGAAAGAACTGGAATGCAGAAGTATTGAAAGCCGCATGCGCCAGCATGGACTTCAGCGCCGCCACCCTCTGGGAAGGCGCGGACGCGCCGCCGAATTACGTCAATCAGGTCGACGAGGAGGACCTCCTGACGGCGGCTCTCGATGCCATGGATGCTACCAGACGCTTTCCCCAGAATGCGCTGGAGCACGACTACTCGCTGCTGACTCGCGATCTCGTGGAAAAATATAAGAAATTCTGCCCCAGCGGTCACTTTCCGCAATTGGCCTTTACCAGCGTAGGGATCTCGCCCTGGCTGCCCGCCAAGAATCCAGCGGTCACTGCCCTCTACGCCGCCGACTCGGTTGCGACGCTGCTGGAACGCGGCGCCTTCACGGTGGAGTGGTCGCCCATCCACGCCTTAAGCCCCAGCTTCCTCGATAACAAAAACCAGCCCCAACCGCCCTACTACGCCATCAAGATCCTGCATCAGTTGGTGGGAGTCGGCGACGTATTTGTCGGCGCCACCTCGCAGATGGACACGTTGGCGGTGCACGCGGTGAAGCGCCGCGACGGAGGACTTGGCCTGCTCCTGATTAACAAGGACTTCGCCCGTTCCGTCACGGTCACGGTGTCCGTGAACGGCTACGCCTATGCCACGAAAGGCACGCGCTACGACTACGGGAAACCTAACATCGACGCCGGCAAGAACATCGTGGAAGCGCCGATCGAAAGCCTGGGGCCGACGTTTACCGTGGAAGTCCCACGCTACGCCATGACCGGAATCGTGATTCCAAAGGCCCCATAGATTCGTCAGCGAGTCGCTCGTTTCCGCCAGCCGCCGTCCTTAACTTGGGCGGCGGTCTGCAAACTGATAGCCGAAAACGCGTGCTTTCGCCAGCCGGTGGGGTGCCAGGCTGCAAATCTGGCCTAAAGCGAACTTCTTTGTGATTTTGATCACACCCCGGCCCTCGGGGTCTCCAGAGAAATCGTTTACGATGCAATAAAAAATCGTTTTTTTTCTTGACACTGTTCATCAACCTACGCTAAAACCACCCCAGCTGTGGAAATAGTACTTTTGTATGAGGTCGGCTGCATTGTCTTAACGAAGGACGGGCCGCAAAGTTGCGACCTGACCGCTTAACGGGTAAGGCCCTAGATGGTCGAAACCCTTTCTTAATTGGAGGCTGCTCGATGACTTTGAAGTCACTGTCGGCTTGGGAAAAAGTAGCCCTGCTTGTATGCCTGGCCATTTTCGTCTCCATCTCTTCGCTCAGTTTCGGTCAGCAGTTGACCGGCACGTTATCCGGTACAACTAAAGACTCGACGGGCGCCGTGGTGACGAATGCCAAAATCACAATGAAGAACCAGCTTAGCGGCGACATCCGTACCACGGTGTCGAACGCATCCGGTTACTTTTCTATTACGGCCATCCAGCCTGGAACCTATACGGTGAGCATTACGGCGCCGGGGTTCAAGGAATGGAAGGAGGCCGGCATCGCCTTCGCGCAGGGCGATGATCGCACTCTGCCGCAAATCGCTTTACAGGTTGGATCGGTGACTGAGACGGTGGAGATTTCCGCCGGTACTCTATCCGTGCCCACCGAGAACGCCGAAATCAGCGCCACCGTTCCGGAGAACATGGTGAATTCCTTCCCCATGGGCAACCGCGACGCCGGTGAACTGCTCAAGATCATGCCCGGCATGGCGTTTGCTAATGGCGCCAGTCAGGGTTCGGGCTTCTCCGACAAAGTTGTTGGCACCAACACCGGGCCGATCGGCAGCTTCTCCGCCAATGGTACGCAGCCCAACGGCGCCATGGCCTACATGCTGGACGGCGCAAACCTGGTTGACCCAGGAAACGCCGGTACCCAGATTGCCAACATCAACCAGGACATGGTCAGCGAAGTCAAGGTCCTGATGTCGAATTACGACGCTGAGTACGCCAAGGGCCCCGTGATTTTCGAAGCCTTCAGCAAGAGCGGTGGCTCAAAGTATCACGGCGAACTCTATACTTACGCCCGCAACAGCGCCCTGAACGCGATTGACGCATACACTCACAGCCAAATCGTGAGTGGCGCAACCACAGCTGCCTTGGCTGCTCCGGCAGAAAGCTACTATTACATGGGCGGCAACTTTGGTGGTCCCGTCCCCGGGCTGAATAAGGGGCGGCAAAAGCTGTTCTTCTGGGGCGGTTATGAATACATGAAGCAAAGCCCCGCAGGCAGCATTATCAACTACAACATACCGACTGCCGAGCAACTTACCGGGGACTTCAGCAACACCACCATCAATGGAGTTCCGGGCTCGACAATCGTGAACGCACAGAATGGAACGACTCTAGTGCAGGAACTCCAGACCGGACCCTGGGCCTACGCCTACGGCGGCATGTACGCTCCTCCTCCCGGAACTACAAACAACGTAATTCCTTCGGCGGATTTCGACTCGAACGGTTCGGCCTACGCCAAGCTGCTGCCCAAGTCCAATATCACTCCAAATGCGGGAAACGGCTGGAGCAATTATCAGTACGTCTCGAGCACTCCCCAGAACCGCTGGGAAGCGACTGGCAAGCTTGACTATGCCATTGGCGACAACACCAAGCTGACCGGATCGTACACTCGCCAGATCGAAGCCGATCAACACCCCGTGGGTATCTGGTGGACTCCGCCCTGGACGCTTCCTTATCCGTCCAATGTGATTGCCGCTACCAGTTCGCAGGAAGTGATGATCAACGCTACGCACGTGTTCAGCCCGACCACAACCAACGAGGCTGTGTTCACGCTGGCACGTTATATCAATCCCAACACCCTGAGCAATGCTGCGGCCGTGGATCGCACCAAGCTTGGGATGACCATGCAGGGACTTTTTGGCAACACGACCAAACAGATGCCGAACGTTACGGGACCCTGGGGCGGCATGTTCCCCGACATCGGAGAAATGAACCTGGATGGTCCGTTTAACGGTGGCGGCTTCGGCGCCACCAAGAAAGATCCTTCTCTCTACGACAATTACACCAAGGTCATTGGTTCCCATACCATCAAGCTGGGGGCCTACTGGGATACCAGCGAAAATCTTCAGACCAGCAGCGGGATCCTTACCGGCGCGAATGGCACCTACGCCTTAAACTGGGGGTCTGTTAGCACCGGTAACACCGTGGCTGATTTCCTGATCGGACACATCAGCCAATACTCGCAGCCGAGTTCTGACATCGTGAACGACATTAAGATGCATCAGTGGTCGATTTACGCGCAAGACTCGTATAAAGCCAACTCGCAGTTGACGGTGAGCTACGGCCTGCGTCTGGATCACGTCGGCCAGTGGTACGGTCCGAGTAACGGAATGGCAGTCTGGAATCCGGCAACTTACACCAATAACCCCACGGTTGCTAACCCGGGTCTGCTGTGGAATAAGCTGAACAGCAGCATTCCGCTATCGGGCTGGGTATCGCCGTTGTTCTACTACGAACCTCGTGTCGGCATCGCGTATGACGTGTTCGGAAATGGCAAGACGGTCATACGGGGTGGTTTTGCATCGTTCCGCTATCAGGTTGCAGTGAATGACGTCGGAGGACCGACAAACCTGGCTTCCGGCATTTTCAACGGCAACGTCTACAACCTCACTTCGTATAATGCGATCAACGGGGTTCCGCCGCCTGGTGCCCCGTCGGCGAACGGCACCACGATTTCTGCCTTCCAACAGGGAGATAACCGAACCCCCTACACCAACGACTGGAACATGAGCGTTGCCCAGGCGTTGCCTTGGCGGTCCGTGTTGGAACTCTCCTACATCGGCAACCAGAGCCGGAACGAGCTGCTTAACGGCGGAAACGGCAAGATCGACGATCTCAACGCCGTACAACCAGGAGGGTACTACTACGTGGACCCGAAGACGACCGCTGGACCCGTTACGACGCAATACCCCAACGGTAGTCCGGTCTACGTCTCTCCGGGTGCTCCGGCGTGCTATAACAACAACTCGACCACGGATCCTTCGGACTACCTCAATTGCAACAATCCTGGACCGAATGGGGTAAACCTCTCAACCAACTACAGAACAGCTTTCAATTCGAAGGATTACCAGCCGCTAACGAACTATCAGGACATTTACCTGATAACCCACGGCAGTTACGCGAACTACAATGCGCTGCAGGCGTCGTGGAAAAAGCAGTCGGGAGCGGTCAGCTACTTCCTCAACTACTCCTTCAGCAAGGTGATGGGTATTCGCGACGGCCAATCGGACAACGGGCCCACCAACGGATACATGGTTGATCCCTTTAACTTGAGAGAAAACTATGGACCGCTGGCGTACGACCACTCGCAGATTTTCAATGCGACCTACGTGTGGAACCTGCCCAAGTTCGTTCACGGCAATCGCATCCTGGAGGGTACTGTGAACGGCTGGCAGCTCTCGGGCTACACGACGTACCAGAGTGGCGCCCCACTGCAGCCGAACATGAACGGCAACCTGAATGCAACCTACAATGCCCTGACCGTTCCGCTCCAGGGCGCACCGGACCTGCCTGACAACAGCTATGCACTGCCCAATGGCTTGCGGTCTAATCAGGTGAACGCCGGCTCCTGGTACGGAACCGATCAAAACGGTGGCGGCTACGAGGGATTCTTCCCACAAGTGACGTGCGACCCGCGTAAGCATGCCTCCGGGCAGTACTTCAATCCGAACTGCTTCACAACTCCGGCCTTCGGCCAGCTCGGCACCAGGGTATGGCCGTATGTAAAAACACCCGCTTACTTTGACAGTGATTTGGGAGTGTACAAGAGCTTCAAGATCACAGAAAGTAAGCGAATCGAATTCAGGATTCAAGGTACCAATTTCCTGAATCATCCGCTGCCGCAGTTCGGTCTGGGTGGAGTTTTGGACGAACAGCTCAACTTCACCAATTACTACACTGTGCCAATCAGCCTGAACGCGACGGGTTCGGCGGGTAATGAGTGTGCCTACCTTGCCGCGCATAACGGGACGCAGGGCGCAAATTCCGGCACTTCCTGCTTTGCGAAGGCTGTGGGCCTGTCTCCGCTCAACACCAACGCAGCTCTGACCGGCAAGCCGGGCTATAAGACCGGCCAACGCGTGCTGACGTTTGCTGCGAAGTTCTACTTCTAAAAAGCAAGCGTCGGGTAGAATTGGAAGGGTGGCTTCGGCCACCCTTCTTTTATTGCCGATGACCAGAACATCCCCCGTCGCGATTTCTGCCGTCCTGTCGGTTGCCTGCTGGCTGCTTTCCGCCTCGCAGCCTGCGAAAAGCCCGATCCGGTTCGAATTCAAAGCGCTCCCGTTCGTTCTACAGAACGATGAAACGCCGGCGCGCAATGCGCCGGAAACCATGCTGGGTGGTGTAGCGGTGTTCGACTACAACGGAGATGGCCGCCCGGATATTTTCTTTACCAACGGCGCCAACATCGCCACCTTGAAAAAGGACGACCCCAAATATCGCAACCGTCTTTTCCGTAACGACGGGAATGGAGTGTTCACCGACGTTACCGCCGCCGCCGGCCTCGCGGGCACGGGTTACGACATGGGGGTCGCGGTCGGCGATTATGACAATGACGGGCATCCCGACCTGTTCGTCGCCGGCCTGCACCATGGCACCCTTTATCACAACAACGGGGACGGGACCTTCACCGACGTCACCGTTAAGTCTGGTCTGGACGCAGCCATCAACCACCCCGACCCGGAGTATGGCGCGTTCTGGGAGATCACGGCCGTCTGGGTAGACGTCAACAACGACGGCCTGCTCGACCTGTTTGTCGCTAACTACATGCAGTGGACATACTCCGACAAGGCTCTGTGCGAGGTCGACGGTGTCTCCGACTACTGCCATCCCCGCTATTACAAGGGACAGCCGAATCAGCTTTTCCTGAATAACGGCGATGGCACCTTCCGCGATGCTTCCAAAGAATGGGGAGTTCGCGATCATGTCGGCAAAGCCATGGGGGTCGGGATGGCGGATTACGATCTCGACGGAAAACCTGACCTTTTCGTCACCAACGATGCTTCCTACAATTCGTTGTTCCACAACCTGGGCAACAAGTTTGAAGAGGTTGCCTTTGAGACCGGTGTCGCCCTGGCAGAGGACGGCCAGTTCATTTCCGGAATGGGTGTGGATTTTCGCGACTACAATAATGATGGTTATCCCGATATCGTGTTCGTGGCTCTGCCCAGCCAGACTTTCCCCATCTTTCAGAACACCGGCAAAGGTGATTTCAAGGAAGTTACGAGCCCAAGCGGAATGCGCGATCTGAGCCGTACCATGTCAGGGTTCGGGCCGGCGCTCTACGATTTCGACAACGACGGGTGGAAAGATATGTTCGTCAGCGGCGGCCATGTCGAATCCCATGACATGCCGGGGCAGCCGGTCAATCACTACAACACCGTTTTTCGGAACCTGGGCGCGAGTGGCAAGTGGGAGGCGTTGACCGAAGAGGCTGGCTTTGATGCCTCTCCTAAGTCGCGCCACCGCGGCTGCGCTTTCGCGGATCTCGACGGAGATGGGCGCGTCGACGTTGTCGTCTCCGCCCTCAACGCGCCGGCAGAAATCTGGATGAACCGCAGCCAGAACTCAAACCACTGGCTCGACGTCGCTCTGCGCGGCACAAAAAGCAATCGCGACGGCATTGGCGCGAGGATCAAGTTGGTCAGCAAGAGTACTGGAGCCCAGTACAACCATATGACGACAAGCGTGGGATACGCCTCGTCCAGCGATGGGCCGGTGCATTTTGGCCTGGGACCGGACGGTCGCGCAGAACTGATCGAAATTCACTGGCCCTCGGGAATCGTGCAGACCCTTCGCGATATTCCCGCCGACCAGGTGCTCAAGGTGACTGAACCGGCGCAGTAGACGCCTTCGGACAGCTCTTCTGAGAGCACGTCGATCGAAGAGCCGGGGACGCTAGCGCCGCGTGCTTGCGCTCGAACTCCGCTGGAAACCTGCTCCCGGCCTACGGAGTTACGGCTATCTGCTTTCCCGCGTACTCGACAACTTTGTCCGGTTTGTCTTCCGCATTTATTCCGGTGCCGTGCTTTTCTCCCGCGAAGACGATGCGGAACGTGCGGTTGGCTAACATTCCCGGAAATTCTCCCTTGCGGTCCCCGATCGTCAGAGTCTGCCCGGCGTCGTCCCAGCGGAAGGGAATCGTCGCGTAGACGCCCTTCTCATAGTTGTAGTTGTCGTTCTCGTCTTCATAGAGAGTGAAGCTCCCGTCCGCGCCGCGATACACGCGCACTTCAATCGGATCCGCCGTCTTCTGCGTTGACCACTCAACTTCCGGTCCCATGGGAACAATGGAGCCGTCCCGGACGTACAGCGGCAACCGCTCGAGCGGAGCCGCCGCCAGCACCGTAGTCCCGCCCTTCACCGCCGCGCCGCTCCAAAAGTCGTACCACTTGCCTTCCGGCAAATAAACGGTGCGAGCAGTCGCCCCCGGCTCCGTCACTGGATTCACCAGGATCGCCGGGCCATACATGAACTCATCCCCGATATCCGCCACCCGTGCGTCGGTGCGGAAATCCATCACCAGAGGCCGCATCAGCGTATACGACTCGCTGGTGGCCATCCACGCCAGCGAATATGTGTAGGGCAGCATGCGGTAGCGCAAGCGGTCGAAATCCACCAGAATCTTCTGCGTGTCCGGCCCGTACGACCACAACTCGTTGCCATCCGGATTTCCGCGCGTGCCATGAACCCGCAGGATCGGATTGAAAGTGCCCCACTGGAACCAGCGCACAAACAACTCGCGAAACGCCGGGTCGCTGGGGCTGCCGAAAACAAAGCCGCCGATGTCGGTGGTCCAGTAAGGAATGCCGGAGAGCGCGAAATTCAGCCC
This sequence comes from Candidatus Sulfotelmatobacter sp., assembly GCA_052326105.1. Lineage (GTDB taxonomy): Bacteria > Acidobacteriota > Terriglobia > Terriglobales > Acidobacteriaceae > Sulfotelmatobacter. The sequence goes on along the minus strand of JBKQRC010000074.1, from coordinate 120,721 downwards.
GGCGGGAACCTGGCGGCGGAAGCTGAACCAGTCGGAGTTGATATCGCCCGACCACGCCGTGACCGAATTTCTCTGCGAACCCGCAAAGGCTGAGCGCGAAAGAATGAACACGCGCTTCGTATCCGACGCGCTGCGCTGCCCCTGATAAACCGCGCCCGTGTCGAGCAACGGATAATCATTTACATAGCGATCGCCGCTGCCCGCGGCAAGTTTGTGCCCGAGCTGGATGTTCTCTTCCTGTCCCTCTGTCTCGGGTTCGGTCGTATCTATCCACCAGGCATCGAGCCCGATGCTGAACAGCGCTTTATTTATTAGCTCCCAGTAATACTTGCGCGCTTCAGGATTGGTGGCGTCGTACGCCGCCATGCCGTCGGTATGGTAGGGAGGCTTGGCGAACTTGAACTTGTCCACAAACCACCCTTGTTTTTGCATGTAGTCATAGTTCGCCGAGCCGGGCTCAAAGAACGGCCAGATGGAAATCATCAGGTGGAAATTCTCGCTGTGAAGCTGGTCCACCATCCCCTTGGGATCGGGATAATTCTTGTTGAACACAAATTCGCCCTTGCGGTTCCACCAGAACCAGTCCTGCACGATGTTGTCGGCCGGAATATGCAATTCACGATACTTGCGCGCCACCGCCAGAATTTCCTCCTGCGATTTATAGCGGTTCTTGCATTGCCAGAAACCGTACGCCCACTTGCCGAACATGGGCGCTTGCCCGGTCAATTCGCGATAGTCCGCGACAACCTTGTCGAGTTCCGGGCCGTAGAAAAAGTAGTAGTCCACGGCATCGGCAACTTCAGAACTGATGTAGAGATAGTTGGCGAACCGGTTGTTGAAGCGGCTGCGCGACTCGTTGTTCCAGTAAATTCCGTAGCCTTTGCTCGAAACCAGCAGCGGCACCGAAATGTTCGAATTATCCTGCGAGATATCCACCGACTCGCCGCGGTAGTTCCACACTCCTGACTGATGCTGTCCCAGCCCGTACAGCCCCTCGTGCGAGCCGTATATGTTCACGAACGCCTCGGCGCGATACGTGTCTTCTCCGTTGACCTTCACCGGCGTGAGCCAGCGGTTCGCGTCCTGCACCAGCGGTTTGCCATCGATCTCGCGGTAGGTGATGGCGCCATCGATCCGGGCCACGCTCACCTTGAGCCGTTTCGTCGTGATCGTGATCTCGTCGGCAGTCTCCTGCATCGTCCATGCGGGCGCGCTCCAGGTCGTTTTCGTCACCACGTAATTCGGATGTTCCTGAAAAGAAGAGGTCGGCGCATAGACGACGTGCACGATCGAGTCGCTGCAGACCTGCAATTTCAGAAAGCCTGTCTTCTGCGTGAAGACGATCGCATCAGCCTGCTTCTGCACCGCGGTAACCGGGTTTCGCGGCATCCACTGCGCGTGCGCGCTGGGAAGGAATACAGAGAAAGTGAAAAAAAGCATGAAGCAGAAAACACGAATCGCACCGCGGGATCGGGTCATGATCAGCTCTCCGGAGCCTATCCTACGCGTGGCCGGAAACGTTTACAATAACGATACTGTAGGGGTTGGAGCGCGATTCCGAGCGTCGTATCGGGGCACGGCTTCAGCCGGCCGCTAGCGCCACCAAGAGAGTCGAGGCTTTAGCCGCTGAGGACAGGCCCTCAGATCGTCAAGAGATCTGCTCTAAGCACCGCCCTCGCTCAGAACAAATCGCTACTGCGCCGTCTCCGTAAACGTCACGACCGGATGGCCCAGTCCGTAAGGTCCTTCCGCAGTGACAGTAGCGGTTCCCGACGTGAGCGTCAGGGTTACGGTCGCTTTACCCGTCGAGTCCGTCGTCACCAGCCGTTGCGAGAGAGTGCCGTTGTTCGTGCTGAAGAAGATGGTCGCTCCTGACGCCGTGCCCCCGGAAGCACCCGGTACCAGCGTTGCCGTCAGCGTAAGGGTGTTCCCGGTCTGTTGGTCGCCCGTCTTCGTGATCGTCGCCGCCGGGTTGCCCACCACGATCCATCCCCCTTGTTTCTGCGTCACGGTTCCATCGCTTCCTGTCGCCGTGAAGTGGCAGAAACCGGGCGTGCTGCCGGCATTCACCGTGATCGTGCCAGGCTGCGTCGAACTGATCGTGGGAGTGGTCAGCGTGATGCTCCCGCCGGTGCAGGCAGCAGCCCCTTCGTAGCTATCGAAAACTGCCGACGACAGCATGACGTTCGTCGTGCCGCTCGTGATCTTCGCCTGCAGCGTCACCGTCCCGCTGGCTGGCACCATGATTGTGTCGGGATTCAGGTCCCAATCGGAAGCTGGTGTGCTCGCCAGGCTGCCGCTAATCACGAGCAGCGTTGCGGTGTATGGCTGAAACGTCATTGTGGAGGACCAAGCCTGCGGAGATCCGGCCACGATGTTGTTGGGCGACTGCGACAGCGTATAGGTAGTTACCGAATTTCCCGCCGACGGCGTAAACCCATTGAGCGTGAACGTGACGTCTGCGGTATTCTGCGGGTCCTTGTTCAGCACCATGACTGTGAGCGTCTTGCCAGTGGAGTCGAGCGCCGCATAGCTCGAGAACAGGTTGGGGTCGCCGGTGTTGACGTCAGAAACCGAGGTCGTGCCGAAACTGTTCGCGCCGTTGTATTTCGTGTAGAGCTGCAGGGCGAGATAGTTCGGATTCGATGGACTCGGTGCCGTCCAGCGCGTGGACAGCGACACCCGCTCGCGGCCCAGAATGCCGTAGGCATCAGCGTCGCCCAAGGCAGTGGAGAAATCCGATTCTCCCGCGAAGGCCGCGCTCCATTCCGTGAAACTCAACGGCGTTCCCGGGTAAATCATGTTCGCGATCGCCCGCATACGCGGAATGCGGAAGGCGATTGTTTTGTTCGGCTGGATATTGGTTGTGTAGGTTTGGTCGATCGTGCCTGACGGGCTTACCAGCGTCGGATCCCAATAATCGCGATAGATACTCACCGCCAGCGCCTGCAATTGAGCCTGCGAGTAGCCTGAAGTATCCGGACCATCCGGATAGGCGTGGATGTCGAAAATGTCGAGCGAACGGGTATTCGCAATTTCGTCCTGCCAATGGATCTGGTTCAGCCACCAGGGCAGGAAATCGTCACCGGCGTGATTCCCCTTGTCGTTGCCATTCGCACCATTCCAGTAGAACCACCAACAGCAACTCACCGGTCCGAGCCGGACCGCAGCCGGGTCCCATGTCTTCAACTTGGTTGCTTCGTTCCAATAAGTGGCGGCTAACTCGTCATAGCCCGAAGGATTGGGATGAACGTCAACATGCGTTCCACCCCAGATGTCAATCTCGTTGTCCATGTCATAGAAATGGCATGAAGTGAGCGAGGGGAAATAAGGAATGGAACAAGTTGACGCACTGCCGAATGCAGTCGCCAAAGCCGCAGCCCATTGATTGCGGTAAAGACTGTTGGGCGGGTCGCCGGCCTGAGGCGGACCGTCGAGCAGCGGGTAGTATACGCGGTTGATCTGCGTGGAGCTTGCCACCATCGTGGTTGCGCAATCCGACTCCAAATTGATCCCGGCGTCCGTGTTATACGGGTCTACCTGTGAGCTGCACGCTTTATCCTGGGACACCGAAAATACCCAGTGATAGTTGTCCGCACCTCCCTGAGTGGTCGAGGTCTCTTGGCTCTGCGCCACGCACGGCAGCATCACCATGGTCATGAGAGGGTTGCTCCCCGCCGTCTCGACGTCTTTGATGAACTGTGTGGAATTGCTGTCGGCGGAATTATTCAGCGCACCGAAGTTGTAATCCTCGAAGTAGTAGTCGTTATCGGCGTTGTTGGTGAATAGCTTCCAGTTATAGGTCGAAGCCGCATTCCCGCCCCACCGCACCACGTTCAGACCGCTTTCGGTAATGGTGGTCGCATCCTGGGGGAAGGCGCCGCCATAGATGTATGGGCTGATGGCATGCCGATTCGCGAGCACGTCCACCGTCACGCTGACGTTACTCGTCGTGCCTGCCGGCGTCGCCGACTCCCGCGCGGAGTTGGCGATCTTTTCCCTCAAGTTCGCCGGAGAGGCCGCGTAGTAGTGGCCCGTACCGTTGATCGGCCCTGTCTGGGAGTTGCCGGCGATCATCAGGTCAGCACGTTGCGTGTTTCCCCTGCCGTCTGCAATCGGACGCTGCACGTGATAGTTTGTGGCGCGCGCGCGAGCAGCCCACAACGACATCAGTTGCTGGTTGCAAGCCACCGGCGCGGTCGGCGTTGCCGAAGCCTGATTGGAGTTGCCGCTTTCTCCCGCGGTGTTGACTGCGGTCACCACATAGTAATAAGTCGTGCCGTTGGTCACCGCTGTGTCGTTGTAACTCGTCGTGGTCGGAGACGCCACCGTCGTGTACGGTCCGCCGCTCGCCCCGCCCCGGTTCACGTTGTAACTCGCCGCGCCGGTGCTCGCATTCCACGTCAGGCTCACCTGCTGGTTGCCCGCGGTCGCGCTAAGGCCGGTGGGCGCCGACGGCGGATTGCCTCCTCCGCCACCTCCGCCCGACGAACCGCTGCCGCCGCATCCCGTCACGAGCGCCAGCCCAGCCACCAGATAAATCAGGCTCCAGCGGGAAGAGATTGCCTTCACCCACTTTAGAATATCGTTTATGTAATAACGCATGGCCCTATGGTACTCGCCGAAATCGCCATCGGCACAGAAAATCATTGGCTCCGTTGAGCCACCAGGACACGGCCGGGCGGCCACCTCGATTCCCGCAGATTAGGCGGTTCCCGACGTCCTCCTGGCCAAAGTGTCCGCCTGCCTTGGCGGCGATCTCTCGCTGATTTTCTTCGTGTTCTTCGCGGCCCTTCTCACGATCTTTGCGGTTCAAGCTTCCCGCCCGGGCGGCATAAACTCCCCTTGCGTAGCGGACCGTAAACGTTTACATTCAGTACGGCGGAGCGTCCGCGGGGTTCCGGGTTTGCTCCGGTCTTGGTTTGTGGTTGCTGTCTGGGGCGGGCAGGGGCAGGAGCACGAAATGGCCAAGTACCCCACTACTCTCCTCGACATTGCGAAGGCGCTGGGCACCTCGATCGGGACCGTGCATCGCGCCCTGCATAACAATCCCGGCGTCAGTCCGGTGACCCGGGCCAAGGTTTTGCAGGCGGCACGAACCCTGGGCTACCAGCCCAACCTGGCCGCCAGCTACCTGTCTTCCAAGAAGACTCTGCACGTCTCGGTCAACACTCTGCGTGGAACCACATCTTTCTGGGAAGAAGTGCGCGCCGGCATCAGTGAAGAAGCCGGGTCACTCGCACTGAAGAATGTCGAGATCGACTTTCGCACCTATCCCCGTCTTGGCGAAGGCGAGGAGGAGGCCTTTGAAGCTGCCCTGCGCGAACAGGTGGATGGCATTATTATCTTTCCCTCCCGCCCTCAGACCTTGCGGCATTGGATTTGCCGCGCATCCGAGGCTTCCATTCCGGTCGTGTGCGTGGCCACCGACGCTCCGCAGAGCGGCCGCCTGGGCATTGTGGCTGTGGACACGCTGGCCAGCGGATCCATCGCCGCCGATCTCATGGGGCGATTTATTGGCGAGCGTGAGGGATCCGTCGCCATCACCCTGTCCGACATGGCGATCACCGAGCATGCTGAGAAGTACGCCGCTTTTAAACGCACGCTCCACTCTTTTTATCCCAGGCTGCATCTTCTCGATCCGGTCGAAGATCATGGACTGGAGTCGGAAGCGTGCCGCAAATGCCGCAAACTGTTTGCCGAACATCCCGACCTGTGCGGAGTGTATGTAACCACCGAGGACTCCATCCCCGTGGTGAAAGCCGCCCATGATGCAAAACTGCTCCCCGGCCTGACCATCATCACCACCGACCTGTTCCCCGATCTGGTTCCACAGATTCGATCGGGCGCCGTAGCTGCCACCATCTACCAGCGTCCGCGCGCCCAGGGGCGGATGGCGTTTCGCATGCTGCGCACTTTCCTCTCCGACGGCGGCAATTCCTCACACCACGTCGCGCTGGCCCCGCACCTGGTCATGCGCGGCAACCTCGATTTCTTCCTGCAGCGGCAGTTGCGGGAGTCGGTCAAAGAGAAATCACATCAACCCCGCGAAAAAGTATTGCACGCCCGCTAGGCACTGCGAACCAGGCCCTGGGCTGAGGCAAAACTCAGACCTTGGATGTGATTGAGAATTAGCGACCCGGGTGAATGCGTGTTATGACGATTTTTCGCCAACAACCGGGACGCAAGCGTTTTCGCGGGCGTCGCGCTATGGCAGGGAGTTCTGTACGCGGATTGTGAAGTTCGGACGGAACTACGAAGGCAGGAGTTGTTGCAGTCTGCGAGTCATCAGGGATACGGCATTGTGGCTCAGCGAAGCTCTTTTGGAGTTCTGGTTTTTCCAATGATTCCCTAATCAATGATTCTCTAATCTGGGTGACACGAATTGAAGACACAATCATCAGGAATTGTTCTAGCCGGCGTGGTTTTGCTCCTTGCCCTTATGGCTCTGCTTGCGGGCGGGGCTGCGCGACGCGAATCTGTCACCTGTGATGAAGTGGCGCATATCGGGGCGGGTGTGAGCTATCTGCAGAGGCTGGACATGCGGATGAACGAGGAACACCCCCCATTGGCGAAGGCGCTGGCCGCGGTGCCGCTTGTCGTTCGTGGTGTGCACGCCGACTATTCCCATGTGTCGTGGACGTTCAGCGCGGGACTGTTTAAGCAGTTCTTCGGCGAATGGGTCTTCGGCCACTGGCTGATCACTCGGTGGAATGACCCTATCGCGACCCTCTTCTGGGCACGGCTTTCCATGTTGTCTCTGACGTTGGTTCTGGGGATTGTGCTTTTCGTCTACGGCTCCCGCCTCGGTGATCCATGGGGTGGGCTGCTCTGCCTTTGCGCTTATGCCACCATGCCTGCCATGCTCGCGTTCGGGCCTCTGGTCTTAACCGACATGGCAATCGCCTTGTTTGCCGTCCTGACCTTGTGGACCTTTGCCAGCATGTGGCGGTCCCCGACGCGCGGGACGATCCTGAGGTTCGGCCTTGCCTTCGGCGGGGCGCTGCTGTCCAAGTTTTCTGCCGGACTTCTGTTCTTTTGTTTCGCCGCATTCATCCTTAGCCTCCGCTGGCGTCCGGCCCCGGAACAGCCGGCAGGCAAAGAGGAAGTCCGGGCATGGCGACGCCTCCGATGGTGGAGTCTCACCAAGGGCACCGTATTCGCCGCACTGGTGGTTTACGCCGTCTATTTTGTCCTCTCCTGGAATGAGCCAACCGATTCCCTTTATTTCCTTGGACACAATGCGGCGGCTCTGCTCCTTCGCAGAATGCTCATGCCACCCTGGATCTACCTGCGGGGCTTGGCGGTGTTCGCCATTACCGGAAAGCCGCCCGCTTTCATTCTGGGTCATACCTATGCCCATGGCGTGTGGTTTTACTTTCCGGTCTTGTTCTTGCTGAAGTCCCCCCTGGCCTTCCTTCTTTTGCTCGTTCTCGCCCTGTTGGTCAGCCTCGTTGCAAAGCGTCGCCCGGTGCAACTCGCAGGGGTGCCGAAAGGGCTGGAGTTGCACTGGCGAGCAGTATGGGTGTCTCTCGTGGTCTTTACCGGAGCATGCGTACTGAGCCGAATGCAGTTCAGCATCCGCCACTTCTCAGTTCCCCTGGCGCTGCTGGTGCTCTTGCTGGCGCCACTTCCGCGCACGCTGCAGTCGCTGCGACGCTCGGGTTGGCTTGCCGCCCGCGGCCTCGTCTGGCTCACGGTCGCGTTAGCCCTAGCGTCCGTGGTAACAGCCGTGCGCGCTTACCCCTACTATCTTCCTTTCTTGAACTCGCTGAGCGCCGGCCGCCCCGGCTATGCTTTGGTAAGCGATTCCAATCTCGACTGGAACCAGGCTCTTCCCGAAGTGGAGGACTTCGTGCAGCAGCACGGTCTGAAGCGCGTCCTGGTCGATGAGTACGGGTTTTCGGACCCCACAGTGTATGTGCCCGAAGCGCAGTTCTGGAACTGCCAGCAGCCCGCTGCGGAGGATAGCGGCCAGTGGGCCGTGGTCTCCGCTAACATGATTGAGGACAGTCACAACTGCGTTTGGCTCCTGCGCTTTCCACACCAACCGCTGGCGGGCGGCAGCATGTATGCTTTCCAACTCCCGACCGTGTTTCCTCCGGCGGGAACTCCTGGGGGTCCACCGTTGCCCGAGGACTACCACCAGTTTGCTGGAATGGTTCTGCCCGGGGACGTCCGGCTCATCTGGCTCAACTGCATCCGCGACCCGCAACAGCTCCAGCCGACCCTGGACCGCATACAAGCGATGATGCAGGCTGAGATGGAGAAAAGAAAGAGGAAGTCAAACAGCACGAAATAGCACGCAGCTTTGGCGTAGTTGTCGCAATCAAACCGTTGCGCTCCGTCGAAACTCGCGCGTAACCCGTTTGGACTCAATGAACCTCAGGAATGCGACTTTCATCCCGATGGGTGCGCCCTGCGCGCCTTCAATGAAGTTGCATCGGCGTTGGTACCCTGGTACATTGGTACACATGGCCGACGATCCCAAACTCGAAATCGAGCGCGTGCAGACCGGCGTGCGCATCGAAAAAAGAATTCTCAAGGTCCTCAAGGCTTTCGCCGAATACCACGACATGACGCTCGGAGACGTGCTCGAAGGCATCGTGCTCCACGCCTTTGACGGCAAGACTCCCTTCAGTCCAGCCTCGCTCGAACGCATTCGCGAGCTCAAGAAGTTCTACGAACTGGATCTCGACTCCAGCGCCAGCCACCGCCTGAAAGAAATCAGGGCCAAGTCTCCGCGTAAGCGGAATGCCGAAAAATAACAGGAGACTCCATGAGCGCGTTGCAAACCAAACTCGCCCTCACTGTGTTGCAGTGGGTCCTTGGAATTGTGATTCTGGCCGAAGCCGTGCAATTCGTCCTGCCCGGCGAGGCTCATGACTTCGCCCGCACTCACCTGCCGGGCTTCATCCGCCTCATCATCGGCGGGGGCGAGATCATCGGCTGCATCCTGCTGTTGATTCCGCCCACGGCGATCCGGGGCGCGTGGGTGCTGGTCGGCGTCTTCACGCTTGCCATCGTGATTCATCTGCTGCACGGCATGTATGGCGTGGGCAGTCTCGTCATCTATACTGCCGCCGCTTTCGCGGTCGCGACCGGCAAGGGAAATTAGTGCGCTGAGATTCTCGACAACGCCTTTTATTTGCACGAGGAATCCGTAGTGGCGCGCAACGGGTTCCCGTAAGCTGTGTGGGTCCGGGTCTGAGACCCGGACAGGTCGAGCGCAGCTCGACGGCGCGCATCGCAGGCTGATGACCGGAGCGTATCAAACGCAGCCCCGAACATCTTCGCTTGAACCGCCGCCCCATCCGCGCTACGATGGCCTGCTCAGCCGGATCAGGAGCGCCGTCACACCATGCCGCAAAACTACGTCCCTATCTTCATCTTCATCGCAGTGGTCGGGAGCCTGCTGCCGATCACGTTGCTCCTGGCCAAACTGGTGCGCCCCTCGAATCCCAGCAAGGTCAAGCTCATGCCCTACGAGTGCGGCATTGACCCCATCGACAGCGCCCGCGGACGCTACACCGTCCGCTACTACATCATCGCCATCCTTTTCGTGGTCTTCGACGTCGAGACGATTTTTCTTTTTCCGTGGGCGGTCAAGTTCAAGGCCTTCGGCCTGTTCGGCCTGATCGAGATTCTGATCTTCCTCGTGATCCTGATCGTGGGCTACATCTGGGTGTGGAAGAAGGGCGCGCTGGAATGGATTTAAAGCAAGTATGTGGGGACAGCCGCCCCCGGCTGTCCAGCGGAGCGAAAGCTCCGCGGTTCGCGAACTGATTATGACTACCACGCCCGCCAATCCAATGGACTCTTCTCCCGCCGAAACCTTCACCGCCAGCCGCTGGACGCAAGGCAACTTCTTCTTTCCCACCCGGCTGGTCATCAGCCCGCAACGTGTCAGCCGCGTGAAATCGCGTCTGTTCGGCAGCAACGAAGAAAGCATCGCCATGTCGAAGGTCGCTTCGGTGCACATCTCGACCGGCGTGTTCTGGTCCGAGATTGTCATCGAATCCACCGGAGGCTCCGATCCCATCACCAGCCACGGCCACCGCAAGAAAGACGCGCAACACATCCGCGATCTGATCGAGCAGTACCAGGCGCAATCGCGCTAGAAAATCACCGAGGGACGCGCTAGAATGCCCGGCATGCATGAAGGGTTTTTCCAACCATGGCATCTGCTGCTCTTGATGTTCGTTGCGATGCTATTCGTCGTTCCGTGGGTCTTCTACCTCTTGACGCTTCAGAAGGCTCTTGCAAGGTGCAGCCAGCAGGCACGCACAACGTCACCGGAATCGGTTTGGCTGATGTTAATCCCTCTGTTCAACTTGGTTTATCAGTTCATCCTTGTGATCAACATCGCCAAGTCGCTCGGGAATGAGTTCGCTCGAAGGGGGGGCGTGAATGTAGACCCAGAACCTGGAAAGTCGCTCGGTATTGCGATGTGTGTCTTAAATGTCGGCTCCATTATTCCCCTGCTTGGAATACCGCTAGCTTTCGGCGGTTTAGTGTGCTGGATCATCTATTGGGTGAAGATCGCGGGGCTCTCCGCAATGATCGCCATTCCAGTTCCGCCGATGCAGCCATCGCAAAGTCTCGGTTGACCCTCGTTGACACCCACACTCCCAAGCTGATAAAAGTTATCGTTCTTCCCGAATGCACACTGCGCCGGAGGTTTGGGCCTTCGCGAGCTATGCCGGACGAAATTAAATCTCCCTCGTCACCGCCGCCGGAAGGCGAGCCGAAGCCGGCGGCGGATCAGCCCGCAACTCCGGGCGAGGTGAAAGCTACTCCCTCCGCATCGGCTCCATCTGAGGCGAAACCGGCTGAAGCCAAGCCCGCCGCCGAAAAGCCTGCCCCCGCGCCCGTAACTCCTGCCAAGCCCGCGTCCGCGTCTCCCGCCGTCCCAGCCGCTAAACCGGCCGCCCCCGCTGCCGCCGGACACCCGGCTCCGCCCAAGCCTGCCGGACCCGCGCCAACTCCGTGGGATTCGCCCATGGTCGCGAAGTTCAAGCGGGAATACGGTTCCGGCGTCGAGCCCCTGACGTATCTCGGCCAGAATTACATGGTCGTGGACCGCTCGCTGATCCCGGAGATTCTGCAGGTTCTGCGCGACGAAGAACAGTTCGACTACTGCGTGGACATCACCGCCGTGCACTATCCCAAGCGCGAGAAGCAGTTCGATGTGGTCTGGATACTCTACTCGTTTCTGCGCAACGAGCGCATCCGGGTGAAAACGCAAATCGCCGACGGCGAGAGTCTACCGAGTTCCGTCCCCATCTGGGCGACGGCGAACTGGCTGGAGCGCGAAGTTTTCGACATGTTTGGTATCAAATTCGACGGCCATCCTGATTTGAAACGGATTTTGCTGCCGGATGGATGGAAGGGATTTCCGTTGCGGAAGGATTACGGCATTTTGCAGCAGGACAACGAATGGGTGCAGATCAACCTGGGGATTGAGAGCGGGCAATGAGAATAAGGGTCGTCTCGTTATTGATCCTTGGCGTCTGCACCTTTGCTTCGACATGCGCTAGGGTTCAGGCTGCTGGAGGCCCGATTCGTTTGCAAGACTGCAAGTGGGTCGTAGCCGTTCCTGATTGGTGGGAGGCGTCTTCGTTCGCAATACCGAAGGAGTTCGTTCGCATTCAAGGAAACACTGATCGTTCGCTGGTGTCAAGAGAACTTTCCCTCAAAGGCCTCGAACCTTTTTTTTATAAGGCCTCTGCCGCCAGGGCTTTGGTGCCAAGCGGAGTGCAGTGGGGCCCCTCTTCTCTAGCGGATAATGATCACAAGCAGTTATTCCGCCTGCGGTGTCCCGGATTTGGCCTACCCTTCTGACCATGACCGACCCCAACACACTCTCGCCGCCCAGTCTTGAAACGCACGTCGCAGCGCACGACGATACGTTTCTCGATACCAACGAGCTCGTCATCAACATGGGCCCGCAGCATCCCGCGACCCACGGCGTGCTGCGCGTCATTCTGCGGCTCGACGGCGAAAAAGTTCTTGGACTCGAATGCGTTATCGGCTACCTGCATCGCGGCGTCGAAAAGATTGCCGAGAACCGCACCTACACGATGTTCAATCCCTACGTGGACCGCATGGATTACGTCGCCGCGGTCTCCAACGGCCTGGGATACTGCGAAGCCGTCGAAAAGCTGCTCAGCGTGGAAGCCCCGCCCCGCGCGCAATACATCCGCGTTATCCTCACCGAACTGAACCGCGTCGCCAGCCATCAGCTCTGGCTGGGGACGCACGCGCTCGACATCGGCGCGATCACGCCGCTCTTCTACACCTTCCGCGACCGGGAAGAAATTCTGAAGATTTTCGAGAAATATTGCGGCGCCCGCCTGACCACGCACGCCTTCCGCATCGGCGGCCTGCAATATGAGGCGTACGACGGCTTCGAAAAAGACGTGAAGAATTTCATTTCCTTTTTCAAACCGAAAATCGACGAATACGAAGAACTGCTCACCACCAACCGCATCTGGCTGGAACGAACCAGGGGTGTGGGCGTAATTTCCGGCAAAGACTGCATCGCCCTCGGCGTGACCGGGCCCGTGCTGCGCGCCAGCGGCGTCAAGTGGGACATTCGCAAAGCCCAGCCCTACGCGAACTACAAGAATTTCGACTTCGAAATTCCCACCGGCCTCAACGGCGACACGTATGACCGGTATCTCGTGCGCATGGTCGAGATGCGCCAGTCTCTGCGCATCATCGAGCAGGCCGTCAACGGCATTCCCGAAGGCCCCATCATGGCCAAAGTCCCCAAGGTGATGAAGCCGCCGGTGGGCGAGGTCTACCACTCCATCGAAGCCCCCAAGGGCGAACTCGGATACTTCATCGTCAGCGACGGCTCCACGCAGCCTTATCGTGTGCGCGTGCGGCCGCCGTCTTTCGTGAATCTGCAGGCTCTCGACCTGATGTGCCGCGATCAGCTGGTTGCCGACGTGATCGCCGTCATCGGCACGCTGGACATCGTTCTGGGTGAGGTGGACCGCTGATGCACGAGTTCCTCGACTACATCCAGTCCTACCTCCGCCCGAACGTCACGGTGTCCCCGGGCGCCGCTGGAAATGTCTTCTGGGCCTTGGTGTACATCCTGCTGGTTTTCGCGGGCGTCTCGCTCGGAGTCATCTGCATGAACTGGCTGGAGCGCAAGATTCTCGCGCACATGCAGGTGCGGCTCGGACCCATGCGCGTCGGCCCGCACGGCCTGCTCCAGCCCATCGCCGACGCCGTCAAGTTGCTGCTCAAAGAAGACATCATGCCCGCCGAGGCCGACGCCGTCGTCTTCTGGGTAGCGCCATTCATCGTCGTACTGGCGGCATTCACCGTATTCGTTGTCGTCCCCTTCGGCCCGGCGCACGCCATCACCGACATGAACATCGGCATCCTGTTCATGCTCGGCGTCTCGTCGCTGAGCGTGCTGGGAATCGTGACCGCCGGCTGGGCCTCCAACTCGCACTACCCGCTGATCGGCGCCCTGCGCTCGAGCGCGCAGATGGTGTCGTACGAAGTGGCCATGGGCCTGGCCGTGGTTTCGGCCGTTCTGATGACCAGCCTTCACGGAGTCGGCCTCTACGGCGTCGGCGGCCCCGAAACATCGGGCATTGGCACGCTCAGCATGATTGACATCGTGAAGATGCAACAGGAACAGCACGTCTGGTTCATCTTCAAGTTTTTTCCGCTGGGCCTGATCGCGTTCGCCATCTTCGCCATCGCCATGGTCGCCGAGACCAACCGCGCGCCTTTCGATCTGCCCGAAGCCGAGTCCGAGCTCACCGCCGGATTCCACACCGAATACAGCGGATTCCGCTGGTCGCTGTTTTTCCTGGCGGAATACTCCGCGATGATCGCGGTCTCCTCGATTGCCGTTACGCTGTGGCTCGGCGGATGGCTGCGCCCGTTCCCCAACTTGCTGGGCGGCCACGTGTGGGATTTCATATTCTCGTTTGTCCCTGGGCTGGCTTTCTTATTCTTAGCGGGCATGACGTTCTACAACGTGCGGCGCATGCCCAAGCATCCGTTTTTCAAGATCCAAACCATGGGCCTGGCCGCATTCGGCGCCGTGCTCGGCCTGATCGGCCTGATCTTATTCATTCCGCCGGTGCGGGACCGCGTCGGCGACATTTTCTGGTTCGTGGCCAAAGTGGCCGCGTTCATGTATCTCTATATCTGGTATCGTGGCACGTTCCCCCGTTACCGCTTTGACCAACTCATGAAGGTAGGATGGAAAGTTCTTCTGCCGCTGGGTCTGGCGGTCCTGATTTTGACGGCGGCCCTGGGCTTCATAGAGCCGTCCATTGAGGAGTGGCTGAGACGAATTTTATGACTCCTGTAGCCACACCGTTTTTCTTTTACCTGCTGGCCGCGACCATGATCATCGGCGGCATCCTGGTGATTACGCGCAGGAATGCCGTGCATTCGGCCCTGGCGCTGATCACGGCGCTGCTGGCCCAGTCCGGGATCTATCTCATGCTCTATGCGCCGTTCGTCGCCGGCGTGCAAATCATTCTGTATGCCGGCGGCATCATGGTGCTGTTCCTGTTCGTGATCATGTTGATCTCGATCGAGCGCACCATGAAGGAGCGCCAGTTCAACAAGCAGTGGCTGGTTGGCATTGTGGCGGCCGCGGCGCTGGGCGGCCTGTTCATCGCGGTCTATACGAAGGGGAAGACGCTGTTCCCCGAAGGCCGGCTGCTCTCCTACGCCGAAGGACAAAACACGCAGGGCGTGGGGGCGCTGCTCTACGACCAGCATACCGGTATGTACATGTTTTCCTTCGAAATCGCCTCGCTGTTGCTGTTGGTGGCGATCATCGGAGCGGTGGTCATGGCGAAGAAGAGGATTTAGTCACGGGCTTCGAGCTATGAGCTGTGAGCAAACCAGTTCGTAGCTCGAAGCTCTATACATGGATGCCTTACTCCACATCTCGACCCTGCACTACCTGGTTCTGGGCGCTGCCCTGTTCCTGCTGGGCGTGATCGGCGTGCTCACGCGCCGCAACGTGGTCATTATTCTGATGTCGATTGAGCTGATCCTGAACGCCGTCAATCTGAACCTGGTCGCATTGTCGCACTACTGGCAGGGACGGGCTGGAGCAATGGCGCTGCACGGCCAGGTCTTCGCGATTTTCATTATTACCGACGCTGCCGCCGAAGCCGCGGTCGGTCTCGGCATCCTGATCGCCTTCTTCCGCAACAAGGAGACGGTCAACGTGGACGAAGTGAATTTATTGAAGTGGTGAAACAGCAGCTTCTAGCTGCTAGCTCCTAGCTTCTAGCCAACCGAGATTCGCGGGGCTGAGGTGGAGCGATTAGCTAGAAGCTAGAAGCTAGGAGCTAGAAGCTGATTTTCCTCGACCACATCTACCTGATCCCGCTGCTGCCGGCCCTCGGCGCGACGCTGATGTTCTTTTTCGGCCGCAAGCTGCAGAAGTCCGCGGTGAGCGCGGTCTGCGTCGGCGCCGTCGTGCTCGCGTTTGTCATGGCCTGCGGCGCGGTCTGGCAATACACCGCCTGGGCCGCGGCCAACGATCACAAGCCCTACGAGAGCATCGGCTATACCTGGCTCGGCACCGGTACCGGCCAGTTGACCTATGCGACTCAGGACGGGAATCAGGCCCCCTTCCGGCTCGACGCCCGGCTTCTCCTCGACCCGCTTTCCAGTATCTGGCTGCTGTTTGTCACCGGCGTCGGCATGCTGATTCATATTTATTCCATCGGCTACATGGGACATGAAGGCGGCTACTACCGCTTCTTCGGATACCTGAACCTCTTCATGTTCTCCATGCTGACGCTCGTGCTGGCCAACAATTACGCGCTCATGTTCGTTGGATGGGAGGGCGTGGGCCTGTGCTCGTACCTGCTGATCGGCTTCTATTTCCATCGCAAATCGGCCAGCGATGCGGCGAATAAGGCGTTCATCGTCAACCGCATCGGTGACGCCGGATTCATCCTGGGCATGCTTTTCATCGCCTGGATCTTCGGCTCGCTCCGCTTCACGGAGGTCACGAGTCTCGCCCGCACTGGCCATTTTTCCGCCGAAACTCTGGGCTACATCACCGCGGCCACTCTGCTTCTTTTCGTCGGAGCCTGCGGCAAGTCCGCGCAGCTTCCGCTCTACGTCTGGCTGCCCGACGCCATGGAAGGCCCCACGCCGGTTTCCGCTCTGATCCACGCCGCAACCATGGTGACGGCGGGCGTCTACATGGTCGCCCGGTCGAACGCCCTGTTCGTGCTTGCGCCGAAGTCAATGCTGGTCGTCGCCGTCGTCGGAGCGCTGACCGCCATCTTCGCCGCCTCGATCGGCCTGGTGCAAAACGATATCAAGCGTGTGCTGGCCTACTCCACGGTTTCGCAGCTTGGATACATGTTCCTCGCTCTCGGTGTCGGAGCGTTTGCCGCGGGAGTCTTCCACGTCTTCACCCATGCGTTCTTCAAAGCCTTGCTCTTCCTTGGCGCCGGCTCAGTGATTCACGCCATGAGCGGCGAGCAGGACATGCGCAACATGGGCAACTTGTCGGACAAAATCCCCGTCACGTTCCGCACCATGCTCGTCGCCACGCTCGCGATCACAGGGATCCCCATCCTGGCCGGGTTCTTTTCCAAGGACGAAATCTTGTGGCAGGCCTGGAAGTACAACCACTATCTGTGGGCGATCGGCTTCGTCACGGCGCTGATGACCGCCTTCTACATGTTTCGCCTGATGTACCTGACATTTTGGAGCCCGTCGCGCGTCACCAGCCACGAGGTCGAGCACCACATTCACGAATCGCCCAAGTCCATGACGGTGCCGCTGGTGATCCTCGCTTTCTTCTCGATCACCGCAGGCTGGCTGGGCTGGCCAGCGAGCCTGGGCGGCTCGAACCACTTCGAGAAATTTCTCGAGCCGGTTTTCGCCAACGCGACCGAGAGTAACGCTCCGCCCGCGGGCGAATCAGGGCCGAGCCTGATTGAATATGCGCTGATGGGGCTGTCTGTGGCCGCAGCGGGCGTGGGCTGGCTCATGGCGAGCCGCTACTACGGCAACGCTCGCAAAAATTACGTTGAGCCCATCAATGCCGCCGCTCCCCCGGTGTACGACCTTCTGCTCAACAAGTATTACGTGGATGAAGGCTACGACTATGTTGTCACCGGCCGCCGCAAGGTCGGCGATGTCCGTTTGGGCGTGATGGGCCTCGGCGAAGCAAGTTCATGGTTTGATGCGAACGTCATTGATGGCGCTGTGAGCGGCGCAGGCTGGATCACCCGCCTCACTGCAACGATTTCCAAGTGGTGGGATACCTGGATCATTGACGGCGTCGGCGTCAACGGCCCCGCGATTCTGGCGCGCATACTTTCTTATCCGGCGCGCATGTTCGAATGGGGCCTGGTGCAATGGTATGCCCTGGTCATGACCGCAGGCTTGGTAGGTTTTGCGTTTTATTATGTGTACCACTGAGCTGCGAGCTGTGAGCCACGAGCTTCGAGCAAGCAAATGCAAGATTGCTCGCAGCTCGTAGCTCGAAGCTCGAAGCTAACATGTACAACCACATCCTCTCCATCATTCTCTTCACGCCGCTGGTGGGCGCGATCCTGCTCCTGTTTGTCCCGAAGGAGAACAAGAACGCCATCCGCTGGATCGCCAACTTCTTCTCGCTCGGCGGACTCCTGATCTCGCTGCCGCTCGTCCCTTGGTTCTGGGAGAAGGTTAAGAGCGGCGACGCAGCTCCGTTCAAGTTCATCGAAGGCACGGCCAACAACTGGATCCCCTCCATCGGCGCGGGCTACGTCCTGGGCATCGACGGCATCTCGTTCCTGCTCGTCATGCTCACTACGCTGCTTGGCTGGGTCTCGATCCTGTCTTCCTGGACCGCCATCGAGAACCGCGTCAAGGAATACTACATCTGGTTCCTGATTCTGCAGACGGGCATGCTCGGCGTCTTCATGGCGCTCGATTTCTTCCTCTTCTTCGTTTTCTGGGAAGCCATGCTCGTCCCCATGTACCTGCTGATCGGCATTTGGGGAGGCCCGCGTAAACTCTACGCCGCCATCAAGTTTTTCCTCTACACCCTGGCCGGTTCGGTCCTGATGCTGCTCGGCATCCTGTTCCTCTACTTCCACCATCACAGCGTGACGCAGGTCTACACCTTCGCCATTCCCGAACTCTACAAGACTGCGCCGCAGATTTATTCCGACTACGGCCCGCACATCGCGACCCTGCTCTTCCTTAGCTTCTTTTTCGCCTTCGCCATCAAAGTTCCGATGTTCCCCTTCCACACCTGGCTGCCCGACGCTCACGTGGAAGCCCCCACGGCCGGATCGGTCATCCTGGCCGGCGTCCTGCTGAAGATGGGGACTTACGGCTTCATCCGATTCTCGCTGCCCTTCTTCCCTGGAGTGCTGGCGCACGGCAGGGTTCGTTTCTGGGTGATGACCCTCTCCATCATCGCCATCATCTACGGCGCTCTTGTCTCGCTCATGCAAAAGGACATGAAGAAGCTGGTGGCCTACTCTTCGGTCAGCCACCTCGGCTTCTGCACGCTGGGGATTTTCGCCCTCTCTCCCCTCGGCCTAAGCGGGTCCGTGCTGCAGCAGATCAACCACGGCATCTCGACCGGCGCGCTGTTCTTGATCGTCGGAATCCTCTACGAACGCCGCCACACGCGCGAGATCTCTGAATACGGCGGCATCTCCAACGTGATGCCCGTCTACGCCGCCATCACCATGATCATGTTTCTCTCTTCGATGGGATTGCCGCTGCTCAACGGCTTCATCGGCGAATACACCATCCTGTGGGGAACCTTCATGCAGAAGGAGATCGCCGGGCATTCCGGCTTCTTCTGGACGGCCTGGGCCGTCCCCGGCGTCGTACTGGCCGCCGCCTATCTGCTCTGGCTCTACCAGCGCGTTTTCTTCGGGCCAGTCACGAATCCGAAGAACGAAAAGCTGCACGACCTGACTCCGCGCGAAGTCGCTACGTTCGTTCCGCTCATCATTATGGCCTTCTGGATCGGCCTCTATCCCAAGCCGTTTTTCGACATTCTCAGACAGCCCGTGAATAACTTGGTCACCGTCATGCAAACTGGGCAGGACGCGGGCACGATGAATGCGGCAGTTCAGCCCGCAGCACCCGCTGCGCCGTCTGCGTTGGCTACAGCCCCGGCTCGTTCTGCGGCCCATGCTCCGAAGGCCGCAACTGCATCTCCGAAGGGGAAAAACTAGTGGGCCCGTCTCTCGGATTCTCAGCGACCGATTACGTACTGGCCCTGCCCATGGTCCTGCTCACGCTGTTTGCGCTGGGCATTCTCTTGATTGACCTCATGCTCCCGAAGGAGCAGAAGTGGATGAATGCGATCACCGCCTTCATCGGGCTGCTGTTTTCAGCCAAGGCTGTGTACAACATCCAGCACTTGCTCAATGATGCTGGCAGGGCTGGCTATCCGGGCATGATGCGCACCCTGCTGGTGGATCGTTTCGCCATTTATTTCTTCTACTTGTTCCTTGCCGCCACGGCGGTCGCCATCCTGATGTCGGTGCGTTATCTCGAAATCGAAAATGAAAATCACGGCGAGTATTACGCCCTGATGCTGCTCTCCGTCGTCGGCATGATGTGCATGGCCGCCGGCTTCGACATCGTGCTGATTTTCATCGGCCTCGAGTTGATGGCCATCTCCACCTACGTGCTGGTCGGATTCCTCCGCCGCGACCGCCGCTCCAATGAGGCGGCGCTGAAATATCTGCTGCTGGGCGCATTTTCCTCCGGCATCTTCGCCTATGGCCTGTCCCTTTTCTACGGCCTGACCGGCAGCACCAATCTCGGGGACATCAGCATTCGCTTGTTCGATCTTTTGCAGCGGAGCGAATACAAACCGATTCTGGTGATCGCGCTGCTCACCACCCTTACCGGCCTGTTCTTCAAGATCGCCGCCGTCCCGTTTCACCAGTGGGCGCCCGACGCCTACGAAGGCGCGCCCACCTCGATTACCGGATTCATGTCGGTTGCGGTCAAGGCTGCCGGATGGGCCATGCTGCTGCGAATTCTGATCGGAAGCCCATTTCGGCTGAGCGGATTGGTCTACCTGAGGCCGATGTGGGTTCCGGTTGTGGTCTTCGTTTCCATCGCCACCATGACCGGCGCGAACTTCGCCGCGCTCACCCAGACCAACACCAAACGCCTGCTGGCCTACTCCTCCATCGCCCACGTCGGCTACATGCTGCTCGGCCTCGTCGCCGGCACCGCTATCGAACTCAACACCGACGGCATCAAGGGCATCCTGATCTACCTGCTGGTCTACACCTTCATGAATCTCGGCGCCTTCGGCGTGATCACCTCGCTGCGCCACAAGAAAGTGATCGGCGACGAACTCGACGACCTCAACGGCCTCTACTCACGCGCTCCCGTCGAGGCCGTCCTCATGCTCGTGTTCATGCTTTCGCTCGCCGGCATCCCGCCGCTCGCTGGATTCTGGGGCAAGTACTTCATCTTCCTCAGCCTGGTTTCCACTGGACACTACGCACTGGCCTCCCTCGCCGTGCTCTACTCCGTTTTCGGTCTCTACTACTACCTGAAAATTGCCAACGCGATGTTCATGCGCCAGCCCGAGGCCGGCGAAGAGAAGCTGCCGGTGAACTATGCCATGCGCGCCGCCCTGGGACTGGCCGGCTTCGCCACGCTCTTCATCGGCATCCTGCCCAACCGCTTCATCGAGATGGTGAACTGGGCCCTGGGCATCGTGCAGAACCCCAGCGTAGCGAAATTAATTCGGTGATCACCTGAGTCCGTGTGCTAAGTCCATGTGGGGACAGCCGCCCTCGGCTGTCCGGCCGGGCGAAGCCCGGCTTGGCACGTGTGGGGACGGGTCTCTGACCCGTCCAGGCCCGGCGAAGCCGGGCTGCTCTCCAATTTCCCCGACGGACTGGCGTAAAATCGTCCTTCGCCGTTCTGCCGCGGCAGCCAATGTCCTCAACTCCAGACCAAGATCCCGACAACAAGAAGAACCCCTGGGTCCAGTTCGGCCGCTACAGCCAGCTGGCCTTCATGCTTCCCGCCGGCACAGTCGCCGGATGGCTCGTCGGCTCCGCTCTCGACCGCTGGCTGCACACATCCTGGATCAATGTTGTCGGCCTGCTCCTGGGCATTGCCGCCGGAATGATCGAACTTATTCACACCGTCTCCCGCGACACGAAGTAAGATCACAGCAGGGAGGCTGCTTTCGAGATCGGCTCAGGGCAGGCCCTCGGCTGTCCGGCGGAGCGAAGCTCCGCAGGGAAAGGCCGATGCAGCTTCTCACGGACCGCTTTAAGTGAACTGTCGCCGAACATGAACGACCTTCCGCCGAACTTTGCCGACGGCGATCCCGCCGACTTCCACTCCCGCGCCCTCGACCGCATCCGCAATTTCATGATCGCTCTCGGCACCGGGCTATCGCTGGCTACCTGGTGGAGATTTGGACGCTGGGCGGCGCTTGGCTTCCTCCTCGGATGCGTCATCGCCTATCTCAATTTCCAGTGGCTCAAGAGCGGTGTAAGCGGGCTGGCCGATCGCGTGACCAATACGGGAAAAGCGCAGTCCGGAAAGGGAATCGTGGCCCGATTCCTGCTGCGCTACGCTTTGTTGGGAGCCGCGGCGTATGGTATATTAACCAGTTTTCCCGCAAGCCTTCGGGGTCTGTTTGCGGGCTTGTTCTTGCCCGTTGCGGCGATTGCCTGCGAAGCCGCTTACGAACTATATGTGGGTATAACTCGCGAGGTCTAGCGAAAGCGCATTCATAATATGTTTTAGACTCAAGGCTCGAAGCTCATAGCTCCAAGCTGCTTTCTATGCCCGAGCAACTCTGGATCACCGAAATCCTCAACCGCCTGTTCGCCGGGCCGGTGACGGCGTTGCTTGGCCTCGTGGGCATCAAGCCGGACCACGCCCAGGCTCCCATCACCAACGCCTTCGCGATGGAACTGCTCGTATTCTTTTTCCTCCTCACGATTTTCCTGATGGTCCGCTCGCGCCTCTCCGTCGAATCTCCCGGAGGCCTGCAGCACGCCTTCGAATTCCTCGAAGGGATGATCCTTGACACGAGCCGCGACATCATTGGCCACCACAGCCAGCCCTATATTCCCTTTTTCGCCATCGTTTTCATTTTCATTCTGGTTTGCAATCTGATTGGCCTGATTCCCGGTTTTGAGTCGCCCACGGGCGTTCCCGTGGTGCCGCTGGGCTGCGCCATTTGCGCCTTCGTGTATTACAACGCGCAGGGTTTCAAGCATTCCGGACCGAAGTATCTCCTGCATTTTTTCGGTCCACCCATGGAAGGCATGCCGCTTTGGGCCCGCATCCCGATGGCGGCGCTGATGCTCCCCATCGAGTTGATCAGCAACTTCGCCCGTTTGCTTTCCCTCACGGTTCGTCTCTGGGCCAACATTTTCGCCGGCGACCTGATCACGCTGGTCTTTTTTTCCATGATCCCGATCGGGGTCCCGATCCTGTTCAGCAGTCTGCATATTCTGGTTGCGGTTCTGCAGGCCTACGTGTTCATGTTGTTGTCGATCATTTACGTCTCCGGCGCAGTCGCCGAAGAGCACTGAGTTTGAGTTTCAAGTTTCACGTTTCTAGTTTCCAGAAGGCAGTGCGGCCCGGCCACACTCCACGCCAGTAACTGGAAACTCGAAACCGGAAACTGGAAACTTCACTGGCCTCCAGCGTGAGGGCGTCTGCAAGGTACGGCGTCAACCAACCCACTGGCGGCAATTTGATACAAGGAGAAACACAATGCGTAAACTGAGCCATCTGTTCATGACCCTCTCTGCCCTGTGCTTTGCCGTGCCTGCCTTCGCGCAGGGCGGCGCGGCCAGCACGACTAACTGGATTGCCATCACGGCCGGATTCTCCATGGCGATCGCCTCCGCGGTTTGCGGCTTGGCGCAAGGCAAGGCCGTAGCCGCCGCCACCGAGTCCCTGGCTCGCAACCCAGCCGCCCGTCCCGGAATTCAGTTCGCTCTGATTCTGGGCCTGGTTCTGATCGAGTCCCTGGCGCTCTACACCCTGGCGATTATCTTCTTGAAGGTGAAATAGGGGCAAGGTTTCAAAGTTTCAAGGTTGCAAAGACTTGCGACAGAATGCTGTCCTAAGTCGAAAAGCCTCCGCACATGCGGAGGCTTTTCTATTTTTAGGCAGCAGGCTGTCGCTGAACCTTGAAACTTTGAAACCTTGAAACTTTGAAACTTTCTTACTACACCTTTCGCTCTCCGCTCCACTCCTGGCTCTTGTTTTGCGGAGCGTTGTTCAACGCATCCACCAGCAGCCGGCGCAGGCGGTAGCGGCTTTCCAGGTCGCTGTCCACAATCTCAAATCCCACTTCATTCACGCGCGCGCGGCGCAGCAGCACGTGGGCGCGAATCTTCGAGCGCATGCCCATCGAAATCTCCAAATCAGCCTCGCTGCCAATGCGCAGGTTGTCTTCCTTGGTGGCCATGCCTCCGCCCAGACTCAGTTCGCGGATCATGATTCTCGATTTTCCCCACGAACTGCCAATGGTCGCGGCCACGGTCTTGGACAACACCATGCGCTCGTAGCGGCGCTGCCGCACCCACGGGCAGGCGGGCGCCGTGTCCAGCGCCGCGATTGACAACTCCGCCGGTTCCAGTCCGCTGTCGGACAGTACCTGCGAACTGTAACGGGGATCGGTCTTCGACAATGCCTGCGCCGCGGCAATCCGCAATTCACGATGATGCAGCCAGCCAAATGTCTTCTTCGCTTCCACGATTTCTCTGAGCGTCTGCACCGCCTCAGGATCGCGCAGCCGCCCCAGCGACTCGACGGCTTTGAGTTGCACGAAAGGCGACCGCGAAGCCGCATCTCCCGGCCGGGCCATCGCGATCAGCGGCGGGACGGCCGTGACGTCGCCGCTCATGCCGATCTCGTCCACCGCTTCGGGCAGCACCAGGGGATCGAGAACTTCCGCCAGCTCCAGCAGGGTTCGTCCGCGGTCGGGCGCGTTGCCGTAGGCGACCTGCCGCACCACCACGTCGTGATAGAAGCGGTTCCACTCCGGCAGACGGACGGGCAGCAGCTCCAGCAGGGTCCGCACATCCAGCCGGCTCACCAGACCCACCGCAGTCGAAGCCTGCCGCGGCTGACCGGTGCGCAGAATTTCCCGCAGTTGGGTCAGCGCCGGTGATCCCAATTGCGTCACCAGTTCGATCATGCGGTCGCACTCATCGCGGCGCATGCAGCGGAAGAAGCGGTCGGCCAGATGCTCGGCGCCGGACTGGCAGGTCCGTCGCAGGACAGCCAGCAGATCTTCGGGCACCGGGTTCAGGCGCAGCGCTTCTTCAATAAATTCCGGCAGCCGGTTCTCCACACCCACCCGGGGACGCAGGTCGTTCATCAGAACCGGGCGCTGTATGCCCACCTGTTCCATGGCGGCGCAAACCTCGCTCACCGCGGCATAGTTCTTCGAAGCGCTGGATTCCTGGCTCATGCGCACGAAAGCGGCGCTGAACATACTTTGTGATTCCGGATCCTTGTCGGCGATCAGTCCCTCGCTCAGTCTGCGAATCGCCAGCCCCAACGATTTCCCCGCCAGGCGCGAGTAAAGGTCGGCCAGTTGGCTCAAACCGGTTGCTGTTTTGCGGCGCGAGTCCCCATCCTTGGCGCTCAGACAGCTCGAATAATTGTCCAGAATCTCGGCTGCGGTCTGGTTATCTTCGCGGTCCAGCAGCACTTCCACGAATTGGCGCACGTTGCGCGGCGGCACGCAGGGGGCTTCGTGCGAAAGCAGCACGCTCTTTTTCCCCGACTCCGGCACTTCCGCCCAGAACATGCGGTCCAGGATGTCGGCGTGCGATTCCACCAGAATCCCGGCCTTGCTCATCTTGTCTTCCTGCATCTTCAGAATCTGGCGCAATGAGTCCATCTGGCGGCTCATGTGCTCCATCATCTGGTGCACCGCATTAACCTTGATTTCGCCCTTCTGATAGCGCTCCAGGGCGAAGCGGATTGCCATGTGCTCGGCCGCCTTCATCAGCAGCGGCGTGTCTTCCTCCTCCGCCGAGGCTTTCGCCGCCAGGCTTCCCAGCAACTGCTGCAGATTCAGCCGCGTATTCGGATCAGTCTGGGTCAGTTCCTTCTGCAGCTCTTCCTCTTTAATGGCAGGATCCTGCTGCACTTGCCCGAACCGCGTCAACAGCCGGATAGCCTGAATCACTTCCTGTTCCTGCAGCGGAACCATTCCGCCGGTCCATGCCGGGGCCACGCCGGTCCCGGTTCCGGGGCCTCCAGTTCCTGTTCCCCCGCCACCACCGCCTCCGGTCCCGCCTGCGCCTCCACGGCCGGGGTACGGACCATTCGGCACGCTGCCCATAGGCACCATGGGAACGCCGTTCGCGTTGGTTGCTCCACCTCCGCCCGAACTCGCTCCTTCCGCGGCCGCGATCAACTGCAGCAGTTTCTGCGGATCATTCAGCCATTGCCGGAACTCGGGTCCCAGGCTTTGCGCTGCAATCTGGGCCGCGATACTCACATCTCCGGTGAGCGGATCGGCGGCTACGAACTTCACTTCGTTGATCCTGATGGTGCTGCCTTCGTTGCCGCTGCCTAACGCCTCTTTGATCTGCTTGGCTACGTCCGTGGCCTTCGATCCCGCCACCGTGAAGGCGCGTACCAGGCGGGTGAAATCTTCCTCGGTGACATCTTTGGAGAAGTTCAGGCTGGCCAGTCCGGCGGTGTTCAACAGTTGCGCGAAGCTTTTCTCCGCCTGACCGGTTTCGAGCGGAATGCCATCGAGCAGCAACTTGTTGTCGGAAACTCCGAGCAGAAACCCGCCGTCTCCGCTTGTGGGCAGAGCATTCTGCAGCTCGTTCCAGGCAGTCTCAAACTGCCCCTCCGTGCGCTTGTGATCGTAGCCATACATGCGCGCGTACTTGATCAGAATGTTCAGGCTGTGAACAAACGCACGGGCTGAGGCGGAACGGGCGCCCTGAGATGTGTTGGCGTCAGAAATGGCAAACTCCTCTGAAGCGCAAGCTTCGACCTCAAGGGTAAAGCGAAATGGTAAGGCCTCAAACGTTACGGAGGTAATGATCAGAACTTTTGGTTTGCCCGCAAGGCCATGGCCTGGCACGCAGTCGCGTGGGCAAGCCGCTAACGTGCGGAAGGAGTCGCTAATGCGCGCCACGTGGAAGAGCGGCGCTTCAGCGCCGCGTAAGCGGTTTGAAATCAGTGCGGGCTTCAGCCCCGGTGATCATTCTCCTATCGACGGCGGACTTTTTCCGCATCCTCTTCAGGCATACCGCGAGCACGCTGAGTTTCGTGGCAGACCGCTACGCCCTGCCCGGCGCAGAATTCCCCGGCTGGTACGGGCAGAACGGGTCTGTGCCCAGCGCGTCGCCCGTGTGGGCGTAGGCCCGGGCTCGCGATCCGCCGCAGATGTGGCTGTATTCGCACGCCCCGCAATTTCCGTGGAACTGATCGGGCGAATGCAATCCCTTGAAGATCTCCGAGTTCCGGTATACCTCGACCAGCGAACCGGTGCGCACATTGCCGCAGCGCAAGGGCAGGAATCCGGATGGATAAATATCTCCCAGGTTCGAAACGAAGACGATGCCGTGCCCGTCTCGAATCTGAAAGCCCTTGTAGACCGAGGTGGACTTCATCTCCGCCGTAGCCACGCCGGAGGAACGCATCTTTTCAATCGCGATGCGGCGGTAGGAAGGCGCTTCCGTCGTCTTGACCTGGAACGGAGAGCGCATCGAGAGATCGAACACCCACCGCATGATGGCTTCGCCTTCTTCCGGAGTGACCTCGTTGAGCGCCTTGCCGCGCCCCACAGAAATCAGAAAGAACAGGCTCCAGCGCATCACTGGAAAACTGGTGCGCAGCAATTCGTAGATGGCGGGCAGATCGTCGTCGGTCTCTTCCGCAACCAGCGTGTTGACCTGTATGGGAAGGCCCAGACGCCCGCAATGGCGCGCCGCTTCCATGGTGCGTTCAAACGTTCCCGGCACGGCGCGGATGTTGTCGTGCTTTTCCGCACAAGAGCCGTCCAGGCTGAGACCCAGGCTCTGAATGCCGTGCTCCTTCAAACGGGTGATGGCGTCGTTCGTCAGTTCCGGAGTCGCGCTGGGCGTGATCGAAACTTCCAGCCCCAGCCCCGTGGCGAAGTCAATCAGCGGGTAAATATCCTTACGGCTGAGCGGATCGCCGCCGGTCAAAATCAAGTGCGGCAAGGGATCGCCAAAACCCACCAGCTGTTTCAGGAAGCGCTTGCTCTCCTCAGTATTAAGTTCCAGCGGATGCGGATTGGGCATGGCCTCGGCGCGGCAGTGTTTGCAGGCCAAGCCGCAGGCCTGGGTCATCTCCCAGTAGACCAACATCGGATTCTTGGAAAAGTCGCGCGCCACGCGGCCCATATTCGGAGTAGTGCTGGCAACCACCATGATTTCCCCCTTCCGGCGAACCCTCAATACAGCCCCACAAGCAATATTAGGGTATTTTCTCGCTCCGAAAAAGACTGTGATTAGAATCACATTGGCTCGTGATGGCCTTCGCAGAGCCCCATGTCCAGCCCCCTCGCCGAGTTGGGCGGATGGCGGAGCAGGGAAGCGATTTCCCTTTACAATAACGTTTATCTGAACCGGAAGCGGCGAGACGCGTTCCAGAGAGCATCGCGAGAAAGGTCGAAGCCCGTGGAACAACTGCGAGAGCGAGTTGAAAAAGAATTGCGCGGCGACATTTTGCCGTTCTGGTTGAAGTACGCGGTGGACGAGCAGTATGGTGGCTTTCGCGGACAAATCGCCAACGATCTCACGATTGATCCTCTGGCCCACAAAGGGCTGATCTTGAACGCGCGCATTCTTTGGACATTTTCCAAGGCTTACAAGGTTTATGGCGACGAAGTCTACCTGCGCACGGGCCGCCGGGCCTACGACTATCTGCTGCGCTATTTCTGGGACGCGGACTTCGGCGGCGTCTACTGGATGGTCAACCACCTCGGCGAGCCAGTGGAGACGAAAAAACGAATTTATGGGCAGGCATTCACCGTGTACGCGCTGGCCGAGTACGCCTCGGCGAGCGCAGAAAAGCAGCCGCTGGAGAACGCCATCGCGCTGCATCGCCTGATCGAAAACGCCAGCCATGACGCGAAGAACGGCGGGTACTTCGAGACCTACGAGCGCGATTGGAAGCTCGCGGCCGAGCAGCGTCTGAGCGAGGTGGACATGGACGAAAAGAAATCCATGAACACGCACCTCCACCTGCTCGAAGCCTACGCGAATCTCCTCCGGGGATGGAACGATCCTGAATTGCGGCAGCGACTGCGGGAACTGGTGCGAATCTTCCTCGACCGCATCATCGAGCCCAAGACCCACCACTTCCGGATGTTCTTCGACGAACAATGGCACGACCACTCGAAGTGCCTGTCGTTCGGCCATGACATCGAGGGAAGTTGGCTGATCTGCGAAGCGGCCGAAGTTCTGGGCGACCCGGGGATCCTGAAAGAGGCGCGGGAGAAAGCCGTGAAGATGGCCCAGGCGGTGTACGACCAGGCGATCGACCAAGATGGCGGCCTGCTCTATGAGGGAACGGGCACGGAAATCATTGACTCCGACAAGCATTGGTGGCCGCAGGCGGAAGCCGTGGTGGGATTTCTGAACGCCTACGAACTCTCGGGCAAGGACCATTTCCTGAAAGCTTCGCAGCGCAGTTGGGAGTTCATCGAGAATCACATCATCGATCGCGAACACGGCGAGTGGTTTTGGAAAGTGTCGCGCGCGGGAAAGCCGAGCCAAGACAAGTACAAGGTGGATCCCTGGAAGTGTCCGTATCACAACAGCCGGACCTGCTTTGAGGTGATGGAGCGCCTCGACAAAATGGCGAAGAATCGCTAGTGAAGATGATGAGCAGCCCGTGGTGAAAGTACGATTCGTATCCGGGTGCGATTCGTAACGAAGAGCGGTTCGTATCAGGGTTCGATTCGTATCAAGCACGCTTCGTATCGGGGTACGATTCGCATCAAGCACGATTCGTATCAAAGTACGATTCGTATCAGGGTATGCCTTCAGGCATACCGTCATAGCCGCTTTTCCATTGCGCCTTCAGGCGCTGCATTCAATTCTGACTGGAACGAGAGAAGCAATGAAAGAAGCTGAGTACAAAAGAAAAATCGAGGAACTATTCCGGCAGCACGAAAAGCTGATCACCCGCAAGAACGTGATCGCGAAAAACGGAAACGGTATCTACGACCGGTACGCCAACCCCGTGTTGACCGCCGATCACACGCCGCTCTTCTGGCGCTACGATTTCGATTCCAAATCGAATCCCCATCTCATGGAGCGCATGGCCATCAATGCGACCTTCAATGCGGGAGCCATGGAGTTCGAAGGGAAGATCGTCGTTCTAGCCCGAGTCGAGGGCGTGGACCGCAAGTCGTTTCTGGCGGTCGCCGAGAGTCCCAATGGCATCGACAATTTTCGCTTCTGGGATTATCCGATCCTCATGCCCGAGACGGAAGACCCTGACATCAATGTGTACGACATCCGCGTCGTGCGCCATGAAGACGGCTGGATTTACGGTCTATTCTGCACTGAGCGCAAAGACCCGAAAGCGCCCACCTGGGATACTTCATCGGCGGTCGCCCAGTGCGGCCTGGCCCGTACCAAAGACCTGAAAAAATGGGAGCGCCTGCCGGACGTGAAATCCAAGTCGCCGCAGCAACGCAACGTCGTCCTGCACGCCGAATTTGTGAACGGGAAGTATGCCTTCTACACCCGGCCGCAGGATGAGTTTATACAGGCGGGCAAGGGCGGCGGCATTGGATGGGGACTCGCTGCGAGCATCGAGAACCCCGTTATTGACGAAGAGATCATCATTGACAATCGCGAATACCACACCATCAAAGAAGTGAAGAACGGCCAGGGACCCGCGCCCATCAAGACGCCGCGCGGCTGGCTGCACCTGGCTCACGGCGTGCGCAACACGGTGGCGGGCTTGCGCTACGTGCTCTACATGTTTCTCTCGGAACTGGACCGGCCGCAGGTCATCACGCATCGTCCGGCCGGATACTTCATCGCGCCCCAGGGCGAAGAGAGGGTGGGCGATGTCTCCAATGTAACTTTTGCCAATGGATGGATCGCGCGCCCCGATGGCACAGTGCTCATCTACTACGCTTCGTCCGACACGCGGCTGCATGTGGCCACCAGCACGGTCGAAAAGTTGCTCGATTACGTGCTGAACACGCCGGAAGACCCGCTGCGAAGTTTTGCATGCGTGGAACAGAGAAATGCGTTGATCCGCAAGAATCTGGACGTGCTGAAAACATTCAGCAAGCTTCCCGGCCGGCCGCAAGAGAAAGCGCAAGAAAAAGCAAAGAAGAATGCGAAGCCTACCCGGTGATAAGAGATTCGTATCAGGGTATGCCTTCAGGCATACCGTAAGAACTATGTTATGAACGCGCCTTTAGGCGCTGCTTTTGGGTGCTGAAGTTTCAACCCGGGCTGCTAACGCCCGCCGAGGATGCCATCAATCTGCGCCAGCTCCGCCGAAGAAAAGCGCAGATTGGCAAGCGCCGCGACGTTCTGCTCGACTTGTTCGACGCGGCTTGTGCCGATAAGCGCGCTGGTCATGCGCGGATCGCGCAGAACCCAGGCCAGCGCCAACTGCGCGACCGACTGGCCGCGTGACCGCGCCACTTCGCTGAGCGCGCGAACCTGCGCCACCGCGTGCTCCGTAACGTCGCTTCTCTTCAGGAAAGTATCGGGTTTGCCCGCGCGCGAATCAGCCGGGATGCCGTTGAGGTAGCGATCCGTGAGCAGGCCCTGAGCCAGCGGGCAGAAAGCGATGCAGCCGATCCCTTCTTTTTCCAGCACATCGAGCAATCCGCTTTCGATCTTTCGCTCGAACATCGAATACATGGGCTGGTGAATCAGGCAGGGCGTACCCAGATCGCGGAGCACTTTGGCCGCGGCCGCGGTTTGCGCCGCATCGTAGCTGGAAATACCGGCATAAAGAGCCTTGCCGGACCGCACCGCGTGATCGAGCGCCGCCATCGTTTCTTCCACCGGCGTATGCGGATCGGGACGGTGAGAATAGAAAATGTCCACGTAATCAAGCTGCATGCGCCGCAGACTCTGGTCCAGGCTCGCCAGCAGGTATTTGCGCGAGCCCCAATCACCATAGGGGCCAGGCCACATGTCCCAGCCCGCTTTGGTGCTGATGATCAGCTCGTCGCGATAAGCTGCGAAATCCGCGTGCAGGATGCGGCCGAAATTCTCCTCGGCGGAGCCGGGCGGAGGACCGTAATTATTCGCCAGATCGAAATGAGTGATCCCGAGATCAAAGGCGCGATGGAGCATCGCCCGGCAATTCTCGAGCGAATCCACGCCGCCAAAGTTGTGCCAAAGGCCGAGCGAAATCGCCGGGAGCAGCAAGCCGCTCCGGCCGCTGCGGCGGTATTGCATGTTGTCGTAACGCGAACTGTTCGGAATGTAGGTCATGGTTGATTCTCTCCAGAAAGGACTAACAGCCCGCGCTGCAAATACGATTCGTATCTCTGTTGATTCGCGTCTGCGATTCGCAATAGCGATCCGTATCAGGGTATGCCTTCAGGCATACCGTAACCGCTGCGTCTTTATTGCGCCTTCAGGCGCTGGATAGCGATTCTCAGACTACCGCAAAGTCGCTTTCACCGCGACGCTCTTGGTTCCTTCCGGCGGCAGCGGCACCACATTGCCCGGGACGTCAGCGCCATCCACTTCAAGCGAAACCTGATTTCCGTCCCCGACGCGTTCGACCGCAATGTGATAAGTCACGCCGCGGAATTTGCGTGTGGCCTGGAAGCCGCGCCAGCTTCCGGGAATGACCGGCGCGATCACCAGCCCGTCATAGCCGGTGCGGATTCCCAGAATCCACTGCGTGATGGCGTAGTAATTCCAGGCAGCCGTGCCGGTGAGCCACGAGTTTTTGGCCTCGCCATGAGTGCTGGCGTCGCGTCCGGCGATCATCTGGGCATACACATAAGGCTCGCAGCGGTGAACGTCGCTGATTTCCTCGCGCGCCGAAGGATTGATCCGCGTGTAATAGTCGTGCGCCGCGTCGCCATTGCCCACTCGCGTCTCGCCGATGATCACCCACGGATTGTTATGGCAGAAGATGCCGGCGTTTTCCTTATAGCCTGGGGGATACGAGGAAATTTCGCCGAGTTCGAGGTAATACTTCGAATAAGCCGGCTGCTGCAGGATGATGCCGTGCTTGGTGGCCAGGTGTTTGCGCGTGGATTCCAAAGCTCGTTGCGCGCGGCCGTCGTCCAGGCCAATACCGGCCAGGGTGCAGAATCCCTGCGTCTCAATGAAGATCTTGCCTTCCGCGTTTTCCCTGGAGCCGACCTTCCGTCCGAAATCGTCGTAGGCACGGAGAAACCACTCGCCATCCCAGCCGTGTTTTCGGATCGTGGCCTTCATCTTGGTGACCTTGGCCAGATAGGCGCAGGCCTCAGCTTCGAGACCGCGGTGCCTTGCAATCTCCGCTAATTCGCCGCCGGCGAGCACAAACAGCCCGGCAATGAAGACGGATTCGGCAACCGTCCCGTCCTTGTTCGTGGTGGTCTGAAAAGATTGCCCCGGCGAATCGGAAAAACAGTTCAGGTTGAGGCAGTCGTTCCAATCGGCGCGGCCGATCAGGGGCAGGCCATGCGGCCCCAGTCGGTCGAGCGTATAGCGGAAGCTGCGCTGCAGATGTTCATACAGCGGCGTTTCCGAGCCGGGCACATTGTCGTAGGGCACAGTCTCGTCCAGGATGCTCCAGTCCCCGGTTTCCTTCAGATAAGCGCCGACGCCGATAATCAGCCAGTGGGGATCGTCGTTGAAGCCGCTGCCCACATCGTTATTCCCGCGCTTGGTGAGTGGCTGGTACTGGTGATAGGCGCCGCCACTGGGCAATTGCGTGGCCGCAAGATCGAGGATGCGTTCGCGGGCGCGTTCTGGAACCATGTGCACAAATCCCAGCAAATCCTGGTTCGAATCGCGGAAGCCCAGTCCGCGGCCAATGCCCGATTCGTAGAACGACGCGGAGCGCGACATATTAAACGTGGCCATGCACTGGTAGGCATTCCAGATGTTCACCATGCGATTGGTGTGCACGTCGGGGGTATCAACCTGACAAAGGCCGAGCAGTTCATCCCAGTAAAGACGCAGCTTCTCGAACGCGGCGTCGGCCTTGCCCGGAGCCAGATACCGGGAAACCACGCACTTTGCCCGTTTCTTGTTGAGGATCTGCGAATCTGGCGGATCAAATTTCTGGTCCCGCGGATTCTCCTGATATCCCAGCAGGAAAACGATCTGCCGCGATTCGCCGGGCTCGAGCGACAACTTCACCTGGTGCGACCCCACGGGCGCCCAGCCATGCGCGACGGAATTCGAAGATCGGCCCAGCTCGACGGCCGAGGGATTGTCCCACCCGCGATAAGGACCGAGGAAAACATCGCGCTGGGTATCGAATCCGGCGATTTTCTCCGAGCAGGCAAAAAAGGAAAAATGGTCGCGGCGCTCGCGATATTCGGTCTTGTGGTAAATGACACCGTCCTCGACTTCGACTTCCCCGATACTGAAATTGCGCTGGAAGTTAGTGGAATCGTCCTGTGCGTCCCACAGACAAAACTCGATCACCGAAAAAATGGAGAGCTCCGCGGCCTGCGGGCGGCGATTGGCAACGGTCAACTGCCAGATCTCAAGGTTCTCATCGAGAGGCACGAAATAGCGCGTGCTGGCGGCGATTCCGCCAAATTGCGAGCCGATGGTGGTGTAGCCCAAGCCATGGCGGCAGGAATAATTCTCTAACTTCTGCCTGGTAGGCTGCCAAGAGGGAGACCAGAATTCGCCGGAGTTGTCATCCCGCAAATAGATGTACCGCCCGCCCAAGTCAAAAGGCGCGTTGTTATAGCGGTAGCGGGTGATGCGGCGCAAACGCGCGTCCCGATAAAAAGAATAGCCGCCCGCGGTATTGGAGATGATGCCGAAATAAGCCTGGCAACCGAGATAGTTGATCCACGGCAGAGGCGTATCCGGTTGGGTGATTACATATTCCCGATTCTGATCGTCGAAGTACCCGTATTTCATGAGAGCGGCCCCCGAACGGCACCTGTATAAAAATGGTGTTAGGGGCTAGTATAACGATTTTCTACTAGCGTTGAACAACTTTCCGGTGTAGACATGGAGCGTACCAGCAAGCGGGAAAATCCTGTTCGGGTGCGGATTGCGCTGGTATTGACTCCCTCCTGTGAGGGGGGATCACGGTCGAAATCCGCGGCGCAATGCGGGGCTTGCGGGCTCGAAGTGACGCGCGCGGGAAGGGAACACATGATCCAGTCTATGCACCGGTCAGGAAGGCGCCTGTCAGTGCTGTCCATGGGAATCGTTCTCCTGCCGGTTTTATTCGTCGGCCCGAGGGGAATCGCTCAGGCAGCGGGGAGTGGAAGCGTCCAGATCAAACTGGATCAGGTCGGCTACCTGCCCGCCAGCGTTAAGCTGGCGGTGGTGACGGCGCCGGCGAAGACCTTCGAGGTGAAGCGAGCTTCAGATAAAGAGACGGTGTTCAAGGGCGATCTTGGGCCAGCCACTCTTGACGCGGATACCGGCGATTCCGTTCAGATTGCCGACTTCTCCAAGCTGCGCGACGCGGGAACTTACTATCTCGACGTGCCGGGAGTGGGGCAGAGCTGGCCGTTCTCGATCCGGCCGGATGTTTTCTCCCGCACTTATTATCTCGCCATGCGCGCTTTTTACGGCCAGCGCTGCGGCACGGCTGTGGACCTGGGGCCAGAATTCCCCGGGTACACGCACCCGGCATGTCACTTGAAAGGAGAATTCCACCCGTCCTCCGGGAAGTCTGGAGAACGCGACAATATCGGCGGATGGCACGATGCCGGCGACTACGGACGGTATGTCGTCAACTCCGGCATCACGACCGGGACCGTATTGTGGACGTGGGAAATCTTCGGCTCCAAACTGAAAGGCATCAAGCTGAATCTTCCCGAGAGCGGCAACGGCACGCCCGACATCCTGAATGAAGCGCGATGGAATCTGGAATGGATGCTCAAGATGCAGGATGACGACGGCGGCGTCTGGCACAAGCAAACCAGCGAGCATTTTCCCGGATTCGTGATGCCGGAGGATGACCATCTGCCCAGCGAAGTGATCGGCACCGGACAGCAGCCCTACAAAAGCACTTGCGCGACGGCCGACTTGGCAGCGGTGGCGGCGATTGCCGCGCGGGTATACGCGTCCTTCGATGCCAAGTTTGCGGCGCAAAATCTGGAAGCGGCGCGCAAGGCCTGGCTCTGGACCGAGAAGTTTCCCAACGTGACGTTCCGGAACCCGCCGGGGGTCAATACCGGCGAGTACGGTGATCCGTCTTGCGCCGACGAGAGATTGTGGGCGGCAGCTGAGCTGTGGCGCACCACCGGGGAAGCGACCTACAACGAGTATTTTGCGAAACTCTATCCGGACTTCCGCTCAACCCTGGATGCGCCCGCGCCGGAAGGCTGGCGGAACGTGGCGCCGATGGGGCTCTGGACCTACGCGCTGGGAGCACGCAAGGGTTCAGACGCGGCGGTGGTGGCGGATATTCGCAAGCGCACGGCTCAGGCGGCACTGGCCATTGTGGAGCAGACAAGGAAAAATCCCTACCGCGTGAGCCTGCTGGCAAAAGATTATGTCTGGGGTTCGAACGGGATAGCAGCGAATTACGGAATGGAGTTGCTGGTGGCCAACACGTTGGCGCCCGATCCCGCCTTCACGGAAACCGCCTTGGATAATCTGCACTACCTGCTGGGGCGCAATACTTTTTCTCTTTCCTGGGTGACGCAGGTGGGAGCCAATCCGTACCGTCATCCTCACCACCGGCCGAGCGGCGCCGACAACAATGCCGAACCCTGGCCGGGATTGTTATCCGGGGGACCGAATGCCGGGCGGCAAGACAATTTGCTGAAGCAGTTGCCGGCAGGATTGCCGCCGGCGAAAGTTTACGCCGACAATCAGGGCTCGTATGCGAGCAACGAGATTGCCATCAATTGGCAGGCCGCTCTCGTGTTCCTGCTGGCCGGAACGCTTCCTTGATCGACGAATGATGATGGAGGAGTGACGCTTAAAGAGCAAAGAGTGATGAGTGCGCGAGCCTGCGTACTCCCAATTGTTGCAGCCGCTGTGAGCTTCATCGGGCATTGGAGAATAGAGTGACATTTATTTGTCATTTCGAGCGTAACAAGATTGTCCGTTCACGGACAATCTTGTGGAGTCGAGGAACCTGCTTTTCCGCTGGCATCGGCCAGAACAGCAGGTTCCTCGACTGCGTTCCGTCCTCCGCTTAGCGGAGGACGGAACTCCGCTCGGAATGACATCAGCGTGGCGGAACGGCACTGTATTCCGCCAAGCTCAATAGAAAACAGACGGGAGGCGTACTGTGCAGCTTCATGTCATAGATATAGCAATCATCATTGCTTACCTGGCGCTGTCGGTGGGGATCGGCTATTGGGTCTCGCACCGCGCTTCGAGCGATATCAAAGCCTACTTCCTCGGCGGCAACGTCATGCCCTGGTACATCCTCGGCGTCTCCAATGCCTCGGGAATGTTCGATATCAGCGGCACCATGCTGCTGGTCTATTGGATGTTCGTGTACGGCGTGAAGAGCGTTTGGATCCCGTGGCTCTGGCCGACCTTCAACCAGGTTTTCCTGATGGTGTATCTCTCGACCTGGCTGCGGCGATCGAACGTGATGACCGGCGCGGAATGGATTCAGACGCGTTTCGGCAAGGGACGCGGGGCGCAACTGGCCCACATCATCGTAGTGATCTACGCCTTCATCAGCATCATCGGATTCTTCACCTACGGCTTCAAGGGCATCGGCAAATTCGCCGCGACTTTCTTGCCCTGGCACCTGAGCGTGAATGAGTATGCACTGCTCCTGATCGCGATCACCGCGATTTACGTGATCAAGGGCGGGATGTTCAGCGTGGTGGTCACGGAAGTGTTGCAATTCTGCATCCTGTCGGTGGCGTCGTTCGCGGTGGGGATCATCGCCATGGCGAAGGTTGCGCCCGGAAGCCTGCAGCACTTCATCCCCGCGGGTTGGGACAATGTTTTCTTCGGATGGCATTTGAATATGGACTGGTCCAGCCTGATACCGTCGGCCAATGCGCGCATCGCGCAGGACGGCTACGGCCTGTTCGGATTTTTCGTCATGATGCTGCTCTTCAAAGGAGTCCTGATCAGCGCCGCCGGACCCGCGCCGAATTACGACATGCAGCGCGTGCTTTCCTGCAAGAACCCGCGCGAAGCTTCCATGATGAGCGGGTGGGTGAACGTGGTGCTGACCTTCCCGCGCTATTTCCTGATCACCGGCCTGACCGTGCTTGCGCTCAAGTACTTCGGCGACCAGATCCGCGCCATGGGCACGAACATGGATTTCGAGCGGATTTTGCCCTCGGCGTTGGCGCTGTTCGTTCCCGCCGGTTTGCTGGGCGTGCTCATCGCGGGCCTGCTGGCGGCCTACATGAGTAACTTCGCGGCGACGGTAAACGCCGCGCCGCCGTATTTCGTGAACGACATTTACAAGCGCTTCATCAATCCCAACGCCAGCCCGAAAACCTACGTGCGCCTGAGTTATCTGAGTTCGTTCGCAGTGGTCGTCCTGGGCGTGCTCCTGGGCTGGTATGTCACCAGCGTCAACAACGTGGTGATCTGGATCGTCACCGCGCTGTGGGGCGGCTACACCGCTTCCAACGTGCTGAAATGGTATTGGTGGCGCTTCAACGGCTACGGTTATTTCTGGGGCATGCTGGCGGGAATTTCTTCCGCGCTGACCATCCCGACGCTGCTGGCAAGGATCGAACCGCTGCAGAATTTCGCCCATGCCCATTCCATGAATCTGGAAGTTTCGGTTGGCTTTGGCGTGGTGTTTCTGCTGTCGCTGATCGGCTGCTTCCTGGGCACTTGGCTGACCGCGCCCGAAGATGAAGAAGTGTTGAAGGATTTCTACCGGCGAGTACGACCCTGGGGATTCTGGGGACCGATTTTGAAGAAAGTGCAGCAGGAAGATCCGTCGTTCCAGCGCAACCGGGATTTTTACCGCGACATGTTCAACATCGTCATCGGCATGATCTGGCAGATTACGCTGGTGATTCTGCCCATGTACGTCGTGACCTGGGAACTCAGGCGCGCCGCCATTGCCCTGGCCGTCGTTATCGGCACTTCACTCATCCTGAAGTTCACCTGGTATGACCATCTGAAGGAACTGGAACACATCAACCAGTACGGTCGCCTGGACAGTCCCGCGCGGGAAGCGAAGTAGGCAGCAAATTCGGGACGGTCACGAGACTCGTTTTGAAAGGGCGCGGCTTCCAGCCGCGCCGACACCGACCAAAAATAGGGCCGGCTTTAGCCGCTGGGGTAAAGCTGCTTAGAAGCATCCTGTGCGGCTAGAGGGCAAGATGGCAACGCGTTTGTCCGGCGGGGGCTGAAGCCCTATTTTCAGGCGGGCCAGGGCGGCGCGACTGGAAGCCGCGCCCTTTCAAAGCAGCTGAATGAACAATGCAAGAAATCGTGTTCCTGCAGAATGCCCGCTGCCCGCCCAAACAAACGCCCGGGTCTGGGGGTGAGCACCGAGACCCGGGCTGGCTGTTCCCTGAGGTGGCGAATGGGAGGGGGACATCCGGCTGCCCGGCTTCGCGGCCAGAGCGTGCCGGTGAGCGGATCACTCACCCTGCCCAGAGTCGCGCTGGCCGAGTCTTTACCGCGGCAGCGCGGGTTCGCCGTTTTTGGAACAGCGATCTTGCTTGAGTTGCTTGCTGGGTACTACTTCTTCTGCGCGTCGCGAATGTAGGCGACCAGCATTTTCACCTGATCTGGAGTTACGCCCTTGTTGGCGAACGCGTGCATCGCCTTCTTGTCCTTGCCGCCGTTGGCGATCATATCGGTCATGTCGGCATCGGAGGTCTTCTTGGCGTCATCCGAGACCAGGCTGGGAATCTTGGCCGCCGGTTTTCCAGCGAGGTCGGCGCCGTGGCACATGGCGCATTTCGCTTTGTAAACCGTCGCGCCGTCGTCCGCAGCCCAGGACAGGTTGGGCAGAATCAGAAACAATGCGAGAGCGAGCATCACGATCAGAATGACCAGCTTCATCATCTTCATAATTGCTTTTCCTCCTGAGAACCAGCATGTCTCGCCGCTTCACTTCTCCTGCAAGTTGCCTCAGCTGGCGAAGCCCGAGACTGGATAAGTGCGTCCGAATCGTATTGCAGTTTCAAGGTTGGCTGGGGAATTGGTCTGTGATTACAGTCACTTGCGATGGTGATTAAAGTCCGCGTGCAA
Source organism: Candidatus Sulfotelmatobacter sp. (assembly GCA_052326105.1). GTDB lineage: Bacteria > Acidobacteriota > Terriglobia > Terriglobales > Acidobacteriaceae > Sulfotelmatobacter. The sequence goes on along the minus strand of JBKQRC010000074.1, from coordinate 81,383 downwards.
CTCTTTGCGGAGGAGGCAGATCGCGCCAAAGCACGCGCATTCCGCGCCATATGCCGCACTGACGACGCTTGCATCCCGCTGTTGCATTTTTCCTCGTCCGCAAGTCACTGAAAAAAAGATGGTTGGAACATCGCCCCGGACCTCGTCCTTTGGCTAAGAGCGTGCCTCTGTCAGATTGCAACTTGCGCCCGAGGTGTGTTGTGGAACCTACGCTCATGGTGGTTGGACTGAACCATCGCACTGCGCCGCTGGCCATGAGAGAACGTTTTTTTATCGCCAAGGATCGCCGCTACGAGGTCCTTCGCCAGTTGAAGACGGCGGAAGGCATTGAGGAGTCTGTCGTCCTCTCCACTTGCTGCCGAACGGAATTCCTGCTGTGGGCCAGCGAACCGACGCTGGCTGCGAATTCGTTGATCCACTACCTGGGCGCCGAGCATGGCTTGAAGCTGAGCGAGTGGGAACACTTCTACCGCCGGCTCGATGATGCAGCACTGAACCATATCTTCCGGGTTACCTGCGGCCTTGATTGCCAGAGATTGTGCGAAGCCGACGTGTCCGGATGCATGAGAATCGCGTGGGAGCAGGCCCGGACGGTAGGCGCTTCCGGACGCTTTCTGAACGCCCTGCTGGAAGCAGCAATCGGCGTATCCGAGCGAGTCAGCGACCAGACAAGGAGCGCGAAAAGGGGGGTCACGGTTCCCTCCGTCGCCCTGGATCTGGCCCGGCAGATTTTCGGATCGCTCGCGGGCCGGAAACTTCTGCTGCTGGGCACGGAGAAGAGCGAATCCTGCGCCCGGTTGATGTGCGAAAACGGAGCCGGGCCGGTGGTGGTGATTGATCAGTCTCCGACGCGGGCACAGGAACTGGCCGCCAAGCTGGGTGGCACTGCGGCCACGCAGACCGACCGCTGGAGTTTCCTGCTGCGAACTGACATTGTCATCAGCGCGACCGGCATCCAGCACTTCGTTCTGACGCGCGAGGAAGCCGAGCGCATCGCCGCCGAGCGCAACCGCGTTCCCCTGGTCATTTTCGACATCTGCATCCCCCGCAATGTGGATCCCGAAGTGCGCCGCGTGGATGGCATTCTCCTTTATGACTACGAAGGTCTCGATCGCGCCGGGCGAAATCCTGTGGTCGAGCCGAGCACTGTCCCCACCGAGGCCGAGAAGACGGTGATGGCGGAGATAGAGGCTTTCCGCAACCGGCTCAAGACGGAAGCCGTGGTGCCGACGAGCGTCGCAGTGAGTCAACGCCTGGAAGAGATTTGCCGCAAGGAATTCGAGTTTTTTACCCAGGAGCGAGGACCGTTCACCCGCGAGCAGGATCATTTGCTGCGCGCCCTCATCGCGCAGGTCACGCAAGGGATCGCCGGTTCGCTGGCGCGTGAACTCAAGGAACTTCCGGAAAAGGAGGAACAGGAGAAGATGGCGGCCGCCGTCGCTCGCTTGTTCCGCCTGGATTCCTCATCGGGGATGGCCGGCGCCCGGTTGGAGAAGGAGAAGCATGAGCCAAGAAAACGAGCAATCGCAATCAACTCCTAGCGCCGCGTGGACCAACACACAGGCCTACGTGCTGGCCGTATTCTGCTTGCTGCTGGGAGTGGCCCTGGGTTACCTGTTCCGTGGATCGGCCTCGCCGACAGCGCAAGCGGCCGCCACAACCGTCCCGCAGACGCAAGCGCCGCAAACCGGCGCGAATCTGCAAGCCACCCTGGCTCAGGCCGCGGCTCCGCTGCTCGATGCGGTGAATCAGAATCCCAAAGACTACGACTCTCTGGTACAGCTCGGAAATCTTTTCTACGACGCGAAACAGTACCCCAGCGCAATCCAGTACTACGAGCGGGCGCTGACCATCCATCCTGAAAATCCTGACGTCCGCACCGATATGGGCACGGCCTACTGGTATACGGGAGATGCTGACAAGGCGATCGCCGCCATGCAGACTTCCCTCAAGTATCGGCCCGGGCATCCGCAGACGCTGTTCAACCTGGGCTGGATACGGTGGCAGGGCAAGTCTGATCCCAAGGGCGCGGTCGAGGCCTGGGAGAAGTTGCTCAAAACGAATCCCGACTATCCCGAGCGGCAACGGGTCGAGCAGGACATTGCCAAGGCGAAGGAACATTCCGCCCGCGGCTGAAGAGTTTACAACTGGCGCAGTTCATAATTTCATAGCTTGGCGCCACGGGGCTTCCGCAAGGAAGCCCTGTTTTTATTGCGGATGGTTTGCAGACCGTGTTCCCGGTCTGCTTTTCGTAAGTCGCTTTTGCGTAAGTTGTTGAGCCTTCGTGTAAGTTGTTGAAAAGTCGTAGGAGCGGTTTAGAAGCCGCTGGACGCACAATTTCCTGCGCGGCGACGGTTTCCTCGACCCCTGCAACGATCGTCGCTGCCAGGGGCGTTTCCGGGGCAAGGAAGGGCATCCTGGAGGGTGTCCAGAACGCTATTGGGGACCACCAGACGCGCTCGCCGCCTGTTTACATACCATAATATATGTACAATATTATGTGTACCGGCAGCTTTGACAAGATCCGGGCTAATCCTTAAGGCTGGATTACTGCTGGCCGGCGGAATTCTCCGACGGCACCGATTCTGCGGCTTCGTCATCGCCCGCCGGGACCAGGTCAAATTTCTTCAGCTTGTAGCGCAGGGCATCGCGGCTGATATCGAGCAGGCGCGCGGCGTGGGTTTGATTGCCATTGGCCTGGCGCATGGCCAGTTCCACCATGGCGCGCTCGACTTCCTCCAGTGAGGTTCCTTCTTCCGGAATGTAGAGCCGGGGCAGCATGCGTCCGTTGGCCAGTTGCTTGCCTCCTCCGCCGTCGGCGGAGGAACTGGTGTGCTCGAACGCGGTCAAGCCGCTGCGGGCGGCATCTCCGACGGCGAACGGCATGTACATGGGGCGCAGGATGGTCTCGTCTTCGAGGATCATGGCGCGCTCAATGGAATTCTTGAGCTCGCGCACATTTCCCGGCCAGTTATGCGCCAGAAGCAAACGGCGGGTCTCGGCGCCGATCCCCTTGATGGATTTCTTAAACTTACGGTTGTACCAGTCGATGAAGAAGTCCACCAGGGGAAGAATATCTTCCGTGCGCTCGCGCAGCGGCGGAATGAAAATGGCGATGATGGCCAGCCGGTAGTAAAGATCCTGGCGGAAATGTCCTTCGCGCACCGCCTTCTCCAGATCGCGATTCGAGGCCGCGACCACGCGCACGTCGACTTGCAGGTCGCGCACGCCGCCCACCCGGCGAATCACCTGGTCCTCGAGCACGCGCAGCAGCTTGGCTTGCAACAGAGGCGAAAGTTCGCCGATCTCGTCCAGGAACAGCGTGCCCCCATCGGCGGTTTCGAACAGTCCCTTTTTCATCTGCTTGGCGTCGGTGAACGCGCCTTTTTCGTGGCCGAAGAGCTCTGCTTCCATCAAGGTTTCGGGGATGGCCGAGCAATTGATGGCGACAAAGGGACCATTCTGGCGGGAACTCTCGTAATGAATAGTCTTGGCGACCAGATCCTTGCCCGTGCCGCTCTCGCCCTGGATCAGAATGGTGGTGGCTTCGCTGGCGGCAACCTTCTCGACGAAGCTCATCAATTCCGTCATCTTCGGCGAAACCGCAACCACTTCGTGATAGCCGGTGCGGCGGCGCACCTCGCCGCGCAGGGTTTGAACTTCACTGCGCAGGCGGTTGGCTTCGAGCGCGTTCTGGATGGTGACGTGCAACTCGTCGAAGTCCAGAGGCTTGCCCACGAAATCGTAAGCCCCCAGCTTGAGCGCGCTCTTGACGTCGTCCAGTTGCGGGTCGGCCGTAATCATGATGACAGCAGGGGCTCCGGGATTCTTCTTAAGCTGTTGGAGAACTTGCAGACCGCTCATATCGGGCAGGCGGACGTCGAGCAGAACCAGATCGGGAGACTCGTGCTGGGCCAGTCGCAGGCTGGGATCGCCGGCGGCCGCTTCCACCACCTCGTATCCCCATTCTTCGCACTTTTGGTGCAGCGACCAGCGCACCAGGCGCTCGTCATCCACCACCAGAATCTTCTCAGTCGGCATGCGTGACGTAGTTTATTTGGTACCTTCCGGCGAGGCTAGCAACACACCAAGCACGCGCGCCCCTCGGCTAGGAGCGCCGGATCGGCCTTGGAATGACACACTTCTGGAGATTATACACGCAGGCAAAAGGGGAAGATACGCGGGCCAGGCTTAGGTAGTGGTGCCATTTGATTCCAAACGTCACCACTGCCCAGGCTTAGGGTCGTGGGGTCTTAAGGCAACACCACCCGGGCTCAGAGGCTTATGTGCAGCCTGGGAATAATGGTTCGTATCAGGGCATCGCTTCAGCGATGCCGTTCAGGGCCAGAATGCCAACGGCTTTAGCCGCTGGCTTTGCCGGTATGCCTCCAGCGGCCGAACTTGAAGGTCGCGCAGCTGCGGCACGCAGAAGGCATGCCCTGATACGAATCCGTCAAACTCGCGCCACGCGGTGCCGGAAATGGCAGCGCAGGATACCAAGGGAGATACAAAAGAAGGGCATCTACGAAGCGGAGCCCGGAGCAGCGGCCTTTTGCAGAGGCAGAACTACGGTAAAGGTCGTGCCTTGACCGACGACGCTGGTGACGTCAATGCGGCCGTGGTGGTCTTCGACGATGCGGCGGGCCAGCGACAGGCCCAGGCCGGTCCCGTCGCCCTTGGTGGTGTAGAACGGCCGGAAGATGTTCGGGAGGTGCTCGGGCGGAATGCCGCGGCCATTGTCGGCCACTTCCACCGCCGCCATCGTTCCCTGTGCTTTCACGGTCACGCGAACCTCTCCATCGTGGTCAATGGCCTGCAGCGCATTGAGCAGCAGGTTCAACATGACCTGGTGGAATTGATCGCTGTCGTGCTCCACCTGAGGCAGGGACGGATCTTTCTGCAGCAGGATCTCGATGGACTTCGCCAGCGCCTGCTGGCGGCCCAGCATCACGGCATGCTCGACCGTGGTGTTGAGATCGCTTTTGCGCACCTGCGGCGGATGCGGCCGCGCCGTCTGCAAAAGATCGGTGACGATGTGATTGATGCGTGTGATCTCCTGCCGCGCTTCCTTGACTACGGAGCGGGCTGGGCTGGTGGGGGGAAGATCGCGGCCGACGATTTCGATGACGCCGGCAATGCCTGCCAGGGGATTGCGAATCTCGTGCGCCAGCCCAGTGGCCAGTTCCCCGAGAGTTGCCAGATGCTCGGCGCGTGACATCTGGGTCTGGTGCAGGCGTTCGATTTCCTGCCGCGTTTCGCGGAGTTGCTGCACCATTTGATTGAAATTGCGGCCCAGGTCTCCGATCTCATCGTTGCGCTGCGCGAAACTCACCGACACATCGAGGTTGCCCGCACCCAGTTGCGCGATCTTCTGCTGCAGTTCGACCATCGGCCGTTGAATCAGGTAGGTGAGCACCACCAGCAGCGCGCCGCAAATCGCTACGGCGCCGGCGCCCGCCACCAGCAGCACGGTGTGCCGCTCGGGGTCGCGCCAGGAAAGCGTAGCCAGCAGAAACAGCATCATCCCGCCCAGCAACACGCAAGCGATCGGAACCAGCGCCTTGATCTCCCAGTTAATGCGCAGCCAGGGCAACTCGTGATCCTCCGCGGTGTCCTGCGACGGGTCGATCGTGACCATGGCAGGAGCAGCCAACTCAGATATATCGCTCGAGTAGCCGGTGCTGAAGAAGCCGGTCCGCCGACGCACCGAAGCGGTCGCAGCCGCCTTAGGCTCGGTGTCCAGCTTCGTCATTTGTCTGTCCGGCTCAGGCATAAGCGTGCAGTCCAGGCAGCAGGTAAGTCACGCCGAAGAAGGTGAACATGACCACGGCGAACCCCAGGATGGCGAAGTAGGCGGCGCGCCGTCCGCGCCAGCCGCGCGTGATGCGCATGTGCAGATATCCGGCATAGACCAGCCACGTAATCGCCGCCCACGTCTCTTTGGGGTCCCAGTTCCAATAGGAACCCCAGGCCCGGTTGGCCCAGTAGGCGCCGGCGGCGATCATCAGGGTGAGCAGGGGGAAGGCAATGCAAATCGTTTTGTAGGTAATGCGGTCGAGCGCGTCAGCGTCGGGCAAATGCCGCTCCAGATCGGTCCGCCGCCACAGCAGTAACAGATACAGCAGGTTGGCGAAAATCCCGCCGACCAGCGCCGAAAGAATGAACGGGCTGGCTGCCAGGTTGGTCGGATACGTACCCTCGGCATCGAGCGAGGAATACTGTCCGCTACTGGCGCGCAGCAGAAAGAAAACCAGCGCCAGAATTTGCAGCAGAATGCTGATGAAGACCGCGCGATTGGCGATGGTCAGGAGGCCCTCGTTCTTCTTCAGCCGGAACATGACATACAGCACCAGCGGTGCGGCCACGGCGGCGAAGACCAGCAGCATCATCCAGCCGAGGTCGGGGATGGTGACGAACAGCCGGACGCCGCGCGAAATAAATACCTCAGTCTTGTTCTCAGCGTCCCAGGCAATCACGCTGAACCCGCCCCATCCTTGGAAGCGGCTCAGGATGGCGGCGTAAATTCCAACGGTAAACACGCTGGTCCCCGCCAGAAAGCTCTCAGTCTTCATCTTGTCCTGAATCAGAAACATCATGGCGAGGGCAAAGCTGAGAGCGCAGGCCGCGTAGGCCAGCATGGCCAGCGTCACATGCACATGCAGCCAGGTAGATTGCAGCGCCGGAACCAGCGGGTGTACTTCAGTGCGCAGCAATTGCATCAGCACTACGCCGACAATGGCCACCGGCATGGTCACGGTGCCGATCACCTTCACGCCGTAGCGTTTCTCGGCGATCAGGGTGAGTGCGGCCAGAGTCCAGACAAAACTCAGCAGCATTTCATAGATGCTGGCGAAGGGCGGATGTCCCGCCTCGTACCAGCGGTGCGCCACCGCTCCCGTGTTGGCCACGAGTCCGGCCCAGGTGGCTAACGACGCAAACTTGATATAGGAGTCGGTCGCGGTAACGCCGAAACCCAGATACAACGCTCCTGCGCCCGCGTAGAAAATCAGCGCCGCATACAGCAGGTTGGACTCACTCAGGATGTTGCCGGTCTTCACCACATTCAAAAACGCCATGAACAGCAGAAAGGCAATGCTCAGCCCGACCAGAACAATCAGGGTCGTGCCGGTTGCGGGTTGCTGTTCAGCTCGTGCTTGTGCCATTACCAGTCCTCCGTCGCCGGGCTCACCTGCCGGCTGTGGTTGTGGCCTGCGCTGGGGCAGGGGCCACCGTTGCGGGTTTCAACTCCTTCTGAATCTGTTCCACCAACTGCTTGAATTTCTGTTCGAAAGCGTCGCGGTTGCGGTTGGCCGTTCCCCCGACCCAGAGAGCCAACTGTCCGCGGCTATCGGCCACCGGCACCACCCAGAAGCGCACGTGAGAAAGGTAGAACACAAAGGTTAGGCCGATTGCAATCAATACGACGCCCGCCCAGACTGACCACTGCCCGGGTTCGTGCGAGACCTGCAGGCCGGTGAAGACGCCCGTCTGGAGATCCTTCGGTTCAAAAATGTAGGGGGAGGATGCATTCTCGGCGATGTCGGGAATCTCGGGCAGCCACACGTTCACGCTGCGGTTCGCCTTCTTCGAAGTCACGATCATGTGGACGGCCGGGTTGGCTACGTCATTGCTGCGGGCGTAAACGTGACCATCTTGCACCACGTAGTCCGGAATGAACTCAACCAACTGCACGCTGGTATCAGTATCAAGCGCCACAGTCTGGTTCAGGGCGAGGGAAATCTCCTGCGGAGCGCGGGTTGTGTCCCCTGCCGGCTTGGCGTTGAGGATTAACGCATCCAGCTTTCCCGTGCGGCCCCAGCTTGCCTGATAGAAGCGCACACCGTGATAGACCAGCGGATCGTTCACGACGATCTCTTTGCGCTCGACCTCGCGTCCATTATCGACCACGGCGAGCTTTGACCACCAGCGCTTGGGAGTGCCATCGGTGTAAGTTTCCTCGCCGGTTCCGTCACAGCGGATCGAGAAGGGAAGAGCCCGGATGTCGCCGTTGCGCACCTCAACTTGATTGCTCTGGGTGCCGGGAGTCAGCGTGAGGAAGCCGCGCCAGCCGTAGAGAGCATCCACGACGCCGTAACCCAGGAAAATCAGCAGCAGGCTGGCGTGAACGATGTAGACCGCCATTTCGGAGATGCGGTTGCGCTCCGCGAAAAGGGAGAAGCTGTCGGGGCGCACGATGCGCTCCGTTTTCAGATGCAGGTGTTTGAAGGCGCGTTCGGCGGCGCTCAGGCCTTGCTCATCATCCGGGATTGGAATCCGTGCCTGCGTGGGAAGAGCTTTGCGAAAGCCCTCGTCGGGACTCTTATAAGGACGCGCGAAGTAGCGCCAGGAATTCGGAAAACGTTGGATTGAGGCAGCGACAATGCAGAGACTAACCAGGACCAAAAGGGCAAGGAACCAGGGGGCATGAAAGACGTCAGTCAGGCCCATCGCGTCGAGAAAGCGCAGCATGGCGGGCGAATAGGCGCGCTGCATGTCGTCGGCTTCGGTCATCGGACGCTGCAGAATGACGGTTCCTGCGATCGAGAAAATGACGACCAGGATAATCAGAATGACGCCCGTCTTTATGGAGCTCAGGGTCTGCCAGGTTTTTCGGGACACGGATCGAAGTGACAAGGCCATGTCTTTCCTCTTCTTCGCCTCCCTTAGTGCACGTTCAAAGCCAACGTGAGAACTTTCTGGTAAGTCCCTTGGGATCAATGTATTGGGGGAGAGCACCGTTTCCTGGCCAGGGCCTCGCATGAGCCATAACACTCATCTTCACGTGGCTCCGCTGCCATTTCACCCACCGCCCGAAGAGCGTGATCGGAGTCACGATCAGCCAGGCAAACCATATCCTCAGGAAATCGAAGGTACTAAGGTACTATGGTGACCCCCGACGTGGGTCATTTCACCAATGGGACTGTGGCAGAAGGCCCATTCTGGGTAGCAACGCGGTTTCTGTGGAAATTCGCCACACCCTCCGCAAATGCCCGAAACTACTCTGTTGCAAGAACTTACAGGCCATTCCACCTCTGCGTGGTTTTCCCTCCACGAAGGCGACGTCCGTGCATATGCAGAGGTTGCCAATGGTCCCAAAGGTTCCAAGTCGAGCCCTCGAGATTCCGAAGGCGGCTTTCCGGCGGGCCCTCCCCCCCCTCCGCCTAATGGCCGCTTTCGTTCTGGTGCTTGCGGTTCTGCCGGCATCGGCCAAGACGCATCCGGTTCCGCTGGAAAAGAACGTGGATTCGGCCAAGTGCCTGGAGTGCCACGAGGACAAGTCCAAAGGCAAGTCAGTCCATTCGGCCATTGCTACCGGATGCCTGAGCTGTCACGAAGTGCGGGTCAATCGAGACGTTACCCGGGTGAAGCTCACGACCACCACGACCCAGGCCCTCTGCCTCAGCTGCCACGACGACAAGAAGGTGCAAGCCGGACAGACGATGCACCCTCCGGCGGTCCGCGACTGCGTGAAGTGCCATGATCCGCACCAGTCGGCGTACCCCAATCAACTTCTGAAAGCAACTTCTGGGGCAACGAGAGACGAGAATCTTTGCCTGTCTTGCCATAACGAGGGCGTGAACGTCCCCAAGGACGGCAGCCGTCATGCGGCCCTGGATATGGGATGCGACACCTGCCACCTCACGCATAAGAATGGTGAGCGGGGAAAGCTCGAATTTGAAGCGCACCTGAAGAAAGATGTCCCGGCGCTCTGCGTGGACTGCCACGACGTGAAAGACGCCGGCCTGCAGAAGGCGCACATGGGACAGCCATTCGGATCCGCGAACTGCCTGCAGTGCCACAACCCGCACCAGTCGGCGAAACCGAAGCTGATGCAGACTTTCCTGCACAATCCTTTCGAAAACAAGATGTGCGACTCCTGCCATCTGCCGGCCAAGGATGGAAAAGTTGTTCTGACCAACGCCGACAGCCGCGCTCTCTGCCTGACCTGCCACTCCGACAAGGCCGAGCAGATCGAGAAGGCGAAAGTGCAGCATCCGGGCGCGCAGGGCGACTGCATCGCGTGCCACAACCCGCACGCTGGAAAATCTCCGGGTTTCCTGCAGCCGGATCCCGTCAAAGCCTGCCTGGCCTGCCACAGCGATCAGGCGGATGAGATGAAGAAAGCGGTCCTGCACCAGCCGGCATTCGTGCAAGGCTGCGCCACCTGCCATGAACCCCATGGCGGAGACAACGCGCACCTGCTCCGCGCCGCCAGCATCAACAAGCTTTGTCTCGAGTGTCACGGCCCCGACGCCAACCCGCAGAAGCTGGAAGCCGAACACCTGGTAACGATTTTCGATGGCAAGGTGAAGTTGCCCGAAGACTATTTCCGAAAAGTGATCCTGCTGCCCATCGAGTATGGCCACGGTCACCCGGTCGAGCGGCATCCGGTCAGCGACATCATGGACCCAACCAATATGAACAAGGTCCTGAAACCAATCAACTGCCTGACCTGCCACCAGCCGCACTCGGGAGCCAAGCCGGGAATGCTGGTGAAGGATCAAGCCAACGACATGGCGTTCTGCATGACCTGCCATTCCAACATGACACCGGGAGAACAGAACGGACCGCAGGGCGCGCCAACACCTGGGCCGCAACCGCAGGTGCCGCAACCACAGGGCGGAAAAACAAAATGAAGACGCCTGGTTCAAATCACGGACTGATCCGGTTCCTTGCAGCGATGGCCACGCTGCTGGCTGCGCTGACGCTGGCGGCTCCGACGCCGCTGCACGCCGACAAAAAGAAGAAGCAGGAAGCTCCGCCGCCGCCGACCAATATTCTCGACAAGATCGATTACTCCAAGCTGATATGGCCGAACCCGCCGGCTCCGACGCGCGTGAAGTATCTCAATTATTTCTGCTGCGACAAGTATGTTGCCGCGCCGGCGAAACCGAAGAGTTCCTGGATGGACCGCATGGCGGGCGCCGAAAGCGCGCAGCAGAAGCAGGAGGCAAAGCCTCTGTTCGCCCTGTGGACGCCCTACGGCATCGCCGTCGATTCCAAGGGCAGTGTCTACATCGCCGACGGCAAAGTCGGAGCGATCTTCATCTTCAATACCGAGACCAAAGAACTGCAGATGATCAAGCACGGCGTGCAGGCGCACTTCGGCGACATCATCGGGCTGGCAATGGACGATTCCGATCGTCTCTTCGTTTCTGACACCAAGCTGCACCGCATCATGGTCTTCGACCGCGATCGCAAGGTGGAAGGCGCCATCAGTGACGGCGTCGTAGATCCCGGCGGCATGGCCGTGGATAACGAAAACCGCTTTCTCTATGTGGCCGATGCCGCGCTCGACCAGGTCCTGGTCTATGACGCCGACAAGCTGACGCTGATCCGCAAGATGGGCACGGCCGGCAAGAAACACACCTTGACCGAACCTGGCCAGTTCTCGGTGCCGACGAATGTGGCTCTCGACGCCGACAACAACCTTTATGTGACCGATACCTACAACAACCGCGTCGAGGTCTTCGATGCCGACGGCAACTTCATTCGCGCCTGGGGCAAAGCCGGCGATCGTCCCGGATACTTCTCGCGGCCGAAGGGGATCGCGATTGATGCGGACGGGCACGTCTGGGTCGCCGATGCCGTGGAAGACATCCTGCAGTGCTACACGGAGGACGGGCGATTTCTGATGTGGATGGGCGGGCATGGGCTGCTGCCGGGACAGTTCCGCGCGCTGGCGGGGCTCTACATTGACAGGAACAATCGGATTTTCACTTCCGAACAGTTTCCCGGACGCGTACAGATGTTCCGCTACTTCACCGATGACGAGGCGCGAGCGCAAATAAAGCAGCGCCAGGCGGATGCGGAGAAGAAGTTACAGGAGAGAAGGGCAGGGAGCGCAGATGCTGCGCCTCCCGCGGCCCCCCCGAGTTCTGCGGCGCAGAAGCCGCAATAGAGTTTGGCTGTTCGCGCGGATAGCCAAGCCGGAGCCGGCGAGAGCCGGCTCCGGGTACCAAGGCAATAGCAGGTTAGCAGTAGAGGTAGAGGTAGAGGTAACAGCTGTTACAAAACAGGAGGTTTCCTACTTTATGAGAAAGCTAGTTTTCGTCATGTTCGTAGTGCTGCTCTCCGTCGGTATCGCGGCAGCGCAGTACACCGCGGGCAACGGTCTGCCATTGGTCAATGACATTCTCGGAGCCCACCAGAACGGCGGCCGCGGTTGCGCTGGCTGCCATGCCCCGCACAGCGGCGCGGCGGGCGGTGGCGGCAACGCCATCAACGGCGCGAAGGCCTTCAACGATCCTCTTTCGGGCAGCGATGCGCTGTTCGGACAGGACGTCACTCCTCTGTTGGGCTATTCGATCACGATGGGCAACGGCCTGGTTGAGAACCTGCCCACCGAAGCCAACGCCTACACCACACAAACCGCCGAACTGGAAGGCATCACGATGTGCTTGGCCTGCCATGATGGCGTAGTTGCGAAAGGCCAGATGATGAACGGCCAATCGTGGGAGCAGAGAATGCTTCTGCTGCCAGCCAGCGTGTACGGCACGCGTCCGATCCCGACACTGCTCGGCAATGACAGCGGCAACGGCAACACCTCCGGCTACGCGAACGACCACCCGGTGGGCCAGGCGGCTACTTTGGGCGCCGTGGGTGTAGTGAGCAACAACACTACCACCACCCCGCTGCTGCTGACGGTTGACGCGGTCAACGGAATCACCAGCATCACGCCGAATTCGACGGCCTACAAGGCCTTCGTCAGCAACTACGGCTTTCCGGCGATTGCCGGCAGCGTGTGGAGCTACGGTGTTGCTATTCCCGCGGGCGACACGAATCCGCAGGATGCATTCATCACCTGCACCACCTGCCACAACCAGCACGCGATGTACGTTTACAAACCCTCGCCGTCGTATGGCGTGGGCTATCAAGGGGCCACCGCCGCCATTCAGCCCAGCTTTACCAGCGCCGGCTACCCGACGTACTTCTTCATCAACTCGCCTTTCAACCCAGGCGCGGGCAACACCAACCCGCAGCTGGCCGTTTCCACCACGCAGTTCTGCCGCCAGTGCCACTTCGATACGTCGAACGAGAACGCCGGCATTACGAGCGTAAAAACGCAGTTCTAACTGTTCCACCGGGGGAGAGGAAGTTTCTCTCCCCCACTTTTCTGAAGTTCGAGCGGAGGAAGACGAAAATGAAGTGCCAAACGATCATCGGCGGCGCGTTGCTGGCGTCAGCGCTTTGTGGCAGCGGGCAGGTTGTGGCCTCGCACACTCCCACACTGGCTGCTCCGGTGGCGAGCGCGCCGGCAGCCTCCGCGCCAGCGTCCGTAGTTTCTTCCGGCCAGCCGGTCGCGCGGGTCAACGGCGCGGTTCTTACGGATCGCGATTTGATGCGCGAAGAGCAAGTGATTTTCCCTTACGCCAACATTCATAACGGCTCCCTGCCCAAGTCGATGGAACCCGAGATGCGCAAGGGCGCGCTCGAGATGATCATTTTCGAGGAGTTGCTCTACCAGGAGGCCCTGCGCCAGAAGCGGACGGTTGCGCCGGAGACCATGAAGCGGGCGGAAGCGGAGTTCCGCAATCAGTTTCCCACCGAGCAGGAATACAACCAGGTGGTGCAGGCCGAGGTGCACGGTTCCCAGCAACTGCTGCGCGAGAAGATTCGCCGCTCTCTGCTGATCGAAGACATGCTGAAGACGGAAGTAAGCGACAAAGCCAAGGTGAGTGAGGCTGCGGCCCTCGCCTATTACAAGGCCAATCCCAAGCAGTTCCAGCATTCCGAGATGTTCAGCATCCAGACGATCTCGATCATTCCCCCGCAGAATCCGAATCCTGAAATCGCAGAGGAAGCGCACAAAAAGGCGGAAAACGCGGTGAAGCAGGCGAAAGCGACGAAGAATTATCAGGAATTCGGGCTGCTGGCCGAACGAATGTCGGATGACGACTGGCACGTGAACATGGGCGACCGCAAAGCGGTGGAGCGGGACAAGCTTCCTCCGCCGGTAGTGAACGCGGCGCTGGCCATGAAGCCGGGACAGGTGAGCGATCTGATCCAGCTTGGTCCGAACTACACGCTGTTTCGACTAAACGCGCACATCCCTGCCGGGGTGACGCCAGTTGCGCAAGTGAAGGCGAAGCTGATGACGGACCTGCAGAAAAGCAAGACCGACCAGCTTCGTGCGGAACTGAACCGGAAGCTCAGAAAGACAGCCAAGATCGAGGTTATGTGAATCGAGCGGCCAGCGCGGCGTATGTGCAATTCCCGCGCGGGCCGGTTGGAGGCAGCGGGTGGGCGATGGGGCCAGGGCCGAAGAAAATTCGCGAGGCGTGCTGCCTGCTCGCCGGACTTGTTCTGCTGGCGCTGCCGGCGACAGCGCAATTGCAGGTTGGCGACTACCTGCACATGAACCTGAACGGCAATGTCGGGGCCACCTACGCGGGAGGTGTCGACCAGGGGCTTTCCGACCACGCCCTGGGCTTTTCCGGGAACGGCGTTCTGACCGGCAATTATTACAATTCCAATTTCCTGAACTTTACCGTTGATCCCTTCTACAACCGGGAGCAGAACGACTCCATCTTTGGCAGCCTCACCAATACGACCGGGGTCACATCCAACGTGAACCTGTTTAACGGCAGTCATTTCCCCGGTTCGATCTCCTATAATAGGTTATTCAACGCCACCGGACAGTTTGGGGTTCCTGGATCCGATATCGGCCTGGCACAACATACGAATACGCAGGGCTTCGCCGTAGCCTGGAGCGCGCTGGTCCCGGATTGGCCAACGCTCACCGCCAGCTATGCGATTGGCGATGGGTCCAATAATGTGCTGGGAGAGCCGGGAAGCGATGCGGAGTCGGACCGCACTCTGACGCTGCTATCGGCGTATAAGGTGGATGGCTTTCAGATGTCGGGCCAGTTCATGCACCGGAATATGAATGCGACCGATGGCGAGTTTCTGCTGCCGGGCGAGGTGCCATTTACGACGAACAGCTCGAGCAATGATTATTCCGCGACGGTGCAGCACTCGCTGCCGCTGACGGGAAGTTTTGGCGCGAGCTACAACCATATCAACTACGGCTACGACTATCACGACTCGTCCAGCACCAGCAATTCCGGCGCTTCGAACACGGTGAATGGAAGCGCGGCATTCCATCCCACCGACAAGCTGGGCGTGGCGTTTATCGCGAACTACAATGACAACCTGCTGGGAAGCATTCCCCAGCCCGTGCTGAACAGCGGCACGCCGGTGGATCTGCCCAGCGCCGGCAGCTTCCGTTCTGTCCTGGTGGGAACGGATGTTTACTACCAGCTATTACGGAACCTGGGTGTACACTTCGATGTAAATCACCAGCAACAGTGGTTTCTGGGGGAAAGCTACGAAGCTACGCAATTCGGCGGCAGCGCGAATTTCACCTTCGATCACTCGCTGCTGAAGGGATTGTCGTTCTCGTTCGGGATGGTGGATACGGCGCAGCAGGAGAGCAACACCGGCCTGGGCTTCGTGGGCAACGTTAATTACGACCGCAAGTTTTTCGGCTGGGACGTCAGCGGCAATTTCAGTTACGCGCAGAACGTGCAGACCGTCATGCTGGTGTACACCACTTCCTCGTACAGCTATCTGGCGAGTATCCGGCGGCGAGTGGGCGAGCGGAAATACTTCATGGCGGGATATGGCGGGTCGCACAGCGGCATCACCGCGAACTCCGGGACCACGAGCAGCGCCGAGCGACTCTGGAGCACGTTTATTTACCGGGGAAACTCGTTGAACGCCTTTTACAACAAGTCCACCGGGCTGGCGATTTTCACTCCCACGGGACTGGTGCCGATTCCGACCACGCTGCCGACTTCCGTTTTCTCCCCGGACTCGGTTACCTCGTACAATAACTCGGGATATGGATTCAGTCTGGGTGTGAATCCTGTGCGGCGGCTTACAATCAGCGCGTCCTATGTGAAAGCGAAGGGCAGCACGATCGATCCGGCGCTGAGCACGCTGACGAGCACCGAACTGATGAACGCCATCATGCAGTACAGACTGAGGAAGATCTTCGTCAACGCCGGCTTTACCCGGCTGCGGCAGAACGTGGGCACGCTGAGTTCGTCGCCGTTCAGTATCACGTCGTACTACATCGGGTTCTCCAGATGGTTCAACTTCTTCTGAGGATCGCGAAGAGAAAATTACCGCAAATCGGAGCCATGCTGGCGCTGATCGGTCTTCTGCTATCGACTCCCAGTTGGGCCTCCAAGGTTAAAGTTCAGGCAAAGACGGTAGAGCCGGCGCCTCCGGACCTGCTGCTGGAAGGAGGGCGCAAGCTGCATTACGAGCGCAGCTTCAGCTCAGAGAGAGAAACGGAAGGGAAGCGCGGCTTCTGGACCAGGCTGGTGGATGTGGTCGCCGGGGAACCCGAGCACCCGCATCTGGTGCGGCCCTACAGCATCGCGGTTGATTCGAGGGGACGAGCCATCGTCTCCGATCCGGGTGCGAACGGGATTCACATCTTTGATTTCGAAGATCACAAGTACAAATTCATCGAGCGCAGGGATAAAGACAAGGACCCGATGCGGACGCCGCAATGCGTCGCGGTGGATGCGCAAGACAATATTTATGTGACCGACTCCGAGTCGGGCAAGATTTTTGTATTCGACCCGGGCGGCAAATTCCGCCGCACCATCGGCAGCCTGAAAGGCGGCGAAGGCTACTTCAAGCGGCCCACGGGAATCGCCGTGGATTCCGCCGCGCAACGCATCTACGTCACTGACACTCTGCGCGACAAGGTCTTTGTATTGGACATGAACGGCAGCGTGCTCCAGACCATCGGGCACAAAGGCACCGGCGATGTGGAGTTCAACCTTCCGACTGAAGTGCTGGTGCACGAGCAGAATCTGTTCGTCGTCGACGCGATGAACTTCCGGGTGCAGTTTCTCGATCGTTCCGGAGCGTTTCAAGCGGCGGTGGGGAGTTTAGGAGACAGCAGCGGCACGATGTTCCGGCCGAAAGGAATCGGCCTCGATTCCGAGGGGCATCTTTACGTGGTGGACGGGTTGTGGGGCGTGGTGCAGGTGTTCGATCAGCAGGGACGGCTTCTCTACTACTTCGGCGGCCGGGGAACGGGAAGCGGCGAGTTTCAGCTGCCGGCGGGATTGTTTATCGATCGCGATGATCGCATTTTCGTGGTCGATTCGTTCAACCGGAGGATTCAGGTATTCCGGTTTTTCGGATTGCCCAGGCAAGCGCAGGGAGGCCGGCCATGAAAAAAGTCTTGCTGGCCTTGGTCCTCACCATGCTGGGCATAATGTGCCAGACCAGGATCGTTCACGCCCAGGTCTCCGGAGATGTGTTGGGAGCGCATAACCTGTCTCCAAGCGGAACGTCGCCGATCAAGGGGAGGCTGGATCCGTGTTTGTACTGCCACGTGCCGCACTCGGGCGTGCAAAATCCGAATCCCGCGCTATGGGGGCAAACTCTCTCCACGCAGACCTATACAACGTACTCCAGCACGACTCTGCATAACACATCGCAGCAGCCCACGTTAGGAGCTGACAGCAGCCTTTGCTTGAGTTGTCACGATGGCACGGTTGCGGTGGGGCAGACCCAACCGTTCGGAACGATCCAGATGACCGGCAACATGTACCCGGCGGACCTTTTCGGCACCAACCTGCAAGGTTCGCATCCATTCAGTATGAAACTGCCGCTGGTGGACGCAGCAGACCTGGTGCCGTCGTTGACCACGAGCCACACCACGGCCGATCCGTTGAAGGCGGTGAAACTGATTGCGAATGACGTGGAGTGCACCAGTTGCCATACGCCGCATTCCCAAGCGATCGACATGGTGTCGAAGAACTTCCTGGTGCGGGACAGTTCCAGCGGGCAGTTGTGCCTGGCCTGTCATGAACCGAATCCGCGAACGGTGAGCAGCCAGAGCAATCCATTGGCACAGTGGTCCGCGAGCATCCACGCCACCTCGGGGGTTGCCATCGCCAACGGGCCGGTGTTGGGAAGCTATTCGAATGTGGGGCAGAATGCGTGCCTGTCCTGCCACATGCCGCACAACTCCGCGGCCGGCGCGCGGTTGCTGCGCGGGCCGGTGCCGCCGGTTCCGAACGTGGATGCGTACACGCAGAATTGCATCACGTGTCATAACGGCGGCTCGAATATTTCGCCTGCGATTACGAACGTTTATGCGGAGTTCGCCAAGATCGCGCATCCCTATCCTTCGGGTCTCAACACTCACGACACCGGCGAAGCGCCGTTGCTGAACAACAACCGGCATGCCACCTGCGTGGACTGCCATAGTCCACACGCATCTTTGCAGGTTAGTTCTTTCTCTTCGACGCTCCCTCCAGTGATACGCCCGTCGCAGGCAGGGGCGATAGGGATCAGTGCGGCCGATGGCACGACGGTCTTGACCCCTGCGGTGAACCAGTATGAAAACTGTTTGCGCTGCCACGGTACAAGTACCGGCAAGCAGACTCAGGTGGTGTTTGGATACTTGCCCACGCGAGCGGTTACGTCGAGCGACGCGCTGAATCTCATCCCTCAGTTCAGCACCACAGCGACTTCAAGCCACCCGGTGCTGCACCCACGAAGCAGCATTCTGCTACAGCCCAGCCTGCTGGGCAACATGTTGCAACTGAACGGGAGCACGCCGGGCCGGGCCATGGGCACGCAGATTTACTGTACAGACTGCCACAACAGCGACGACAATCGCGAATTCGGTGGCGGAGGTCCGAGCGGGCCGCACGGATCCAAATGGGACCATCTGCTGGAGCGGCGCTATGAATTCAGTCAGGCGCCGGGGCCCGGGCAACGGATTACGAATCTGTATCCAACCCCTGATCTCAGCGTCAATGGCCCCTATGCCATGTGCGGCAAATGCCATGATCTGTCGAACCACATCATCAAGAACACCAGTTGGAGTCAGCACGCGAGCCACATCAACGCCGGCTTCACCTGCTCCACGTGTCACACCGCGCACGGCATGGGAACGAGCAGCGGAAACATCACGGGCGAGCGGCTGATCAACTTTGACTTGAAAGTGGTGGCTTCGAACGGGAGCATGCCCGTCTCTTACAACCGCGGAGCGAACACTTGCGCCCTAGTGTGCCACGGTACCGTGCACTATCCCAACGGCACGGTCCAGCCGCTGTCTGTGAAAGGCCCTGGCACAAGGAGGTAAGATTCCGCCGACCGGGGCCGATTGCAGGCATGGAGACCCGCTGCAGCTGATGCTAAATCCATCCCCTATTGCACCGTCAGCTGGACCAAGGTGATCGGCACCGGATTTGGCTGGGCTGCGGTCGTCCCCTGAACCTGGATATTGTAGGTGACCGGGTTGTGCGAGGACGATGAGCCGCTCCCACCGCAGGCGATCAGCGCCAACAGAGAGACGCACATCACCGCCAGCCACAGGCAGCGCCGGCGCTGTCTGCCCGATATTCCGCCCAGCAGCAAAATTCCAGCTAACGGAATGAAGGCAACATAAACCTGCGGCGCCAGCCACAGTCCCCCGGCTTTCACGAACGACGCGGAGCTGGATGGCACGCTCACCGCGAGGGCAAACGAAACCGCACTGCTGCTCGGGGTGATCGTCGGCGGTGAAAAAGCGCAAGATGCACCGGTGGGCAGGGAGCTCTGCAAACAAGACAACGTGATTGGCTGGTGCGGATTTCCAGTGTTTGCGTTAAGGGAGAGCGAATAATTGGCCGTTCCGCCCGCAGAAATCGTCTGGGGCGCAGGCTGTGCTGCCGACGGCTCGGTGACAATGGTGATGGGGTAGGTACCGGAGACAGTCGAATCGGCCTGCGAAACTGCGGTGATCATGACCAGCGCTGGCGAGGGAACAGCGGCGGGGGCGGTGTAAAGACCGGTGGCGTCGATCGTCCCGATTGTCGAGTTGCCGCCTGCAACCCCGCTCACTTCCCAGTTCACCGCCATATTGGTTTCGCCGGTCACGGTGGCGCTGAAAGCTTGCGTCGTGGAGGTGTAAACAACGGTTACACCGGATGGACTTGTACTGACAGTGACTGCGGGAGCGCCGCTGGCCGCGATCGTCACCTGGGCAGATGCGGAAGTGGTGCCATTGGCGTCGGAAACCGCGGTCACGGTGATTGCGGACGCGGGCTGCGTTGCGGGCGCCTGATAGAGACCGTCGGACGCGATGGTCCCCACCGTCGAGTTGCCGCCGATCGTTCCGTTCACCTGCCAGGTTACGTTCGTGTTGCTGGCTCCGGTCACCGTTGCCACAAACTGCTGCGTGCCACTGACCGGCACGGTGGCAGAAGCCGGAGCCAAAGCCACACTCACAGTGGACAAGAGTTGACGGATGCGGGAATTCTCGCTGTCGGCAATGAAGATGTTCCCCGAACCGCCCAGGGCCACACTTTCCGGTGAGTTAAGCGCCGCGCTGGTGGCAGGTCCTCCGTCGCCGGAAAAACCAGCCGTGCCAGTGCCGTTACCCACTATGGTTTGAATGGTGCCATCTACAGCCACTACTTCGCGGATCGCTGCATTATCCGTGTCCGCGATGAATATGTTCCCCAACAAATCGACGTACACGCCGTAAGGAGTATTCAGCGCGGCACTGGCAGGTAGGCCGTTATCTCCGGAGTAGCCATCTTTGCCGAGAGTCCCGGCTACGGTCAGAATGTCGCCAGCGGGGATCATCGTTCCAGCAATCGTAACCGGCTGGGTCCCGGGATTGACGACGCGGATCGCCGAGTTGAAGGTGTCCGCGATGAAGATATCGTCAGCGGCATCGAGAGAGATGCCGGCAGGAAAGCTAAGGGACGCGGTCGCAGCGGTCCCGTTGTCTCCGCAACCTGTACTGGGATCCGCGCATGCGGTGGGAGGCGTGCCGGCCACGGTTTGAATGTCGCCCGCCGGGATTGCAACTCCGGCGATGGTTAATGGCGTGGTTCCGGTGTTGACCACACGAATAGCGGAGTTCTCCGTGTCCGCGATGAAGATGTTTCCGGAACCATCCACGACCACGCCGTATGGGTTGGAGAGTTTGGCGCTGGCGGGCGGTCCGCCATCACCGGAAAAGCCTGCGGTACCGGGCGTGCCGGCCACGGTCTGGATATCGCCTGCCGGGATTGGAACTCCAGCGATGGTTAACGTCGTGGTCCCGGTATTGATCACGCGAATGGCGGAGTTGCCTGTGTCGGCGATGAAGATATTTCCCGAGCCGTCCACGAAGACGCCTTGCGGTTGAAAAAGTTCCGCGCTGGCCGGCGCCGCGCCATCTCCGGAGTAGCCGGCCGTGCCGTTACCGGCCACGGTCTGAATATAGCCAGGCTGGATCGAGACTCCAGCGATCGTAACCGCCTGCGTCCCCGGATTGACGACGCGGATCACGGAGTTGTAGGTATCCGCGATGAAGATATTTCCCGAACCATCTACGAACGTTCCTCCGGGAGCATTCAGTTCCGCGTTGGTCGCTAAGAAGAAGTCTCCGGAATAAGCCAGCGTATTGTTTCCTATGACGGTTTGAATATCGCCAGTCGAGGCCGTTACTTCACGGATTACAAAATTGTCTGTATCCGCAATGAAAATGTTCTCTGAGCTGTCGGCGACCAGGCCGCTGGGGTACTTCAGTTGAGCGCTGGTAGCCAGGCCGCCGTTGCCGGAGTATCCCGCGCCGAGCGTGGCGCTGCCAGCCACGGTTTGAATGTCGCCCGCCGGGATTGCCACTCCGGCGATCGTGACCGAAGCTGCTCCGGTGTTGACCACACGAACGGCGGAGTTCTGAGTGTCGGCGATGAAGATGTTTCCTGAACTGTCCAGAAAAACGTTGTTTGGCAGGCAGAGCTGCGCGCTGGTGGCCGCGGCCCCGTCACCGGAGAATTTACAACTGTCGTTCCATGCGTAGTAGACCCCGGCTACGGTTTGAATGTTGCCGTTCGCCGGCGTCACCTCGCGAATTACGGAGTTGTAAGTGTCGGCGATAAAAATATTTGCTGAGCCGTCCACGAAGACACCTTGCGGTTGATCGAGTTGCGCGCTGGTGGCCAGCCCGCTGTCTCCGGAGTAGCCAGCGCCCAGGGTGAAGTCGCCGGCCACGGTTTGAATGTTGCCGCTGCTGGCCACGACTTCGCGAATCACGGAGTTGTCGGTGTCGGCGATGAAGATGTCTCCCGCCTTGTCCACAAAAACGCCAAAGGGATCATTAAGCTGCGCGCCAGTGGCCGGGTTGCCATCGCCCGAATATCCGGCCGTGCCGTTGCCGGCCACAGTTTGAATGTTGCCGGTGCCGGCCACGACTTCACGAATCACAGAGTTGTCGGTGTCGGCGATGAAAATGTTTCCCGAACCGTCCACGAAAACGCCTTTTGGCCCGTTGAGCGCGGCGCTCGTGGCCAGGCCACCGTCGCCGGAGTAGCCGAGTGTGCCGTTTCCGGCCACCACGGTGAGGGTGCCCCCGGACACCTTGAAGATCTGGCTGGAGAAAGAGTCCGCAATGTAGGTGTTGCCCGAGCCATCCAGCGCCACGCTGGCAGCGTATCCGATGCTGGAATTAGGCGCAGGCAGGTTATTGGGGCCGCCTCCTGCGATGGAGCTGATGGAATACTGGCCCAGCGCGAGTTGTGGCGCCCAGAGCGCTGCGGCGAGAAGCAGGCAAAACGACGCAGCCGGGTTCAGTGAGCGCATGGTCAGTCCACCTTCCCGCCAGAAACGCGATCCAGCCGAACGACCTTCGTGGTTTGGTGGTCCCCGGGCAGCTTTACTTCCAGAACCAGGCGAGGGCGTGTTCCGCGTTTCCACAAATCGTATTCCGACCGCGGAATGGTGAACTCCTGCGTAGTATCGGCGGAGGCGCCGGTATGTACCACGATGGAGCAGGCTTGCGTTCCGCCCTTATCGGGATGAGAGAAATCCCAGAGCGTAAGCCGCTGAATGTGGAGATCGCGTTGTCCGTGGTTGATGAGGTGGACTTCCAACTGGACTCGGGTCTGATGGCCAAGGTCAGTCTTATGGACCACCCGGTAGGAGCCTGACAGCTGGGAAGCGTCGCCGGCCCGGGCAAACCGAATCGTGAATACCAACAGTCCAGCGACGACAAGCAGGTAACTGCAAGCTCGAAGAATCCTGCGGTTCATATCGGTTGACCAACCTCTCGGACCCCAGAACAGAAGCAATTGGACCAGGAAACAGCATAACGGTCCCCCCGGCCCTTTACAAGAACGCTCGATTCGCATCGGCTACAATGGCGGATCATTCGATTTGGCAAGCTCAACCTGTGATCGTCATCAAGCATAGGGAACTCCTGCGATCGGTATTGCGGCTTCTCCTGCTGGTGCTGTTGTTTTCAGCATCGGCAGTCTACGAAGCTACGCACGTTTCTGCGCTATCTACCAGCGACGTGTGGGTGCACCTGCGCACCGGCACCTGGATACTGCAGAATCATGCGGTTCCGCGGACTGGCCTTTTCTCGCAGTATCCCAATCTGCCCTGGAATGATTCGAGCTGGGGGTATGAAGTGCTGCTCGCAGCCGCATACCGAGTCCTCGGTTTGCGTGCGCTTCCCATCCTGCTGATGGGGTTCAAGGTAGCGCTGGCCGTAGTTACATTCTTATTGGCACGGACAGGCCGCGCCAGCTTCTGGGCTGCCATTTTTCTCTCTGCCGTGGCGCAGTACGTGATTCCGGGTCTACAGCCGCTTCCGTATGCGTTCTCGATTCTTTTCTTCGCAATCGAGTGGCAACTGCTGGTGCGCAGCCGGCAAACGGGTGGGGCGAAGAATCTCTTCTGGTTGCCCGTACTGTTCGTGTTCTGGGCGAATCTGCACATTCAATTTGTAGCCGGATTGCTCTTGCTGGGTCTGTTCGTAATTGCCCTGCTGCTGGAGAAGATGCTCAGAGCTCTGCGCGTAAACTGGCTCAGCGAACGGGTTCGCCCTCTCGATCTGAAGCAGGTCGGTATCGCAAGCGTCTTGTCGGTTTTGGGCACGCTCGCGAATCCGTACACAGTTCACCTGTTACCAGCCGCTTTCAAGGTTCTCTACAGCCCGGTCGGATTCGAACATTTCACCCAGATGAGCGCGATGAGCTTCCGCCGGCCGCAGGAATTCGCGCTCATGCTACTGGTGATGGCCGCGTTTCTCGCTCTTGGACGCCGGCGCTCGCTTGACCTGTTCGAGCTGATGACGCTGGTTGCGGGCACACTGGTCGCATTCCGAATTGAGCGGGATGGTTGGCTTGCGGTGTTGCCGGCGATTGCAGTGCTTTCCGGCGGACTCCAATTCGCGCAGACGGAGAGTGAGTCGCCGCGAAATGGAAGGCTGCCGTGGGAGCGCCGCTGGGCAGCAGCACTGACGGTTGCCGTCCTGGTGCTCGCGAGTTTGTGTGTGCCCGGTTCAAACGCTTTGCTGAATAAGATCAGCAGCGTTTTCCCAGTCAAGGCTTGCGACTATATCCTGGCGAACCGGCTTCCTCAGCCACTTTTCAATGCTTATTCCTGGGGAGGTTTTCTCACCTGGTATATGCCGCAATATCCGGTGGTTATTGACAGCCGGATCGAACTCTATGGTGACGGTATCCTGGGCTCGTATTTCAACGTGGTCAGTGGCAAGGAGCTGCTGGAGTCCGATC
This sequence comes from Candidatus Sulfotelmatobacter sp., assembly GCA_052326105.1. GTDB lineage: Bacteria > Acidobacteriota > Terriglobia > Terriglobales > Acidobacteriaceae > Sulfotelmatobacter. The sequence continues at coordinate 56,841 of JBKQRC010000074.1, read as the reverse complement.
CCATGGTCGCCCGTGCCGGCACGCTCCTTTTGGAGCGGCAGTCCGCGATGGCAAAGGCGCTGACGAATCTGCCCGCTCTGAGTGCGCGATACCGACTGGCGTACAGCGACGATCTGGCGAGCGTGTTTGTCCCAAAACCCGCTCCGTAGAACACGGGCCCTGTGTGCCGAATCGGGAGAGTGGGGACGCTGGCGGCTACCAATTCCGCGCAAAAATTACGGCAAGATTGTCGCGGTAAATCATCCGGAACCGGTGATCCGTAAGCAGCATTTGCGCGATCAGATACTTATTCTTGAGAATCACGACCCCGGCCTGGTTCAGTACAGGGTCAGTTTCATACGAGGGTTCTGCTTCTTGCGTGGCGTAATACTGTTCGTCCATTGCGTCCCCATAAAGATCGGTGCGCCCGTCAATGGAGACCGGGTACTGGGGCATGTAGAAAATCAGGAAGCCGCCCCAATCAAAACTGTTGTAGAGCGGTCCTCCCACGGGATTCCTGCGCAGGAAGTTGACTGCATCCACGGGATACTCGCTGCTGATCACACGATCCAGTCCACGCGTGTTGAAATCCGCATTACGAACCGCCAGCACTAACAGCAAGATGCTGGCAACACTCACCGCCGCCCAACCTGAGAATCGAATGGACCGGTCGTCCTCGCCTTCGGGGGCAGGGAAGTCGGCGATCACCGCCGCCGCAGTAACGCAGATGAACCACGCATCGCGCCACGTCCGGAATGCGAATACGCTGGCGAACAGCAACAGCGCCAGTTTGAAGGGATCCATTTTCTTTTGCCAGCCCAGGGCAAAGTAGGCGCCGATGGCCAACAGCAACTCAAAGTACTGATTGAAGTAATTAAAGCTTAAGGCCTGCAACTCGATGATCATCTTGTACATGATCTTCGATTTCGAGATGACAAAGGCCTCCTGGTAGAGGTGAAAGGAATATGGTCCCACGCACGACGCTAAGATACAGCAAGCCAGAACGGCGAACGGCTGAAGCACCGGAAGTGTGGGCGCAGTCAGGGAATCCGGGTAGAAGCGAAGGCGGATTGCAAGCCGCTGCAGCAGGTTGATTCCGGCAAACAATCCGACCACCGCGAGTCCGTAGATGAATTGGATGTGAATGTTCGCCCAAATCAAGAACAGGAGCGGCAGCCAATACAGCAATCGCACTCGCCCGCTGCGTTGCGCCTCGAACAACAGAGTCAACAAGACCGTAAACAGCACCACCGTGAAAAACACGGGCCGGGGCGCAATATTGAAGAGGAACGCAGCATATACGATCACGGAGAGGGCCCAGGCGGTCCAGAAGCGGCCGGAGATCCGATGCAGCATTACAAACACGGCCAGCGCGACTGCTATGGTGAGTCCGGTTCCGAACAAACCCATGCCAACGAAACTGAACCAGTCATAGGCCCGAGAGAGCAGAACCTCGTAGCCCCAGCTATAAGCCATCCAGGGGCGATTTGCGGCGGTATGGGAGAAGATGCCGTTATGCGGGAAAGCGTGATTGTGAACGATCCAATCGCCGACGCTGAGATGCCACCACATGTCGGGATCGAGAACGGACAGCTTCTTGAGGAAGCATTCGGTGCCGACGCCGACAATCAAGCCGGTCAGAGCGGCCAGGCGCAATACGCGGAGTTTGGAAAGTCCGATCAGGTCGCGCATTACGCTCATCGGGTTCGGCACCTCAAGGCATCCGCTGAGCAGGATAGCTGAGCTTGCGAGTCGCGCTTACTCATACGTTATCGCCCGCGTGGTAGTCGCGCCGCTACATTGCCGGCTTCTCGGTTTTGGTGCCAGGAGCAATGCTCAGGTGCTTTTTGGCTTGCGCCATCATCTGCTCGACTTCGGCTCGTCTTGGGCTGTTAGGATCGGCTTTCAGGAATCCCTGCCAGGCGGCGATCGCCGCTTTCGGGTCCGCTTTTCCTTTCCATTCGAAAAAACCGAGGTTGAACAGGACCTTTGCGTTGTTAGGCTCCAGCTTAAGAGCTTGATTTAGCGTGGCAATCCCTTTATCCAAATCGCCCAGTTTGACATAGACGTACGCCAGTTCGTTCAGATTGTCCGCCTTCGGTTTCACCGCAGCCGACTGTTCATAGTATTGCTGGGCGCTTTGAAACTGCTGTGCTGCCATGTAGGAATGGCCGATTTCGGCCAGCAAATCCGCATCTTTGGGGTTCTTCTGCAATTGTTCGAGCAGAGGAGCGACTTTTGTATCCGCCATGCGTTTCAAATCCGCAGCGCTGGGCATGGTTGGGGTTGGGTTTCCCGGCGCAGAGCTCGGCGAAACCGTCGTCATAGCCGGCCCAGCGGTGGCCGCCGCGGGCGCGTGCAGGAGATATCCCGCGGCTATGCCCAGAATGAGGCAGGTGATTGCCATGCCGTAGGTTTGAACATTATTCCAAGATTTGGAATCTTGATCGTTCGCTTCCATAAATCTCCTTATCGCCTGGAAAAGCGGAGAGAGTTGCTCGTACACTCCGACTTGCGGGCAGACTTACGGCGACGTCTGCATCCGCTCGTACACGTCAAAAATCGTTGAAGCACGTGGGATGCCAAAAAGATCGACCTCGATTAGTGAAATCCATCATGTTGTCAATTACTTACGCGACGTTTGCCGAGCCTGCCACGACTCTTGACGCATGGGAAACTGGAAATCGCGCTTCGGCTAGGGGATATCACCCATCTGCCGTAAACTCATCTTCGGACACAATCCGGGCCCAGTCGGTCATCGCATGAATGCGACGACAGTGCGCCGCGCGCCGTACACGACGCACGAGCACATGTGATTTCAATCACACCATGGCGGCAGGTGATCACGGGACAATTACTACACAAAATCAGGGGATTTCAACAGGAGAATTTCATGGCTGACGGTGAGACTTCTATGTCCGGGAACTGGACGAGCACGCAGGCTTACGTGCTATCGGTTATCTGTCTGCTGGTAGGCGTGGCAGTCGGATATCTCCTGCGCGGTTCAGCTTCGACCCAACCGGCGGAAAACGCCGCTCCCGCACAGATGCAAGGCGCCGGTACAGGCGTTGGCGGGGCAGGTGGCGCACCGCCGACGGGGACTGCGCCATCACCCACACCGGAGCAGTTGCGGCAGATGGTAGACACACAAGCGGCGCCACTGCTGGCGCAACTCAAGGGCGACCCGAACAATGCGGACTTGCTCACCAGGATTGGTAACCTGTACTACGACGCCCAGCAGTATCCGGAAGCCGTGAAGTATTACGAGAGCGTTCTGAAGATCAATCCGAAGGCGACCGACGTTCGCACGGACATGGGCACGGCGTACCACTTCATGGGGCAACCCGATCGAGCGCTTAAGGAATACGACGAGGTGCTCAAGATCGACGGCAAGCACGCCAACGCATTGTTCAACGAAGGTATGGTCAAGTGGCAGGACAAAATGGACATGAGCGGCGCTATTGCGGCGTGGAAGCGCCTGCTGGAAACGAATCCCGATTATCCACAGCGTGACCGCGTGCAGGGCCTGATTGCGCAGGCGCAACAGCACCTGACCATGAAACCGGGCACGAAGACCGACAAGGCGTTGCAATAGCTGAGCGGTGATGCGGCAAGTGTGGGATGAAAAACAATGGGCAGGCCCAGATGAGTTCTGATCCTGAGACGAAAAAAGACGCGAAAGAAGTCGCGACTGTCCGGCGTCGTCACTGGGCTGTTCTCGTAGCAGTTGCTGTTTTCGTTCCTATTGTGATTCTCGGAATTATCGAGGTGAGCCTGAGAATCGCGGGCGTCGGATATAGCACTGACCTTCTGGTTCCTTGCACGGTTAACGGCCGGCCGGCCTCTTGCTACAACTTATTTTTTGCCGCGCCATTCTTTCCCGCAGGCATGGTGCAGACGCCGCGCCTGTATTCGATCCCAGCCGCCAAGCCGCCGGGAACTTTCAGGATTTTTGTTCTGGGAGAATCCGCGGCGATGGGAGACCCGGATTCCGCGTATGGATTCAGCCGATATCTCGAGGTCATGCTTCGTGAACGCTACCCGTCAATCAGATTCGAGATTGTCAACACGGGGAGCGTGGCGATCAATTCACACGTCGAGTTGCCGATCGTCAAAGGGCTGGCGGACCAGCGCCCCGACCTTTTCATCAGCTACTCGGGAAATAACGAAGTGGTTGGGCCTTACGGGGCAGGCACAGTTCTCACCTCGTCGGCGATGAGCATGCCAGTGGTTCGCAGCAGCATTTTCTACCATTCCACGCGCATCGGCCAGTTTGTGACCAGGCTGGGCACTCAGAAGAGAGAATGGCGCGGCATGGAGATGTTTCTCGATAAACAGGTGCCAGCCAGTTCTCCTCAGATGAAATATGTGTATGCGAATTTCGAACAGAATCTGCGTGACATCATTGCCGTCGCACATAAAGCGGGGGCCAAGGTAATCGTCGCCACGGTAGCCACCAATCTGAAGGACTGCGCTCCGTTTGCATCGCAGCATCGGGACGGTCTGAAAGCCGAGGAGTTGCGCTCCTGGCCGGCTCTGGTTCAGCAAGGGGATGAATTGGAAGCCGCCGACTCCCCGGCGGATGCCTTGAAGCTATATTTTTCCGCGGCCAAAATCGATGACGATTACGCGGAACTTGAGTTCCGCATCGCGCGATGCTTGTGGGCCAGAGGAGACTACAAAGCCGCCAAGGAACATTTTGCCCGTGCCCGGGACCTGGATACGCTTCGTTTTCGGGCGGACAGCCGGATCAATGAAATCAATCGATCGGTAGCTTCTTCGTCTCCGGGTGTCGCCCTCATCGATGCGGACAAGATCCTGTCCGACGCGAGTCCCGACGGGATTATCGGCAGTGACTTCGTTTATGAGCACGTACATCTGACTCCAGAGGGCAATTACCTGTTAGCGCGAGCGATATTCCTGGAAATCGTGAAAGATCTTCACGCTGACTCGACGCATTCGGCCGATCCTGATGTTTTGTCTGAAGCCGATTGTGAACGGCTTTTGGCCTTAACGGGCTATGATCGCGCTCGCCTTGGGGCGGAGATGCTCGATCGTTTGCAGAAGCCTCCCTTCACCACGCAACTGAATCACTCTGAGCAAATGTTTCGCATGGCGGCGAAGGCGCAGCGATCAGCTGAGACTCCGAACGATACGGCGGCGCAGTATCAGTGGGCCATCACGAGAAGCCCGGAAGATGCGATGCTGCGGCTGCGTTTTGGCATGTTTCTTTATCCTTACAATCGCGCCGCTGCGGCGCAGCAGTTGGGGATGGCTCAGCCCTGGGATGGCTATCCCGTGTTCCTGCCCGACGGAACACAGGTCCGCTGAACGCTTTTGATGATCGAATTCAGAAGCGACGATACATCAGCTGCCCGGCGCTGGCCTCTTGACCATGCGTGGCCAGCAAAACGAAAATCAACGCCAAAACATAGAGCGACGGGATCCAAAACCAGCGCCAGCGGGCGATCAGCGCGAATGTCCCCGAGTGCACTTCATTCCCCTGTTCGCGGCTGGCCTGCCGATCGAGGGCATCGCCGACCAGTAAGACGATCAAATATCCAGCCGACAGACCCGCAATCAAAGCGTAGAGGCTTGAACTGAGGAAGCGCGAGGAATAGCTTGCCGGCGAGACGATTGCGGAGAGCATTTGGCCTACCTGCGCCAGGGAATTGGCGCGGAAGAAAATCCATCCCAGGCTGATGAAAGTCGCGGTCGCGAACCATGCCAGAAACGACGAGAGCAGTGTCCAGATTTTCTCGCGAGGTTCCCAGTTGAATTTGCGCTGCAACTGCTGCAATTGCCGATGTGATACCAGCAGGACACCGTGGTAGCACCCCCAAATCAGAAAGAGCAGGGAAGCTTTGTGCCAGAGTCCGAAAACGAGCATGGAAAAGGCCAACGCCAGATTGCGCCACCATCGTTCTCGGCGCAAAGGGGCGAGCGGAAAGAAAACGTAGTCGTGAATCCAGAAAGAAAGCGACATGTGCCAGCGCGTCCAGAAGACCGATGGATTGGTGGACGCAAAGGGCCGCGCGAAATTTTCCGGCACCACGATGCCCAGCGCTTTGGCCGCGCCGACGGCGATGTGCGTGTAGCCCGCGAAATCGAAAAACAGCTGCAATCCGTAGCCGAATGCAAGGCACCAGACGTCGGCGCCACTCCACTGGGTGAGGCGGTCGAACCCACTCCCGATTCCGTCGCCGGCCAGAATCCCTTGTCCAAGCAGCCTGGCTAACTGCATCATCAGCACGCCGATGGCGATGCGGCGGAGGCCCTGCCCGACATCGTTCCAGGAGGTCGTTTGCTCGGAGCGAAACTGCGGCAGCATGTCTGGCATGCGGCAGACAGGGCCAGAGATCGTCACCGGGAAAAAGACCATGTAAAGGGCGAACTCGGCCAACGACGGATCGAGTTCCTCGCCGCGATACAGGTCGAAAAGATAACTCAACGCCTGAAAGGTCCAGAACGAGATGCCCAGGGGCAGCGCCAGATTGGAAAAGCTCTGCAGCGTGCTGTGCCGAGCGAGAGGCGCAAGTTCTGGCAGGTACTTGAAAACGCTCAGTAGCCCTAGATTGAAAACGATCCCGGTTGACAGTGGCAGCCAGTATGGACTCCGCCGCAGCCATTTCCCGATGAGGAAGTTCACGATGATCGACGTAACCAGAACGGCGGCGAACCAGGGCGCCCACGTGAGGTAGAGCGCGAAGCTGGCAAGAAGAAGAAACGGTTGCCGCACTCTTCGCCAACGAACCTTGGCGAAGAGCACGACACACGTCAGGAAGAGCAAGACATAGCAGATGCCCTGGAACAACATTCCTCCATTCTCCAACTCAGTTCCCGCCTCCCTTGCGCCGGATGACCTGTTCCCGCAAGCGCAAGGCTGTAGCGTTTCCGGGATTAACTGTCAGCGCCTTGTCGAATGCCTGCTGCGCCGCGTCGTATTCGCCAAGTTGCAGGAGCGCCTCGCCGGATTCGTTCAGGCAAAGCAGCGCCATGTCGCGGCTGGCCGTGTACCGTAATGCGAGCTGATACTCTCGGACGGCATCGCGGAACTGGCCCCGGCCCGACAGGATGTGTGCAATGCTGTAATGACAGTATTCCGTTCCCGGCTGAAGGGCGCAGGATTCCTGGTAGTGCTGCATTGCGTCATCGATCCGGCCCTCAGAAAACAGAGCGTTCCCATAAAGTTGCTCGACCCAGAAGTCAGGCCGTCCCCAGGCGGCTTCCGCGTGCGCAAACAGAGTCGCCCCGTTTTGCCAGTAGCTGAGGTAGCGAACGCTCGCAACGCCGAAACCGCTGATAAAACACAGTGCGACGAACGATAAGAAAACACGCGCAACCGGCAAATGCTCAACGACACCGCCGATGCCCCAAACCACGGCGATAAACAGACCGATGGCGGGAACATACATGTATCGATCTGCCATGCCCTGAAAGCCAACCTGAACAATGCCGATCACGGGAATCAGCGCGATAAGAAAGAAAAACCAGCCCACTGCAAAATAGCGTCCCCGACGGAAGTACAAGGCCAACGCGCTGACCGCAATCAGAATTGCGGCGGACGCAACAGCATCGCCTAAGGGCGCTGAAAGTCGAAGCGGATAATACGTTGCCAGCCTGACCGGCCACAATATCTTCCCGATGTAAGCGACACACGATATGGCGGCATTCTCGATGCGAGTTGAAATTGGCAGCAGCGACAAGCCCATTACAGATCCCCCGGCCCCCTGCGCCATTTCCGTGAGTATGGAACTCGCTGCGCTCATCGCAAACAGTGGCAGCTTCTCAACCGTCAGTCTTATCCACCGGCGCGAGAAGGGAAGTCCCTCCAAACGCTGCAACGGCCAGTAGTCGAAGAGCAACAGCAGCAGAGGAACAGTTACGGCCATCGGCTTCGACATCAGCGCCAGGGCAAACGCGCAAACCATGACCAGATATTTCTTCCATCCCCCACTGCGCGCGTACCAGCCATAGGCAGCGATCGTGAGCAACGAGAAAAATGCACTGAGCAGACTTTTTCTTTGGGCTACCCAAGCCACGGTCTCGACGTTCAGAGGATGTACAGCAAAGATCGCCGCCACCAGAAAGCTGCGCCACACGGCCCCCGTGGCCTGCTGCAATAGCCAAAATAAAAGTAGAACGTTGGCCGCGTGCAGCAACACGTTGACGTAGTGATGGGCGCCGGAATTCAGGCCAAACAGCTGGCAATCCAGCATGTGGGAGAGCCAGGTAACGGGATGCCAGTTCGATACGTCAAAGCTTGTAAAAGCCCAGGCTATGTTTGCGAGCTTCAATCCGGTGCGGACATGGATGTTCTCCGTAACGTAATCGTCGTCGTCCCAGAGCTTGATGAAATTGTGATGGATCACCGGAAGGTACAGCAGCAGGACAATGGCTACGAGCAAGCCGCCCAGCAGCGCCCGCTTGCCGCGTAGATTGTCAATCCGCGCTAACTGCATCGAAAGTGTTCCATAGTAAAACGAATCTAAGAGTATAAACGGCAGAGTAAACGCGGTGTGAAGCTCGAACCAGGCGTGGGATCAGAAGGCTGCGACCGCTAGTCTACAATGACGTGTGATTCGATTCGCCAATCTCATCGAAGCGCTGGAGGCGGCGCCGGGCGCTCGGCCTTTTGTGACGGCCTGGATCGACGAAGACGAGCGCCAGACGGTGACTTTTGCCGAGTTCCGCCGCCGTGCGCGTTTGGAGGCGGACGCGCTCCGCGTCCATGGTCTGATGGCAGGCGACCGTGTGGTCATCATCATGCCGCAGGGGATTCCCGCGATGACGACCTTCGTTGCCGCGATGATGCTGGGTGCGGCGCCGGCCTTTCTGGCCTATCCCAATTTCAAGGTTGAGCCCTCCAAGTACCGTTCCGGACTGGCTGGAGTAACAGCAAATCTCAGCGCAAAAGCTGTGGTGATAGACGAAGAGTTTCCGGAGGAGATGCTGGAGTGCGTATCCGTCGGCCGCGAAACCAAGCTGCTCCGCGCCGGAGGTAAGGATTTCGGCGGAGAGAAAGAACTGACCGATCTCCAAGAGCGTCACCTGGCGAAGGAAGCGCCGAGAATTCACTCCGAGAGCCTGGCGTTCATTCAGCATTCCGCGGGCACGACGGGGCTCCAGAAAGGAGTCGCTCTCACTCATGCTGCGGTATTGAGGCAGCTGGAATATCTGGCGCAATCACTGAAGGTTGACGGCACGACGGACCGCGTTTACAGCTGGCTGCCCCTTTACCACGACATGGGGCTGATCGCCTGCTTCATGCTGCCCATGGTATGCCACGTTCCCCTGGTGATGCAGTCGCCGATCGATTGGGTGATGCGGCCGGAGACGATGTTGCAGATCATCAGCGAGTACAAATGCACGCTGGCATGGATGCCGAATTTCGCATTTCAGTTTGTGCCCCGGCGCACGCCGCAGAGCCGCTGGGCGGAGTACGATCTCTCGTCCGTTCGCCTCCTGATCAATTGCTCCGAGCCAGTACGAGCGAGCAGCATGGCCGAGTTTCAAAAGGCATTCGGGATCAAGAACACCGTTCTGCAATCCTCTTATGCCATGGCGGAAAATGTCTTCGCGGTGACCCAATCGGCTATCGATCAGCCAACCGGTCCGGCGAGGATCTGGGTTGATGGGCAGCAATTCCGCGGCGCACATCGTATTGTGCCGGTGGAGGGGAGAACTCCAGGAGCGTTGTCGTTCACGTCGTCGGGCCGGTTGCTGCCCAACCAGCAGGTTCGCATCGTATCCAATTCGGGTGACGTCCTCGGGTCCGATTTCGTGGGCGAGATTCTGGTCCAGAGCGATTGCTTGTTTGAGGGCTACTACAATCGTTCTGACCTGACGGCGCAGGCAATCATCGATGGCTGGTACCACACGGGCGACCTCGGGTTTTACCTTGAAGATGAGCTGTATGTTGTTGGACGCAACAAGGATCTGCTCATCATCGGGGGCGAGAACATTTACCCGCAGGACATCGAGGAAATCGTCGCCGGCCATCCCGCGGTCCACGACGGGCGCGCGGTTGCGATGGCCGTATACAATCCCGATCTCGGGACCGAAGACATCGTCGTGGCGGCGGAAGTGGAGCACGAAGAATCGCTCGTGAACGCGGTAGAACTTGAGCGCGAGATTTGCAGCCGGGTCGTCGCGGGCCTGGGGGTTTCGGTGCGGAGGGTTTTCCTGAGACCGCCGAAGTGGATCGTGAAGAGCACCGCCGGGAAAGCGGCGCGATCCGCTACGCGAGAGAAGCTATTGCATGAGCATCCGGAACTCAACGTCGAGTTTTAGAGGGCACTATCCTCATGACCGCAGAAGCACAGCAAATGATCGAGCACATTGTTCAGTTGATCCGCAAGCCGGGTGTGACCATTGATGAGAATACCCCGCTGGTTTCCTCGGGGCTGATCGACTCGATGGCACTGGTGGATTTGTTGCTGAAGCTCGAAGACCTTACGCACAAACGCATCCCCACGGGCAAGGTGCGACCGAAGGACATGGACACGGTTGCGAAGATGTTTGCGACCGCCGAGCGCGTAGGAAAGCCTCGCAGATAGCCTTATAATGAGCGTTCGTCGACGGTGTCTTCGAGCCGCGACCAGACCGTCTGGGGAAGTTCATCGCGTATATGAGCCAATCTATGCAGGGCCTTCCGGCCGACCTAAGCGCCACGGCCACTCCAGAAGCGATTGAGGTTTCGGTCGTACTGCCCTGCTTGAATGAACAAGAGACGGTGGGCACGTGCGTCTCGAAGGCGGTCTCTACGTTAGAGGCGGCGGGCCTCAGGGGCGAAGTTATTGTCGCGGATAACGGATCGACCGACGGCTCTATCGAAAGCGCGGAGTCTGCCGGGGCAAGAGTGGTGCACGTCGAGCAGCGCGGATATGGCAATGCCCTCAAGGGCGGGATCCAGGCTGCGCGCGGCGTCTATGTCGTTATGGCCGACTCCGACGACAGCTATGATTTTGGGCACATTCCTCGCTTCATCGAGCAGTTGAGGAATGGCACCGATCTGGTGATGGGCAATCGCTTTCGCGGCGGCATTCACAAGGGGGCAATGCCTTTCCTGCATCGCTACCTTGGCAACCCCGTGCTGACGGCGTTGGGGAGACTTTTTTTTCGTTCTCCCTGCCAGGATTTCCATTGCGGATTGCGGGCCTTCCGCAAAGACAGCTATGAACGTATGGACATCCGCTCAACCGGCATGGAATTTGCCAGCGAAATGGTGGTGAAAGCCAGCTTGTTGCGCATGAATGTAAGCGAAGTGCCGACCACACTGTCTCCCGACGGGCGCAGTCATCCGCCGCATCTGCGCACCTGGCACGATGGCTGGCGACACCTGCGCTTCCTGCTGATGTACAGCCCCCGATGGCTTTTCCTGTATCCCGGAATAGCGTCGATCCTGCTCGGACTGGCGGTTTGTTTCTGGCTTCTGCCCGGTCCGCGCCAGATCGGAAGCATTGTGTTTGACGTTCACACGCTGGCCTATGCCTTTGGCTCCATGCTGGTCGGGTTCCAGTTGCTGGCCTTTGCCGTGTTCACGAAGGTCTTCGCCATTACTGAGGGGCTGCTGCCGGAAGATCCTCGCCTGAATCGTCTTTTTGTATACATCAAGCTCGAAACCGGCCTGATCGTAGGAGCATTGCTCGTGATCCTGGGAATCGCCGGCTCGGTTTTTGCCTTGTCCAGTTGGGCTCGAACCAGCTTTGGGGCCATGAATTCGGAGAGGTTGCTTCGCATCGTGATGCCGTCCGTCTTCGCTCTCACGCTTGGAGCCCAGGTCATCTTCAGCAGCTTTTTCCTGAGCATCCTCGGTCTGCGCCGGCGCTAATCCATGACTCAGACTAATCCATGACTCCAGCTGAATTTGATCGCTTCGCCAGCAGCTACGATCAGGACCTGGCAAAGTCGCTCGCGATCACGGGCGAGGGCAGAGATTTCTATGCCCGGGGCAGAATCGATTGGACAGCACAATGCGTCGCGGGGATCGGCTGCGAAGTGCAGAGGATTCTGGACTACGGTTGCGGCGACGGCGCGAATGCGCCGATGCTTGCCGCCAAGTTCAAGGCAGACCAGGTGCTGGGTGTGGATATTTCGAGTGCCTCGATCGCGCTGGCCCGACAGTCTAATTACGGCGCCGGGGTGTCGTTCCTGTGCGCAGACGCGTGGACACCCGATGGCACGGCGGACCTCGCCTTTTGCAATGGTGTCTTCCATCACATACCGCCGCGCGAGCGGCATGACTGTCTGGTTGCGATTCGTCGCGCGCTCCGTCCTGGAGGCTGGTTTGCCTTTTGGGAAAACAACCCTTGGAATCTGGGCACACGTTACGTGATGTCGCAGTGTGCATTCGATGAAAATGCCATTCCGATCAGCCCGCGCGAGGCCCGCAAGATCCTTTCGGACGCGGGATTCAAGATTCTACGAATGGATTCGCTCTTCTATTTCCCGCGGCAGTTGCGCTGGCTCCGTCCTGCCGAACGCTGGTTCCGTAACTTGCCTTTCGGGGGGCAATACCTTGCGCTTTGCCAAAGCAGTGACGCTCCGGAAACAGCCTGAAAGCGACGGAGCGGGTGACGTAAATCACACCCCCTCGTGAGCGGCCTCACAGTGGAATCAGACACAGCTGCTAGCATGAGAGCGCACTTCCCCTGAGTGCTCGGAAACTGCCGTTTTTGGCCCTTTCCTTTTCCGAGAGTGAGGCTTCCATGCAGAGCCTCTGGAGTCTGTCCCTTAGCTGGCCGGAGGTGGGATCTCTCCCGCATCCCGCAGGGCAGATCCCGTCCTGTTTTCAGTGCGATCCCCTACCCCCACCTTGATGCTCATGCCCGGCTTCGATGTCGCAAGCGGTCCTGCGGCTTCAGGTCAGTGAGATCCACAGGAGGCGGACAATGACGCGGCGCTGCCTTTTCACGGTTGTTAGCCTGCTGGTATCCATCCGGGTATCCGCAGGCAGTATTCCGAAATTCGATTCCGAGCAAGCAATTGACCGAATCATCGCCAACGAACGTGCCCTGAGCACAACCATGCGCAGCTATAGCCCGATGGTAGAGACCTACCTGCAGCGCATGCAACCCGACAGCACTCTGGGGTTCGCACCTGCCGAAGACCGTTACTTTCTCGGGCGGGTGCAATTTCAGCAGGCGACGGAGGAGTTTTATCTGGACAAGCGCCTGGTGGAGCGGATGGCGGGCTCGTTCGCGAAGCTCTATTCGCTCAGTCCAGTGGGTTTCTCCAGCATGATTTTCGTAGATCGTACCGGACTCGACCGCAAGAACTATCAGTTCCGCTACATGCGCCGCGAATTTCTGGGAGAAGTGCGCTGCCAGGTATTCGAAGTCAGTCCTCGCAAGGATCAGGGGAGCCGTTTCCGGGGCGTCATCTGGGTCGAAGATGACGATTTCAACATTGTCCGGTTCAACGGGAGCTATGGCACCTTCCACATCGACAGTTGGCGCATGAACCTGCGTCCGGGTGTTTGGCTTCCTGCGGTTGTCTACTCCGAGGAGTTTGATACCAATAAACCGCAAACGCACACTCCCCGGATGAAGGCGCAGACCCGCATCTGGGGCTACAATCTCAACCCCGCGGGCAGGGAATCGGAGTTTGCCGAGATTGTGGTCGATCCAAACGCCGCCAAGGACTCGTCGGAGAAACCCGACCAGAGCCCGCTCGACATTCAACGTTCCTGGCAGCGGCGAGCCGAGGACAATGTCCTGGCCAAGCTCGAGGAGTTGGGATTGGTCGTGCCCGAAGGCGAGGTTGACAAGGTCCTGCAAACCGTAATCACGAATCTGGAAGTGACCAGCAAGATCACTCTCGACCCCGAGATTCGCTGCCGGATTCTGGCGACGACCCCCATCGAGGTAGCCACGATTGGCCACACAATTCTGGTCAGCCGCGGTCTGCTTGATGCCCTGCCCAATGAAGCTGCGCTGGCCACGATCCTGGCCCACGCATTGGCCCATGCGGCGCTGGGTCACGAACTCGACAGCAGTTTTGCATTCAACGACCGCATGCTTGCACCCACCCTTAAGCAGTTGCCGCTGTTTGATTTCAAACATAGCGCTCAGGAGGAAAGCGAAGCCGACGCGCTTGGGTTGAAGATTCTTGCCAACTCACCCTACAAAGACAGTCTTGCCGAGGCCGGCCTTTTCCTCAAAGCGCTGGAGAAATACAGCCGGAAGGTCCCCAACCTGATCAAAGCGAATCTGGGTGAGAGCCTGATTACCGACAATCGCGTTTCGTTCATGAGTGCGGTTGCGGACGCCGCACCCGCGCTCGAACTCGAGAACCCGCAGCAGATCGTCGCCTTGCCATTGGGCAGCCGGGTGAAACTCGATCCCTGGGCGGGGCAACTGAAGTTCGTCAAAGCGCGGCCGCCGCGAATCTACTCCGCCAAAGACAAATTGGCTCTGGAAATTACGCCCTTTTCGCCGTATCTGGTTCGTCTCAAGCCCGGCGCAGCGCTGACGGGAAGCGCACCAGGTGCAGACCGGGACCGCTGATGGGAGGGCTTCAATGACGTTCGCCGCACGATCGTCTCTTTGCGCGATCGTTGCCGGTTTGCTAAGCCCGTGCCTGTGCCACGCGAATCCGCATCCTACTCGGCTCGACGAGCACTCGAAATGCGTGGAATGCCACGCCGATCACGCCACGGGGGACCACGTCCACCCCGCCGTCGAGCGGGGATGCAATTCCTGCCACAGCATTGAGGACCGGGAGGACGGGACTTACGTGGTTCTCAAACCGACGAAGCCCGTCGTTTGCCGGGAATGCCATCAGCCAGAAGCGGTTTTGAATGCACACTTTCCCTATGCTTCCGCAATGTGCACGCGGTGCCACAATCCGCACAGCTCTGCGAACCCACGGCTACTGCGGGCGAAGGTAAATGATCTTTGCCTGCAGTGTCACCTCCAGACTGCGAAGAGCGCCCCTTCGCGCTATTTGCTGACCATCGCTCTTACCATGAACAACAGCAGGGGACACCCTTACGCGCGCCATCCGGTGAGCGGATGTCCTGATCCTCTCAGTGGCGGCGAGATGTCGTGCATCAGTTGCCACCTTGCCCACGGGGGAACGATGCTCCATCATCTCAGGATGGGTTCCGAGATTCCCGAAGACGCTCTGAACCAAAACAGCGAAACGAAAGACATGTGCCACAAGTGCCACATGCGTCTGTGGGGCCTCGATAGCACCTCACCGCAAAAAAACAAGAAGAAGGGGGACCACTAGAGGCGCTGGTCCGATGTACGGGGAAACTCGCCCCGTCGACGTCCCCGCTCTTCCTGGCAGCTTGCGTCAGTGCGCCGGTGTTGTGCTCGCTTCGAGCTCGTCGGCCGCTTTTCCAATGGCTGCGGCTGCATCCTCCAGCGCTTTGGCGACCATCGGCACTTGCGCGTCCGCCTCAGTCCATTTTTTCGCGTCCATGTATTCGCGCACGGCGGCCAGAGGTTTTGCGCCATAACCGGTGTAGGCGCCGGGCGCGTAGACCTGGTGCTTGAACCAGGGGCGTTCGGGAAGTCCGCGTTCGTTCAGGAATGCGCGTTGGATCTTGAGCAGATCGGTATTCAGCGAATCGAGAGCTTGCGGGGAGAGCGGTGGAGCGCCTTCGGCTTGTGCTTTAGCCACTGCAGCCTGATAGCGGTCGGCGCTGCGCTTGAGGGATTCCACGCCATTCTTCAGCGGGGCAAAGTTCATAAACGGCGGCACGGTTTCCCGCGGCGGGGGCACCGAGGTTTTATGCGGGTCGGCGACGGCCGTGAAGACTCCTTCTTTTAACTCCAGGTTGCGCTCGTTGATCTCGTCCTGCTTATCCTTGAGGAGTTTTTCCAGTTCGGTCACATACTTGCCGATAGTGTCGGCCAGTGCGGTGTATTCATAAGGAATGAGATCAGCGTCAGCCAGGCGCATCACGGTCGTGCCGCCGGTTTGCGCCAGGGCACGTCCGTAAAAGAAATCGGTATCCATGAAGTGGGTGTACCAGTAGAAGTCGTCATAGATGGAATGGTAGGAATCGGCATCGTCTTCGCCGCCGTAGCCAATGTTGAGGGCCGAGACGCCAGCGTGGTCGAGGAATGAGGCATAGTCGGACCCGTCTCCCAGCGCGCCGATCGTGAGATCCGCGCGTTTGCGAATCTCATTGCGGTCTTCCTGGTTACGTGCGCGCGCGATGCGGACGAGCCGGGCCCTTTGCCAGACGGACATATCTTTTTCGGGATCGTTGACGTTGCGAACCACATCGTTGATCAGCCGCTCCAGGTCGTGCGAGCCGGAGGCGTGAAAGAATCCGCGGCCGTTACTGTCGGAATTGATGTAGGCGACGGCATGTTTCTGCAGGTCGTCGCCGTGGGTTTCCACCCATTCGGTCGAGCCCAGCAATCCGGGTTCTTCGCCGTCCCAGGCGCAGTAAATGATGGTCCGCTTGGGATTCCATCCTTGCTTGTGCAGGTCTCCCAGCACGCGGGCTTCTTCCAGTACGGCGGACATGCCCGACAGAGGATCGTCGGCGCCGTTGACCCACGCATCGTGATGATTGCCGCGAATCACCCATTGATCGGGAGCTTCGGCCCCACGCATGGTTGCGATGATGTCATTCACGGGCTTTAAATCCCAGTTCGACGCAACCTTGAGATGAACTTCCGCCGGACCGGGCCCGATGTGATAGCTGATGGGCAACGCACCGCGCCATTTTTCCGGGGCAACCGGTCCTGCGAGCGCGGAAAGAAGTGGCAGGGCATCGTTGTACGAAATCGGAAGCACCGGGATCTTGGTGATTGTCTTGGCTTCGCTGATGGGGAGACGCTTGGCGTCGGCGGTGGCTCCGACTCCGGGAGTCAGAGGGTCACCGGGATAATCGGTGTCCATCACGCTGCCGCGCTGCACGCCATCCTTGGGCCGCCAGCCGCCCTTGGGATAGTCGTCGCCGTTGAAAAAGCCGTCATCTTTGGGATCGGAATAAATGATGCAGCCGATGGCGCCGTGCTCGGCCGCCACTTTCGGCTTGATGCCGCGCCAGGCTTCACCGTAGCGGGCAATGACAATCGCTCCTTTGACGGAGATTCCCAGGCGGTCCAGTTCTTCGTAGTCCTCGCGAATGCCATAGTTCACGTAGACCAGCGGCGCGGTCACGTCACCATCAATCGAATAGGCGTTGTAGGTGGGCAGTTGCTCGGAGGTCTGGTTCGACGTCGGATCGCCGGGAACGGCGGGTTCCTGCAGTTTGGCACGGAACTGCGTCGGCTCCAGCAGTTCAACTACGCGATCCCTGGGCGTCGGAAAGAGCACCTGGAAGGTTTCGATGTGGGCATCGAATCCCCACTCTTTGAATTTCGAGAGAATCCACTCCGCGTTGTCTTTGTCATAAGGCGAGCCAACATGATGCGGACGAGCGCTCATGCGGCGCATGTTTTCGCGCAGGTTGTCGCGCGAAGTACCATCCTGAAATTTCTTTTCCCAGTCGCGTTCTGACTTGGAAGATTGGGCCGTGTATCCGGAAAGCTGGCCGGGATTGCTCGTTTTCGCCGGCGGCGTTTGCGCCCAATTCGCTTGTGCGGCGAAAACTATGCAGCAAGAGAGGAGTAAATGAGTCCGCTTCAAGAAGGCCTCCTGCAATATTGCGAGATTTCGGTGACTCCTATTTCTGCGAATCGGAATTATAGAGCAACCCGAGCTTGCGATCAGGACTGGGCTCAGTTTCTTCCGCCGGTGAGAGGTGAAATCAATGTGAGCACAGTCGTTGCGGTCTGCCAGGTGATCGTTTACCCTCCGTAGGTTCAGAAGGAGTGATCTCTATGATTCGGCGAACCCTGCCCGGTCGACCCATGCTCGCAACCGTAGTATTTCTGCTGGCCCGTGCAGTGACGAACGCGGTATCGCAGGCGGGCGGTGCTTCTCCTGCAATCGCGCCAGTCAATCCGGACGCTTCGCCTGAGGCCCGCGCGTTATTGAAGTACCTCTATTCGATTTCCGGGCACTACACGCTCAGCGGCCAGCACAATTATCCCTACCACATTGCGCGCTGGACCGATCGCGCCTACGACCTGACCGGCAAATATCCCGCAGTGTTCGGGCAGGATTTTGGTTTTCAGGGCGACGACGATAAGGATTCCACCGAGGCGCGGCCATTCCTGATCGAGGAAATCAAGCGGCAGTACCGGAACGGCGCGGTACCCACGCTGACCTGGCACTCGGTCCGCCCTTCGAGCGACGAACCGGTCACATTCAAGGAGAATTTGCAAAGCCATCTTTCGGATTTCGAGTGGAGCGAATTGCTGACGCCCGGAACGACGCTGAACAACCGCTGGTGCGCGCAGGTGGATGTGATCGCCGGGTACTTGAAGCAATTGCGCGATGCCCGCGTCCCGGTTCTGTTTCGGCCTTACCACGAAATGAACGGCAGGTGGTTCTGGTGGGGTGGTCGACCGGGACAAAACGGTTCCATGGCGCTTTACCGGCAGCTGTTCGACCGCTTCGTCAATTATCACAAACTGAACAACCTGATCTGGGTGTGGAATGCGAATGTGCCGAACGCTGGCGCTGGTCCGCTGGCCGGCTATTTTCCCGGGACGCAATACGCGGATGTCATCTCGGTGGACAACTACGGGGAGTTCAAGCAGTCGCACTATGACGACGCGCTGGCGCTGGCAACGGGTAAGCTGATCGCGCTCGGCGAAGTGGGAGCGGTTCCGAGTCCGGCGGCGCTGAAGCAGCAGCCGAAGTGGGCGTGGTTCATGGTCTGGAGCGAATTTGTGGAAGCGGGGAACTCGCTGGAGGCGCTGCGCGCCATCTATGACGCCCCGATGACTTTGAACCGCGACGATCCGCGGCTGGCTGGTCCGATGGCGGCGATCCGAAAAGCGTCCGGCCCACCCATCCCCAGTCCGGTTACGCCGCAGGTGACGGCGGAAGCAAAAGCACTGTTGGCCCGACTGTACAGCGTGTCTGGACAAAGCGTCTTGAGCGGACAGGAGAATTCTCCGCAGTCGGTTGCCGGCTCCACGGAGAAAGTGTTTCAGATCACGGGGAAATATCCCGTGATCTACAGCGAGGACCTAGGCATTACAAAAGGGACGGAAGCCGAAGTCTCTGCCGCGCGCCAGGCGATTGTGGACGAGGCCAAGCGGCGGTATAAAGCTCAGTCCGTTGTCAGTTTGACGTGGCATGCGACGCGTCCCACTGACGATGAACCTGGGAACGGGCAGCAGAGTCTGCTTGGCAAGCTGACTGATTTTGAGTGGAACGAATTATTCACGCCCGGCACCCGGCTGAATCAAAGATGGTCAGCTCAGGTGGATGCGGTCGCAGGGTACCTGAAGCAGTTGCAGGACGCGGGCGTCCCGGTGCTGTGGCGCCCCTATCCGGAGCCGAATGGGAATGATTTCTGGTGGATTGGGCGCAAAGGAACCCACGATGCTGCAGTACTTTACCGACAACTATTCGACCGTCTGGTGAATCATGACGGGCTGCACAATCTGATCTGGGTTTGGAACGTAGATGCGGCCGGGGCCAGTGAGTCCGGGAGCGGGCCGTACAGCGATTTCTTTCCGGGATTGCTCTATGTGGACGCGATCGAAGCGAACCAAATCGGGTTGATTCCGTTCTGGCGCAGCGACACGCCCCTGGCGTTGATGGGAGTGGGCAAGGTCATTGGCGTCGCGCTGACTGGGAGTATTCCCGATCCGGCGACGCTGGCGCAGCAGAGCCACTGGGCCTGGTTTGTCATCTCTGCGGACACTGTGGGCACGGCTGCCGGCGCGGCCGGTTCTTCCGAGATGTTGAAGAAACTCTATGATGATCCGCGTGTTATTTCCGGCACAACCGGTGTCGCGCCCTGACCGACCCGCTGTTCTGTACTATGGATTAACAGCCGTGGTGAAACTCCAGCACTCAAGAGCAGCGCCTAAAGGCGCGTTCATGACATAGCGCACTTACAGTATGCCTGAAGGCATACCCTGATACGAATCGCATGCACCGCGGGCTACAAAGAAGTGCCGGATTATCTGTACTCGACCAATAAGGGGTTCGATTTATAGCTGACGTTTCTTCGACTGATGCGCGATTTTTTCCAACTGCTGCGCCAAAACCGCAACTACCGCTACATGTGGATGGGGCAGGTAGTCAGCGAGATCGGCGACCATTTCAATAACATTGCCGTGTTCGCGCTGGGCCTCGCGCTCACGCAGTCGGGGATGGTGGTCACCGGGATCATGCTGGCCCGCGCCGTCCCGGCGATGACCGTGGGTCCACTGGCCGGCGTTCTTCTCGACCGCTTCGACCGCAAGCGGATCATGATTACCAGTGACCTGGTGCGCGGGGCGGTAGCGCTGGGGTTCATTCTGGCGCTCACGCATCAGCGCACCTGGGTCTTGTATGTGTTCAGCGCATTGCTCATGGTCGCCTCCCCGTTCTTCACGGCGGGACGATCCGCCATTCTGCCTACCATCGCGAACCGGGACGAGATTCACACCGCGAATTCGCTCACGCAGACCACGCAGTGGATGACGCTGACGATTGGCGCGTTCCTGGCAGCGACGGTGATTGCCGTCGGCTACAAGTGGGCGTTTGTGTTTAATGCGCTGTCATTCGTGTTTTCGGCGTGGGCGATCTGGAATTTGCGCGCGCCCCGGGGAACAGAATTCCGGGCGCAACGCACGGACCTGACGGAGGCGGAAGTGCTCCGTCCGTGGCACGAATACAGAGAAGGACTGCGCTACATGCGTTCGGTCCCATTGGTGCTGGCCATCGTACTGCTGTCGGTGGGGTGGGCAACCGGCGGAGGCGCGGCGCAGATCCTCTTTGCGTTATTCGGCGAAGTTGTTTTCAAAGCCGGCGCGGCGGGAATTGGCGCGCTTTGGGGATGCGCCGGGCTGGGCTTGCTTCTCGGCGGTGTTGTAGGCAATTGGATCGGCAAGCGCCTCTCGTTTGATCACTACAAGCTCACCGTGTTCATCAATTACATCGTGCATGGCATGGCATATGTGGTTTTCAGCCGCATGCAGCGCTTTGATCTTGCGTTAGTGTTCATCGGGTTGTCGCGCGCGAGCATCGCGGTGAATTCGGTCCTTAATTATTCCTACATGCTGCGCACAGTTCCCAACCAGTACCGTGGCCGCGTGTTTGCCACGATGGAGACGCTCACCTGGACCATGATGATGGTTTCCATGATGGGCGCCGGTATTGCCTCGACTCACTACAGCCCGCGCACCATCGGTACTGTGGCCGGGCTACTGAGTTCGACCACGGCGATCTTCTGGGGTTGGGCAAACTGGACGAAGCGTCTGCCCATGCCAGAACGTGCCGGCGTGGATATGAGAGAGATCGAAATACATGGAGACCCAGTAGCGTGACCTGTACCCCAGCGGCTAAAAGCCGCGGCTTCCTTGTAGCGCTTGCGGCACGGCTAAAGCCGTGCCCTGATACGAAGCCGTGCCCCGATTCTAGGCGTGCCCTGATGCTAGTACCTTGACCGCGTGATTTGTGCCCTTTCAGCACTGGGAGTAGCGCCGCCGTCCCGGCGGCTGTCCGGCGGGCGTCCTCGCCCGCTGCGCCGAGGGCGAGACGCCCTCGGGACAGCCGGCAAGATGCCGGCGCTACGCCTTTTGCACGCCGTAATCATCATGCGGTCACGGTGCCAGGTGCCCTGATCCGAAGCCTGGGCTTCTGCAACGAGCCTCTGGCTCAGGACACTCGGACTCGCTAATTCTGGTTCCGCAGGGCCATGGCGCTGTCTGTGGCGTGCGGCGGAGTACTGAGTTGGTCAGTGATGTGCTTCTGCACGAGATCCCATTCCGAGCGCAGGGCCATCTCTCTGATGCTGAACTTTGCTTCATGCTTGGCGTCGTCAACGCGTACGGCAAGCTCGTTATTGTGGAGACGGAAATCAATCACATCGGCCAGCGGGATCAGCTGATTCGACGACCGTCCCACAATCACATACACCACCTTGTCTGAAACCAGGGTGTACTCAGGGCATGTCTCTTCGGGCATTTGCCCTGCCGGACCGCCGAAAGCGACCATGAACCCGCGATGGGACAAGGTACATTCGCCCATGCGCATTCTCACCACCGTTCCATGTTGATAGACACCAAATGGCCCGGCCCACGCGAGCGGGACGCTGCCGACGGCGAGCATCAGTCCAAGAAAGATCAGCACAAAGAAGGTCAGCCCAGAGAAGTACTTTATACATCGGCTACGGAATACGGTCTTCATAGTAATAGCCACTCCGGCAATGAAATCGCAGGTTCAAGTTGTGTTTGGGGAGAATACGAAGCGAGTGAAATCCAGCCACACGGCTGGGAAGCGGATAAGTGACCACGTAAGAAGCTCGCAGGTCGGCCAGCGCAGCCTGCAGCACGTTGATGGCGCCCTCGTGAACCGAGAAGGACCGGCCCCCGGTGGCATCGGCCATGCGCTGCAGGACGATGCTTCCGGTGGAGGCGTCTGCGGATTCGTTCAGATCAACCGTATAGAGCAGCGCGCCGCTGGCCGTGATGGCCTGCAGAGCATCGCGAGCGGAGGTCATGCTGATGGTGTCGTTGCCGTCGGAGAACAGGATCAGGGCCTGGCGCACACCGGGCACGCGGCGGCCGGAAGAGAAATTGGCGGCGTAGGCCAGAGCGTCAAACAGAGGGGTTGGTCCGGCGGCTTTTACGGCGAGAAGCCGTTGTCCCGCAGCCGGGCTGCGGCAGTCACGGGTGCAGAGAAGAACTGGGCGCAGGCCGTCGAATGACACAACGGAAATGTTGTCGTCGCTGGCCAAAGGTCTCTCGGAGACCAGTTGTAGAACGTCGTTCATAGCCGTGTGAAAACGGGGCGCGACGGATTCGCTGGCGTCCACGACGGCAACCACGTCAAGCGCGGTCTCGTTCGATCGCATGAGGCTGCGAAAGTCTCGTATCACCATTCCGCTGTCAACCACCGCAAAGTCATCTTTCAGCACGGTGTCAACCAATTGGTTGTTCTGATCGGTGGCGAAGAATGTGACGCGCACTTCCGAGGCGCCCGTGTGATACGTGGCCAGAGGGGCATCATTCGCGCTGCCGGTGATGAAAACACAAGGGAAAAGCGACGCCACCAGAGCCAATGACCAACCCTGCCGATGAGACAGCATTGCCATTGCTGGGCACATCGGCAGCCGGGGGCCGGGCTCCAGTGCGCAAAGGTAGATTTGCATTACGAACGTTACGTTGTCCGGGGGCCGTTGTGCCCTGAATGGAACCTCAGCCGCGAGCGGCCTACTAGACCTGAGAAGGACTTCATCAGTGACATGGCGCAGGGTGTGACGTGATCCTGCTCACAGCAATGAGTTTCGTTCCGGCCTGAACATGGGAGTCCGGGCAGAAAGGTCGCCGTGTGCCCGGGCGTCGTCGTCCAGTCGATTCGCCTCGACGAGGAGTGGCAGAGTGGCTCGTGTCAAACCAACCCGGTTGCGCTGGCTGTCGCAGGTGTTTTTCTTCCTGCTCTTCTTGTTTCTCCTGCTGCGCACGGAGTTTCGCGGGTCAATGCACGCCAGTGCAGGCGAGATCCGCCTGCCGTATCCGGTGAACCTGTTCTTCCGGTTGGATCCGCTGGTGGCGCTGTCGAATGCCCTCGCCAGTCACGCTCTGTATCGCGGCCTGTTGTGGAGCCTGGTGATTCTGATTCCGACGATGTTGCTGGGACGCTTCTTCTGCGGATGGATCTGTCCGCTGGGTTCGATTCACCATTTCTTCGGCAGCCTGAAATCGGAGCGCAAACGCGGAAAACAGCTGATTGAGTCTAACCGCTACAAGCGCTGGCAGACGACGAAGTACTACCTCCTGATTGTGTCTCTGATCGCCGCGGTCATGGGCACGGGGATGGTCGGATGGCTGGATCCTTTCTCGTTCCTGGTGCGCTCCCTGGGTCTGTCCATTCTGCCAGCGACGGATTACGGCCTGCGGGCATTTTTGGGCGCGCTCGAACACAGCCGGTATGCATCGGTACAAACCTTTGGCAGTATCCTGCACTTCATCCTGGGACTGCTGCTGCTCAGCTTCAAGCAGCCTTACTTCAGGCAGGGGATCTGGCTGGGGCTGATCTTCATCTTTCTCGTCGCGCTAAATTTCCGCGTGACCCGGTTCTGGTGCCGTGCTGTTTGCCCGCTGGGCGCGCTGCTCGGGCTGGTTTCACGCTGGGCAATTTTTGGGCTGGTTAAGAATCCGGAGCATTGCGAAACCTGCAACCGCTGCCTGCTGCGCTGTCAGGGAGGCGACGATCCGGTCGGCGGCGTTCCCTGGCGGCAAGCGGAGTGCCACCTCTGTCTGAACTGTGTGGACGAGTGTCCGGAGCACGGCTTGCATTTTCAGTTTTTCCCCGCCCAGAAGTCGGTAAGCGCGAACCTGCAGCGCCGCAAGGTGCTTACCGGACTGGCCGCGGGGGCGGCCCTGGTTCCGCTGTTACGCAGCACGCCTGGGTTCGCGGTCGAACGCCATGAGCGGCTGTTGCGCCCGCCGGGAGCGCTGGAAGAGGCAGACTTCCTGTCCCGCTGCATCCGCTGCGGCGAGTGCATGAAAGTTTGTCCGAACAACGCGCTGCATCCCACGTTGACCGAGGGAGGGCTGGAGGGTCTGTGGACGCCGGCGCTGATCCCACGCATCGGCTACTGCGAGACCAGCTGCGTGCTGTGCTCCGAGGTATGCCCCACGGGAGCGATCTGGGAGATCACGGCCAAAGAGAAGGGCTGGTCGGTTGACGTTGCGGAAGGGACAAAGCCGATCCGATTGGGAACCGCGTTCTACGATCGCGGCCGGTGCTTGCCGTGGGCCATGGCTACGGACTGCATTGTGTGCGAGGAGTGGTGTCCGACATCGCCGAAGGCGATCTTTCTGCGGCCGGCGGACGTGAGCGATGCCATGGGCAACGTCAAGCAAGTGAAGCAGCCGTATCTCGATCCTGCCCGATGTGTGGGATGCGGCGCCTGTGAATACGCCTGCCCGGTGCAGGATCGGCCGGCAGTTTATGTGACCAGCGTCGGGGAAAGCCGTTCCCGCACCAACCAGATTCTGCTGAATCGAAGCAAAGCAGGGGGAAAGGGATAAGACGAAAGGGATAGGGAAAGGGATAAGAGGAAAGAAATGAGAAGGCTTCTGATTGCCGCGTTGGGCCTGGCGCTGTTCGCCAGCGCCGGATGCAATCGAAAACCGTCAGCGAGTGGCTCGCCGTTTCCCGCCTCCAACGAAGTCGCCGGTTGGACAAAGACTGGCGAGGTTCGCACTTTTGAGGCGGCGGACTTGTGGAAATACATTGACGGCGAAGCTGAGCGCTACCTGAAAGCGAGGGCACAGCGTGTGTCCACGGCGGATTACAAATTTCAGAACAAGGTGGAAGCGGTGGTGGACATTTACACCATGGAGAATTCCTCGGGGGCCGCGAAGATTTTCGAATCGGAACCGGCGGGCGATGCGAAGTCGGTCGAGTTGGGCGACGGCGCGCGCCTTTATGGCCAGAGCCTGGTCTTCCGAAAGGGACCTGCCTTGGTGAGGATTGTGGCGTATGAGGAGTCGGCGGGGACATCGCAGGCAATTCTCGAGCTTGGGCGCGGTATTGCGAGGCGGCTGACAAAATGAGCTGCATACGAGATTCGTGCGCCGCGTCACTGAATCCCGGACGTTTTTAAGGTGTAGGGAGCAGGCCGGTTCCCGAACATTGGTTTCGAGCATTGGACTTCAGGAGGCAGCATCATGAACCACCGCGATACGAGTCGGCGGGATTTTCTGAGGAAGTGTGTCACGGGAGTTGCAGCCCTGCGCGTGGCCGGAAAGATGCCGCTGCTCGCCGCAACCGACCAGGCCGCGGCCTCCGGCAAATCCAGGGTGGTCATTGCGCGGGACGCGATGCTGCGCGGCAATGGAACCGGAGTGGATTCCACCCGCGTTCTCAGCCTGCTGGACCGCGCCATGCAGAATCTTTTCAACGCCGACCATCTCAGCGTCGATCATCCGGCGGAGCCGTGGAAGAAACTGGTGCATCCCGGCGACACCGTAGGACTCAAAATAAACACGCTGGGAGGGCGAGGCCTCTCCACCAATGTTCAGTTGGTCGAGGCGATTTGTGAAAGGCTGCAGGAAGCTGGAATCAAGGCGCACGACATCGTTATCTGGGACCGCGAGACGGACGAGATGGACCGCGTGGGGTTCCGGGTTTCCACGGCCGACAATCAGGTTCAGTGCATCGGAACCGATCGCGTGGGTTACGAGGATGACCTGGCGACCTACGGCAAGATTGGCAGCCGGCTGTCGAAAATTCTGACCCAGCGCACGAACGTGATGATCAATGTGCCGATTCTGAAAGATCATGAGGGCGCCGGAGTGACCATCGCCATGAAGAACATGTACGGCGTCATTCACAATCCCAACAAGTGCCATCCTAACGGCTGCGATCCGTACGTGGCGGACTTGAACATGCTGCCGGCCATCAGGACGAAAATGCGGCTAACCATCTGCGACGCGACTACAGCCTGCTATGAAGGCGGACCGGGATTCAAACCGCAATATGCCTGGCAGGAGAATGCTGTGATGGTTTCGCAGGATCCGGTTGCGCTGGACTACACCGGCTGGCAAATCATCGAACGGAAACGGGCGGAGAAAAAACTGAAGACTCTGGAAGCGGCTGGCCGACCGCCGCGCTACATCGCCACAGCGGCGGACGCGCAACATCGCCTGGGCACAAACGATCCGCGGCGAATCGAAGTCGTCGAAGTGTTGGCGTGATTTGAGGTTTCATATGTCACGCAAGTCCGGTTTGCGGATGAACGTGAACCTGCCCGCTCTGAGCGCGACCCAGAGCCGGAATACAGAGAGCCGAAGTTCGATTCTCGAATGTGAGCGCACGCCCGCGCTCGATCGCCGCACATTCCTGAAATGCGCCCTGGCGTCTGGAGCGGCGCTCACCGCCTGCGATCTGGCTCATTCCCTGGTTGCGATTCCCGCATCAACTGATCCGCAGAAGCAGGACGATTCCCAATTTACCGTCGAAGCCAAGTTCTTCCAGAAGCTTGAGAACAAAAAGATCAAATGCAAGCTGTGCCCTCGGGAATGCACCGTGGGAGACAAGGAACGAGGCTACTGCGGGGTTCGCGAAAATCACGGCGGAACTTACTACAGCCTGGTGCATTCGCGCGTGTGCGCCGCGCATATTGACCCAATTGAGAAGAAACCGTTGTTCCACTATCTGCCCGGAACGCTGGCATTTTCGCTGGCGACCGCAGGATGTAACGTCAATTGCAAGTTTTGCCAGAACTGGGATATCTCGCAGGTGCGCCCGGAGCAAGTCCCGGCTCAATACGCGCCCCCGAACCTGGTCGCGGACCTCGCCAAGCGGAATGGTTGTCCGACCATTGCCTACACTTACAGCGAGCCGGTGGTTTTCAGCGAATATGTGATGGATGCGGCCGATGCCGGGCACCAGGCGGGCATCCGCAGCGTGGTTGTATCCAATGGCTACATACAAGAAGAAGCGCTGAAAACGGCTTACGGCAAGATGGACGCGGTCAAGATTGATCTGAAGGCGTTTTCCGAGTCGTATTACAAGGACGTGGTCTCGGGCGAATTGAAGCCGGTGCTGGAAACGCTGGTTACTCTGCGCAAAATGGGCAAGTGGACGGAGATTGTCTACCTCGTAGTGCCGGGCCTGAACGACAGCGACGCGGAATTCCGCGGTTTGGCGCACTGGGTGAAGGCGAATCTAGGCCCGGATGTGCCATTACACTTCACACAATTTCATCCCGAGTATCTCCTGAAAAATCTGCCGATCACGCCCGTCCCGACGCTGGAACGCGCCAAAGCGATTGCCGACGCCGAGGGACTACACTACGTCTATATCGGCAATGTGCCGGGACATCCCGCGGAAAACACATACTGCCCCAAGTGCCGGCGAATCGTGGTCGAGCGGGTGGGAATGACGGCCAAGCAGATGCTGATCCGCAAGGGTGGCTGTCCTTTCTGCGGGCAGCAGATTCCCGGTCTGTGGCATGCGTGAGAGCGCGAGAGGAGGGTTCGCGTATGAGGAGCAAGATGCGCTCGGCAAGATATTGGATGACGGCACTGCTGATCGTTGGCCTGACGATCGTAACGCTGAAATATTCGCGGGCTGCTGATCCACAGAATGTCAGGCAGCCGGGAGTGGCCGGCGGCTTTTATCCTGCCGACCCGAAAGCGCTGACGGCGATGATCGATGACCTGCTGGCGCATGCGTCGCCGCCGGCGATCAATGATCCCATCATCGCGGTGGTTGCTCCTCACGCCGGCTACCAGTACTCGGGGCCGGTCGCGGCTTACACGTACGCTGCGCTGAAAGGGCGAAAGTTCTCGCGGGTCGTTGTGATTGCCCCATCCCATTACGAGGCTTTTGATTTCACCTCGATTTTCGACGGAGATGCTTACGCGACGCCGCTGGGGACGGTCCCGGTGGACAAGGCGTTTGCCGCTCAGTTGGCGAAAATGAGCCCAACCATTCGTCTCTCCAGTCAGGGGCACACGCCCACGCCGAGAGGCGCCGAACATTCCCTCGAGGTCCAGTTGCCGTGGTTGCAGCGCGTGCTGGGAGATTTCGAACTCGTTCCCATCATCATGGGAGACCAGAGCTATGAGAACAGCCGCGCTCTGGGAGTGGCGCTGGCGAAAATGATCCAGGGCAGCAGCGACACGCTCATCCTGGCCAGTTCCGATCTGTCGCACTATCACCCCTACGACGAGGCGGTGGCCATTGACCATAAAACCCTGAACGCACTGCAGGCCTGGGACTACTTCAGCATGTCGCAGAATTTCGAAACGCGGGTCTGGGAAGCCTGTGGCGGAGCTCCGATCGTCGCGGCGATGATCGCGGCCGAGCGCCTGGGTGCGAACAAGGCTCTGTTGCTCAAGTACGCCAATTCCGGCGATACCACTGGCGATCACTCGCGCGTGGTGGGTTACAGCGCCTGGGCGCTGGTGAAGGCTCCAAATCAGCGGGCAGTGGAGAAACCGTTTTCGCTGGGCGATCACGAAAAAAGTGAGTTGCTGGCGCTGGCCCGGAAGTCGGTGGAGTACGCGGTGAAGGAAAAGAAGGCGTACGAACCACCCGCAAGCGCAAGCGAATCGTTGAATCAGGAGCGCGGCGCCTTCGTCACCTTGAAGGAAGCGGGAGAATTGCGGGGTTGCATCGGCTACACCTCGGCGAGGGAACCGCTCTACATGACGGTGCGGGACACGGCCACCTTTGCCGCTCTGCGCGATCCGCGATTCCAGCCTGTCTCTATAGGGGAACTGGGCCAACTCGACTACGAAATCTCGGTGCTTTCCCCACTGCGGCGCGTGCGGGATATTCGAGAGATCAAAGTGGGTGAGCACGGCTTGCTCATGAAAAACGGAATCTATGAAGGCGTTTTCCTGCCCCAGGTTCCGGTGGAGCAGAAATGGGATCGGCAGACTTACCTGGACGAAACCTGCGGCAAGGCAGGCATGGCGGCCAAATGCTGGAAAGACGACGATACCGACATCTTTATGTTCACTGCCGTGGTGTTCGGCGAGACGCGGCCGCAACCGCTTACGCCCGAGACGCCCGCGCCTCCAGGGCCAGGCGGACTGCCAGGAATGCCGGGCCCAGGTTCACTGCCGCACTAAGCCATGCCGTCTTCCAGAAGCCGAACACAGGGATGAAGTAGCCGCTTAACAGCAGCGCGCCCACGCAACCACCCAGCAAATCTATCGCATAAAGCGCACCCAGGCTCGCCTTGGAGTTGCTGTCTCGAAGGTAGATCCCGGTGGCGACAGGGAACTGGTAGCCCCCCAACATTCCACCCAAGGCAGCCAGCGCGGGGAAGACAAATTGCGCGGCCCCCAACGTTGCGCTTGTGCTGGAGACCCGCGATAAGAGACTGATCAGAAACATCAGCGCGAGGCCCGAAGCAGCAAGAAGAAACTGAATAGCGGCAATCGTGCGGAATGTCGGGCCGGAGGAGCGGATGCGGCGAATGCCCAGCCAATTGCCGAAGGCGATCCCGGCCATGAACATGGCGATCAGGATGGCAAGCTGGTGGTATACGTAGCCGTAAACTGCCTGGAATGCAAGCAGCACGAAGACTTGCAGGGTCATCATTGTGAACCCGGTCGCCACCATGCAGCAGGCGACCGAAACGCGGGCGCGCTTCTCCTGTGCGGGCAGATACGCCGCCGCGAGGGCCCCAAACAACACGACGAGCAGAACCCAATCCATAATTTGCGTGAAGCCGACATGAGCCGCGTCCCGGAACCAGCGGGAGTAGCCGAACTTGAACTGAGAACTCCAGAGCACGACGTCGAAGTAATATGCGATCGGCTCGAAGTCACGATTGACCGGCGTCGTGGGCAAGGGGTGCAGCAGTTCGCGAATTTGCGCCATGCGATCGGGCATCATGCGGAAGGGAAGGAAGTATTCGCGAACGTACTGGGTGTCGAGGCGACGGTTCTGCAGTCTTGAAATCAGGACTTGCGGATCGTCGGTCAGAAGATCGGGCTGCACCGCCGCGACAAAGTGGATGGTTTCGCCGGGAATGGCAACGACGAAGGGAAACACCTGTCGCAGAGTGTGGTGGATGCAGCGCAGGAATTCCGCTAAATCGGGGCTGATGTAATCCTCGGACGAGCGCAGCTGTAGGGCCAGCACTCCTCCTGGCGCGAGATGGTCGCGGGCGGAAAGAAAAAACTCGGCGGTGTAGAAACGGTTTAACTGCGCCGTCTGCGGGTCAGGCAGATCGAGAATAATCACGTCAAACTTGTCGGCCACGGCCTTGAGATAGTGACGGCCATCCGCATGGCGAATGTGCAAGCGAGGATCGAGGACCGCCCCCGCTGATTGTGCGGGGAAGAACTGCCGGCTCAGATCAATGAGCGTGGGGTCGAGCTCGACATAGTCGAGCCGTTCGAGCGTGGGATGCTTCAGCGCCTGGGGAATGCTGCCGTTTGCCCCACCGCCAAAGAGCAGAACTTGCCGGGGCGCAGGGTGCTCGAGGAGCGCGTAGTGAACTGCTTCTTCGGCGGCAGCCTGGTCGGGCGCGTTCGCCAGGATGACGCCATTGTCGTAGATGCTGCGAATATCTCCGGTCTCGGTCACCACCAGATTGCCGTAAATAGAGTCACGCGATGCCAGCACGTGAAATCCGCGCCACTGGCGGGCCTGCGAGGATCTGAGCAGAAGTGGTGCGACATACGCACACAGAGCGACACATGAGCAGACCCCCAGCAGAGCGACCGCCAAGACCTGTTTCCGTCCCGTTTTCCGCAGAAGAATTGCAGGCAGCAGAATCGCCGCCGTGCACAGGTTCAGCAACGCAACGATGATCGCGATCTGGAAGGAGTCAAGAAAGCGCAGAAACACGAGGCTGGCTACGATTCCACCTAGAGCGGAACCGGCGGCTTCCAGCAAATAGGCGGAGCTTGTCGCAATCCGGGCGGAAACACCACACTCCTGCTGGAACATGCGCGAAGCGGCGACGAAGAGGCTTCCCGCGAGCGCACAAAATATGCTCAGGCAGACCAGGGAGGTGAGCAGCATCGGGACGGGGCCAACCAATTCCCCGGGCACGGTCTGAAAAACCGCCTTGGAAGCGCGAAGGACCCAGATCGTCGGAGGCAGGCTCGAGCCGAGCAGGCACTCGAGGACGGCCACGGCTCTACGAGGGTTCTTCGTGCCCAACCCAAGGCGGCTACTCAGGGAACTGCCGGCCGCCGTCCAGAAAAGCCAGGTCGCCAGCATGATTGCCAGGGAAATCTCATTGCCGTTGAAGACGACGATAAGTTCCCGGAGAAGAACGATCTGGCCGACGACCGCGCTGAACCCAATCAGGCCCAGGGCCGCCCTGATGCCGGACGTAGGGCGCTGCTCACACCGTATTGTGACGGGCCTCACAGGCGATGCCATGGGAACCGATTAGTCTAATTCTCTGTCCGAGAAAAGTCAGGGAACGGATATGGCGCCAGCCGACAATACAACCCTCAGCCGCCGCGGCGCACTGCTCCAGTTGCTTCGACTGGGAGGGGCCGCTGCCGGGACCGCCGGCCTCGGATTCTGGCTGAACGCGCGCAGCGTTCGCCCGGTGCCGGAGCTGGCGCTGAACGCAAAGCGAAGCCACACGGTCGCGAACGATAGTCAATTGCCGGAGATGGCGATCATCCAGGGAGATGACCCCACTCAACTGATGCGGCAAGCCCTGGTTGAACTGGGCGGGATCAGGCGGTTCGTATCGCGCGCCGACATCGTGGTGGTCAAGCCGAACATCGGTTGGGATCGCACGCCGGAACAGGCGGCCAATACTAATCCGCTGGTGGTCGCGGAAATCGTGAGGCAATGCTGGGACGCCGGGGCCAAGCGGGTGATTGTGACCGATGTCAGCTGCAACGATCCACGGCGGTGCTTTCAGCGGTCGGGAATCGCAGAGGCGGCGCAGCGCGAAAACGCCGAGGTTATCCTGCCCGATCCCGCCAGATTCAAAGAAGTGGACGTGCAGGGTGAAGTGCTGCGCGCCTGGCCGATCCTGGATGCTTTTCTGAACGCCGACAAGATCATCAACATCCCGATCGCCAAGCACCACAGCCTCACCGGCACGACGCTGGGCATGAAGAACTGGTACGGCATTCTGGGTGGACCGCGGCACCAGTTGCACCAGAAGATCCATGAGAGTCTGGCGGATCTGGCTGATTTCATGCGCCCAACTCTGACGGTTCTTGATTGTTACCGGGTCCTGCTGCGGAACGGGCCGACCGGCGGCAACCTGGAGGATGTCGCACTCAAGAAGACCCTGGTCGCTGGGACCGATCCGGTAGCGCTCGATGCTTATGTTGCCAAAGCTTATTGGAACCTGGAGGCAGACGCTCTGCCTTATCTGAAGATGGCGGCCAGCCGCGGACTGGGCACGTATCAGTTCGAAAAGGTGAGAACACAGATCAGGAAGCTGGCGTGATCGGGTGGTCGGGCATCAGCGCCTGAAGGCGCAATGATAACGCAGTACTCACGGTATGCCTGAAGGCATACCCTGATACGAATCGTACTTGCACCACAGGCTGTCAGGGTCGTGCCACAATGGGGCGTGCTATAATCTGTGTTCGCCTGCATGCGTACCGAGCATGCTTACGAGGCAAATCCGTGATCTCCTCTGAAGGCGAATCCTGCGCCATCCAGCGTTCCTTAAACACGAATCATTAAACACGAGGTCGAACCATGTCCGGCCATTCAAAATGGGCCACAATCAAGCACAAGAAGGGCGCGCTCGACGCCAAGCGCGGCAAGATTTTCACCCGTCTGATTAAGGAAATCAGCATCGCCGCCAAGAACGGCGGCGGCGATCCCGATTCCAACCCGCGGCTGCGCGGCGCCATTGTGGCCGCCAAGGCTGAGAACATGCCTGCCGATAACATCAAGCGGGCTATCCAGCGCGGCACGGGCGAACTGCCCGGCGCCACGTATGAAGAATTCTCTCTGGAAGGCTACGGCCCCGGCGGTGTTGCCATCCTGCTCGACATCAACACCGACAACCGCAACCGTACGGTCAGCGAGATTCGCCACGTTTTCGGCAAGAACGGCGGCAACATGGCCGCCGCCGGCGCCGTCGCGTATATGTTCCACAAGAAGGGCGACATCATCGTCCCGAAAGCCGCGGCCAAAGAGGACGACCTGATGAACATCGTTCTCGAGTCCGGCGGCGAGGATTTGAACGACGACGGCGACAACTGGGAAATCGTGACCGACCCGCACGCCTACGAGGCCGTGCTGGAGGCGGTGAAGAAGGCCGGGATTGAACCTGCATCCTCGAGCATCGCCTTTATTCCGCAGAACTACGTCAAACTGGAAGGAGCGGCGGCCGGCACGATGATCCGTCTCATGGAAGCGCTCGAAGAGCACGATGACGTGCAGAACGTCCACGCCAACTTCGATATTGATCAGAAGCTGCTGGAAGAAGTCGCGGGTTAACGTTCAGCAAACGAAGTTTCGCGAGTCAGGGACCCGAGAGCCGCCCTTGCACTGGGCGGCTTTGTTCTTGGTCGATCACCCCGGTCACT
Source organism: Candidatus Sulfotelmatobacter sp. (assembly GCA_052326105.1). Classification (GTDB taxonomy): domain Bacteria; phylum Acidobacteriota; class Terriglobia; order Terriglobales; family Acidobacteriaceae; genus Sulfotelmatobacter. The sequence continues at coordinate 22,831 of JBKQRC010000074.1, read as the reverse complement.
GGTAGAGCAATTGGTGCGCCGAAGTTTTCAACATGTTCGTGGAAAATCTTGTGGAAAAGCAGCACGGCATCTTCGTAAGTGATTCAACGGGAGATGCTTCAACACTTTGCACTGGTGCGGGTGCTGGCACGTTTGTGGCAGAACTCGTCACGAAGAATCCGGTTTGAAAGTCAGACTCGACAAACTTCTTGTGGATCGCGGCCTGGCCGCCTCGCGCGAGCGTGCGCAGTCGCTGATTCTCGCCGGCAAGGTGCTGGTCAACGATCAGAAACTGGAGAAGGCCGGAGTGCAAGTTGCCGAGGAGTCCGTCGTCCGCCTGCTCGGCGAAGATCTGAAGTATGTCAGCCGCGGTGGATTGAAGCTCGAGCGGGCGCTCGACCATTGGAAGATCGATGTAAGCGGCAAAGTTTGTCTTGACGTTGGAGCTTCCACGGGAGGATTTACCGACTGCCTGCTGCAGCATGGCGCGGCGCGCGTGATTGCCGTGGATACCGGCTACGGACAGCTGGACTTCAAGCTGCGCCAGGATGCGCGAGTCCGGCTCCTGGAGAAGACCAACGCGCGTTATCTGACCAGCGAAGCCCTAGACGTCAAGGCGGATCTGATTGTCATGGACGTCTCGTTCATCTCCGCCACGCTGGTTCTTCCTGCCGTGGTGGGCGCTGCTTTTCCGGAATCGCCCGACGAACGCCGGGGACGGCCGATCGTAGTGCTGGTCAAGCCGCAGTTTGAAGCGGGCAGGGAACATGTCGGGAAAGGCGGCATCGTGCGCGACGAACACGCGCAAATGGCAGCGGTGGATCGGGTCCGAGCCGCGCTGGAAAACCTGGGCGCGGCGCAGACGGATGTGATCGAGTCGCCAATCCTGGGCGCGGAGGGCAATCGCGAGTTTCTGCTCCGTGGAGTCTTTTGATCTTCAGTGTCCCCAAGTGCCCTCTGTGGTTAAAATCCTGGGATTCTGTACAATCTTTCTTTCAGCATCGCTATGCCCAGCTCGCAAGCATCTTCTCAGAAAACCGCCGCCATTATTTCGCGGCCCGATCGTTCCCAAGTGGCGCAAGTTATTCCCGGACTCCTGGCCTGGTTTGCCAAGCACGGCTACCGGGTTCTGGTGGATGAAGAGACGGCCAAGTACACGAGCGGACAGGAAATCGTTCAGCGGCCCGAAATGGGGTCGCATCCGCTGGATCTGGTCGTCGTTCTGGGAGGCGACGGCACGCTGCTCTCGGCGGCAAGGGTCACGGCGGCAATTGATGTTCCGCTGCTCGGCGTCAACCTGGGCTCGCTCGGGTTTCTGACGGAGGTGCCGCTGCCGTCGCTCTACTCGATGCTGGACGCGATCGCGCAAGGCCGAGCTGCGGTCGAGCGGCGCTCGCTGATGCAGTGCGAGTTGCTGCGCGGGAATTCGGTTCGCGGCAGCTACCTTGTCTTCAACGATGCGGTCGTGAACAAAACCGCTTTGGCCCGCCTCAACAACTACGACCTCTACGTTGATAAAGCTTTCGTTTCCAGCTACCGGGCCGACGGAATGATCGTGGCCACGCCCACCGGATCAACCGCCTATTCTCTGTCGGCGGGCGGGCCGGTTCTAATGCCGAGCGTCAGCGCATTTGTGATCACGCCAGTTGCGCCGCACTCGCTCACGCATCGGCCACTGGTCGTGCCGGATTCCGTCGAGATTGAAATCCTGCTGCGCAGTGAAGAAGAGGTCGCCTACCTCAGCCTGGACGGACAGCCGGGCCTCGACCTGCGCGATGGCGACCGGGTACGCTGCCGCCGCTCGGAGCATCGGGTGATTCTGTTTCGCACCGGCCTGGATTTCTTCCACGTCCTGCGCAGCAAGCTGAAGTGGGGAGAACGAGAGAGACAGGATTAGATTGAGGCTAAGGAATTCTCACAATTACTGCACCCCCATTACGAACTGTCGTCCCGAGCGCAGCGAGGGACCTGGGGGTTTTTCCGCGGAGGCGATACTGGTGGCGCAAGCGAGAACCTGGGTCCCTCGCTCCGCTCGGGATGACAAACGTCTTTAGGGCAGGTCCTGAAAGGCATACCCTGATACGAATCATACTTGCGCGGGTCGCTGGTAAGGGCGGATCACATCTCACAGCGCAGCAGGTCTGACACTTTTTCCCGCCGGCGGATCACCTTCGCCGACTTACCAGCTACCAGTATCTCCGGAGGGCGCAGGCGCGTGTTGTAATTTGACGCCAGGACCATGCCGTAAGCGCCGACATCGAGAATCGCCAGCAGATCGCCCTCGGAGACCGTGGGCAGTTCGCGGTCGCGGGCAAAAAAATCTCCCGTCTCGCACACCGGACCGACGACATCCACCACTTCGAATTTTGCTTCCGCCGCCGGGTTGAGCGTGACCGAAACGATCTCGTGATGAGCGCCGTACAGCGCGGGCCGGATCAAGTCGTTCATGGCCGCATCAACGATCAGGAATCGCTTGCCGTCATTCTCTTTGCGATAGATCACGGATGTGAGCAAAACGCCCGCGGGGCCGACGATCGAGCGCCCCGGCTCCAACAACAGGTGCACGTCCAATTCCCGAAGGGGTGAGGTGAGCGCTCGCGCGTACGATTCAGCATACGCAGAGAACTCGGCTGGGGCCGGGGTGTCGTAGGGAATCCCCAGTCCGCCGCCGGCGTCAACGTATGCGATGCGATGGCCGTCGGCGCGCAGTTCGCGGACCAGTTCTGCGACCCGCGCCATGGCCTCACCGAAAGGAGCGACGTCGGTGATCTGCGAGCCGATGTGCACGCTCACCCCGCGCGCCTTGAGATAGCGCGCACCCGAGGCTTTGGCGTAGAGCGCTCGTGCATCCTCGATGGGGACACCAAACTTGTGCTGACGCAGTCCAGTCGAAATGTAGGGGTGAGTCTCAGCGCCGACATCCGGATTCACCCGAATCGCCAGCGGCGCCGTCGTGCGCAGGCGCCCCGCGCACTCCGCCAGCGCCCACAATTCTGACTCGCTCTCCACATTAAAGAGCAGAATTCCGGCCTTGAGGCCCGCGGTCAGTTCCTCGCGCGTCTTGCCCACGCCGGAGAAAACCACTTTCCTGGCAGCCTTGCGGTCGGCAGTGAGCACGCGCTCCAGTTCACCGCCGGAGACAACGTCGAAACCGCATCCTCTCCGGGCCAGCAGACGCAGGATGCTGCGATTCGAATTCGCTTTGACGGAATAACAAATGGTATGCGGCAGGGCGCGAAACGCGCCATCAAACGCGTCGTAGCGTGAGTGGATTGCGGCCGCCGAGTAAACATAGAGCGGTGTGCCGAATTGCGCGGCCAGTTTTGGCAGCGAGACGTCTTCGGCGTGCAGCACCAGCTGTCTTCCACGCCGCAAGACCCCGCGCTTGATCTCACGATAAACAAATCCCGGAGCACGCTCTGTGGTTGGGTTCTCGGTGCGGAGGCTCATTTCTTCCTGGCAGGGGCAGGCGGGCCGCTTCTCACGCGGATTGCGACTACGGTCTGATCGTCGAAGGTCTCCACGCCGGCCGAGTGCTCAGCGACCGCCTTGAAGAGGCTGTCGACGACGCAGTCCGCCGTTTTGTCGGTGCATTCGGCGATGATCTTTTCCGCCCGGGTCCGTCCGAAGAGTTCACCCTTGCGGTTGCGGGCGTCGAGAATACCGTCGCTGAAGAACACGAACATTTCTCCCGGCTTCATGCGGAATTTGAACTCATCGTATTCCGCTTCGTCAAACAGGCCGAGGGGCAAACCGGTCGCTTCGATGACTTCGTTCTTTCCGCCGTGCACATAGATCGGGCGGGGAAGACCCGAATTGGCGACGGTGAGCGTGCGGTGCTCGTCGTCCCAGACAGCATAAATGAGGGATACGAACTGTGCCTCAATGCGCCTCTCGGCCAGCGACAGATTCACCGCGGATAACATCTCGGCCGAACCGGGTTCGATGGGAGCGTGCGAGCGCAGAATCCCACTCACCAGCGCGGCATAGATTGCGGCGGGCGCACCTTTCCCGCTGACATCGCCGATCGCGATGCCGAGCCGCGATAGAGAGTAGGGAATGAAATCATATAAGTCGCCGCCGATCGCCCGGGCGGGCACGAACTTTGCCGCCACGTCGAGGTGGCCGAGCTTCGGCCGGGCCTGGGGCAGCAGCCGGACCTGCAGTTCGCGGGCCAGCGCCAGATCGCGCTCCAGCCGCCTTTCCTGCCGCCCGATCTCCTCGTACAAGCGCGCATTCTCCAGGGCGATGGCGATCTGCGCGGCCAGCGTCGTCATCGTCCGCTGATGGTCTTCGGTAAAGAATCCGCGCCGCGTGTGCTCCAGGTCGAGCACTCCGATGACTTTGTCCTTGTAAATCAGGGGCACGACCAGTTCCGAGCGAGTTTCGGGATTGGCTTCGACATAGCGTGGGTCCTTACAGACATCGGGTACCAGTACAGCCTGCATGCTCTCGGCTGCCACGCCCACCAATCCACGTCCCAGAGGGATCTCGCGCTTCAGATGGATGTTTTCGTTGAAGCGCAAGGCAAAGCGGTGCTGCAGTTTCTCGCCCGTGGAATCGAGCAGAAGGATGCTGAACATCTGGTAATCAATCAAACGCCGCACCAGTTCAGCAATTCGGCCCAGCAGTTCGTCCAGGTTGAGAATTGAAGTCAGCTCGCGCGCGATTTCGTTCAGGGTCAGCAGAATTCGCGCCTGCTTGGTGGTGCGGGTGTAAAGCTGGGCGTTCTCGATGCCCGCCGCCATGCGCGACGCCACCAGCGTCAGCAAGCGCCGGTGTTCCTCGGTGAAGTAGCCCGGCTCGCGCGCTTCGAGATCGATGACGCCGATGACGCGGTTTTTGGTGATCAGCGGCACGGCCAGCTCGGAACGCACGTTGGGCACGGCTTCGATATAGCGCGGGTCCCTGGTTACGTCGTCAATTAGAACCGCATGACGGAGCTGCGCGGCCTGGCCCACTACGCCTTCTCCGACCTTGATGCGGCTCCGTTCCGCAAACTCTGGCGGATATCCCACCTGAAAGCGGAAGCGCATTTCCTGCGTTTTTTCATTCAGCAGCAGAATGGCAAAGATTTCGTAGTCAATGACCTTGCGCACGACTTCGGAAACCCGGCGCACGGTCGTGTCCAGGTCGAGGGACGTAGCGAGCACGTCGGCCACGTCGAGCAGCAGCGACTCGACCGGCAACGGTCCCGGTTTGGACAAAACAGAACTCATTCTTTGTATGATAGCAGCCGGTTTCGCGGATTCCGGTGGTCTGCCGACCGGAAGCGCGAGGGAAAGGCATCAACCGCGGGTCTTGCCTGTGCTCAACTCCCGAGGCACGATGCAGATGTCGGCGAGGTTGCGATATTTTTCCGCGAAATCAAGTCCGTAGCCAACCACGAATTCATCGGGAATCTTGAAGCCGACATAATCGCCTTCCAGCGGCAGCTTGCGCCGCGATGGCTTGTCGAGCAAGGCCGCGATCTTCAGCGCCCGAGGCTGGTGAGCGAGCAGCAGCTTCTTGAGATAGGTGAGCGTGAGTCCGGTATCGAGAATGTCTTCGACCACGATCACGTTCTTGTCTTGCATGGACTGATCCACATCTTTGGTCAGCTTCACTTCGCCGGTGGAGTCCCATCCGTTCTGCAATTCCTTTTGCGGACTTGGCCGGTTGCCGTAACTCGACACGCCGATGAAGTCGAATGTCGCGTCGAGCTTTACCTGCCGGGCGAGATCGGAAAGGAAAATTGCTGCTCCCTTCAGCACCCCGACGAAGATGATGGATTGCCCTGCGAAGTCTTGCGTAATTTGCGCGGCCAGTTCGCTCACGCGTTTTGCGATCTCTTCCCGCGGAATCAGCACCTTGAGCTCTGCCATGGCGTTTCATATTAAACTAGCGGAGGCATTGATGGCTAAGAGCAAAGCCTAGAACTGGTTTCACAAATGGTCGTGCGCATGGCGAGTGCCAAGCCCTCAGGGGCTGAAGCCCGGGGTTATTCGGTTCTTGGCGGCCGGCTGAAGCCGGGCCCTACCCAAAACGTATTTGTGAAACCAGTTCAATGAGCTAAGAGCTAGGAGCCAGAAGCTAGAAGCTAGGAGCCAGCAGCTATGAACCTGAAAGGCATCAAACTCACGTGGTTAGGTCACGCAACTTTCCGCATCGAGACTCCGGGCGGGAAGACGGTCATCATCGATCCCTGGATTATGGGCAATCCCATGTGTCCCGAAGCCGACAAGAGTGTGAAGAAAGTGGACATTCTGCTTTGCACCCATGGTCACGGTGACCACATCGGCGATGCCGTCGAAATCTGCAGGCAGCATAACCCGGTCGTCGTCGGAATCCCGGAATTGGCGCGATGGCTGGGAAAGAAGGGCGCCAAACAACTCGCTGAGATGAACAAAGGCGGCACTCAGACTGTCGGGGATATCAAAGTCACCATGGTGCACGCCGATCACTCCTGCGGCATTCAGGATGGCGATGAGCTGGTCTACGGCGGCGAAGCTTGCGGGTACGTGGTTGAGTTTTCTAACGGCGTCAAGATCTACCACGCCGGCGACACCAATGTGTTCGGCGACATGGCCATTATCCGCGAACTATACGCGCCGGAAATCGCCATGCTGCCGATGGGCGACCACTACACCATGGGACCGCGCGAAGCCGCCTACGCGTGTAATCTGCTGAAGGCGAAGACAGTAATCCCCATGCACTTCGGAACTTTCCCGGTGCTGACGGGACGCCCCAGCCAACTGCAGAAGCTGGCGCCCCAGGTTCAAGTTGTGGAGATGAAGCCCGGCGTTACCATCGGTGGTTGAAGTCCAGTCGAAAGAGGTCCGGGCGAAAGAAGTCCAGTACAACAAGCGATCTGCGAAAGGGAAGCGTGTGACCGAGAGCAATGTCACCCAGAGCAAGAAGACAGACAGCCGAGCCAGTTGGCGCCACTACAACTTCATCACGACGGGGCCGGTGGATGACTACCTCTACTCCAAGCTGCCAAAGCGCGACGGGGTGCTGGCTGAGATGGAGGACTACGCCACGAAGCACGACGTGCCTATCGTTGGTCCGGCGGTGGCGCGCGTGCTGCAGCAGATGGCGTTGATGATTAACGCCCGCACGGTGTTCGAACTGGGCTCGGCCATCGGGTACTCGACGATCTGGTGGGCGCAGGCCGTGGGAGATGGCGGCCGCGTCATCTACACCGACGGCGACCGGAAGAATGCCGAACGCGCCCGCGGCTACTTTGATCGCGCCGGAGTCACAAACCGCATCACAATCCACACCGGTGACGCGCTGGAATTCCTCTCCGAGCAGAAGCAGGAATTCGACGTCATCTTCAGCGACGTTGACAAAGAGGACTACCCGCGCGTGCTGCGCCTGGTCCCGTCGCGTTTGCGCAAGGGAGGCCTCTTCATCACCGACAATGTGCTGTGGAGCGGACGGGTTGCCCAGAAGAATCCAGCCGATCCCCGCACCAAAGCCATCCTCGAATTCAATCGCAAACTCTACGACTCAAAAGAGTTCTACACGACGATTCTTCCCATCCGCGATGGTCTGGCAGTGGCAGTGAAGAAATAAGATGCGCACTCACTTTGGCAGCAATCCGTAGACGTCTACCTCAGTACGCGTGCCGACATATACCTTCCCGTTCGCGACGGTAGGCGGTATGAACTTGACCGCGTTTCCCGCCTGATCGCGGTTGTTTGCCGCCTGCGCGCTGTTCCAGTATTCCACCCGCAGATTTGTGGCGTTGTAGGCGTGCAGAACCGCGGGTCCCGAGCAGGCAGATGGCACCGGCACGGCCGAGCAGCCGACACCCCCAGCAGCATTCGGGCTGGCATATCCATACAAGCTGACATCAAGGGCCCACACGATGCCGTTGGATGCTCCTTGCGACGAAACTGACGGTGTCGTGCCGGTATAGCCGAAAGCCTGCGCCGATTGCGAGACGACAGTGGAGTTGAACAATTCCGTCGCTGGATCAAAGCTAAACTGCCGCAAAGAGTCACCCTGGCCACCGATGTAGAGACTGTTCTGCCACAGAGCGGGAGCGCCCCACAAGCCATACGACGGCCCGGAAAAACTCTGCACGATCTGGCCGTTATTCGTGGGGTTGTATTGCCCCATATTGTCGCGGTCGATGAGATAGACGACTCCTTCCTTGCCTACTTGCGCCAGCAGATGCACCGGACCGGAGCCCGAAGTCTGGTCCGGCAAAAGGATAGGAGCGCCCGAACCGAGGTCGGTGTCATTTTGCGCCAGCGTCAGCTGGTCGTCAGGTGTGAACCACCCAGCGACGCTCAGATTGACGCCGTTCGTCGTGGGTCCGCTGAAAGGGTGCAGTCTCAGGATGCTGTCTCCGTAGTCGTTCTCGGGCGGCGGAGGAGCTTCGTCGAACACGCCGTTTCCGGTGGCGACGTAAATGTCTCCACCGGCGTCGATCGCGGGCGCTCCGCCTCCTGCCCAGATTCCTCCGTCGGCTCCGTTCAATCCGTTCGGCGTGGTGTTGAAGACGGCGGTTTGTTGCTGCACATCCGATGCTTCATAACCGATGAGCCAGCCGTGATAAGGGGTCGCGTCTTCGTGCGCCGCAAACCCCACGTACACGTTTCCCCCGAACAAAGCCAGGCCAGGCCGCTGGTGGTGCAATTGCGAGTTGAAGCTCACCATGCCACCGGAAGAACCGTCGCCCGTTCCCGGCACGGAGGCCGCGATCGTGACTGGCGCATTGAATTTCTCGCTACCTGTGAGCAGATCGAGGGCATGCAAGCGGTGGTAGAACGTGCTCGAATAAGAGGAACATCCCCCGCCCCCAGCACCACCGACCTCGGACGCGCTGACCAGGTACATCGTATCCGTGGCCGGATCAATCACAGGTGTTCCGGTGACTCCTACCTCGGGATAGACGTCTCCATAGCAGTGACCCACTTCATTCCAGACCACGGGATTCTCGCCGGCGGTGCCGCCATGCAGTGTGTCGAGCAGGTTCACCTGCCAGTACATCACGCATGGAGTGGCGTCGGCATCGAAGGCAAAAACACTGTCGTGTTGCGTAGACACGAACACAACGTTATGAGTGCCGCCCCCGATGCTGAGTCCAGGTACCCACAACGGTTGGGCGTAGACCGCGCCGTCAACGGTGCAGGAAGTCAGTTTTCCGAATGTGCCGGTACTCACGGTAGAGGCGTTGAGTGCAAACTCCTGCGTGTTTGCTCCGTCTCGCGCGCCGCCATTGTGATAGGTGAAGACGCCGGGCAGATCGGTGACGGCCACGCTGGCAGAGCCGGATGACGAAGACAGCGCGACGCTGGTTGCAGTAACGCTGTGAGTGCCTGCGACTGCGGGCGGCGTGTAGAGGCCACCGGCGCTGATTGTTCCTACCGTCGCATTGCCTCCGGTTATGCTGTCAACGCTCCAGGTGACGTTGGAGTTGCCCATGTTTCCGGTAACTGAGGGCGTGAACTGCTGCCTCTGGGTGGTTGTGACCACTGCGGCAAGCTTGGGAGAGACGGTTACGGTAACACTGGGAGCTGCAACCGTCAGGCTCACCGGCGTGGTTGGCGCCAGGCTGCCGGAGGTACCTATGACAGTAAGCGCGGACGTGCCCGTGGCGGCTGAACTGGCTGCGGTCAGCGTTAGTACACTCGTCGTCGCGGTACTGGGCGGATTAAATGCTGCCGAGACGCCGGACGGCAGGCCGGATGCGGATAAGGCCACGCTGCCGCTGAAGCCAACCTGCGATGTCACGGTGATCGTGCTCGTGACGCTGCCGCCTTGGCCGACCATCGGGTTGGCGGGGGCAGCGGAAAGCGTAAAGCCAGGCTGCGGGGCCGACATGCCACCGCCTCCGCATCCCGCTAAGCCCAGCGCTCCGAGCAAAGCGAAACCAAGCCAGCGAACACTTCTGTTTATAATCTTTAACGTCACGGTGCACCCCAGGTCAGAGTTGAATTCCCCACGAAAAGGTCCCCAAAGCCGCCGTCCGGCTCCCGCATTACGCGCATATTACCAGCTTTCTGGCGATGGCGATTGCGTTTGACTTGTGTTAGATGGATTTGACCGGAATCGCCAGCAAGTCCTCGACCAAGCCGACTTCCTTTTGCAGGAAGGGTTCGGCATAAGTGACGCCGCCGAGCATGCCATAAAACCGCGCCATCGCCTCGACGCGCGAGCGAATCTCGGCTTGGGCAGGGAACAGGTCTTTGCCCGCGTCCTGATCGCTGAACTGCGATTTGTAGGCGAGAATGGAGGCGAATTTCGCTTCAAACTGCGCGCTGATGTCCACGACAAAGCTGGGACGAATGTCGTAGTAGAGCGTCGCGTAGATGATCTTGAAGGGACGATGAGGAGAGAGCGTGGTAGCGCCGGCATCTTGCCGGCTGTGCTGAGGGCGTCCCGTCCCCGGCGCGGGCGGGACGCCCCCGCCGACAGCCGCCGAGACGGCGGCGCTACAGTCCAGCTTCGCCAGTCCCGCCAGAAAGCATGCCTCATATCCCAGCACTGACGCGGTGTAGTGATCGGGATGCCGTCCCTTCCAGTAGGGCAGAATGACCACTCGAGGGCGGGTTTCGCGAATCACGCTCGCAACCTTCAGCCGGTTTTCCCAGGTGTTTTCGACGCGTCCGTCGGGGATGTCGAGGGCGCGCCGCCAGTTCACTCCAAGAATCTTCGCCGAATCATCCGCCTCACGGGCCCGATCCTCCGCCGTGCCGCGCGTGCCCATCTCGCCCTGCGTCAGATCAAGAATGCCCGTAAGTTGGCCGCGCTGCGCGGCTTTCAGCAGCGTGCCGCCGCAGGTCTGTTCCACGTCGTCGCGGTGTGCGGCAATGGCGAGAATGTCGAGGGGCGGGGGAAGCATGAATCTGAAGGGTACTAGTATGCTGTAGCAATACGCAACCGGCGGAACCGGGGATCTTGGACCTGCGTACTCGCCGATCAGGAGGCGTCATGTTGCGCGGAATCTTCCATAACGAACGAGAACTGCGTTCAGGATGGCGGCTGGTCTTATTTTTCCTTCTGATCTTTGCTCTTGGTTACGCCGCAACAAGGGGGATGGACCGCCTGGTTCTGCCGAACGGTCTCCATCCTGTGTCTATTGCCGTTTTTGATGCCGTCATGTTGGTAGTGGCGCTGATTGCGACGGCGATCATGGGCCGTTTCGAACATCGCCGCCTTGCGGTTTACGGCATCCCCCCAGTGCGCCAACTCTTTGGGCGACTGTTCTGGACCGGTGCGGTGTGGGGTCTGGTGATGCCCTCGGCTATCATCGGCCTGATTTTTCTCGGCGGCGGTTACCATGTGCACGGGCTGAACGTGACGGGCGCTGGGCTACTCAAATTCGCAGGTCTGTGGCTCTTCGCAAACCTCCTCATCGGGTTCAGTGAAGAGATCATGTTTCGCGGCTATTTCTTGTACACGCTGGCCGACGGCATCGGTTTCTGGCCGGCCGCCTTGATCAACGCTGTTGGGTTCGGCGCCTTGCACTACTTCACCAAGCCACACGAGCGCTGGGAAGACTGGGTATCTGTGACACTGCTGACGATCTTGATCACGCTTGCCCTGCGGCGCACCGGGAGCCTGGCATTTTCGATCGGCATGCACGCCGCTTTTGATTTCATGTTTATCTATGTTTTCTCAGGAATGAATGGCGGAGAGTTCGCGATTGGGCGACTGCTGAACGCGGAGTTTCCCGGCTCGATAAGGGTAACCGGCGGGCTGCTTGGGCCGGAGGCCAGCTGGTTTTGTCTTCTGGTGGCCGTCGCCGCGATCGTTTTGCTGCACTTTACCTATCGGCAAGCGAAGTGGCCGGCTCCGGCCAGGGACTGAGCGCGGAAGGTCACTCGAGATTTCCTTGCTCCAGTACTACGTTTTCGCGCACGATCAGGCGGTGGGCCGCCATTTCTCTTAGCGTCGGCAGCACGCGGTTCACGTGCTCATCGGTGTCTACGAAAATAATGATCACGGGCAGCTTGCCCCCGGCTTCGACCAGGTGCGCCGTCTCCACGCGATGCCGGCCCAGAAATCCCGCCACGCAATGGATCGCGGTCGCGGCGTAAACGTTCTCCTTGCGCAGGTAGTTGAGGATTTCCATGTGCAGTGGCCGGTGATGCCACTGATCGGCTTCGTTTAGATAGATCGTGACTTGCACAGCCATTTCGTCCGCCATTTTACAGCACCCGCGCCAGGGCCATGCCGGCCAGCGCCCCTCCGAGGCACAGCAGGTTGTTGCTGAGAATGTTGACCAGCATCAACGCCCACTGCCCCTGCTCGAAGTACGACATGGTTTCAAACGCGTAGCTGGAAAACGTAGTGAACGACCCGCAGAAACCGACCACCACCAGCAGTCGCCAGCGTGGGTCCATCAGTGCACGCTCGGTGGTCCAGATGACGAAGAAACCCACGATGAGGCTGCCCACAATATTGATGCCGAGGGTCCCGTAAGGGAAGATCGAGCCCAACTCTCGCGCGGCAAAACGGCTCAGCAGATACCGCAGGTTGGCGCCGACAATCGCGGCGACAGATATGGCGAGGAAATCTTTCACGACGGAGTCTCCTACAAAAATAGATTAACTTGTGTAGGAGTCATCAGCCGGTTCAGGCGGTTATGGCGAACTCCATCGCCGTGCTTAGTTTCTATCACGGGGATCAGTGAATGGCCACCAGCAATTAGCAATTGGCATTTAGCACCTGGCCACCCAGTGTGTTCGCGCTTCCACGTCGAAAGGCGTACGGGCTAAATGCCAACTGCTAAATGCTAATTGCTAAAGGCGGATTCACTTCTTCCGTTCCACCAAGAACCGCCCCAGTTCCTTGAGCGCGTCCGCCCGCTCGCCGAAGCTGTCCAGTTCGGAGAGCGCCTGGTTCACCAGCGCATCTGCCTTGCGCTCTGACGCTTCAATCCCGAACAGCGCCGGGTAAGTTGCTTTCTCCGAAGCCGTATCCTTGCCCGCAGTCTTCCCGAGTTGCTCAGAAGTCTGGGTTACGTCAAGCACGTCGTCTACGATCTGAAACGCCAGGCCGATGGCCAATCCGAAGGCCCGCAGATGCGCAATCTGGCTGTCATTTGCGCCGGCATATAAGCCGCCGCTCACCAGACTCGCCGTGATCAGTGCGGCTGTCTTGGAGCGGTGAATGTATTCGAGCATCTCCGCGGTTGGGTGAGTATGTTCTGCTTCAAGGTCTACCACTTGACCGCCAATCATGCCGTCCACCGTGCCGGTGCCGCGCGCAATCTCTGCAATGATGCGAACCCGCGCTTCCGCCGGGCATTTCAGCCGCGCCAGGACCTCATAAGCCTGCGTCTGCAGGGCGTCGCCGGCCAGAATCGCGATGGCTTCTCCGAACGCCTTGTGGCAAGTCGGAAGTCCGCGGCGCAGATCGTCGTTATCGAGCGCGGGCAGGTCGTCGTGAATCAGGGAGTAGGTGTGCAGCATTTCCAGCGCAGCCCCGAGCTCCTCGATTCCCTCCGGCAGGGATCCGGCCACCATGCGGCCCGCCTCCATCGAGAGCACTGGCCGCAGCCGCTTGCCGCCGGCGAACACGCTGTGCCGCATCGCCTTGTGAATCGAGACGGGAGGTTGCGTTTCCAGCGGAATGAGGCGGTCCAGGGCAGCGTCGGTCAGGCGCTGTCCTTCTTCCAGAGTACGTGCGAGAGTCTCCTTCGGCATGAAGGGTGAGTATAACAAGCTAGGGGCATCGGGAACTGTGCGCCGAGTAGTTCCTGCCGCCGATTTCCCCTTGCTAGCGGCTCTTGAGAAGCCCTAGCCGCCTTCGCCGCTGAGCTTCGCTCCGCCGGACAGCCGAGGGCGGCTGTCCCCACATGGCCGCGCCATGCAAGGTTCCACGAATGGAAAAGGACGCTACCCTTAGCGTCCTCTTGGCGGAACAGCTTTGTTACGCGGCGGCGGCGCCCCGCGATAGCGCCATACTCCGGCGAACCGAAGTCAGCACGTTCTCCACATCATCAGTCGCGCACACGTCAGTGGCTCCGGCTTCGAGAGCTGCCATCCACATTTCTTCATCCGGGATGCGATGCGTGCATACAATCGCCGCCTCCGGAAAGTCGCGGTGCAGACTCTCTACGTCGGTCAGCCGCCAGTGCTCGATGTTGAGAACGATCGCTTCGGGATGGTTCTTGGCTAGCTTCTCCCGCAGTTCGTCGCGGGAGTTGATTACATGCACCGAGAAGTGAGGACGCAGTCCACCGGCCAGGGACCGGGCCACTTTCGGGTCCTTCTCCAGCAACACTACACTTTGACCCATATATCCCCCGATCTTCAACCGTCGTCAACGGCGGACTAGGCTGCGGGGTGGGCAGATAAAAACCACAACTCCACAGACATCTGGACTTGCAAGCCGCGGCAGAAAACCGAATACCTAGCGCCCGGCGGGTGCCTGGTCTGCCAGCGGCTCAAACGGTTCGGCCCGGAGTTTCCCGTCCTTCTTCAGCAGAATCTCCACTCTCCCTTCCGCTTGCTCCAGTTCTTTGCGGCAGGCGGAAGAAAGCTGAACGCCCTCTTCGAAGAGCGTGAGAGACTTCTCCAAAGAAACCTCACCCTTCTCCAGTTCCTGAACAATTTTTTCCAGTCGCTGGAGGCACTCTTCAAACTTGGCCAACGGGGTTTTGCTCCTGCCCTATTCTAATGCAACATGGGGGGTAGGGTGTCCAGTGTTTTTTGGCAGAATATCCACAATGTAGGACGTAGAGGCTCCCAGATTGGGAAGGTCAGGCTTGGGCTGCCGGTCCCCGCACTCCCAGCGCTTCCAGAACGTCCACGGCAGAACTGTAGCGGCCCAGAGGAGCGCTTATCTGAGCCCCCTGCACCATCTGCCGGGCGGCAATCAGCATTTCCCTGGCGATGGCGACGCCCTCTTCCCTGGCCGCTTCAGGAGTTTGGGTGCGCGCCATGCGCTCAAGGATGGAATCGGGAACTGAAACCCTCAGCTCATTCTTCATGAATTCCGCGTTCCGCACGCTAACCAATGGCCATATCCCGGCCACGACCGGAATGCGGCAGTGCTCGATGCGCCGCAGAAAATTTTCCAGCAGCCGCAGATCGAACACGGGTTGAGTCACGGCGTATTCGGCCCCTGCTTCTACCTTGTACTCAAAACGGCGGATTTCCTCGTCCAGATCAGTCAGGCCGGGGTTGGCCCCGACGCCAATCACAAAACTGGTCCCGGTGCCAATGGGATTGCCGCCGAGGTCGAGGCCCCGGTTCAGGTTGTGGACAATGTTGACCAGGCCAATGGCGTCCACATCGAAAACGGCGGTCGCATCCGGATAGTTACCCATCTTGGGCGGATCGCCAGTGATGCAGATCAGGTTCTTGATCCCAACCGCGGCCGCGCCCAATAAGTCACTCTGGATGCCCAGCACGTTGCGGTCGCGGCAGGTGTAGTGCAGGACCGCATCAATGCCCACTTCCCGCTGAATCAGCAGCGAGAGCGCCTGGTTGCTCATCCGCGCTGAGGCTCGCGGGCTGTCGGGGATGTTGACGGCGTCCACGCCCACCGACTTGAGAAACCGTGCTCCCTCGACCTCTTTGCGAATGTCGGTACCCTTCGGGGGAACGATCTCGACCATGGTCACAAATTCGCCCTGCGCCAGCTTGCCACCCAGGGGCGACCGATTTTCCAGAGGCACCGCCGGAACCGCTTTTGTGGCAGCTGGACCGCCGGCTGCCTGCGCCGAGATGGACTTTCCTCTGGCCTCGCCCACCCGCAGCGCCGACTTCATCGTCCGGATGTGATCGGGAGTCGTGCCACAGCATCCACCCACTACGCGCACGCCAGCCGCCACAAATTTGCGGGCGTAGCTGGCCATGTACTCAGGTGAGCACAGGTAAATGTTTCTGCCGTCCACCGACCTGGGAATGCCGGCATTGGGCTGAGCCGAGAGCGGCAGGGAAGTGACCGCCCGCACGCGTTCGATCGCGTCCAGCATGGCGACGGGGCCCACACTGCAATTGCAGCCGATCACGTCCGCACCCCACTCCGCCAGTTTGGGGCCGAAAGTCTCGGGATCAGAACCATCCAGGCAGTTCCCGTCTTCGTCGATGGTGACCTGGGCAACGATGGGCAGCGCGGGACTCACATCCCTGGCCGCTAACATCGCCTGATGAATCTCTTCCAGATATCCAAAGGTCTCAAGGATGAGCAGGTCAACTCCACCTACCTCCAGCGCCTCAATCTGCTGGCGGAATGCGTCCCGCGCCTCCTGGAATGAAGTCTTTCCCAGGGGTTCGATTCTGGTACCCAGCGGGCCAACCGATCCCGCCACCCAGACATCGAAGCTCTTGGCAGCCTCGCGGGCGAGCCGCGCTCCGGCTCGATTGATGTCCGATACTTTGTCGGCCAGGCTGTGCCGGGACAGGCGGAAGACGTTGGCTCCGAAAGTGTTGGTTTCGATGATCTCGGCTCCGGCCTGCAAATAGTCGTGGTGGACCCCGCGAATCAGGTCAGGCTGGGAGAGGTTGAGTTCGTCGTAAGACCGGTTGATAAAGATGCCCCTGGCATAGAGCAGCGTACCCATGGCGCCGTCGCAGAGCGCGGGTGACTGCTTGATGCGGGAAAGAAAATCGGTGGCCATCTATCTGCTGAGAATACAGGATAAACGCCGGTTCGCGCATCTCAGTGCTGCAAGCGGGAAACGCTTTCCAAGGCAGCGGAGGGGCTGGCTAATTCGGTGAAGGGCTCATGAGGACAGCTTCCGGGTCTGTTATAATCCACCATTTCGCACCTAAAACTTCCTTTTTCATGTCGTTGGGAGCCTGCCGTTTGAAGAAATGCATCCTGGTTGTGATCGTGGGTTTATGGGCCGGCCTGAGCCTGGTTTCGTGCGGGTCGTCCAAGGCCAAGCAGGCACCAAGCGGCCTGCCGGAGCGCGTGCTGGTCTCCCAGGGCGTCACCTCGGCCCAGACATTCGGCGGCCTGGTAATAGTGAACGGTTATTACGACACCATCGCGCAAATTGCTCCGTTGAGTGCCGGAAGCTCTCCGGGTCTTATGGCGATTTCGCCGACCCGGAACATTGTGATGGCCTTTGACCGGAGCAGCAATTCCGTCTATGCGGTGAGCACGACCATGGAGAACAATTTGGGGCATGTGCAGCTTCTCGGACCCACCACGAGCATGCTCATTCCCACAGCAACCGCAATCGGTTATGCCGCCGTCCCCACCGCCTCGGTCAACGGCTATTCCTTCGTGGGCGCGGTCGAAGCGATGAATCTCTCCGGGGGTGCAATCATCACCACGATCGCCGTTACCAACGCAGAGACCGTGGTCTCGAACTCGACCGGCACGCAGCTACTTGTCTTCAGCAACGACTCGGATTCGATGACCGTGCTTTCTCCGAGTGTCGCGGTGCCTCCGGTGGACACCAGTTGTTTCACCAATCCACCGAATGGCGTGTGCACTATTGTTCCCGGGTTTAGCCGGCCCGTCTACGCGGTCATAAGCGGCAGTACCGCATACATCATGAACTGCGGTCTCCAGTGTGGCGGGTCCCAGCAGGCCAGCGTCGCGGTGTTCGACCTGGAAAGCCTCACCATCACGAACACGGTTCCGGTGGACGCGGCAACTTGGGCCTACCTCAGCGGCTCCACGCTCTATGTCGCTGGCACTTCACCTACCAACAACGACTGCGCGGGTCAGACCTGGGGAATTCCTCCTCAGCCGACATCGGCCACGCACTGCGGACGCCTCGACACCGTGGACTTGAACTCGCTGACGGTGACGAACACTTACAAGATCTCAGATGGCTACCATGACCGGATGGACATGAGCGTGAACGGCCAACTATTCATCGGATCTTACGACTGCACCAACATCGGCAACGCCAATAATCCCAGCGGCGAGGTACGCGGCTGCCTCTCCATTCTGAACACGATGAACGGCCAGGTGCTCGCTCCGGCCCAGAACGGCGATGTTGATGGGCTGCAGAGTTTTACCAGCCGCTATGTTGAGTACGTGGCCCAAGACGGGAACCTGGTTGTGTTCGACACCCTGTTTGATGCCCCGCTGATCACCGATTTCATACCGGATGGGATGATCGATGTGGTGGGCTACGTCGGCGACGTGAAGGCGATTGATTTCTTCTAGGATTTCTTGAAGAGCGGTCCTGCTTCCTACCTGATCGGCTCCAGCACCAACCGGTGCGCCTTGGCCGCTTCCACCGCTTGCGCGCTGAACGGCAAGGCGAACGTCGTTCCTTCGTACCAGGCCTTCCATTGATCCATATAGTACGGGCTGAGGAAGTTCCCGCCCTGGCCGGTAACGATGTTCAGAGTCGACTGGTCGAGATCGGCCAGATTCGCGGTGAAGCGCTCCGACGGTCCATGATGCCGGGTCACAGCCTTGACTGTGTATCCGCTGCCCGATTGCTCCTGCAGCCCCGGCCCCGCCCAATCCTTGAGCACCGGGATCTTTCCAAGAATGGGATGCTGGATCTCGACCGCATTGAACCTGCCCCATCGCCACGAGGCCAAATCCTGTGGCGTCCCGAGACTATTTACGGCTGCATCGACGGCCGCGGCCAGCAGTTCGTCATAGTTCGGGTATTTCTCCGGGAGCCAGCGCTTGGGGTGATGAAGGAGGATATTTTCCAACCACACCGACCGCATTTCCCAGGAGTAAGTCTTCCAACTTATAACCTCGTCTTCTTTTTTCGGGTCGGCAGGAGCACTGCCCAATTTCGGTTCGAGCAGCAACCGCCGCAATTCCACGATCGAATTTTCAGCGACCGTCGGGGCCGCGGAAGAAGCCAGCATTCTTCCGTCCCAGCCCCGCATTAGATCGGCTGCTTGTTTGGCTCGTGCGGACGGTTTGGAGGCGTGGTCCACGGCGTAAACAAATCGTTCGGCGGCGAATAAGTCCGGTTCAGAATGAACGTCCGTTTCGAGCGCGAGCATGTCCGCCGGAGAGAATTTTCGTCCCGATTCCAGCACGTGGTAGATGCGCTCGGTGCGCCAGGGAGCCTCCCATTCCATGCTGATCGAATTGGGATAACCCTCGGGCGCGATTCTGCTGTTGGCGGTGGCGATAATTCCTGAGGGCGGATTGTAGATGCTGGGCAGCTTTTCAAACGGGATGTAGGAAATCCATTCGTGGGCGTTGTCGGCGCCGCTTGCCGGAAGGCTGCCATCGCCGGCCGCCCGGATTGGAATCTTGCCCGTTGCCTGATATCCGATATTCCCGTCCACGTCGGCATAGACTACGTTCTGCCCCGGCGCATCCAACTGCGAAAAGGCATGCCGGAATTCTTCCCAGTTCTGCGCGGTATTGACATCGAAGAAGGGCATGCGCAGGCCGTCGTAGAGCGTCCAACGCAGCGCCAGCGGCCGTGTTTCGCCCGGAACCAGTTCCGTGATGATGGGACCGTGGCGCGTGATTTTCACATCCACGGTTACGTCTGGTTTGCCTTTGACGTGAATAACCTCAACCCGGTGCTCCGGCTGCGCCCATCCACTCGGACTCTGATAATCACCCGGCTGGTTGGGATTCTCGATGTAGACGTCCGTCACCGTCGGACCGACGTTGGTGAATCCCCAGGCGATCCGCTGGTTGTGGCCGACGATCACATAGGGCATTCCCGGCAGCGTAACGCCCGCCACGTCGAACGTGCCGGCGTGCAGGTGGGCCTCGTACCACAGGTTGGGCATCTGGTGGCCGAGGTGCATGTCGTTCGCGAGCAGCGGCTTGCCGGTAACGGTGTGAACGCCAGAGACTACCCAATTATTCGAGCCATTTACTGGCAGATCTTCGATGGGCAGAGTTCCGATCGGCAGATCTTCGGGAGCGTGGGAGGGAAATGCCGTGTGGGTGACCGAATTGTCCGGACCGGAGTCGTCGTCATCGTCGTCATCATCCGAATCGCCGGTGTTGTTTTGCGGCTCAGCCAGATCTTCACGCATGACGGTGGGCGGACGGTCGTGCCAGGAACGGTTCACGTACAGGTCGGCGGTCAACTCCGGCCCAAGCGTGGCGAGGATCTTCTCGTGAGCGAGCGCGTCGAAGAAATAGTGATAATTCAGGTCTTTGACCATGACGTTGGCGATGACCACGGAGTCCTCGGCCAGCCACGGCTTCGGCGCGTAGCCGAGGATACGAAACTCCATGGGCAGGCGGTGGCCATGGGTTCCGATGTAGGCATTCACGCCGCGCGCATAGGCCTCAAGAAATGCGCGATCGCGCGGGCCGGCCATCTCCAGCGATTTTCTTGCGGCCGCGCGCAAGCCCAGGATTCTTTGCTCGCGGTCTATCTTCAAGCTGTCCCCGCCCAGAACTTCGGAGAGCTGTCCCCCGCCATAGCGGCGCATCACGTCCATCTGCCAGAGCCGGTCCTGCGCCGTGACATAGCCCTGCGCGAAGAAGAGATCCTCCAGAGAGCTGGCCTCAATATCGGGTACGCCGTGGCTGTCACGCGTCACCGTGACCGCAGCCGAGAGCCCACTGAGCTGTAGCCGCCCGTCGAGCTGAGGAAGGGCAGAGTGGGCTACAAACCAGGCATAGGCTACCGCTCCCGCCAGGATCACCAGCAGGCCGAACAGAATCCACAGCAGAATGCGGGAGATCGGCGAGCGCCGTGAACTGGGAGTGCCGATTTCCGCCAACGTACTCATGAGAATCTCTGAATTGTATTCCACGCCGCGCCGGCGTAGCGCGCTGAAACTGAATTTCGTTTTCAAGATGGCGGGTGATATCCTGACTTCCGGTTCCGTCCTCCATGCTGCAGAAGCGCATCGATGATCAGCCCACCATCTCCCGCGAGATGGTGCGGGAAGCCCAGGACATCCTGCACCGCCATTTGAAGCAGGTCGGCCTGAAGCAGACTGGCCAGCGGGACGCCATTCTGCGCGCTTTTCTGGAAACCCGCGACCATCTTTCCACCGACGAATTACATCGCCTGGTACAGAAAAAAGATGCGCGCATCGGCTACACCACCGTCTACCGCACTCTCAAGCTGCTGGCCGAGTGCGGGCTGGCCAGCGAAGTTGCCTTCCACGACGGCATTGCGCGCTACGAACACCAGTACAACCGGCGCAGCCATCATCATATGGTCTGCACCGAGTGCGGCAGTTCCGTAGAGTTTTTTTCCCAGGAAGTGAGCCAGTTGGAGCAGGAGATTGGACAGAAGTATCACTACCTCACGACCCGCCACACCTTTCAGATTTACGGGGTCTGCGAAGACTGCCGCAAGAAAAACGGGAGGTAGGTCTTAGGCGTTAGGTCTTGGGTATCTGGAACGACGCTCCCGAATTCTTGAGTCCCCTTCGTTTGCCGCTCACGACCCCAGACGCTTCGTAGAATCCCGCCACGCTAGTAGCCCAACGGTTGCAGGGCCTGGCATTCCGCTGGGGTAGGGACGGCTTCGCCGCTGGGTTGGACCCGCACCACCGCATCTTCGACAGAGCAGAAAGCGCGCGTCCCGGTTTGGTTCAGCAGCGGATGCGCCTCTATTTCGTAACTTACAAGCACGCCATTCTGCGCCGTGCATCCCTGAATAGAGAAAACGTATCCGTTCTTCCGACCACTGGCCAAGACATGGTCAATCAGCATGGCCTGATGCGCATTGGGTACGCCGCCGTCAGCCCCGCCTAGCTCCGACAACGTGCAGGTGAAGCCCGTCTCCGGGTATGTAGAGTTGTACGTGACCTCAGCGGTGTTCAACGTCCGAACCGAAGCCACCGCCGCCGATTCATTGGCTGCTGTTCGCGCCCGCAGCACATTGGGAATCGCAATGGCCGCGATGATCAGAATGATCGGGATTCCAGCAATCTCCATGTATCCGAGAATCAGTCCGGCAATCGCCATACCCTCGCCCTTGAGCCGGCCTGCGCTCTTCTTGATCTCCGACAGAGCCATATGGCCAAAAATAATGGCTGCGAGGAAGGCCAGGGGGATGAAAAACAGGAGCCCGGAAACCAAGCTCACGACAGCCTTCCCGCTGGTCGTGGGCGGGCCCACCGGGGCGGGTGGGCCACCGATCGAGGATGCCGGCGGGGTTCCAGATATCGCCGCTCCACAGACTCGACAGAACCGATCGTCGGCCGTCATGCTGCCGCCGCAAGATGGACAGAACGTTGCCATGGCTTTCTCCGGTATTCCCAGTTGCGCCGCTGGCGCTTTGCAGGGATTTTCGACGCAACATTACTCTTCGTACTCTGCCGCGTCAATGCAATAAGCGGCCCGTCGGTTTGCTGCTGGCCGCGGGTTTTGATAAGGTTCGCCACGAAGGGATCGAACGCAATCATGCCGCTCACCTGTCCCCATTGCGCCGCCCAGATGCCGGAGACGGCAGCGTTCTGCCCGGGCTGCGGAAGGCCTATGCAAAAGCCTGTCCCGCAAGCGCGCCCAGCCGCGAGCCCATTTGCCGAAAATATCGCCGGAGCGATCGCCTACCTGACATTCATTCCGGCCATCGTTCTCCTCGCGGTGGGGCCATACAAGAAGAATCGCTTTGTGCGGTTCCACGCAGTGCAATGTTTGCTGCTTTGGGGCGCGGGGATGGTCGTTGCCCTCGCGCTCAAGCTTGCCAGCCCGCTCCTCTTCCTGGTTCCAGCGGTTGGACCGCTGCTTGTGGTAGTGGGCTCCACTGTAGCCGGCCTGGCCGCGACCTTGATCTGGCTGGTGCTGATCGTCAAGGCGCTCCAGGGCGAGAGGTTCAAACTGCCGTTGCTAGGGGAGTTTGCCGTGGAGTATGCGGGCGAGTCGGGAGCCTAGCCTTTGCTTTCAAAATGCTGATGTTCTTAGCAAATTAAAATGTCCGCTTTTTGTAGCAAGTGAAATGTCCGGTTTGGCTAATCTCCCGCAGCCGCCGGGGCGGTGGGAAAGTGGAAATCCCGCGCCCTTTGCGGGATTTCCAAGCGCA
>JBKQRC010000073.1:0-58207 GCA_052326105.1 Candidatus Sulfotelmatobacter sp. | reverse complement strand
CCCGATGAAAAGGCGGCCTTCGGTGACGGCCGTAAGGATCAGAGAAATCCCGATTCCCACGTGTCCGACGACCATCGAGCCCTTGCGGGCCAGCGTCGGAGTAGCGCCAGTGTTGATCCACTGGTCGGCAAGCTTGCCCCACACCGTCGCCGAAATTGCTGACATCAGGAAAAGCAAGCCTCCGTATTTCGCGACGTCATTCATCGAGAACCCGCGGCCCCGATTCAGATAAGACGGCAGCCAGGTCAGCAGGAAATAAAGAAAGTAATTGATGGAGAACTGCCCGAGGCACGTACCCCAGGCCGATCGCTGGCGGAAAATGGGAACGATCCCGATCCCCTGAGAAACAGACCCACGGGGCGGGGAAGCTTTGCGCGGCATCCAGGCAAGCCAGGGCGCCAGCCACACCAGGCCACCCAAACCTAAGGCGAGGAAAAAAGGACGCCAGCCAAAACGTCCGACCACCGTTCCTCCTATCAGAATGCCCACGGCTGGGCCCGGGGAAAGGCCTGCCATGATGAGCGCGTTGGGAAAGCCCCGCCGCGCTTCCGTGAAATAGGTGCCCAGAATGTTCGAATACGAGGGAAACGCCACAGACTCTCCCACGCCCAGAATCACCCGGACGGCGATGAGAGCGGCGAACCCATGCAGCATGCCGGTGGCAGCCGTGGCTGTAGACCAGATAAAAAAGCCCGCGGCGAACACCCATTTCACGTCGAAGTGATCGACCAGCCATCCGGCAGGGATCTGCATCAGCCCGTAGGTCCAGAAGAACGCAGACAGCAGAGTGCCGAGTTGCGTGTTGGAAATGCCCAGTTCGTCCTTCAGCAGGGGCGCTGCGATAGAGAGATTGCTGCGATCGATGTAGTTGATGAGAATCGAAAAGGTCAGCAGGAAGAGCACGCGGTTCATGCCGGCGGGAGGCTGGTGCGTGGAGAGGGGCAATGGCTGATCCGGAGCCGAATGGACTTCCTCGCGACTGACAGGCATGGTCATGGTGACGAGGCCGCACAATTGTACACTCCGCAGCTAGAGAATCCGGGAGGACCGCAGTGCTATGATTTCCGTCGATCGGATGTTGCCCGCCCAGGGGGAAGTATGAGGAACCTGTTCGAACTAGAAGCAATTGACGATCTAATCTCGCGCATCGACAAGTTGCAACCGGTGTCCCAGCGGCAGTGGGGAAAAATGGACGTCGCGCAGATGATGGCGCATTGTTCGGCGGCGATGGACATGGCCGCCGGCCGGCTGAATCCGCCGCGCATCTTCATCGGCAGACTGATTGGACCGTTCGTGAAGCCGATTTACACCAATGAAAAGCCATTTTCGAAGAATAACCCCACGGACAAGACGCTCGTGGTCGCCGATCAGCGCGATTTTCTACGCGAGCAAGAACAACTCAAGCTGAAGTTGCGGCAGTTTCATGAGGGCGGGGAAGCGAAATGCACGCGCCATCCGCATCCGTTCTTTGGCTCACTGACTCCGGCCCAATGGAGCCGTGGGATGTACAAGCATCTGGATCATCACCTACGGCAGTTCGGAGCGTGAATTCAGCTAAGTTCGCGGCTAATGACCAGGGACTGACGGCTAGCGACTAGTTGAACGTTGGCAACTTGACCAGATCGTTCTTGGGAACGGATTCCAGGTGTCCTCCTGCCTTGCGCCAGGCGGTGAGTCCGCCGACGATTACGAACGTGTTAAATCCTTTTTCCCGCAGCAGATGCGCCACCCGGGCGCTGGTTGCTTCGCGCACTCAAGTACAGTACAGGTAAAGGTCTTTGTCCTTCGGGAGGTTCTTGATTTCCTCCTCCAGGTTATTGGGCTCGATGCGGATGGAGCCAATGATGCGCTCGGCTCCCGAGTCGTAATAGCCGTGGCTGCGAACGTCCACAATCTGTACGTGACCGGCATCCCCTGAGTCCAGGCGCGACGCCAGTTCCTGGACCTGCACCCGGGGCACGATGTTGTACTTCCGATGTTTTTGGAAGTGGGCGGCGCGGTAGGCCGCGTAGATCACCAGGGCGGCGATGACCACGATCTCCATGGCGCGCCTCGCCTCATGGAAGCTGTTCAGAGTGGCGGCGAGAAAATCCCGCGACACATATCCGACCAGCAGGTAGGTTAGCGAGTACAGCAGCGCACCCGCAAAGTCGAGGCGCAGGTATTGGCTGTAACGCATTTTCATGCTGCCGGCCAGAGGCGATGCCATAGTGTTGATGCCGGGGATGAACTTGGCGATCACCAGCGTCACTTTCCCGCGCTTGTAGAAGGACTCGGCTGCGTGCAGGATGCAGGTCTCAGGGTTAATGGACAGGCGGCACAGGATGCCCAATAGCGCCCAGCCCGAATAGCGTCCCAGCCAGAATAGGGAGCTATCGCCGATCAGAAGCGCCAGCAGCGCCGCGAACAGCACCCCCGGTCCCCAGAGAGCGTGGGAGGCGACGGCCGCGCCGGCTGCCACCAGCGCAATGGCCGCAGGGAAGGGAAAGCCGATGGCTTCGGCCAGCAGGAGGGCGAAGGTCAGCGCATACCCGTGGCGCGCCATCGTCGAGAGCAGGTCATTCATGAGGTTGGTTTGGAGCCACTGGTCTTAAATCGCAGGGTCTTTGATTCCGGGAACCGGCAAAACGGTTCAGTATAAACAAAGCCGGGCGCGCCTCGGATGAGTCCGCGTCCGGCTTTGCTGCACGGGGGTGCGTCTCTCAGGAGGACTATCCCCGTCTAAGATAAGTGAGACAGCGGCCTACACTCGGAGTCTCTCCGGCCCTGTAACGGGCTGGCGCGTCGAAGAATCGGGACGCCTTTCATCTAAGGCTTCGACTGAGGCCGCCGTCTCGGGTTGATGGTTCGTCCGCTGCGGACAGGTCCCTCGGCGACCTGCCTTTCTCAGGTGCCGGGGGGAGAGGAGTCAGGTCGCGTTAACCCGCGGCCCATCGCATGCCAGTGCGTCTCATTAGCCTTCCGCTCCGGCGGACACGTCCAGCAACTGCCCGGATTTTCTGTTCCCGGCAAGAAAAAGTCTGTAGCCGCGGTCACGGCTCGCAGTGACTCGAATCAAGAGTGCCTGGTCAACGTTTTTGTGTCCCGGCTCACAGGGTTACTTCAGGGAGTGCCGGAAGTACTACTTCTCTCTCGCTACAACGAAGTCGGGCGCCCAGAGCAGGGCCCGCTTAATCTCCGTATCGGGGAAGGTGCAAATCGCTTGCCGCGCGGAATCCGCGTAGCGGGCAGCACGTGCGGTGGCCGCTTCCAGAGAACCGTAACGCTCCAGGATTTCCAGAATCTGCGCGTGGGTTACACCGTTGAAGGCCCGGTCGCGCAGAATGGTCTCGATCTTTGCCCGCTCTTGTGACGTGCAGCGTTCGAGGGCGTGAATCACCGCCATGGTCGCTTTGCCCTCGCGCAGGTCGCTGGCTACGGGTTTGCCGAGCACGGCTTCGGACGCGGTCAGGTCGAGCACGTCATCGACGATCTGGAACGCCATGCCCAGGTCGTGTCCGTACTTGCCCAGAGCCGCTTCCTGCTCGGCACTCGCCCCGCCGAGGATAGCTCCCAGCCGCATGCAGACCGAGAACAGGCACGCGGTCTTGCGGAAAATGAGGTCGAAGTGTTCGTCCAGCGTGATCGGCCTGCCCAGTTTTTCCATCTGCAGCAATTCGCCTTCGACCATCTGCTGGGTAAGCTCGATCAGCGTATCGAGAATGCGGAAACTGCGCTCCTGCACCGCGATCTTGAAGGCCTGCATGTAAAGCCAGTCGCCCGCGAGCACGCACTTGGAGTTGCCCCACTGGGTGTTGGCGGCGGGGCGCCCGCGCCGCGTTTTGGCCTCGTCAATGATGTCGTCATGGACCAGAGTTGCGGTGTGAATGATCTCAACCACTGCTCCCAGCCGGACGGCCCCCCGCCCGCGGTAGTCGAACAGTTTCGCCGCCAACAGCAGCAGGGCCGGGCGGATTCGTTTGCCTCCGCCCGCGCGCAGATACTCGCCAATCTCGGTGATGGCCTGAACGCTCGAGACGGTGTCTCGCCCGAACTCGTCCTCCAGCGCGACGAGATCGTCCCGCAGCAGATCGAATACTTCCTTCCCGTTAATGGCGGTTGATGCGCTCAATTGAATCAGACCTCGGACCTCGGACCGCAGACCTCAGACCTCAGGCGTCAGGTTTGTCTGAGGTCCGAGGTCCAGGGTCTGACGTCCGTTTTTCTAGTTCGTCCGGTAATTCGTAAACTGCATGTCAATGCCGAAATCTTTCTGGCGCAGCAGCGCGATGATCTCCTGCAGGATGTCGCGATCCCGGCTCGAGACCCGCACCAGATCCCCCTGAATCGACGCTTGCACCTTCTTCTTCGAGTCCTTGATGGCCTTTACGATCTCGCGGGCTTTTTCAATCGGAATGCCTTGTTGCATGGTGATGCGCCGCTTGGCCGTGCCCCCCGCCGCCGGTTCCACCGCGCCGTAGGTCAGGCCTTTCAGCGGAACCCCGCGCTTCACCAGTTTCTGCTGCAACACGTCGTTGACCGCCTTGAGTTTGTACTCGTCCGCCGAGTGCAGGACGATCGCGTCTTTCTCCAGTTCGATGTTGGATTTCGAGTCCTTCAAGTCGAAGCGCGTGTGGATCTCTTTCAACGCCTGTTGGATGGCGTTGGAGACCTCCTGCAAATCGATCCGGCTCACGACGTCGAAAGTGTTTTCGGGCATATATTTCTAATCTTTCTGAAACAAAGGAATCTTCAACTGAGGTTAACAGAAGTCGCCGCTCACTGGGCCGGAACTTTGTTTTCAACCATTTCAGCCAATTTGAAAAAGTCGTAGAAATTACGGGAAGTCCTGTGGCCCATCTCTTCCCGGGAAAGCCCGCGCAACTCGCCGAGTTTGCCGGCTGTTTCCCTCACAAAGGCCGGTTCGTTGCGCTTGCCGCGGTGTGGTATCGGGGCCAGATATGGGCAGTCAGTCTCAATCAGCATGCGCTCGAGCGGCACCTGCCGCGCCGCGCCGCGAATCTGTTCAGCCTTCGGGAAAGTCACATTCCCGGCAAAAGAAATCATGAAGCCCATGTCGAGCCCGCGTCTGGCCTGCTCCCAGGTTCCGGTGAAGCAGTGCAGAATGCCGCCCAGTCCTTTCGCCGCCCATTGTTCGTGAATGAGCCGCAGGCAGTCTTCCCAGGCATTGTCGCTGCCGTCCGAAGGACGACAGTGAATGACAATCGGGAGTTTCGCAGCCGCCGCCAGTTCCATCTGCTGGGCGAAGACCTGGCGCTGCGTTTCACGCGGAGAATGATCGTAGTGATAATCGAGGCCGATCTCGCCCCATGCAATCACCTTGGGATGCCGCGCCAGTTGCGCCATTCGGTCGAATGCGGCCTGGTCCGCCAGCCTCGCCTCGTGGGGATGAATCCCGATGGTCGCGTACATGAAGTCATACTCTTCGGCCAGTTGAATCCCGCAATCAAAGTTCACTGGCCCATCGCCGTTGCCGATGGCCAGAATGTTGGTCACTCCAGCCTCCCGCGCCCGAGCGATCACCTGCTCGCGATCGGCGTCGAACTGCTTGCCATCCAGATGGGCGTGAGAATCGATGAACATCGGAAACCGGACCTCAGACCTCGGACCTCAGGCACCGGGTGGCAGCTTGGCATCCTTGAGGTGATACTCGATGTGCCTACACGACTCGCGAATGTCCCAAATCGTATCTTGCACATCTCCGGTGTTTGTTTCGAGCTGGTGCTGCAGCTTGGGTAGATAGTCGTCGTAAATCTCCAGCGCAGATTCGCGAATGTCCAGCAGCGCATGTGTGAAGACGTCTGCCCGGTCTTCGCTCATGATCCCACGGGCCTTTAGCAACTCAATCAACACCTCTCGATCTTTGAGCGTGAAATTTCGCATGCCCGATCACCATGTCTGCCGTCCGAGGTCCGACGCCTGAGGTCCGAAGTCCGCTGTACAGCTACTTCAGTCTTGCCCCCACCGGCACATCCTCCAGAAAACCTGCCAGCACGGGTTTCCCGCCTTCTGGCGATGCGGCCACAATCATTCCATTCGACTCCAGGCCGCGCAGTTTGCGCGGAGCGAGGTTTGCCACGATCACTACTTTTCGCCCGACCAGAGTTTCCGGCGCGTACGCCTCGGCGATCCCGGCCACGACCTGCCGCACTTCGGTGCCAATATCGATTTCCAGGCGCAGCAATTTGTCGGCCTTGGGCACGCGCTCGGCGACCTTCACGACCCCCACGCGCAGGTCAACCTTGGCAAAGTCGTCAATCGTGATCTTTCTGCCATCCAGTGAGGGAACCGGCGAAGGAGTGGTCGCCGGCGGGGCGGCCGGGGGCTGCGCGGCCGGCAATTTTGCCTCTTCCACTGTCGACCCTCGTTGCTGATCTTCCATCTGCTGCATCCTTTCGACTGCACTCTTATCCGCGCGGGGAAATGCAGGTTCGATCGTCCCAAGCTTCGTCCCCAAGTGAAGTTGTCCCCATTTCAGGGTGGACAAATCGAACTTCTTGATGTCGCCCAGTCCCATCTGCACCCATATCTTCGCGGTCGCGTCCGGAATCACCGGATGCGCCAGCGCGGTAGCAATCCGCAGCGCCTCCGCCGAAGTGTACAGCACGGTGGCCAGACGCGAGCGGCTATCCTCATCCTTCTTCTCCCCCAGAGACCAGGGCTCGTTCTCGACGATGTATTTATCGACCTTCGCGATTAGCCCTATCCAGATCTCCTCTAGGGCCGTTGAGAAATCGAAATCTTCAAACGCTTTGTTGCACGCTGCGATAACTACCTGGGCCTCACCTCGAAGAGCATCATCTGCCGCCGTCCTCGCCGCCGCGTGCGATGGACACGGCACTTCGCCTTTGAAATAGCGGTTGATCATGGTCAGGGTACGGCTGGCCAGGTTGCCCAGGCCGTTCGCCAGATCGGAGTTATAGCGCTGCACCAGAGCATCGAAGGAAAACGATCCGTCCTGCCCGAACACGACCTCGCGTAGCAGGAAGTAGCGCAGGGCGTCCGCGCCCAAGACGTCGAGAATGGTCTCGGCGCGCACGATGTTGCCGCGCGACTTCGACATCTTGTTCTCTTCAAACAGCAGCCAGCCGTGGGCCACGATCGCCTTGGGCAGAGGCAATCCCGCCGCCAGCAGAAACGCCGGCCAGTAGACGCAATGAAAGCGGACAATTTCTTTGCCGATCATGTGTACGTCGGCCGGCCAGTATCTCTGAAAAGCTTCTTGCGCGCCGGCATGGGCTGAGCCGAAGCCGATGGCGGTGATGTAGTTGGCCAGTGCGTCCAGCCAGACATAAATCACATGCTTGGGATCGTCCGGCACCGGGATGCCCCACGAGAACGTCGAGCGGCTGATCGAAAGATCGCGCAATCCCGACCGCACGAACGAAATCACTTCATTGCGCCGCGTCTCGGGACGAATAAAGTCGGGATTGGCATAAAGCTCCAGCAGCTTGTCCTGAAACGCTGATAGCTTAAAGAAATAGTTTTCTTCCTCCACAGTTTCCGTCGGTCGGCCGCAGATGGGGCAGGGATCGCCCGGTTTGACGCCGTCCACGTAAAGTTCGTCGGAAAAGCAATACTGACCGGTGTAGCGGCCCTTGTAAATGAATCCGTTGTCGCGAATGCGGCGGAACAACTCCTGCACGCGCTTCTTGTGGCGCTCCTCGGTGGTGCGGATGAAGTCGTCGTTGGAAATGCCCATGCGCTGCCAGAGCGCGCGAAACTCACCCGCCACCTCGTCGGTGAACTGTTGCGGAGTCTTGCCCGCCGCCTGCGCTGCCCGCTCGATCTTTTGCCCGTGCTCGTCGGTGCCGGTGAGGAAGAAGGTGTCCGCGCCCAGCATGCGCTGCCGCCGCGCCACCGTGTCGCAGGCGATGGTCGTGTATGCATGCCCAATGTGCGGGCGCGCGTTCACGTAATAGATCGGAGTCGTGATGTAGAACTTCCTGGTCATGTCCTGTCTTCGTGGTTCAGTGAAGTCTGTCATTCCGAACCGGCGCAAGCCGGTGAGGAACCTGCTTTTTCTTTGCCTCTGCAATGCGAGTAAGCTTCAACCGCCGCGCCCATCACTTGTTTCAGCGGCACGTGATGTTCGGCCGCGATGCGCCGGCAGTCTTCGTATTCCGGCGCGTAATTCGTCACCGCTCCGTTCATGCTGGCAATCTTGATGCGAACTTCGCCCCAAGGTGTGTGTACATTCTCCCACCGCCGTGCCAGACACTGCCGCACTTCCTCGCGCTGCCGAACGCCGAGCGTAGTTGTCTCGGTAAAGATCAACTGCGTGAGCTTGCCCGCATCCTCGGGCTTGCACAAGACAGTCAACAGGGTTCCGGGGCGATTCTTTTTCATCTGCACCGGCATCCCGAAGACATCGAGCGCGCCCTCTTCCAGCAAACGATCCATGACGTAGCCGAATACCTGTGGATTCAAATCGTCGAGATTTGCTTCCAGCACGGTGACCATCTCCTGTGCGGTGTTTGCGACCGGAAGGAAGACAGCCTCGCCAACCGTCAAGCGCACGACGTTGGGAAGTCCGGGAAGCTCGCGCGATCCCGCGCCAAAACCAGATTTATCGATCCTCATCGCGGGAAACGCAGCGAATCTCCGGGCCAGAGTTTTCACGATCGCCGCTCCGGTCGGCGTGACCAGTTCTGCCTGCACTCCCGACGAGTACACAGGCGCATCCTTCAGCAACTCGACTGTCGCTGGAGCGGGCACGGGAAACGTTCCATGTGCGCATTGCACGGTTCCACCGCCCACATTCAAAGGCGAACAGACGATTTCATCCACCGCCAGCGCCTCCGCCCCTACCGCCGCGCAAACAATATCCACGATTGCATCCACCGCGCCGACTTCGTGGAAATGAATCTGCTCAACAGGCACCTGGTGAATCTTCGCCTCCGCTGCGCCCAGAGACTCGAAGATCGTGATGGCAGTTTTCTTGGCAGTGCCGCTGATCGCCGCCTTGCGAATGATTTCGCGAATCTCAGTCAGACCGCGGCCATGAACGTGCGGCGCGGGCGCTCCCTTCCGCAAGGTCAGGGCAGGCTCCGCCCGCGAAATGTCGGCGTCTGAGGAATGCTCGTGGTCGTAATGATGCTCGTGTTCGTGTCCGTGGCGATGATGATGTCGGTCGTGTTGTTGCGCAGACTCTCCGGCCGCCCGCACTGCACTCTCTTTCGTCCAGAATTCCTCCCGCGGCAGATCTTTTTCACCGGCGACCCAGACGTCAACCTTGGTGGCCGAAATGCCGCTGCGCACCACGCGTGAAATCTCCAGCCGCGCGCCGACTCCCAGTGCCGCGACGGTGTCCTCCAACGTCTTGGGCGGAACTCCGGCATCTACCAACGCGCCGAGAAACATGTCGCCGCTGATGCCGGAAAAACATTCGAGGTAAGCTATGCGCATAGGAAAAACCGTCGTTGGTCGTTCGTCCGGTCATTGGCGAAAACCATCGCTCTCGCCCACGTGCGGCGTCGCAAAGACCAAAGACAAACGCCCGACGACAGAAACTTTTATCATAGGGAACGCGTGCGCCTCCGTCAAACCTGCGCGTAGGGCCAAGTCTGCTAAAATCACTGTTTCTTCAACAGTTTAGAGAGGCTCCTTGTATCGTCATCTCGAACATCGTCTGGCGCGGAAGGTGCAGGAATGTCTTGCGCGCCGCTACCCCGGCGTTGCCCTGCCGGCTGTGGTGATCGAACAGCCACCGAAGGTCGAACTCGGGGACTTCGCGATTCCGATTTTTCCTTTCGCCAAGCCCCTGCGCTCGGCGCCGATGAAAATCGCCGAAGCGATTGGTGCGGAGATCGGTCCCATCGAAGGCATCGCGGAAATGCACGCCGCCCCTCCGGGCTATCTGAACGTGAAGGCCGATCGCGCTTACCTGGCGGCGGGCCTCGCTGCCGACCAGAAACCGCATGCCGACATCCCAGCGGGCAAGATTCTGGTCGAGCACTCCAGCATCAATCCCAACAAGGCCGCGCACATTGGACACCTGCGCAACGCCATCCTCGGCGACACCTTCGTCCGGCTGCTGCGCTACGCGGGTCGGGAAGTGGACATCCAGAACTACATTGACAACACCGGAGTCCAGGTGGCCGACGTGGTGGTGGGGTTCACGCACCTGGAAAAGAAATCTCGCGCCGAAATTGAAGCCCTCAGCCGCCAGCCGCGATTCGACTACTACTGCTGGGATCTCTACGCCCGCGTCTCGCAGTGGTACGAGCAGGATAAGCAGAATCTGCAGGTGCGTCTTGCGACCTTGCACGCGATCGAAGATGCCACGAGCGAAACCGCTGCCGTCGCCGATGTGATCTCGACTGCGGTGCTGCGCCGGCATCTCGAGACAATGGATCGGCTGGACATCGAATATGACTTTCTGCCGCGCGAAAGCGAAATTCTCCACCTGCATTTCTGGGACGCGGCCTTCGCCAAGCTGAAAGAAGCCGGCGTCCTTTCCTTCGAGACCGAAGGCAAGAATAAGGGATGTTGGGTGATGCGGCGCGCGGGGACCGGAAAGGCAAATCCAACCAGAGAGGACACGGAGAACACAGAGGAAAGCAAAATAACCGAGGAAGACCAGAAGGTCATCGTGCGCTCGAACGGCACGGTCGGCTACGTCGGCAAAGACATCGCCTATCACATATGGAAGTTCGGGCTGCTGGGACGCGACTTCGGCTATCGCAAGTTCTATCGCTACCCGAACCGGCATGATTGCTGGATTTCAACGATGGATGGCGAAAAAGATCATCCCCACTTCGGCGACGTCGCCGAAATCTACAACGTCATTGACGCCCGGCAGTCCGAAGCGCAGAACGCGGTCATCGAGGCGCTGCGCGGGCTTGGCCACGACGAAGCCGCCGACCACTACACCCACTTTTCTTACGAGATGGTGGCGCTCACTCCGCGCTGCGCCGCCGAACTCGGCTACACGCTGAGCGACGAGGACAAGGACCGCCCCTACATCGAGGTGAGCGGGCGCAAAGGCTTCGGAGTGAAGGCCGACGATCTGCTCGATCAGCTCATCGCCGCGGCTAAGACAGAAGTAGATTCGCGCCACCCCGCCATCGCGGACGGCGAGCGCCTCCAGATCGCCACGCAGATTGCCATTGGTGCGCTGCGCTACTTCATGTTGAAGTACACCAAGCCCTCGGTGATCGCCTTCGACTTCAAAGAAGCACTCAGCTTTGAAGGTGAAACTGGGCCATACGCGCAGTATGCCGTGGTGCGGGCAACCAGCATTTTCAAAAAGGCCGGGATCGATCCTGAAACGTTACCGCTTGAGGTGGTGAACGCCGAACCTTACATCGACTTGCAACCGAGCGTGATTGAGCAAGAGCTTGCCCCACAATCGCTCTCAGATATCAAGGGCATATGGGCCGGGGAAGTTGATTACGCCGCCAACCTCGCCGGAGCCGGCGCCGGCGAAATCTGGGAACTCTGGCTTGCGTCCTCGAAAACGTCTGACGTGACTGAGCAGTGCATCGCCACGACCGAGCCGGCTTATCTGGCGAAACACGTTTTCCAACTGGCGCAGCTGTTTAACACCTTCTACCATCGTTATCCGATCCTCAGCGAACCGGATGAGCAACGCAAACAGTTCCTGCTGGTAACTGTATTCGTGGTGCGCAGAGAGCTGATCCGCGCTCTGGCGGTTATGGGAATCACCGTGCCGCCTGTCATGTAAAATGCCGGGGTAGGGCGTGGCAGGGCGTTATCCTTTTCGCAGTTTCGATTTTCGCGATGACCGAGACGCCGACAGCGTTCGTTCCGAAACCGTCGTTGTTCCGCCGCATCGCGCGCGGCCTGCTCGTACTTATCCTGATCCTCGCCGCGACCGGATTTCTCTACGAGAACATCTCCGAGGTTCGCAACCGCCGCTTTAATCCCATGCGGGGCAAACGCTTCGACGTGGGCGGTTACAAAATGCACATTTACTGCACGGGGGAGGGAAGTCCCACGGTGATCCTCGACTCCGGCCTGGGCGATTCCTACGTTTCATGGCTGGGAGTGCAGCCGCAGATCGCAAAGTTCGCGCGCGTCTGTTCCTACGACCGCGCTGGACTTGGCTATAGCGACCCTGGCCCGCATCCGCGAACCAGCAAGGTGATGGCTGAAGAGTTGCACACGCTGCTCCAGGCTGCCGGCATCGCGCCGCCATATGTGCTCGTGGGCCACTCGATGGGCGGATACAATGTTCGCCTTTATGCCAGCCTGTACCGCAATGAGGTTGCCGGCATGGTGCTGGTGGACGCGTCCCATCCCGACCAGGAGAACCGTTTTCCGCCGGCACTCGGAAGCATGGAAGCGAACTGGCAGCGCGAGGCGGAATTTCTGGCATACACCACGCCTTTCGGCATTCCCCGGCTGCTGGGTCTGTGCGACGAAGATCCCGTGCGCCGTGCCGCCGATTGCAATTTTCACAACGCGCGGGAAGGCCTTGAGGAGATGAAGGCACATACCCAGAGCGCGGCCGAAACCGCCGCGACCGGATCGCTGGGCGATCTGCCGCTGGCCGTGTTGTCGCATGATCCCGACAAACCTTCGAGCGAGCTGCCCGCCGATCTTGCCAAGCCCACCAACGAGGCGTGGGAGAAAATGCAAGAGGAATTGGCGCATCTTTCCTCGCGCGGTACCCAAACCATCGCCAGGAACAGCGGGCATTACATTCAGATGGATCGCCCGGATCTGGTCGTCGAAGCGGTGCATACGGTCCTGGACCAGGCGCGTGCGCAGCTGTCGGCGCCGCCGTCCAAGCCTTGAAGAATAAGCAAGGGTCGTTCGCTGACTCCCGTCGCCAAACCTGCTAACCTTTCTCTCTCGCCCTCGAACTCACGCATGGATGAATCTGGCTTCTGTACTTCAGGAGTAAACGATGTCCTTTTCTCGGCAGTTGTCTAATGTCTGGATTACTCTTACCTTCACCCTGGTCGGTGTTTCACTCGTGGCTCCCGCTCGCGCACAGGAGGCTCCGGTCCAGTCTTCCGCGCAACTTCCGGCTCATCGTCCGCGTGTGGGGCTAGCGCTGAGCGGTGGCGGGGCTCTGGGACTGGCTGAGATCGGAGTGCTCCAGTGGATGGAGCAGAATCATATCCCGGTGGATCGCGTGGCTGGAACCAGCATGGGCAGCATCATCGGTGCGATGTATGCCACCGGCATGTCGCCGGATGAGATTCGCGATTTCGCCGAAAAAGTCGACTGGGAGGAAGCCTTACTTCCCGCGCCAACCTACAGTCAGCTTTCCTATCGCAGAAAGCAGGACCGGCGGGACTTCCTCATCAATGCTCAACTCGGCATGAAGCGCGGCCTAAGTGGACCGAACGGCTTCAATCCCGGACAAGGCGTGGGGCTCTTGCTGGATCGCATTGCTTTCCCGGAGTCCGACATCGCCAGCTTTGACGATCTGCCCATTCCGTTCCGCTGCGTAGCGACGGATATGCTGAGCGGCGAAGGCGTGGTTCTGCACGACGGGCCGCTGGCCCTGGCGGTGCGGGCGTCCATGGCCATTCCCGGCGTGTTTACACCAGTGGAGCTCAACGGCCGCGTGCTAGCGGATGGCGGCATGATCGAAAACATTCCGGTGGAAACGGTCCGCGCGATGGACGCCGACGTGGTGATCGCGGTCGAGTTGCGCGTCCCTCCGGGCGACCGCGCCCAATTGGAGACTCTCACCGGAGTGCTAGCTCGCGCCGTGGACGTCATGATTACGCAGAATGAAAAACGGTCGCTCGCGCTGGCTCAGGCCAAGGTCAGCGTGGACACGAGCGGTTTTTCGGCAACCGACTACGACCGTGTCAAGGAGTTGATTCAGCTGGGCTACAACAGCGCAGCCAGCCAGTCTGCCGCTCTTCTGCCCTACGCCATCGAGGACACCGAGCTGTGGAAGCAATACCTGGCCGATCGTCAGGCGCGCAAACACCCCTTACCTCAGAAGGTAGGGGCCATCGAGGTGACGGGCGCGGATTCCGATACGGACCGCCGCATCGAGCACCGGCTGGATAAGGCACTGCGGGGATCGCTCAATCTTCCCCGCCTCGACACGCAACTCACCCGCATCGCCGGCGAGGGCCAGTTCGACCGTCTGGGCTATGAGGGATTCGTGCAGAACGGAGTTCCGGCCCTACGAGTCACCGCACACGAGAAGACCTATGGTCCGCCCTTTGTTGATCTTGCTGTCAACCTCGACAGCTCAGGCGTGGCGGCCTTCGATTTCTCCGCCGGCACGCGTGTCACCTTCATGGATTTCGCGGACCGTGGCGGCGAGTGGAGGACTGATCTTCTTTTCGGTTCCAGCAACCTGGCCGCAACCGAGTTTTATCAGCCTCTGGCTGGATCGCGGATTTTTGTCGCGCCCTATGCCTTTGCCTCCAAGGTGGCCCGCAACTCGTTCTCCGGCCTGGATCGAGTTGCCGTGTTCGGCGACGAGCGCGCCGGCGGCGGCTTCGATCTGGGCTACAACTCCGGGCGCCGCAGCGAATTTCGCGCCGGCTATGAGATTTTTTCCGGCAAGCTGAGCCCGCTGATCGGCAGCGCAGGCCTTCCCATTACCAGCGGCAGCACCGGAGAATTCCGCGCGCGCTATGTCTGGGACGGACAGGACAGCCCTTCCGTCCCTAGCATCGGCACGCGGGTAGTGGCTACGCTCTCGCGTGTGCTGCAGAGCCCCGACCTGGCCCATCCCATCGGGCAACTGGACGTGCAGACTTCCAGCTTTGTCCCGCTCGGGCCGAAGACGTCGCTTTTCTTCGTGGGTTCGGGCGGAACCACATTTCGCGGCTCCGCCGGTCCATTTCAGGTCTTTGCTCTCGGGGGACCTTTCCGTCTGGGTGCGTATCTTCCGCAGGAATTCCTCGGCAACCACTACGTCTACTCATCGCTGGGATTTCGGCGCGAACTCTACCGGCTGCCACAACTCGTGGGAGGAAAGATCTACTGGGGTGGATGGTATGAAGCCGGTACCGCATTTGGCAGCGCAACCGACGATCCGGGACCAGTCGCGGTGCGCGGAACTTTTACCCTGGGTGTGATTGCGGAAACCTTTGTCGGTCCCATCGCCCTGGGAGGCAGCGTCAGTCCAACCGGCCAGAGCCGCGTGAATCTTTCGCTGGGGCGGATATTTTAGTAGCGTAGCGCCGGCATCCTGCCGGCTTGCGAGAGGCATCGCCTACAGCGATGCCACGTCGCCCATAAACCGGTGGTGCCAGTCGCCTTTCAGAACGCGCTCGTTGGTTTGCAACCGGTCTTTTTACTTGCCGCCCGCGGTCCCGTGCTGCCCCAGCCACGACGCTAACTGCGGTTGCTGCTGCGTCTTGAAATCCACGCAGTTATTGATGCGCTCAATCGACTGCTTGTAGGTGCGCTCGGCTGCCTCGACCTTGTGCGCGGTGAAGAATTCCGTCACTTGATCCCGCAACCCCGCATCGCAGAAAACACTGGTCGCCCCAACCACCTGGGCGCTGGCAAAAGGGCCGCCAGCTTTTTCCACTTCGGTCCAGTGCTGGCGGATGAAGTCCCAGGCCAGTTTCTCGCCCGCGGGATTCCCCATCACTGCGGTGATCAACTGCAGGGCATCCTGCGAACGCACGTCGGGCGAGATCGCATATTCCAGAGTGCGCTCGAGCAGCTTCGGGTCTCTAAACTGGGGAAGAGTGTAGAAGTACAGGTAATACTCCTCCGGCGATCTTGGATTCTTCAGCGCCGCGATCAGCTTGTCGTAGAAATCAGAATCGCCATTGAGAGCGGCCAGCGGAAAAGCGCTGCCGGCCAGTTCGCGGTCGACCGACGATGGATCGGACAGAGCCTTGTCGGCGATTGTGCGCGCCTCGGCCAGCGCCTCCGGATCGCGGGCATCGTAGCCCACCGCGGCGAACAGGCGCGAACGCAGGGTCTTCTGTTCGTCGCTTTCGCCCGCTTTCGGCTCCCATCCGACTTCCTTCATGGCCGGAGCCAGGTATTGCCGCAGCCAGGCGCGATAGGCATCGCGATCGTTCTCGTTCACCAGGTGATCGCCAATGTAATTGAGGGTTCCCAGAACATCTTCGATCACGGCGCGGTTGCGGTCAGACTGCAGCCCTTGCGCGAATGCGAGATAGTCGCCGACCGGCTCCCGCCCCACCCCCACCGAAGCCCAGATGTCGTTTTGCACCGCAATCCGCTCGCCAGGAGTGAGCTTGGTCTCGGCATCGTTCGCCAGGGCTCGGACTGCGTCTGGCTGGAAGCCTTCACGGTAATATCCGGCCGCGCCCGCATTGGCCAGCACCCAGGTCGAGCAACTGGGCAGTGCGAAGGTTTCTTCTCTCTTGGTTAGAAGTTCGCACTTGGGCGCGCCGCCCGTCGCCGAGCCTTTCAGGCAAAGCGGAATCTGCCACAACTGGTCGCTTATCTCTTCGAACTTGGATCGGTCGTAGTAATACCGTCTTTGCGTCAACGTGACGTTGGTGGAATTCCCCGAGCATTCCGCCTTCACGTTGACCATAGGCGCTCCAGCTTGCCGGACCCACGTGGGCATAATTTTGTCGACCGGCTTATGGGAGGTTTGGGCCTGCGCATCCCAGAAATCGTCGGCCGTCGCATTGGCGTACTGATGCTGCTTGAGATATGCGTTGACCCCCGCGCGGAAGGTCTCCTCGCCGAGGTAGGATTCCAGCATGCGCAGCACTGCGGCTGCCTTCCCGTAGGCGATTCCATCGAACAGCTCCAGAATCTGGTTCGGAGTTTCGGCGGCCTGGTGGATCGGATGCGTGTTGGTCAGCGAATCCACGCTGAGGCTTCCGCCCGTTCCAGACACATCGTCGAGGTTGACATTCCATTCCGGCTTCCACGCCTCCAACGGCTTGCTCGACATCCATGTGGCAAAGCCCTCGTTGAGCCAGACATCATCCCACCACTTCATGGTCACCAGATCACCGAACCACTGGTGCGCCATCTCATGAGCGATCGTGCCTGCAATCCCCTTTTTGAGATCGATCGACCCGTGTTGTTCATCAATCAGCAGGATTACTTCACGGAAAGTGATGCAGCCAGTGTTCTCCATCGCTCCGGCAGAGAAGTCCGGCACGCCGACCAGGTCGAGCTTTCCGTAGGGATACTTGATCGCGAAGTACTTGTCGTAGTATCTGAGAATGTATTCCGCCGATTCCAGGGCGAACCGGCCCATCTCCTTCTTGCCCGGCGTAGCATAAACGCGGATCGGGATGCCATCGGCTTCACCTTCGATGTACTCGAAGTTCCCCACGATCAGAGCGGCGAGATACGACGACATTTTGGCCGTGGGGGCGAAGCGCACGGTGTGCTTCTCGCCCGGACCGGCTGTGTCGGACAAGATTTTCTGGTTCGAGATAGCCATCAGCCCCTTGTCGGCGACAGCGATAATGTCAAACGTTGCCTTATAGTCGGGTTCGTCAAAAGACGGGAAAGCGCGGCGCGCATCGGTCGCTTCAAACTGCGTAGCCGCATACTTGCGGCCTTGATCGTCCTTTCCCAGGTAAAGACCGCGCATCTCGTTGTTGAGGATGCCGGAGTAAGTGATGTGTATGGTGGCCGAACCGGCCGCCAGCGGTTTCTCGACGGCCAGTACGGCCATCTCTTTTTCTTTGTCCGGCGCGACGGTGGCCCTCTGGGTGGTGCCGCCGCTGCTGATGCTGACGTCGTGGAAGGTTATGTCGGCCGCGTTCAGTGTGACCTCCGAGGTCGGCTTCAGCACTTGAACGGCA
The DNA here is from genome assembly GCA_052326105.1 of Candidatus Sulfotelmatobacter sp. Lineage (GTDB taxonomy): Bacteria > Acidobacteriota > Terriglobia > Terriglobales > Acidobacteriaceae > Sulfotelmatobacter. The sequence goes on along the minus strand of JBKQRC010000073.1, from coordinate 40,493 downwards.
ATAGTCTCGTCGCCTTCGAACGTGGCCTTTTCCAGGTCAGGCGTGAAGGTAAGCTTGTAATTATCTGGCCTGGCAACCTCGGGCAGCCGCTGCGCGGCCGCTATGGCGATTGAGAGCGCGAAAAAGGTCATCCCTGCAAGAACTCGTTTCATGATGCTCCTCAGAGGATCGAGTCGTTTTGTTTCAGCACGGATCGATCCGCAATGTTTGACGGGATCGGCAGACCAGATAGCCGTTATGTTGTGCTGGATTGGCCGCAGCGCAGGACGCATGCCTATCCATCGCCTTCATACGGAGCTGGCGGCGCGAAAGTTCAATCACTCGACCGCGCCACGCGCCACCCCATTCAGTACCGTCATCGAACAATGATTCGCGCCGAACCAGTACGGAATCTCGCGATAGTCGCTGACCGCAAACACCGCCAAGTCAGCGTCTTTCCCCGGCTCGACACTGCCTTTTCGTTCCGCCACGCGCAGCGCCCAGGCTCCGTTGATTGTGGCCGCCGAGATGGCCTCCGCCGGCGACACATTCATGTGTGTGCAGGCCAGCGACAGCACCATGGGCATGCTCATAGTCGGCGAAGTGCCAGGGTTATAGTCCGTCGCCAGCGCGACCGGAACGCCAGAATCAATCAGCCGTCGCGCATTCGGATATTCCCTTAAGCCCAGGAAATAATTCGCGCCGGGCACCAGCGTGGCGATCGTGTCTCGTTTGGCCAGCTGCGGGATGTCGTCTTCGTTCACGTGGTCCATGTGATCGAATGACGCCGGTTGGAACCGCAAAAACGGCCCCAGAACCGTTTCCGAAAGCTGGCATACGTGGGCGCGGACGTTCAACTTATACTTCTCCGCCGCCGCGAAGATCTGCTCTGTTTCCTCCGGCGTGAAGGCGCCCTTGTCGCAGAAGACGTCCACAAACTGGGCGAGCTTCCGCCGCGCTGCCTGCGGGATCATCTCCTTACAGACGATCTCAACGTACTTTTGTGAGCGACCTTCGAATTCTCTTGGAACAACATGTGCTCCGAGGAGGGTAGCTACGACGGTTCCGGGCCAGCGCGAGGCTGCCTCGTGGATAGCTTCCAAAGACTTGAGTTCGGACGTGACGGTCAGCCCGTAGCCCGATTTTGCCTCCACTGTGGTCGTGCCGTGGGCAGCCATATCCTGCAGCACCCCAAGCACCTTCGCAGCCAGCGCGCTCTTCGCTGCCTTACGAACACCTTTCAGGCTCGAACGGATTCCGCCGCCCGCCGCAGCAATCTCTTCGTAGGAAGCGCCTTCGATGCGCTTCTCGAAGTCCACCAGGCGCGGCGTGACGAAGACAGGATGCGTGTGCGAATCCACAAAACCAGGCAGGACAACTTTGCCCGTGCAGTCGATCTCAGTGACCCTCTTACGATTTTTCTTCAGCCACGGGTCGCGCAGCGCGTTCTTGCTGGTGCCGACGGAGACGATCTTGCCTCCGACGCACAGGACGGCCGCGTCTTTGATGATGCCGAGTTCTTTGAGGTCCGGGCCACGCCGGGGCCCGGGGCTGACAGACGCGGAGCGCAGCGTCAAAAGCCGACCGATGTTGGCCAGGAGTAGCACCGATTCCTTACGCACTCAGCCTCCGTGGTGGGTGTTCATGTTTTTCCCATCGGAATGCAAACGCCTGTCTTCTTCGCAAAGGTTTTCGCCTCTTCGTATCCCGCATCCGCGTGACGAATAATTCCCATCCCCGGGTCGGTCGTCAGCACGCGCTCGATGCGCTTGGCCATCTCGTCGGTGCCGTCGGCAACAGTGACTTGCCCGGCGTGCAGCGAGTAGCCGATGCCGACTCCTCCGCCGTTGTGGATCGACACCCATGACGCACCCGCGGCCGTGTTGAGCAAAGCATTCAGCAGCGGCCAATCGGCGACGGCGTCGGAGCCGTCTTTCATGCTCTCGGTTTCGCGGTACGGAGACGCGACCGATCCGCAGTCCAGATGGTCGCGGCCGATCACGATCGGCGCCTTGATCTTCCCCTTCTTCACCAGATCGTTTATGGCCAGACCAAACTGCGCGCGCTCGCCGTATCCCAGCCAGCAGATGCGCGCCGGCAGTCCCTGGAACTTGATGCGCTTGCGAGCGAGATCAATCCAGCGGCGCAGGATGCGGTTGTCGGGGAACAGTTCCAGTACCAGATCGTCGGTCACGTGAATATCCGACGGCTCCCCCGACAAGGCGACCCAGCGGAACGGGCCCCGGCCTTCGCAGAACAGCGGACGAATATACGCGGGCACAAAGCCAGGAAAGTCGTAAGCGTTCTTCACGCCGCGCTGAAAGGCGAAGGTGCGGATGTTGTTTCCGTAATCGAAGGTGACCGCGCCCATCTTCTGCAGGCGCAACATGCCTTCGACGTGCCGCGCGATAGCGTCGAGAGACCTCTCCTGATAGGCCTGCGGATCGTTTTTCCGTAACTCGACAGCTTGCGAGAAGCTCATGCCGTTCGGCACATATCCGTTCAGGGGATCGTGGGCCGAAGTCTGGTCGGTCAAAATGTCGGGCACGACGCCGCGCTCGGCCAGTTCCGGAATGATGTCGGCACAATTGCCCACCAGTCCGACGGAGACATTCTCTTTCTTGCGCACGGCGTTCTTCAGGATGCGGAGCGCTTCATCCAGCGTCGTAACCATGAAGTCGCAGTAGCCAGTCTTCAGACGCTTCTTGATGCGTTCCGGATCAACGTCAACGCCCAGAAACGCCGCGCCCGTCATGGTCGCGGCCAATGGCTGAGCTCCGCCCATGCCGCCCATGCCGCCCGACACGATGAGCTTTCCCGCCAGATCTCCGCCGAAGCGTTTCTCGCCCGCTGCGGCGAAGGTTTCAAACGTGCCTTGCACGATTCCCTGCGAGCCGATGTAGATCCACGAGCCGGCGGTCATCTGGCCGTACATCATGAGGCCCGCGCGCTCCAGTTCGTTGAACTTCTCCCAGTTCGACCAGTGGCCGACGAGATTCGAATTCGCGATCAGCACGCGGGGAGCATGATCGTGGGTTTTGAAAACTCCCACGGGCTTGCCCGACTGCACCAGCAGGGTCTCATCGTTCTCAAGATTCTTCAGGGTTGCGACGATGGCGCGGTAGGCTTCCCAACTGCGTGCGGCGCGGCCGGTTCCGCCGTAGACGACGAGGTCCTTTGGCCGTTCGCCGACTTCTTCGTCAAGATTGTTCATGAGCATGCGCATGGCGGCTTCCTGTTGCCAGCCTTTGCAGGTGATCTGAGTGCCGCGGGGCGCGCGAATGGACACGGGAGCCTGGATTTCAGTTTCGACGGGCATGCTTAGATGGTAATTCCACTCCACGGCGCAGTACAAATTGCACATGCGCTGCAGCGCAGGTTACGGCCGATCTCACCAGGTGCTGTAGGCTGTGCCGTCGCTGGCGGTGCCGTTCGAAGCGGAATGAACGTCGTCGATGCCGGGGTCCTGCTGGTCCACGGACATAAGCACGTCCTCCTCATGCGGCTCCCAGTTGGCCTCGCGAGTCATGGGGTCAATGGGAACCTGACGGAGGTAGCCGGCCGTCACCAGGTCATCGAGCGATTGCGGAGCTTTCTGTTTGTCGAGGGTGTACTGCGAGATCACATTGCGCAGCATGCTCAGGTTCGATCGCAGAACCGCCTCGCGCGCCTGAATGACCGACTGGTTGTAGGCCGGCACCGCAATCGAAGCCAGAATCATGATGATAAAGATGACGACCATCAACTCCAGCAGAGTGAAGCCGCGCGAGCGCTGCAGCCGCCGTCGGGAAGCGAACTGGAGTGCCGCAACACGCGGTGTTTCAAACGCGTGCGCCATGCGGCCCGAGTTGTTCATCCTCCCTTTGTTCATGCCCGGCAGCATTTACCAGTCCTTGTATTTCGTTCCATCGAGCGCGGTGCCTTCCGACTTAGTGTAGACGTCGAAGACGTTTTGCCCGCCCCAGGAATCAGAGTCGGGATCGTCCTGCATGGAACGTAAGCCCCATTCCTTATTCTTGGTCATGGGATCGATAGGAATAGAACGCAAAAAACGCACCTTCTTGCCCTGCACATCAACGCCCTTGACCAGCGTTTCGAGATCGGGGGGATAGCCATAGCTGTCCACCTTGATCTGAAAGGCCTGACGGTCGGCAGCGTCCTTATAGCGGTCGATGGCATCGCGCATCTGCCACAGCGCCTGGCGGAGTTCCTTTTCCCGCTCGCGTTGGATAGTGATGCGCGCCAGCGGCACCGCCATCAAGGTAAGAATCGCCATAATGGTGGCCGCGACCACCAGCTCCATGAGCGTGAAGCCGCGCTCGGGCCGGGAGGACCTCATCCTCTCGCGTGCCGTGCGAAAAGATGGGCAGCCGTAATGGGGAGTCGGCATCATCATCGTCTGGTCATGCAGTCTCTTCATGCGCAATTTCAATCGAGTGCGGGGGAACTCCGCGCTACTCGACCGTCACCGCCGCCTGCGCGCCGTTGACCGTGATGCCTTGCAATCCGGGATCAAGGGCGCCGCCCCGAGTGATGGTCAGGGGCGTCTGGCCGGTTGTCTTTGCCTGAAAAGTCATGGTGACGACGGTACCCTGCCCAGAGACTCCACCGGCGCCGGGGGGGCGAGTGGCGGTGATCTGTAACTGTCCGACAGTTTCATCCTCGCGGTGAACCAGAGCCACCGCCTGGCCGTCCTGCGAGAGAAATCCGCCGTTCGAAACGTTCACTAACTGCAGCATTTTCGGATCGTAGTTCAACTGCACCGGTACGGAATAGACATTCTGCGCCCCGGAAATCAGCAGGTTCACGGCAAACGTGCCGCCCTTCGCCGCTGAAATGGTTGGCGGATCCAACAGAAAACTTGGCGTCCCGCTGGCGGCCTTGGCGCCAGACGCGGGCTGCTGTCCTGCCGGAGGTTGACTGGCAGGAAGTTGGTTCGGGTTCGGGGAGGCCGGGCGCGCCGGCGCCGGAGAGCCTGGCGCCTGAGCGGTCGGCGCCGGCGAACTCGCCGGAGCTGCCGGTTTGCTCACATGGCGCAGCTCGATAGTACTGGCAGTCCCGATGTCAATCGCCCGCTGGTTCGCTTCATTTACATCCGTCCCACGGATGACGTGCGGCGTGATGGCGAAAATCGTTTCATCCTCTTCGTGATCCGTCTGGATCTGCCCAAACAGATATCTTAAGATGGGAATCTGAGCCAACCCGGGGATCCCGCTCAAAGACTTGGTCTGCGAATCGTCGAGGATCCCGCCAATCAAGCTCGATTCCCCGTCGCGCAGGCGTATTTCACCGAGGTCGACTTTCTTCTGCCCGATGATGGGCTGGGTGATGCCGCCGATGCTCGCGGTCCCCGTCTGCGAAGAGATTTCCATCACTATTTTGAGAGACACTTCCCGGTTCGAATGGACGTGCGGGGTGACGTCGATGTTCACTCCGACGTCAATGTATTGGAACTGGGTGTTGACCAGCGGGTTGATGCCAATTCCGCCGATGCCTGGCTGAAACGAGCCAGTCGCCACAGGCAGACGTTCGCCGATTTTGAGCGACGCCTTCTGTCCGTCGAGAGAGCGAACCTGCGGATTCTGAATGAGTTTGGTATCGGTATCGCCCATGACCGCCGACAAGTTAGCCGACGGAATCGTGACCTGGAAATCGGTCGCATTTATGCTGGCCAGCGAGTTCAGGTTGATGCCGTTGCCTGATCCGGTGCTCGAGCTTGGAGTTGTGGTCGTGCCGTTGGTCGTGGTCGTGGTCGTGTTATTGATGTTGCTCTGCAGCTGAATCGTCGCGCTGGTCGGCGGGTTCAGGCCCAGGGTTCGCGAGCGGTCCTTGCTGACCTGCATCACGGCGATGTCCACGATAACTTCAGGACGCGCCTTATCGAGGTCGTCCACCAGCTTCTCCGCCAATGCGATCTGGTCCGGAGTTCCGCGCACGACCAGGGCATTCTGCGAGAGCAATTGCTGCACGCGCTGCACATCGAGCACGGAGCGAATGGCGTTGACCACATCCTGCAGCTCGGTGGGTTGGGAGAGATTCGACAGGTAAAACGTTTTGAGGACGCTTTGCTCCAACTCCTTGCGTTTGGCCGGATTGTCCTGGGCCACAAAAATAGTATTAGGCGTGACTGGCCGCCAGAAGGTCTTCGACTCCAGCGCGCTGATCTCCAGCGCCTCTTCCAAGGTGACTCCGTTCAACTCCACCTTGATTTGTTTAGGGATGTAATCGGGATCAAACAGAACGTTGATTCCGGCCAGCTGTCCGATGGTCTTGTAGACCATGTCAGACTTGTCGGTAAGTTTGACGGTGATGGGAACGTTCGAAATGGGAGCCAGTTCCACCGGTCCAGCCGCTTCCTGCACCCTGCGCTCCAGTCCGGCCGGCGGTCCGGCCGCCTGCGGTGGAGGATTCTTCTGATCGCTGATCATCTTCAGAGTTCTGGTAAGTTCCTGCTTGGCGATGAACAGGGAGGGATCGATGCCCACCGCCTTCTGGAACAGGGCCACGGCTTCTTCCAGCTTCCCGTCTTCGCGCAATTGCTGTCCGCGATGGACGATCGAGGCCGCGGCCTCGAAGCGGCTGCGCTCGAAGGCAGACCGGTAGCGCAGATCCTTAGGTTTGAGGTCGTAGGCTTGTTTGAAGTAGTCGTAGGCAGCTTCGTAATTCTGGCGAGCCTCTGCATCCTGGCCCTTGGCATACATGTCCTTGGCCTTATCGGCGATGGCAGGAAGCGTTATAACCGCGACCAGCAACAGCAATAGTGCCGGGCGCATCAGGGGTCTCATTCGATGATCCTCGCAGAAAACATGCTCACAGAGGTAGTCCTCTTCTCACACACTCTCACACTGAGGGGCAATTTGCCCGCATGGCGCAGCGATGGCGCGCAGAAAACCGCTCGATTCACGGAAAAACTCTCGTCGAGGCGATTATAGCATCGCATTTTGTAGCTCCCGAAGTGCTTGTGCGCACAGCAGTTACACTCTTTAGTCGTAGGCCGGCAGGAGACGGCGGACCTCGGACTTCAGACCTCAGACCTCAGACCTCAGACCTCGACCGCTGCATCCGACAGAATCAGCCGTCCGAGGGCTGAGGTCTGCTGAGGTCTGACGTCCGAGGTCTGATGTCCCACGCACTCCCGCTGTTAAGATAAAAGACCGAACGCCCATGCCCCGCCAATCCACCCACCAGACCAAGCCGAACCCGGAAAAATCGCCCCGCCGCGATCCCACGGCCTCAGGGCAGCGGGACGCTGCTGTTAATAGGATCGCTTCACATAACTATTTCTTGCTGGAAAAATTTGAGGCCGGGGTGGCCTTAACCGGGACCGAGGTCAAGTCCATCCGGGGTGGACGGGCCAATCTCAAGGACTCCTACGGCCTGGTCAAGGACGGCGAACTGTGGCTGCTGAACTGCCACATCAGCCCTTACCAACACGGCAGCTACTCCAATCATGCTGCGCTGCGTACCCGCAAATTGCTGATGCACCGCGACGAAATCCGCAAGCTGACGGGCAAGACGCAGCAAAAGGGCCTGACCCTGATCCCGACCCGGATGTATTTCAGGAACGGCAGAGTAAAGGTTGAGCTGGCCCTGGCCAAGGGCAAACAGCTCTGGGACAAAAGGGAAACCGAACGGCGGCGGACCGCGGATCAGGAAGCGCGAGACGCTATCGCGCGGGGCAGAAAACGCGAATAGACCCGTACCTTGCAACAGAAGGTTTACCAACCTGCAGGGCCCCCCGGAAGCGGGCAGCCTCGTTTCCCGCTATGATGGACACCCAAGCCGAGGCTCTCCATTAAAACGGTAAACCTCAAGTCCGACATGCCGGAGGTCCGCGAGGCGCTGCAACGGCTGGAGCGGGAACTCGGGCTGGCGCGCCGGGAAAGCGCGGCCCTGCTGAAAGTCATTCACGGCTATGGGTCAAGCGGAGCCGGAGGCGAAATCCGCATCGCGGTGCAGAAGCGTTTGCACGAAATGACGGAGGCCGGGCAGATTCGCGGCTGCATTTTCGGGGAAGACTGGTCGAAATCGGATGAAGCGACGTGGCGTCTGCTGCAGGCGCATGCGGAGTTGAAAAGCGATCCCGATCTCGGCAGGCGGAATCAGGGCATCACAGTTATCCTGCTGTAACGTCTACGGAATCGGAGGCGCTTCCGGGGCCGGTGGTGCAGGCGGCGGTTCACTTGCCACCGGCGCTGGTGGTGGCGCAATCGGCTGTGGCGTTGCAGGCTGTACGGTCGCTACCGGAACCATCATCTTCTGCTGCCAATACGACACCGCCACTCCGCGCTGCCAGAACCGCGGAATCAGGAGCAGAAAGAGAATGAACTGGGCGAGGATGAATGCGCGAATAACCCCTTCGGGCGGAACAAACTTTATCCACGCCCACATGCCACCCACCAGAATGATCCCCGCCACAATCGTGGCCACGACGTAGCTCGCGAGCAGCCGCCCCAAATCGTGGAAAGTGTGCCGCAAGCCGGTCCAGATTGACTTGCGTACCGCGCGCTGATCACTCAGAACGATATCGGCCTCGGCGAGGTCGAACCAGATGCGCAGGGTGGTCATCACCAGGAAGATCACAGCCAGACCGGTCATTTGTGCTCGAAACGGCAACAATTCGTTCGTGCTTTCGCCAGCTTTCTTCACGACCGCACCGTTGATGCTGAACAGGATTCCCGCGAAGATTCCCATCACAATGCCGGCAACGATCATGAGGCGGATAAAGCGCCACAGGTTGCGACCGCAGGCGCGAAAGAATTCTTCGCGCGGAAGACGGTAAGTAGAAGAGTATCCCTGAAAAACTCCGGGCAGGAACAAGGCAATCGCCAGAAAGAACAAAAAGGAAAAATAGACCGCGGGCGCTGCCATCGCCGGCATGGACCCAAACTCCGGCCGGGCAAACAGTTCCTCCATCACGGACCGATCAAACCCGTGCAGCAGGCGATCGCTGTATGCACTGTGGTCCAGGATGGCGTGGGCACTGTTCGCAAAGGCGAGTGTGCCGAACTCGGCCAGAGCCAGGTTCAGCAGCCAGAACCAGAAAATGTAGCGCTTGTTGCGTCCAACCATTCCCAGTCCGCTGCTCAGTAAAGATTTGTTCTCGCTCATTCGGTCTATCCTCGTCGGTCTGTTTCCGTCAGATCGTGTTTCGCGCGTCCGTGGCACACGGACAGCGCGCCTGCCGTCATCACACCGCCCACCAAGCCATGACCTGACTCATCAGCTGCGTCACGAAGAGCCAGTAGGTGGACAGTTTGTGCGTCGGCTTAGGGTTGGGCTCGACTATGTAGCTGTTATCAAAATTATTGCGGTCGATCTGGATCTTGTGGTCAGGATCAATCTCGGCCGACTCGATCCTGGCTTTCTTGTCGTAGCTGAACTTTGTCCAGCGGCTCTTTCCATCCCAGTGCTCGCGGACTTTTTCGCCATTGCTGAAGCGAATTTCGACCTCGACCGGCATTATGAAGTCTTCCTTGCGATGTAGCCATACGGTGGAGCGGTAGACGGTGTTCTTATCTTCCTTGCTTCCAAATCCCTGCTCTTTCTCCTCATACCAGCTAACCGGGAACGAGTCCACGCGCATGACGCTATAGTCCATTACCTGCGACCCGTACACCGCCTGATCGAAGTACCAGCGCAAGTTCTTGCCGGAAACTTCTTCAATCGTCTTCAGAAAGTCTTCCTTGGTGGGATGGCTGAAGCGATACTTCATAAAGTACACATGCATGGCTTTCACCATGGTGTCTTCGCCAATGATGCCTTCCAGCGTCAGCAGCACGCTGGCCGTCTTGCCATAAGTGATGCCGCCATACGAGTTGTAATCGGCGTACTCGTATCCCTTCTGCGCGATGGGATCGAGATCGGCCACGCTGATGTAGAACAGGCGCTGTTCTTCGATGTCCCCCTCTGTAATGCCCGCCAGGTTCCACACGGACGTGTACGGACCAAGAATCGAACTCAGGACTTTGACTTCGGTGTAGCTGTTGATGCCCTCGTCCATCCATGCGTCTTCGAATTCGTTGGTGGCCACCATGCCGTACCAGTACTGGTGGCCAAATTCGTGCTCCAGCACTCCTTCGGGTTCTTCCGTAGACCCCTTGGGCGCGAACCAACTCGTTCCGCCGGTGATAAACGTCGGATACTCCATTCCGCCTGCTGCCGAATCCGGCTCAGGATCGACCACGGTCAGCGTCTTGTAGGGATAGGGGCCGTACCACTTTTCGAATCGGTCGAGCGTCTCTTTGATAATCCGTTCGTGCCGCTCGGCCTGATCCCAATGCGCCGGCTGCATGAGAAACCTCAGGTTAACGGGACCCATTTGCGCCTGGTAAACTCTCTCTCTGACCTTGTAGCGCGGGCTGGCCGTCCAGGCGAAGTCGTGGATGTCATCGCCGTGATAGGTGAATGTCTTGGTGTTGTCCGGATTGCTCTTCTCTTCGACCAGCACTCCGCTGGCCCCGACGACTTCGTTCTGGGGAACGGTGAGTTTCACGTCGTACACGCCGAAATCCGCGAAAAATTCCGTCATGGCGTGAAACTGATGGCAGTTCCACGCTCTGTGCCACCACACGCCCACTTTCGGAAACCATTGCCCACCCAGCACGAAATCGCGCTTCCATCCAGTGCGCGCCTGCGTCTCCGGCATCTGATCGTGGAAGGCGATTTTGAACTGCACGTAAGCGCCAGGAGCAATGGGCTTGGGCACATGCACGTCCACGACGGTCTTATCGTCTTTGTTGCCGTCGTCGGGCGCGATGAACTGCAGATCTTTGGTCAGATCTCCCTGTCCCGCCACCTCGAAACTCTTGATCTCCTCGGAGCCGTACTCCTTGTCCTCCCACTTCGCGTAGGAGGTGTCGCGGTTGCCGATGAGCTTGGCCTCGCTCACCCAGGTGGCCTTCGGCTGAAATCCATTCAAATAAAGGTGAAAAGGAAAATGGTCCAGTGCCTGCCCGGTCAGGTTGTGATAGGTGAGCACCTCGGTCGCGTCCACGGTGTGCTTCACCGCGTCGTACTTCGCATCGATCTCGTAGTGCACGACGCGCTGCGACATCGGCGTGGGTGAATTGATAGCCAGCGTAGTGTCGGGGATGGATAAAGCGCCGGCTGGTGCGGGATTCGCGGCGTGGAAAACCTTCGCGGGAGCCGCAGCTTGCGAGGCGGCCGCTGTCGCCCTGTGGAGATTCGCAGATGCGATGACTGCGAGTACTATCGCGGCCGCGAGGACAACACTCTTCCATCGAATCGGCATGAAAACCTCAACTTTAGGGCAGGGAGTTGAATCGATCGAATCATATCCCAGAGCTGGCCCAAGCGGCCAATCCGCACGCGCTGACTAGATGGGTATCCCACGGCATTTTCTGATCATCATAGAATTAACACAGCTTGCGCTGCCGCGACGGCAGCGCTATCCGGAGGGAAACATGGAAGCCGCTCTCGTTGTGATCCTTCTCGCTTTTTCCGCCTATGCTCAGGAAACTCCGGCCGCTCCGCATTGGCAGGCCGCCTGCGGCCCAATCGGAGTCAACTTCGACACGGAAGCCTCAACCGCCCAGCCGCCCGCTCAACCCGATCCTGGCAAGGCGCTGGTTTTTGTCGCCGAGGATTTCACGCAGGTCCAGGCAGGTGTTGGCAGCCCCAGAATCAAGGTTGCTCTCGATGGCACTTGGATCGGGGCGACGCACGGAAAGTCGTTTCTGTTCTTCCAGGTCGCCCCCGGCGAGCATCACTTGTGCATCAAGTGGCAATCGGGTCTGGAACGGTTCTCAAAGCTCGCTTCGTTTGCGCATCTCACGGCTGATCCGGGTAAGACCTACTACTTCCGCTCGCGCATTACCTTTTCCAGCCAGTGGGCCACCGAGTACCTTGATCTGGATGCCCTCGATCCCGATGAAGGCCAGTACATGGTCGCCACGTCTTCGCTTGTAGCGTCGCATGCGAAGAAATGAAGCGCTCCGGCCGTCCTTGACCTTCGCGAATCCGGGGCGCACAATGCTGCGAGTCGTCGGGTGAGAACAGTGTGCGGGATCGTCGCAAATTCCGTTTCCCGCCGGCCAGGAGGCGTCTCATGCGTCCCGTTCAACAGGGAGACCTGAGCCTTTTGCACCATCCCGCGTCGCAGGAGCTCTTGCAGTCGAAAATCCCCGCCCGTCTGGCCTATGTCTGGACTGACGGCACGCCCCGCGTCGTTCCCATCTGGTTTCATTGGAACGGAAAGGAAATTGTCATGGCCACTCCGCCCAAAGCTCCCAAGCTGAAGGCCCTGGCCAAGAATCGGAAAGTGTCGCTCACGATTGATGACAACACTTTCCCCCACAAGGTGCTTCTGATCCGCGGCACGGCCCGCCTCGAACCTTGCGACGGAATCGTTCCCGAATATGCCGCCGCCGCCGAGCGCTACTTCGGACCCGAACAGGGTAAGGCCTGGGTCAATCAGCTGCGCTCGATGGTCTCTTCGATGGTGCGCATCAGCATCACGCCGGAGTGGGTCGGCCTGCTCGACTTCCAAACCCGCTTCCCCAGCGCGCTGGCGGGCTGATTTCTTGCCAGTATCGCGGTTATAACGCCGGCGGCTTGCGCTTTTGCCGTCCTGCCGGGGATACTGGAATGTTCCCTTACAATTCTCCAAACAATATGAAAACAACAATCTCTTTTTCTGCTCCTGCTGAAGTTGAAAGCGAATCCCTGGTCGCCGTGGTGCTGGACCACGCCGAACCTGCGCCCAATGCCAAAGAAAAAGACAAGAAGCCGGAACTCAAAGTCGCGACCGCCGACCCGGCGGTGCAATCCGTGGCTGCCGATCTGCTGGCGAGCGGCGAAGTCGCGGGCAAGCCATTTGAGACGAACCTTATGCACAGGCCCGTCACCCTGATGGCGAAGCGTCTGCTGCTGGTTTCCGGCGGGAGCGCGAAGAAGTTCTCGAGCTATGATCTGCGCCGCATTGCCGGAACAGCCGTCCGGGCGCTCAAGTCGCGCGGAATCCGGAGCTTTGCTTTCGCAGCTCCGCCCAGCATTCCCGCGGAGGAAGCGGTGCGCGCCATCATCGAGGGAGCGCACGTGGGGAATTTTGATCCCGACTACTACCGCAGCGACCGCAAAGATCAGAAGATTGATGCAGTTACGATTATCACCAGCGGAGACAAAGCTGCCCTGGAAAGAGCCGCCAGTGAAGCCCAGATCGTTGGCGAATCACAAAACTTCACTCGCGATCTGGTGAATGAACCTTCCAATCGTATGACGCCCACGATTCTGGCCGAGCGCGCCAGGAAGATGTCGGCGGAAGTCGGGTTGAAATGCGAGGTTTACGGCGCCGACAAGATCAAAGAACTGAAGATGGGCGCGTTCTGGAGTGTGGCCCAGGGGTCCGACGAACCGCCCGCGCTGATCGTGATGACGTACGAGCCCGCGGGAGCTCCGGCAAAGCCTGTGCTCGGTCTGGTGGGGAAGGGAATTACCTTCGACACCGGCGGCATTTCGATCAAGCCCGCCGACGGCATGGAGAAAATGAAATACGACATGGCCGGCGGCGCCACTATGATCGGCGCCATGCGTGCCATCGCGCTGCTGAAGCCGAAGGTCAAGGTGATCGGCATCGTGTGCGCGACAGAGAACATGCCTTCCGGCAAAGCGCAAAAGCCGGGAGACGTGCAGATTGCGATGTCGGGCAAATCGATCGAGATCATCAATACCGACGCCGAAGGCCGCCTGGTTCTCGCCGACGGCCTGTATTACGCGCGCCAGCTGGGCTGCACCCATCTGGTGGACGCTGCCACTTTGACCGGCGCGGTCGTGGTGGCGCTGGGCTACAACAACGCGGGGATTTTCGCTAACGACGACGCCATGTACGAGCGCTTCCACAGCGCCAACGCCAAAGCGGGAGAAAAAATGTGGCGCTTGCCGCTCGACGATGAATACAAAGAGAACATCAAATCGAGCATCGCCGACATTGTCAACTCCGGCGGGCGCTGGGGCGGAGCCATTAACGCCGCCATGTTCCTGAAGGAATTTGCCGAAGACACGCCGTGGATTCACCTCGATATTGCCGGCACCGCCTGGATGGAAGAGCAGAAGCCGTGGATCGCGAAAGGTCCGTCCGGAATCGCATTGCGCAGCCTGGTGGAATTCGTGAAAGGCTTCGCGGGATAACACAACCTCGCCACGGATTTGCACCGATCTGCACGGATAACTGTTAAGCAATGCCTATGACGATCCGTGGAATTCTGCGACGGACTTACTGCGTTACTGTGGAATCGCTGGCGCGCTGCTGCAATCGTTCCCTCCAGCCGACGTCGAACCCCCAGGTGACCGACAAGGCCGACGTTGGGCATACGCTGGCGCAGGTCTGGCAGAGGATACATTCCGTCGAGAGCACCCGCTTGCCCGCCTGTACATAGTCGGGAATGCGGATATCCATGGGGCACATCTTCACGCAGGCCATACAGGAGTCGCAGCGCTCCCGCACTCCCCCGATCTTGAGCGGCGAGAAGCGCGACCCCAGTTTCATCAGGACCGCGACCGGGCACAGATACTTGCAGAAGGCGCGATTATCCTTGAGCAGGATCGCCATCGGGATGGCGGCAGCGTAGTAAAGCATGTTACCAGCGAGCAGCCACCACAAAGGCGTCCAATGGCTCAGGCGATAACCGAAGACGATCACCAGAGACCCCACCAGCCCGACACTCAGCAGAAAGTGAACATATCGCAGCCAGCGCCATGGGCCGGGAACCCAGCCTTTGCTTCGATCGTAGGGCAGCAGATCGATCACCATCGCGGTCCAGCAGGCCCATCCACAAAAGCCGCGCCCGAAAATCATCGGGCCGAAGATCTTGGCGATCGAATAGTGAATTACGGCGCCGCTGAAGATGCCGGTAAACACGAAAAACAAGAGTCCCTCGAGTTGCATGTTCTGCAGCACGATCAGCCCCAGGAATCCGACCATGTAAATCCCAACCAGGAACTGCGCCAGCCGTCGGCCAACCGGTTTCTTGTGGCGAGGCAGCAGTTCGTAAAGCCCGATGCCGATACCGAGCGAGGTGCCGATATTCCCCATGTCGAAGATGAAGAAGGGATTTCCGGTTCTGCGCCAGAGTACGAGCGCCAGTATCCAGAAAATAGTGAAGATGAGAGCAGGAAACTGCAGCGGGCGGAGCCGCCGGGACGGGCTGAGATGGGTGCGCGGCTCCATGCCACATGCTACCCATAATTGCGAAGCATAGTTGTAACCACCGTCACACATCGCTGTGACACAAACCGAGAAGCCCATAGAAGTGATGATCAGAATCGGCGATCGGCAAGTTCTCAGGCGTGCGCGCGTGCAGTCAGCATAGGGATGCCTAAGGGATACGATGTGAGTAGGCTCTCCCATGTGCAGTCAGCATTGAGGGAAATCGGCGTGGTTGTTATAATCGAGGCGTTCCACACGCTTCCGGCATTGCGGTTTCGTTCGGTTGCAATCCCGCCACAGTCCGCGCGGAGCGAACAATCCTCGCAGCCCGCAGCGCGGGTTTCGAAACGTGGCCAGGTAGCTCAGGTGGTAGAGCGCAGCCCTGAAAAGGCTGGCGTCGGCGGTTCAACTCCGTCCCTGGCCACCATATTTTTCAATCAGTTACAAAAAAGTGGGTCGCTTCCGCGCTGCCCTAATGGGCGATTCTCGCTGGCCACAAACGGACCAAGGGCGCTGGAGCGTTCGCCTCGGATCTTCGGATGATCCATGCGGGACGTGTGCGGATGGCCGAGCTTGACGGCTAAACTTAGCTCTGACACGCAGACTGCGGTCTCTCCCGGCGACAGACCCGGTCCGTGTGAAACTGTTGCGCCTGTTGGTAAAGACGGCATGGGGGCGCGCGAGGCGCCCCCTCGAGCCAGGAAAAAGCGACAACTCCGGTCTAGCGACCAAGCAACAGCCACAGCGCGAAGCTGACAGCTCTGTTTTCGGCCGAGTTCAGGCAAGGTCGAAGCGGTCAAGGTTCATCACCTTGTTCCAGGCCGCCACGAAGTCCTTCACAAACGCCTCCTTCGCGTCGTCAGATCCATAGACTTCCGCGATTGCCCGCAGCTGGGAGTTCGAACCGAAGATGAGATCGACGCGCGTGCCGGTCCACTTGATTTTGCCCGTCGCGTGGTCGCGCCCCTCATACACGCCTTCGGATGTGGAAGAGGGTTCCCACTTCGTATTCATGTCGAGCAGCTTGACGAAGAAATCATTCGTCAGTGTCTCGGGCCGCTTGGTGAAGACGCCGTGCTTGGCCTGCCCGAAGTTCGCATTCAGGGAGCGCATTCCGCCGACGAGAACCGTCATCTCGGGGGCAGTCAGCGTCAGCAACTGCGCCCGATCCAGCAGCAGTTCCTCAGCTGACAGGATCTGTCCGCTGCGGAGATAGTTGCGGAACCCGTCCGCGATCGGCTCCATTACAGCGAACGAATGCACGTCGGTCTGCTTCTGCGAAGCATCCGTGCGCCCCGGCGAGAAGGGAACCTTCACGTTGTGCCCGGCCCTTTTCGCCGCTTCCTCGACGGCTGCGCAGCCGCCCAGAACGATCACGTCAGCGAGCGAGACCTTCTTGTCTTTGACCCCGCCTTTGTTCCCGCCTTTGCTCCCGTTGGACTTGCTCCCGTTGGATTGCGAGCTATTGAACTCCTTTTGGATCGCCTCCAGCTTCTTGAGAACCTTCGCCAGTTCAGCCGGCTGGTTCACTTCCCAATCCTTTTGCGGCGCCAGGCGAATGCGCGCCCCGTTCGCCCCGCCCCGCTTGTCGGAGCCGCGGAACGACGCCGCCGATGCCCAGGCGGTCGTCACCAGTTGGGAGATCGACAGTCCGGATTTGAGGATCTTCGCCTTCAGTGCAGCAATCTCCTTCTCCCCGACCAATTTATGATCTACGGCGGGAACAGGGTCTTGCCACAGCTGGGGCTCTTTCGGAACGAGCGGGCCAAGGTACCGCGAGATCGGCCCCATGTCGCGGTGCGTCAGCTTGAACCACGCCCGCGCAAACGCGTCTGCGAACTCGTCCGGATGCTCGTAGAAGCGCCGCGAAATCTTTTCGTAAGCCGGGTCGAACCGCAAGCTGAGGTCCGTGGTCAGCATGGATGGCGCGTGGTGCTTTGACGGATCTTGCGCATCCGGCACCGTACCGTTGCCAGCGCCATTTTTCGGTGTCCACTGATTGGCACCAGCCGGGCTCTTGGTCAGTTCCCATTCATATTTGAGAAGGTTCGCGAAGAAGTTGTTGCTCCACTTCGTAGGCGTCGTGGTCCAGATGACTTCCAGGCCGCTCCCGATCGTGTCATCCCCTTTGCCCGTCCCAAACTTGTTCTTCCAGCCCAGGCCCTGCTCCTCGATGGGAGCGGCCTCGGGTTCGGGGCCGACATATTTGTTCGGATCGGCAGCGCCGTGAGTTTTGCCGAAGGTGTGACCGCCGGCAATGAGCGCAACCGTCTCCTCGTCATTCATCGCCATGCGGGCGAACGTCTCGCGGATATCGCGCGCCGCGGCAACTGGATCCGGCTTTCCATTCGGCCCTTCCGGATTCACATAGATCAGACCCATTTGCACGGCAGCGAGCGGATTTGCCAGATCACGGTCGCCGCTGTAGCGCTCGTCCGCCAGCCACTTGCCTTCAGGGCCCCAGAAAATGTCCTCTTCGGGCTCCCAGACGTCCGCGCGCCCGCCGCCAAAACCGAACGTCTTAAATCCCATCGACTCCAGGGCAACGTTGCCGGCGAGAATCATGAGGTCGGCCCAGGAAATCTTCCGCCCATATTTCTGTTTGACCGGCCACAGCAGCCGGCGCGCCTTGTCGAGGTTCACGTTGTCGGGCCAGCTATTGAGCGGCGCGAAGCGCTGCTGACCGGCTCCGGCCCCGCCGCGGCCGTCGCCGATGCGATACGTACCCGCGCTGTGCCACGCCATACGAATAAACAGCGGCCCATAGTGGCCAAAGTCGGCCGGCCACCAATCCTGCGAGTCCGTCATCAGGGCCTGCAGGTCCTTGATCACCGCCTTCAGATCGAGGCTCTTGAATTCTTTCGCATAATTGAACTTCTTGTCCATCGGATCGGACAAGGGGGAGTGCTGGTGCAGGACTCTCAGGCTCAGCTGATTCGGCCACCAGTCCGCATTGGTCGCGGCCGCAGCTGCGGTGTGTGTGAACGGGCACTTCGCTTCGGTTGACATGGCTTGCTCCTTCCTTCAAGTAAATTATGACGAACTACAAAGCGCATCCTGGTTTTCCCATTCGCGCAATCTGATCCTTACCAAAACTTCAGCTATTGGCAGCGTCCTACGTCACGCGGCGTTTGGTTAGTCATGGTGGAAATAGAAGATGTTCCCGTCGGGATCCTCTACTGTGAATTGCCGTAATCCCCAAGGCTTCCTTTCCAGAGGATCCACGATGTTCGCCCCCAACGACTTCAGTTCCTGGTACGACGCATCGATATCTTCGGCGAACACCCAGTGGACGGCAGGTTCGAACGGCGGATTCCTCTTCCGAAAAAATATTGGCCCCATATCACCGCGTGATACGGCCCCAATTTCTTTGCCTGGATAAAGCCATCCGATCGCAAAGCCGAGTGCATCTCTGTAATGCAGTTGTGCGCGTTCGACATCAGCGACCGGCAACTCGGGCACTGGCCGACCAATTGAGCGCATTTTCTCTTTTGCGTCCACAGAGCTCTCCTTTGCAACAACGCCGCCCACGCGTCAGTTTTTTGCACTGCAGCGGCGACAGAGGCCAAAGACCTCGACCAGCGGCTGCGTCAGATCAAAGCCGCCCGGCACGTGCCGGGATAGCCGTTTGAAATCGATAAACTCTCCTTCGATATCCTGCACCGATTTGCAGCGGGAGCAGACCAGATGGTGATGAGGCTTGAGATTGCCGTCCACGCGCAACGTGGTCGTATGAGGACTAACCTCTCGCAGCATCCCGCACTCGATAAAAAGCCGCAGATTGTTGTAGACCGTGGCCAGAGAAATGGATGGAATGCGGCGCCGGACCGCGGCGTAAATGTCTTCCGGGGAATAATGTCCGTGGGAAGCGATGACGGCCTCATACACCACCTGACGCTGGTGCGTGACCGCCAAACCGTGCTTCGCAGCCAGTTCACGGAACTGTTCATGGGTGAGGCGCATGATTATCGGATGAGAATCATTGTAAACGATCAGGAGCGGCGTCAACCGAAATCCTTCCTTTGACCTCAAAGACGGCGGCCTGCCGCAAGCTACCGTCGGGCTGAACAGTTGAACTGCCAGAGATGCGGCGGATCAGGCCGCCGGCAATGAGTACAGCGATGGCGGGAGTACAATAATCATCGTCTTCAGGGTCAATGAGGGGGAGTTCGGATGAAAAAGTTCCGCATCACCCTGTTGGTCGTAGAGAACAACGATTACCAGACAGAGCAGGTTATTTCTGCACAGGCGGCCGCCAATCGCCTGGGGATTCAGCTTCAAGTCATACACACCGAGCACGACGCAATCGTACAGGCCGACCAGGTTCTGAAACTTCTGCAAAGCGAAGCAGGACAGCGCCCGGATGGCATTCTCTTTGAACCGGTGGGAACACCTTTGGCGCAAGCCGCCAAACTCGCAGCGTCAATCGGAGTGGGATGGGTTGTGCTGAACCGGGAGTCCGTCGATTATCTGGCCAGTCTTCGCCCACACTGCTCTACTCCGATGTTTTCAGTGACTACAAATCACGCTGACGTCGGCCGCCTCCAAGGGGAACAGATCGCTCATCTGCTGCCCGGAGGGGGCACTGTACTCTGCATCCAGGGTCCGTCCGACAATGACGCAGCGAAACGCCGGTGGACGGGCATGATGGCGGCCAAACCCGCCAATGTCGAGGTGCGCGCCCTGCGCGGTCTATGGACGGAAGAGAGCGCCCACCATGCGGTCACGCAATGGCTAGACCTCAACATCGCCAAGGGACTCTCTGTGGGGGTGGTTGCAGCCCAAAACGATGCGATGGCTCTGGGTGCGCGCAGAGCCTTTGAAGATCGTGCCGCCGGAGCCACCCGAGACCGCTGGCTCAGTCTGCCCTTCATCGGTTGTGATGGTCTGCCGGGCACTGGGCAAGCGGCGGTCAAGAGCGGCCGACTGTCGGCCACTATTGTCATTCCGGCTAATGCTGGCCACGCCCTCGAGCTTCTGACTTCTGCGCTGCAGACGGGCAAGCAGCCCCCGGCATGCGTTAATACGGAAGTAAGTTCCTATCCCCCGATCGCGTCCTTGAAGGCGGTTGCGAGCTAGGCACTACAAGACCAAGCGTCAAGCAGGAGACCGCGCCATCGCAACTTGCGTTCAGGGTTGCACTCCGATCTCAAAGTTCAAGGTGGAGAGAGACAACCGGTATTGGTACTGGGAGTTTACATAGCCGATGGCCGCATCGGTTTGCTGCAATTGGGCCTGACTGAGTTCGACGATCGACCCCAGACCAAGCTGGTAGCGGCTCTGAGCCAGGCTCAAGCCCAGATCAGCTTCTTTGGCCAACTCGGCAGTCACGCCGACGCGTTGAAATGCAGTGTTGGTCGAAAGCCAGGCGGTGCGGACATCGCGCACCACCCGGTCGCGCAAATCGCGAGCGTTTTCCGCAGCGGCTTTGGCGCGGAAATTCGCTTCTGAAGACTGGGCCGTAAACAGGAAGCCATTGAAGATCGGGACGTTCATATTGACTCCGACGGCCCCGTACCAACTGGAAATGAAATAGTTGGGGAAGCAGCCGCCGAAACAATCCGGGCGCACCGGAGAGCCGCCCGCCATGCCGAGAGCGCTGATGGTGGGGAAGAGCTGATCGCGCTGGGCGCGGCGGAATTTCTCCGCGGCCAGTTGATTGAAGGTGAGCGCCTGCAGATCAGGACGTTGCTGCAAGGCGGTGTTGATAAGCACGTCCACGTCCGGCGGCGGCGCCGGCGGTTGCGGTTCTTCTTCGGTCAACTCGTAAGAAACCTGTTTATCGAAGCCCAGCACGGCGGTTAGCGCCGCGACAGTCGAATCAACATTATTCTGCGCATCGAGCAGCAGCAGCTTGGCTTGCGACAGATTCACCTGCGCGAAAGCCAGATCCAGGGTGGATTTCAGTTTGCTTTTCGCCAGTTCTTCGACTTGATGTTCGACGGACTGCCGGGTGCTCACGGTTTGATCCGCGACTTTCAGTAAAGCCTGCGCTTGTAGTGCGTTGTAAAAGGCCTGATCCGTGGCCAGAACGATGTCTTCGGTAGTGGCCAGGGCACTGGCGTTTTGCGCTTTCTCCAGGAGTTTGGACGAAGAGACCAGGTTGACGGTGCGTCCAAAGTCGGTGATGAGCTGGCTGAGAGTCACCCCGCCGCCGGCATGTTCCAGCAAGCGCGGCGCATTGAGTGCGCCCGCGCCCATGCGGCTGCCTTCATTGGCGTCGACTGCAGTGATGGCGCCGTTGAAATTAGGCAATTCCGCCGACCTGGTCTCGCGATAGATCTGGTGCTGGGCCAGCGCCAGCAGGCGGCCCACGCTGATCTGAGGATTGTTCTTCAGGGCCAATTGCTCTGCCTGGGTACGGGTTAAACGGATAGGGCCGCTGGGTGACTGACCGGCTGGCGCCGTCTGCGGATTCATGGAAGAAGCCGTCTGGGATGCGGCGCCGCGAGAAAAAGCGGCGCCGACGTCCGCTTGAGCAGCAGGCGTCATGATTCGACTCAAGCCTGGCGTGAATTGCGGCTGAGGAGCGGGTGGCAAGTTTTCGGCAGCCTTTGATGGTTCAGAGGTCTGTGCCAAGCCAGCTTGGGGCAAGCCAGCCGCCAATGATAAAGAAAACGACAGCGTGCCCAGCACGAGGATATTCGCTCTGGACGCTGCTCTGAGCATTGGGTTCCGGGAAGCAACCTTCGGTGTCATTGGGCCGTCTCCGCCGGGGCTTTCGCCGTTTCCGGATTCCGTTTGCCGTAAATCAGCAGGTAGGCCGCGGGCACAATGAAGATCGTCAGCAGCACGGATGAGGTGAGCCCTCCGATGATGGCCTTCGCCATCGGGGAATACTGCTCAGCGCCGGTGCCCAACTTCATCGCCATCGGGATCATGCCGATGATGGTGGCGAGCGAAGTCATCAGAATAGGCCGCAAGCGAACCCGGCAGGCCGTGACTACCGCATCCAGCGGGGACAGCCCTTGCTTCTCCAGGTTATGAGCGAAGTCCACGATCAGAATGCTGTTGGAGTCGGCGATACCGACCAGCATCAGTACTCCCATTAGCGACATCACGTTCAACGTGGCGCCGGTAAGCGGCAGGATGATCAGCACGCCAACAAATCCCATGGGAATGGCCAGCATGATCAGAAAAGGATCAACGAACGACTTGAACTGAGCGGTCAGAATGAGGAACAGCAGGAGAAAGGAAATCAGGAATCCAAACCCAAAGCTCTTAAATGACTCCTCCATGCCTACGACCATGCCGCGCAGGTTCACCCGCACGTTGCTGGGAATGTCCGTCTTCGCCAGAATTTTGCGAATCGCAATGGTCACACGCTGCAGGTCTTCTCCCTTGGGGGTCACGTAAACATCGACGACGCGCTGAATCTGATAATGGTCAACCTCGGTTGGAGTTTGGACTTGTTGCACGTTGACCACATTGTTGAGGACGGTTGTCGGCCTGCCCTGTCCGGAGCAGGCCCACGAGGGTTGACTGTTTCCCAGCTGTGCTGGCCCAGCCGGCCCGCAGTTCAGGTTTCCCCCGGCGCCCGGATCTCGCAAGGGAATCTGCCCGAGATCGGCCATATTGTGAATCGCGGCCTGGCCCTTCTCGAAATACTGCACCGTCAGGTAATAATCGTTGCCGCTTTTGCGGTCCACCCAGTAGTTGGGAGCGATCATGTAGTTGGAATTAAGGGCGGTGATGACGTTATCCACCACGTCTTTCTGACTCAGTCCCAACTCGCCGGCGTGAACGCGGTCCACATCCAGGCGCAGCGCTGGATAGTTCATGTCTTGCGGAACGTAGACTTCGCCGACACCGTGAATCTGGCGAATTTCGGCTGCCAGGTTCTGCGCGATGCCATTAATCTGGCCCAGATCGGAACTGCTCACCTGCACATCAATCGGAGCCGGCATGCCCGAGTTCAGAATGGCGTCAACCATCGAACCGCTGGAGAAGAATGTGCGAATGTCAGGGAACTGGCTGGTCATTCTTTTCTGCACCCGGTCCATATACTCGAAACTGCTCAGCCGGTGGGGCTCGTTCAACTGCACTTGCACCGTCGCGGTATAAGGACCGGCATTGGTCGTGTACAGGGAAGAGAAGTCAGGGACCACGCCGATGTTGGAGACGATCCTCTTCAGATCTTTAGCCTCAACCGTGTTCCGGATAAGATCCTCGACCTTCGCGACGTACTGGTCGGTGACCTCGATGCGCGTTCCGGTCGGGACTTTCAGGTTGATGGTGAATTGGCCGGCATCGGTCTTGGGGAAGAACGCTAAACCCAGCAGCGGATAGATTCCCAGGCTCGCCAGAAACACTCCGCTCAGAACCAGCACCGTCAGGCCCGGGCGTTTCACCGCCCGCCGGACCCAGTACTCGTAATAATCCAGAACCCGGTTGAACATCTGATTGAAGTGGGCGTTGAACTTGTCCATCCAGGACTGAGAAACCGGCTCCGTTGGTTCGATCGCGTACTCGTTCTCTTTGTGGTGGTTATGGTGCGCGCCGTGAGGCACGGCCTTCAGGAAACGTGAGCAGAATAACGGGATCACCGTCATCGCCACGACGAATGAAGCCAGCAGCGAGAGGCAAAACGCCAGGGCCAACGCAGAAAACAGAAACTTGGCCACGCCGTAGAGAAACACGACCGGGAAAAAGTCCACCACATCCACCAGAGTGGCGGCCAGCACCGCCAGATTCACTTCCGCGCCGCCCACTTCCGCGGCAACCATAGGTGCGGCTCCCATTTCCAGGTGGCGATAGATGTTCTCCAGCGAAATCACCGAGTTGTCTATCACGCGCGAGAATGCCAGCGCCATCCCAGCCAGAATCATGGTGTTGACGGTGCTGCCCATCAAAGCCAGCACCACAAACGCGGCCAGCGCCGACAGCGGAATCGAAAGCAGCACGGCCGACGTTGCGCGAAAGCTTCCCAGAAAGATCAGGATCATCAAACTGGTCAGAATCAAGCCTAGAAAGCCTTCGTGAAACACGGTGTGGATCGCTTCCCTCACATACACCGACTGGTCGAACACAATGCCGGTGACCATCTGCTTGGGGATATCGTAGAGGTGCTTGATGAGCTGGCGAACGCCATCGACGACTACAATCGTGTTGGTATCGCCGCCCTGCTTCATGATGGGAATGTAGGCGGACTTTTGGCCGTCGATGCGAACAATGTTGTACTGAATCTGGTGGGAATCCTCGGCTTTTCCTACGTCGTTTACCGTCACCCAGGAGTGTCCGTCGACTCTGAGCGGCACCTTGCCCAACTCATCCATGTTGTCAACCAGACTGTTCGAGTAAACGAAATAATCGTAGGGTCCGATCTTCACGTCGCCGGCGGGGAGGATAAGATTCGATTCATTGACCGCGTGTACCACATCCATCAAGCTGAGTTGCCGGGACGACAACTTGTAAGGATCTACGTACACCATAATCTGGCGGTAGATTCCACCGAACACGCCAGGAATTGAAGAGCCGGGCACAACCGTAATCTGGTTGCGAATCTGGAACTGGGCGTAGTCGTGCAGTTGGGTTTCGCTGAGGCCCTCGCCCTTAACGGTAACCAGCGCCACGGGCAAGCTGGACGCGTCGAACTTCAGCACCACCGGAGGCAGCGTTCCCGGCGGCAGGCGCTTCAAGTCGGCAAGAGCCAGGTTGGAGAGCTCAGTGACATCGGCATCCTGGCTCGTCCCGGGCTGAAAGTAGACTTTGATGATGCTTACGCCCAGCATCGATCGAGACTCAAAATGATCCACGCCTGCAGCCAGGGTAAAGAAACGCTCGAGCGGATCGGTGATATCGGTTTCGATGTCCTGTGGCGGCATGCCGGAGTAAAACGTCGCCACCACCACCTCGGGCAGATTGATCGGCGGAAACAGGTCCACAGGCATCCGAACCCAGCTGGTCACGCCCAGGACCAGAAGCACCAGGCAGATCACGATGATGAAATACGGATTTCGAATTGAAAACCCAGGCATAAACTTTATCCAATCACGCTGATTCCGAACTCGTCAGACACTCCCTGTCTAATTTGATTGCTCATGGTGTGTTGGCTTCGTGGTACTCGGGCACGACCACCACCTGAGAGTTCACCTTTTGACCTGCTTTCAGGGCGCTGCGGTCGCTCACCACGGCCAGTTCGCCCTCGCTTAATCCGGAAATGATTTCCGCATCGCTCGAAGTTTGCAGTCCGACCTGTACCGTACGGTCCTCCAGACGCCCGTCATGACCCACGACAAAAACCGTCGTCTTATCGGCTTCATGGTTCAAAGCCTGAACTGGAAGTGTCGGAACGTTCTCTTTTTGATCCAGCTCAAGGTCCGCTTCGGCGTACAAACCAGGCAGCAAAACACGCTGAGGATTGGGAACATCCACCTCGGTGTGCATGGTGCGCGTATCCGATCGCACGTCTACGGAAAACCGCGCTACCTTGCCGGGAAAGCTGCGGTTGAGCGAAGGGACACGCACATTGACCGTGTCTCCGATCCGAATGTAGCGAACGTAGGATTCCGGGACCGGAATCACCAGACGAAACAAGTCGTCCTCCGATAATCGGACCAGCGGCATAGCCTGGGTACTTGACCCGGTGCCCGCTTGCATCAGCGTCCCCTGATTTGCATAGCGTTCGGTGACCACGCCCGAAAATGGCGCGGTGATCTTGGAATAGTCAAAGAGGGCTTGATCGTGCGTTAACTTGGCCTTCGCGGCGACGAGTTGACTTTGCGCAGCGGCCAATGCCGACTGGCCAGCGTCCACCTGAGATTCGGCGGCCAGATCCTTGCCCTGCGCGTCGTCAACCTCTTGTTGCGCTACGATGCCGGGTTGAGTCTCAAACACGCCGTTCAAACGGGTGTATTCCAGGTGCAGTGCCTTGTATTGCGCCTCATAGCGTTTCAGTTCATGCTCGGCGCGAGCGATCTGGTCGGAAGCACTCTTGATTTGCGCCTGATCTTCTTCGATCTGCGCTTCGAGTTCGGGTATTTCCAGGACCGCCATGACCTGGCCGGCCTTGGCGTGCGTTCCATAGTCCACCCGCAAATCCTTAACGTAGCCGGACTCTTTCGCATAAACGTCAATTTCCTGGAAAGGCACCAGTTCGGACGAGAGCGTGAGTTGCCGGCTCAGGGTCTTCTTGACGACCTTGGTCACCCCGACGGTAATCGCCGATTGGCTGCCGGCTTCGACTTTTCCGTTCGTTCCGCTCGAGCATGAAGCGAGAAGCGTCGCCAGCAGAGCGGCGAGTCCGGCTGCCGAGCCCCAGCGCAGCGATTTGCGTTTGCGCATTCGTGGGCGCATCAATCTGTAAGAATGCCTGCATGCGTGCATCACTTTCCCGATACCCCGCTTCTCTGGCGTCACAGCCAGAAATCTCCGGCTAACTCATGTCCTTCATCATCTGGCGCAATCGATCCACCGAGAACTCCTTGGACTGGCAAAAGTCAATGACTCGCTGCTCGACCCGCTGCAACTCAGCGGCGACCGTGGGAATTTCTGCGGCAATCTCGTTCGGGATGGTCAATATCCCGTGACGATCCCCGTGCAGGAGATCACCGGGTTTGACCTCCAAACCGCCGACGTTCACCGCGCGTCTGAGGTCAAAAAGGTGAGCATAAGCGTGCGAAACAGCGACGTTTCCCGCAAAGACCTGAAAGCCGAGTTCACGCACGCGCGGCAATTCCCGCACGGCGCCATTGGTCACATAACCGACGCACCCCAGTGCTCGCAAAATGGCCGCATGCATGTCCCCCAGGAAAGCTCCCACGCCCGGCGGAGTGTCCAGGTCCTCGAGCACCACAATCCGCGGCTGAGGGATTTCGAGAATACTTTTCCACCAGTCCATGCGGTCATGGTAGACGCGTCCCGACATGGGCGGATCAACGGCGCGAAGGCGCGCGGTCGCGGCGTACCCAACCAGGGGCGGAAAATCCTCGAACATGCAGCGGATGCGTGCGTCGGCAAAACCGGCGTTTCGCAGTCTCACGTCGAAGGTCTCAATCGCGTTTGACACCACGCAGGTGTCAATACTGCGAAGAACACCAATAACGTCTTCGTGGACCAAAGGCCCAGGCTTCATTCGAATCCTCTCGTCACCGTTGTTTCGAACGACTTCTGACTCAGCCATTTCGGATTGGCGCCAGCGCTTGAGTTAGAACTGCAGGTTTCACCGCCCGGATTACGAGCCTCGGCGGGGATAAATATCAGACGCTGATCCGGAAAAACTTAAGAGAAAATTGCAGAAGAAACTGGAGGGGGCCTGGTATAAAAACTCAGGCGGGAAACGCTGCTCGATGCTGAAGGCTCAGCAGCAACGACATGAGGATAGAGCACCGCAGGCTTAAAGGAAGTGCAAATCGCCGCGGGCTGGGCAAACGAGACGGCATCGCGATCAAGGTGCTGGCGCTTAGGTTCGCCCGACTGGCTGTTTACGGACTTCACGGCCGGGGCTTGAGAATTCATCGGAACTGAAAATCGGGTGGTGAGACTGAAGATCAATGAACACACAGCGACTACGGCGAGCGCACCCTGCCACCCGCGTCCAGCGCGGCAATTTCTCAAGAAGGTCATTTCCCGCTCAAGCGATTGATCCCCACTGCTCGAACTATACCATACCCCTGCGGGGACCAGAACCGAGTCTCATCTCCAAAGTAACTTGGAATGTTGCAGATGCCGTATGGTTGTATCGGAAAGCTGGAGGAAACGGAACCGGCTCTATCGGAAGTCATCGGCGCGGGCGGCTGTCGGCCTGGGGGCTAAGCCCGGCCCTCTCAAACCCGGGCCTTAGCGGATAGGTCGGCCTTCGCTCTCGGTAATTTCTCCCGCCTCGAAGGGTGTTCTCCCGCTCTTACTCCATTGAGCACGAGGCGGCAGACTTCGTGCACATAATCGTCACTCAGTTCGTCGTGCCGTATGAGAAAACGCATGTAGATTGCGCCGTAGAGCGTGTCGAGCACCACATCGAGGTCGAGATCCTGCGGCAGCTCGCCGCGCTCGATTGCCCGCCGCAGCGTCTTGTAAGCCTCCTCCCGGCGCGGCCGCAGGAAGCGCTCACGAAAGGCAGAAAGCAATTCGGGATCGGATTGTCCTCCCGCCAGCAGCGCCGCGACAATTCGCCCGCGCGGGCTGCGCAGGACGCCGAGGAATTGCGCCATCTGCAGGCTCATGTCGTGGTACACCGAACCTGTATTGGGAAAATGCAGATCCGACTCTGCGCTAGAGGCAAATGCGTCCACCACCAGAGCGCCCTTGTTCGGCCACCAGCGATACACGGTGGCTTTCCCCACGTCGGCATCGGCGGCAATGGCTTCGATGGTCAGACCGGAGAAACTGGAGCGCTGCAGCAGTTTTAACGTGCTTCGGAATATGGCCTGGCGCGCCTGCTCGCTCCGGGGACGCCCCGGCAGGCGTCGGCCATTCACGCCGTTGTCGGAAGCGTGTTCGTGTTTCCGGCCAGCCGAAAGTAATTGCCGCATGAGCACACAATAGCATATATTGAATCCAATACGTACCGTATCGAATCAGAAAGTTTTGTGTGAATCCGGCCGGGTGTAGATTGGGAGAACGTCGCTCGCCGGAATTCGAGTTGCCCTATGTGGATTGTTGCGCTCGCCCTCAGGCGGCCCTACACGTTCGTGGTCATGGCGATTGTCATCGTCCTGTTGATGTTCGCCGTCGTGCCTCGCACTCCTGTCGATATTTTTCCTGACATTAATATTCCGGTGATCAGCGTCGTATGGAGGTACGAGGGGTTCGCGCCCACAGAAATGGCCAACCGCATCGTCGCCAACTCTGAGCGCGGTCTTCAGATCACGGTCAACAACATCGAGCACATTGAGTCGCAGTCGGTTAACGGCGTCGGCATCATCAAGATTTTCTTCCATCCCCACACCAACATCCAGACCGCGCTGGCGCAGGTGACCGCGATGGTACAAACCTCGGTCCGCAGCCTGCCGCCGGGAACTACGCCGGCGCTGGTCATCACCTACTCGGCCTCGTCCACACCCATCGTGCAACTCGGATTGAGCAGCAAGACTCTTCCAGAACAACAGTTGTTTGACTTGGGGAACAATTTCCTGCGCAGTCAACTGGCAACCGTTCCAGGCGCTGCCTCGCCCTTTCCCTACGGCGGCAAGAGCCCCCAGGTCCAGGTTGATCTTGACATTCCACGTTTGCAGGCCAACGGGCTTTCCCCCAACGATATTGTCAATGCCATCAACGCGGAAAACCTGATTACGCCTTCCGGAACTGCCAAAATCGGGCCGCTGGAATACCAGGTGGAGATGAACAGCTCGCCGCTGACCATCGCCGACTTGAATGATCTGCCGGTGAAGACGGTGAATGGCTCGACCATTTATATGCGCGACGTGGCGCACATTCGCGACGGGTTTGCTCCCCAGACCAACATCGTGCGGCAGGACGGCGTGCGCGGGGCGCTGATGGCGATGTACAAGGTCGGCAGCGGATCCACGCTGACGATTGTGCAGGCAGTGAAGGACGTGATCCCGATCGCGGCGAAGTTCCTGCCGCGCGATATAACGATCAAGCCGCTGTTTGACCAGTCGCTGTTTGTGCGGGCCTCGATCAATGGCGTCATCCGTGAGGCAATCATCGCCGCCGCGCTGACGGCGGTGATGATCCTTCTGTTTCTGGGCGACTGGAGGCCCACAATCGTTATTTTGATCTCCATCCCGCTCTCGATTTGCGTCTCTATCCTTCTGTTGAGCGCGCTGGGCGAGACGATCAACATCATGACCCTGGGAGGTCTTGCCCTGGCGGTGGGCATCCTGGTGGACGACGCCACGGTTGAGATCGAGAACATTGAGCGCAATCTCGCCCAGGGCAAAGAAATGAAGCGGGCAATTCTCGACGGAGCGTCCCAGATCGCGGTGCCGGCATTTGTCTCGACGCTTTGCATTTGCATCGTGTTCGTGCCCATGTTCTTTCTTACCGGGGTGGCGAGATATCTTTTCGTGCCGCTGGCCGAAGCCGTGTCGTTCGCCATGTTGGCCTCTTATTTTCTTTCGCGGACGCTGATCCCGACGCTGGTGATGTACATCATGCGGGGGCACGAGCATCGAGCGGAAGCGCCCAAGACGTTTTTTGGTCGTTATCAGCGCGGGTTCGAGCAAGGCTTCGAAAACTTCCGCCGCGGCTATTACCAGTTACTGGAAACAACCATCGAGCACCGCGGGCTGTTCGCCTCCTGCTTCCTGGCTTTCTGTGTGCTCTCGTTGGGACTGGCCTTCTTCCTCGGGGAGGACTTCTTTCCCTCCGTTGATGCCGGGCTGATGCGGCTGCACGTTCGCGCTCGCGCCGGGCTGCGTGTTGAGGAGACAGCCCGCCTGTGCGACGAAATAGAGCAATACCTGCATCAGCAGATCCCGAAGGATGAGCTGGTTACAATCCTGGACAACATCGGACTGCCCTACTCGGGCATAAACCTGTCGTACAGCAACTCAGGCACAGTCGGGACAGGCGATGCCGAAATCCTGGTTGGACTGAATGCCGAGCACCACCACTCCACGGATGGATACATTCGCAAGCTGCGCGCAGAACTTCCACGACAATTTCCGGGAGTGGAGTTCTTTTTTCAGCCGGCGGATATCGTTTCGCAAATTCTGAATTTTGGATTGCCGGCGCCCATTGACATCCAACTGGCGGGCGCGGATATGCAGCGGAACTATGCCATCGCACAACAGATGGCGAACCGGTTGCGCCAGATTCCCGGTACCGCCGATGTGCATGTGCAACAGATGATGGGCCTGCCCACCCTGCATCTGCAGATTGACAGAAGCATGGCCACGCAGGTGGGGATGAACACGCGCGATGTGGCGCAGAACGTGCTGGTTTCCCTCAGCGGCAGTTTTCAGACTGCCCCCAACTTCTGGCTCAATCCGAGGAATGGAGTGAGTTATCAGGTCGCGGTGCAGGCGCCGCAGTATCGTGTTACCGCGCTACAGGACCTGATGAACGTGCCTGTGACGGATTCGAGGGTATCGAGTTCGCAAGTGCTGGGTAATCTGGTGCAGTTGTCACCGGTGACGCGGCCCGCCGTGGTTTCGCACTATGACGTGCAGCCGGTCATTGACGTCTATGCCAGCACCCAGGACCGGGATCTGGGAGCTGTGGCCAAGGACACGATGAAGGCCCTGGAGCCCTTCCAGCGAACCCTGCCGCGCGGGACGCAGTTCATGGTTCGCGGGCAAGTGGAGACGATGAAGTCGTCTTTTATCGGATTAGGCATCGGACTGCTGCTGGCCATCGTGCTCGTGTATTTCCTGATCGTGGTGAACTTTCAGTCCTGGCTTGATCCATTCATCATTATCACGGCGTTGCCGGGTGCGCTGGCCGGCATCTGCTGGATCTTGCTGCTGACGCGCACCACCATGAACGTCCCCTCGCTGACGGGCGCCGTCATGTGCATGGGCGTGGCCACGGCCAATTCGATCCTGCTGGTTTCGTTTGCGCGCGATCGCATGAGAGCCGGGATCCCCGCGATTCAGGCCGCTCTCGAGGCCGGTTACACGCGAATTCGCCCGGTGCTGATGACCGCCTTGGCCATGATTATCGGCATGGTGCCGCTGTCGCTGGGGTTGGGCGAGGGCGGCGAGCAGAATGCTCCCCTGGGACGCGCAGTGATTGGCGGTCTGCTGTTCGCCACGGTAGCGACGTTGTTCTTCGTGCCATCGATTTTTGCCATGATTCACGGCCACCGCGAGGCAAGGGAGGCGGCCAGGAAGTCCTAGAGGATCGGTAAGGCAAAACTGACCGAGGGAATAAGGGAATAATAGATATGGATTCGCGATCGACTGAACCTGAACTCATGGAGCCTGAACGCAGCGCTCCCCAGATAACGCCGCCCCCAAAGCTGCCGCCAGCGCCGGCTCGCAAGGCCCTGCTGATGGTCGGCGTCGTTTTGTCGCTGTTGATCGTCGGCGCCGTGATCACCATGCTCGTCCGAATTCATAACGACAATGTATTGGCCAAAGAAACAGAACAGGAGTCTGTCCCCACTGTTGCCGTGGTCCATCCCGTGGCGGAGAAGCCCGATGAGGAACTGGTGCTGCCCGGCACCATGCAGGCCTATGAGGAATCGCCGATCTACGCGCGGACCAATGGATATCTGCTGCGCTGGTACAAGGATATTGGCAGCCGCGTCACTCAAGGCGAACTGCTGGCCGACATTGACACACCTGAGGTGGATCAGGAACTGATGCAGGCGCGCGCCAACCGCCAGCAGATCGTGGCCCAGCTCGATCTGGCGAAAATCAACGCTGACCGCTATGTGAACTTACGCAAGACCGATTCGGTTTCGCAGCAGGAGGCTGACCAGCAGTCCAGCGGGTATGACCAGGCCGTGGCCAACCTGGCCGCAGCCGACGCCAATGTCCGGCGGCTCGAAGAACTGGAATCGTTCAAGCACGTCTACTCACCGTTCACCGGAGTGCTCACCAAACGAACGGTGGATCCCGGCGCGCTGATCAATGCCGGCGTCAGCGGGGCCGCGGGCAAGGAATTGTTCGACATCGCGAAGGTCGATCCTCTGCGCGTTTACGTCAGCGTTCCCCAGAGTTATGCGCCTTCCATCAGGAACGGCATGGATGCCGTCGTAACCTTGCAGGAGTACCCCGGAGAAAAGTTCAGGGGAACAGTGGTTCGTACCGCGGAAGCGATTGATCCGGCGACTCGCACCCTGCTCACGGAAGTGGACGTGCCCAACAAGAAAGGCCAGCTGTTGCCTGGCTCTTACGGCGAAGTGCATTTCCGAGTGGGGATGAACGCGCAGAAGGTTACGCTCCCGGTGAACACCATGCTTTTCCGCCAGGAAGGCGCGCAGGTAGCCATCGTGGGCATTGATGGCAAGGTGCACCTGCGTCCGATCACCATTGGCCGCGATTACGGGACCACTCTGGAAATTCTGGGCGGCGTGGAGGTGGGCGACCGCGTGGTCATCAATCCCGCCGACTCTCTGGAAGAAGGTCAGCCGGTGAATGCAGCTCCCGAGAATGCTCCGCCGGTGAGCGGAGGCAAGCCGTCGTGAGGAGATTGAATCTCGCGGCCGGCATTCTGGCGACCGGATTATTGACCGGTTGCGTGGTTGGCCCGAACTATCATCGTCCGTTGGTGCAGGCTCCGGTGGCGTACAAGACGGAGAGTCCTTGGCGAGTGGCCGCGCCGAAGGACGCGCTTCCCAAAGAAGCCTGGTGGCAGATCTTCAATGACGTTGAACTCAACGACTACGAGGGACAATTACTCAAAGCTAATCAATCGCTGGAAGCGGCGAGGGACCGGCTGAACCAGGCACGCTCCTTGGCGCGAGTGACTTCCGCAGGATTCTTTCCCACCCTCAGTGCCGATCCCAGCCTTTCGCGAACCCGATATTCCGCTAATCGCCCGGAGTTGGCCGCGTCCAGCGCGCCGCTCACCCAGAGCACTTACCAGATTCCGTTCCTGCTGAATTATGAGCCGGATCTGTTCGGCTCCGTGCGGCGCAACTTGCAAGCCTCGAACGCCGCTCTCCAATCCGCGGCCGCCGATCTGTACAACGCGCGCCTGGTGCTGACGGCGGAACTGGCCGCCGACTATTTTAGTCTGCGCGAGCTTGACGCCGAGGTGCAGGTGGTTCAGGAGTCGGTCGAGATCCAGCAAAGAGGGCTGCAGCTAGTGCAGAGCCGCCATACCGGCGGAGTGGCCTCCGGGCTTGACCTGGCGCAGCAGCAGACCTTGCTCGATTCCACGGTCACGCAGCTCTACCTCGTCCAGCAGCAACGCGCGCAGTACGAACACGCCATCGCGGTGCTGACCGGGAATGCGGCGTCCACTTTCAACGTGCCGGTGCGTCCGCTAAAAGGCGAACCGCCGCCGGTTCCGCTGGGAGTGCCATCGGACCTGCTGGAGCGGCGGCCGGATGTGGCCAGCGCCGAACGCCAGATGGCGTATGAGAACGCGCTCGTAGGCGTGGCAACGTCGGCCTTTTATCCCCAGCTCACGATTTCCGGAGGCGGCGGTTTCCAGAGCACCAGCCTAACGAACCTGATTAGCGCTCCCAACGCGGTCTGGTCGTTGGGCGCAGATCTGCTGCAGCCGATTTTTCAGGGAGGTCGCAACCGCGCCAACCTGGAGGCAACCAAGGCCGCGTATGAAGCCACGGTCGCCGACTATCGCCAGTCGGTGCTGACGGCTTTCCAGCAGGTGGAAGATGGATTGTCAGGATTGAATGCGCTCACCGAGGCCTCGACCTCGCAGAGCGCGGCCGTCGAGGACGCGCAGCGCGCACTGCAACTGGCCAACAATCGCTATACCGGCGGAGTAACGAGCTACCTCGACGTCATCACCGCGCAAGCGGCGCTGCTAAGCAACCAGCGTCTGGCAACTCAACTTCTCGGCCAGAAATTGGTCACGTCCGTGTATCTGGTGAAAGCTCTCGGCGGAGGCTGGGACGCATCTCAAATCCAGAATGAGCAAGTGCATCCGAAACCGGTCCAGACGATCGAACAATAGCCGGCGACACAACCAACCTCTCGCAGCCGCCCGGCGGGCCTTCCCAAGTCCATCGAAGGACCAATTGGCCGCAGTCCCGCGGCTGTGTGATACTAAGGCGCAAAAGAACAATAATGAATGAAGAAGCGGGCCAGGCGGGACGCGACGATCTGGCCACGAAATGGACGGCTGCAATTCTGCCGTAGACAAGGAGTGTCCAGAAGTATTGCAATAAGCTCGGCAGGAATTACCTGCGAGTCAAGAGCCGGGATGGCGAAATTGGCAGACGCAGCGGACTTAAAATCCTACAAATAGCCACAAGATGGAGTATATATCACTGAAATAAATAAAGTTATTGACACATCTCCAGAGCGAGCATAGCTTACACAGTTATTACACATTTTCGGGGTTCTCGCGCCACTTTCAACAAGGAACGAAGATGCCGGAACAACACACCATCCTTGGCGGCAAGGTTTACGTCTATAAGCGTCCAAACAGCAGCCTCTGGCAGTGCTCAAGCTATTTCGCGGGCAAGAATCGGCGGACTAGCACGAAGGAAGAGAGCCTCTCCAAGGCCAAGGAAATTGCCGAGGACTGGTACCTACAACTTCGCGGAAAACTCCGCGCTGGCGAGATCAAGAGCGAAAAGACCTTTCGCGAGGTGTCTGAGCAGTATCTCCATGAGTACGACATCATCACCCAGGGACAACGCAACAAACGATATGTAGACGGCCAGCATTGGCGATCAAGCGTTCACTTAGTCCCCTTCTTCGGGAACCTGGGCATCTCAGAGATCACCGCAGGGAAGATCCAGGAATACCGAATTCACAGACACCAAGAGGCAATTACGAAACGCGGCAAGCCACCAGGCCGCAGCACCATGCATCAGGAAATCGTTACGCTGCGCCAGACCCTGAAGACCGCGCTGCGCCATGGTTGGCTCAACCGCCTCCCCGATTTCTCTGAACCGTACCGGTCATCGCCCAAAATCTCCCACCGGGCGTGGTTCTCACCAGAGGAATACAAGAAGCTCTACGAAGCGACACGTAAGCGCGCGCAGGAGCCAAAGAAGAAGGGCTTCAACTGGGAGGCGGAACAGTTGCACGACTTTGTGCTATTCGCCGTCAATACCGGACTGCGGCCCGACGAGGCATGGCGCCTTGAGTTCAGGGATGTCGCGATCGTCGATGACGAGGACTTGGGTAAGACCATCCTGGAGATTGAAGTCCGCGGAAAGCGCGGCGTCGGATACTGCAAGAGTATGCCCGGTGCAGTGAGGCCTTTTGAGCGACTTCGAAGCCGGCTTCGCCCGGCGCGCATTTATGGCGTGAACACGCCCCAAACAACGTCCGTGACCTCCGCTGCTCTTGACGAACAATGGCGCACGCCCGGACCGACGGACCTTATTTTCCCGAAGTGGCAACGCGAACTCTTCAGGACGATCCTCGATGAGGAAAATCTTCGTTTCGACCGCGAAGGCAGACCTCGTACAGCCTACAGTCTGCGGCATACGTACATCTGCCTCCGCTTGATGGAGGGCGCCGACATCTACCAAATTGCCAAGAACTGTCGCACGAGCGTAGAGATGATCGAGAAGTACTATGCGGCGCACATCAAGACTTCGCTCGACGCCGCTGCAATCAATGTCATGCGGCCCAAGAAGAACAAGAAAGGCAAGAAAGCCATCACGGACACTCAGGCTTCACTGCAACCTCCAGATGACGGAATGGATCTGTAAAATCGGGCAAAGCGCCCTATCATAAGATCGCTGCCTAAGACACGCCTTCATCGCAAGAGCTACCTGATTGTGGACAGATCAGACTCGATTAAGAACGAAAGGCCTCTGAATTCGCGCGCTCAATCCTAATCGTGTTACGAAATCCGGAATTCCTCACACCGCACCTTGGTTGCGTCGAACTCCTTATCATCCTCAAGTAGGACTGTCAACAGTGGAGTACAACCTTCACCGAAGAGGAAAGTTACGCGAAGGGCAACTCCCGTGACTCTCCGATCGGATTTCGTTTTTCGTAACGAATTGTTTTCTGTGCCATTTCCACAGGCATCTTTGTCATAGCCTCGCGAGTTTTCTTAGTGTTCGCGGCGTTTGGTTTGGAGAAGGGTAACGCTCCACTGGAGCAAGGGTAAATTGAAGAGCACTTATACCTGCTAAGGCTAAATCCCCCTTCCCCTCGAAGAATGGACTTCGGTGACGGGCGCGACTGGCGGTCGTCGCCCGATTACGGCAGTGTTGCCGGACGGAACCGAGACACAAGTCTGTGAGGGCAGAGCGAGAGGGGCAGGAGGAGCACGCAGCAGGTTCATAGCTAAGTTGGCCCTTCGTCTCCGTTTGCACTGCGTTCCCATCTCCAAATCTTTGATTACGTGTTTTGGTCCTTGTTTTTTTGCGCAATGAGTCTGCGGAGTGTCCTCACCGCCCGTCTTTGGGAGCGTGCGATGATCCGATTCGGTGTTTCCCCGCGCGTGAATTGTCCTTTCTTTGAGTCTCATCACTTGTTGTCTCAGACCCATTCAGATCTCTGGAGCGTGTTATGACGCTGCGACCAGTCCAATTGCGTGGGCGATCCATTCTTATGTTGTTCTGCTTCATCTTTGTTCTCCTCATCTCTCCTGGCGCCTTGGCAACTGGGCCGGTTTACTACATGGCTCCGTCAGGTTGGTTCTGCACGCAAGCACCGGGCTGGGTGGATGCAGATGTGGGATCGGTCGGGTTGTTAGGGAGCGCGAATAACTCAAGCGGGACGTTCACGGTGAGCGGCTCGGGAAGCCAAATCTACGGCAGCTCCGACGCCTTTCATTTCGTGTATCAGCGGCTTTATGGCGATGGAAATATCGTGGCGCGAATAGTGAGCGTGCAAGGTGGATCGGCCTACGCAGCTGCCGGGGTGATGATTCGAGAGACGCTGGACACCGGATCTACGAACGCCAAGGTCGCGTACTGGCCATGGTATGGGGGGCTTTATTTCGATGCCAGGACGAGCACGGGTGGAACCACAGCCGAGCCTGGCTCGGCTAGTGGGACACCACCTTATTGGGTACAGCTGGTGAGGAGCGGTAATACGTTCACCGGCTACGCGTCGCCGGACGGCGTGAACTGGACGCAAATGGGTCCCAGCCAAACCATCAACATGGCGCAATCCGTCTACATCGGGTTGGCGGTCACAAGCGGTAACAACTCAGCTCTGGCGACGGCAACCTTCGATAACATTTCGACCTCGTCGGACACGGCGATGCCCTGCATCTCGAGCCTTTCCGCCACGACGGGCAACATGGGCAGCGAAGTAGTCATCACCGGCTCTGGTTTCGGCTCCACGCAAGGCAATAGCCAAGTGACGCTGGCCGGAACGCCTGTCACGATCAACTCCTGGAGTGAGATGTCAATCGACATCACCATTCCTACGGGTGCTACATCAGGAAGCGTGGTCGCGTATGTACCGAGCCCGGCATATGGAATTGCCGACGCTGCCAGTAATGCAGTTCGTTTCACTATTACCTCTGAACCGTTGCCCTCCGGCTGGGTGGACGCGGATGTGGGTTCGGTCCCGTTTGTTACAGATCCCAGTACATTGCAAGTGACGCCGTTGTATGGGAGTGCAAACTACGCCAGCGGAACGTTCACGGTTAGTAGTGCTGGGAATCAGATTAGCGGGACAGCCGACGCATTCCATTTCGTGTACCAGGCACTTTCCGGAGACGGGAGCATCGTGGCGCGGGTGGTGAGTGCGCCGGTTGGAAGCCAGGCTGGGCTGATGATTCGCGAGACGCTGGACGCGGCAGCGGCGAACGCGAACTTGACCGAGTATGAGTACTCGTCGTCCTACGAGTACGTGTACTACTATGCGCGGACCACGGCGGGTGGGAGCCAGTCGTACGCAGGCGACCTGACCGGGAGCGGGGTGGTGCCGCCGTACTGGCTGAAGCTGGTGCGCAGCGGGAACACGATCACTAGTTACGGCTCGGCGGACGGAGTGAATTGGACGGCGGTGGGGACGGGCCAGAGCTTCACCATGGCGCAGAACGTGTTTATTGGCTTGGTGGTGTCGAGTGACAACACGTCGTCGCTGGCCACTGCGACCTTCGACAACGTATCGCTCGGATCATCGTCGACGGTTGCGCCGGTGATCAGCGGTGTTTCGGCGACGACCGGGAATGTGGGCAGCCAAGTGGTGATCAGCGGCACTGGATTTGGAGCTACGCAAGGGGACAGCATGGTGACGCTGAACGGGCTGCCGGTGACGATCAGTTCCTGGAGCGCCACGTCGATCGCGATCACCATTCCTACGGGAGCGACGACGGGGTATCTGGTGGTGTCGTTGGCGCCGGACATGGACGACAGCAACCCGGTGTGGTTCACGGTGACTTCGCAGCCCTTGCCTGCGGGCTGGCTGGATCAGGATGTGGGCACGGTGGGGATCGTGGGCAGCACCGGCTATGCCAGCGGGACCTTCACCATCAACGGAGCAGGTGCGGGAACCACGGGTGGGATCTCCGACGGTTTTCATTTTGTGTACCAGCCACTTTCTGGGGATGGCAGCATCGTGGCGCGGGTAGTGAGCATGCCGGCTGGAAGCCAAGCCGGGCTGATGATCCGCGAGACGCTGGACGCGGCGGCGGCGAACGCGAACTTGACCGAGTATGAGTACTCGTCGTCCTACGAGTACGTGTACTACTATGCGCGGACCACGGCGGGTGGGAGCGAGTCGTACGCAGGCGACCTGACCGGGAGCGGGGTGGTGCCGCCGTACTGGTTGAAGCTGGTGCGCAGCGGGAACACGATCAGCAGCTACGGCTCGGCAGACGGGGTGAACTGGACGCAGGTAGGAACAAGCCAGACCTTCACCATGGCGCAGAACGTGTACGTCGGGCTGGTGGTGTCGAGCGACAACACTTCCTCGCTAGCCACCGCCACCTTCGACAGCGTCTCGGTGAATTCCGCTGCGACGGCCGCGCCGGTGATCACCGGCGTCTCGGCCACCACAGGGAGTGTCGGGAGCCAGGTGGTGATTACTGGCACTGGGTTCGGAGCGTCGCAAGGGGGCAGCGTGGTGACGCTGAACGGGCTGCCAGTGACGATCAGTTCCTGGAGCGCCACGTCGATCACGATCACCATTCCTACGGGAGCGACGACGGGGTATCTGGTGGTGTCGTTGGCGCCGGACATGGACGACAGCAATCCGGTGTGGTTCACGGTGACTTCGCAGCCCTTGCCTGCGGGCTGGCTGGATCAAGATGTGGGCACGGTGGGGATCGTGGGAAGCGCCGGCTATGCCAGCGGGACCTTCACCATCAACGGAGCCGGTGGGGGCACCCTGTCTGGGAACACGGATGGGTTCCACTTTGTGTACCAGCCGCTTTCTGGGGACGGCAGCATCGTGGCGCGGGTGGTGAGCATGCCGGCCGGGGGCCAAGCCGGGGTGATGATTCGCGAGACGCTGGACGCGGCAGCGGCGAACGCGAACTTGACCGAGTATGAGTACCCGTCGTCCTACGAGTACGTGTACTACTATGCGCGGACCACGGCGGGTGGGAGCGAGTCGTACGCAGGCGACCTGACCGGGAGCGGGATGGTGCCGCCGTACTGGCTGAAGCTGGTGCGGAGTGGGAACACGATCACCGGCTACGGGTCGGCAGACGGGGTGAACTGGACGCAGGTGGGGACGAGTCAGACCTTCACCATGGCGCAGAACGTATACGTCGGGCTGGTGGTGTCGAGCGACAACACGTCGTCGCTGGCCACCGCCTCCTTCGACAGCGTCTCCGTGAATTCCGCTGCGACGGCCGCGCCGGTGATCACCGGCGTCTCGGCCACCACAGGGAGTGTCGGGAGCCAGGTGGTGATTACTGGCACTGGGTT
>JBKQRC010000072.1:0-7525 GCA_052326105.1 Candidatus Sulfotelmatobacter sp. | reverse complement strand
GGACCAATCGAACACGCCCTTGGCGGGCTCGAGATAGGGCCAGTAACTGGCAGATGCTTTGCCCAGAGAGCCGATCTGGCCGGCCGGCCAGTCCGCAGGGTCCATCAGATGCATGCCAAAGTAGCTGTGGGGGATGGACTGGGACAATTGCGAAG
Source organism: Candidatus Sulfotelmatobacter sp. (assembly GCA_052326105.1). GTDB lineage: Bacteria > Acidobacteriota > Terriglobia > Terriglobales > Acidobacteriaceae > Sulfotelmatobacter. The sequence goes on along the minus strand of JBKQRC010000072.1, from coordinate 7,370 downwards.
CCGTCGCAGCCTCGTCAGAAACTGCCGACTGAGCCTGGGCAGGCGGGCGGGGCAAAAACAGAGCTTGCATGAACAAGATAAGAAAAAAGGACGTTGCCGCGGATTTCCGGCACGAGCGGGAACACATGAATGACCCCTTTCTGGGGGAAAATTTGATTCCGCTTACACGCTACCTGCCCAGTCAAGTCTCCGAGAAGATGCCACAAGTGCAATGGCCAGTGCAACACTGGGACAGCGGGGCAATGTACCCCGGCCAAGGTCCCTAGCAGAAGGCAAGAAAGTTCCCTCAGCCCGAGCAGAATGAAAAGCGAAAGCAACCTGATTTAGAACTCCAGGCGGTATTTCAGACCACCTTAAAACAGCCGAAAGGAAAAACATTCCAATGGACGTACAAACCAACGCGCGAAAACGGATTCTGGTAACTGGGGCCGGCGGTTTTATCGGCCACCATCTGGTAAAACGACTCAAGGCCGACGGCTACTGGGTAAGGGGAGTGGACCTGAAAGAGCCTGAGTACGAAGCTTCGCGGGCGGACGAATTCGAAGTCCTTGACCTGAGGCGGTGGGACGACTGCCTGATGGCCACCCGCGGCGGCATCGACGAGGTCTATAACCTTGCGGCTGATATGGGCGGCATCGGCTACATCACGGCGTTCCACGCCGATATCGCTCGCAACAACATTCTGATCAATGCCCACATGCTGGAGGCGAGCCGCCAGAATCAGATCAAGCGGTTCCTGTTCTCCTCCTCGGCGTGCGTTTACGCCCAGAGCAAACAGCTTGACGCCAATGTGGCACCCCTGCGCGAAGAAGACGCGTTTCCCGCGGAACCCGAGCCAGGTTACGGGTGGGAAAAACTGTACGCCGAGGAACTGTGCCGTTACTACTGGCACGATTACAAGTTCGAGACGCGAATCGTCCGCTTCCACAATGTCTACGGACCCCTGGGCACCTACGACGGCGGCAAAGAAAAGGCGCCGGCAGCGATCAGCCGCAAAGTGGCGCTGGCCAACGACGGCGATCCGATCGAAGTATGGGGCGACGGCAATCAAACGCGATCTTTTATGTACGTGGATGATTGCGTGGAGGGGCTGCTGCGCATCATGGCCTCCGATTGTCACGATGCGTTGAATCTGGGGACAGATGAGCTGGTGACCATCAACCAACTGGTGGACCTGGTCAGTGAAGTGGCGGGCAAGCGCTTGCAGAAGCGCCACAACCTGACCGGCCCCCAAGGCGTCCGCGGGCGCAACAGCGATAACACGCGGCTGCGCAAGGAGCTGGGTTGGGAGCCTTCCATACTCCTGCGCGAGGGGCTTCGCCGGACCTATCCCTGGATTGAAGAGGAGTTGCGCAAAGCGGGTCGCACGCCGTCCGGGAGTTTGGTTCCGCAAACCGTGTAACCAGTCGGGCTGGCTCGAGGCACGATACCGTTGCCACCTCGGGCGGCTGCTGAGCATCCTTCCACGTTTGGATGGGAGGCAGCGCCCGAGAGTGGAAGACCGGTAGAGCCACCGTTGAGCCAACCAACTGCGAGCCAGGAACACAATTCACGTGAGGGTCATGATGGGGAGCACAATCGCATGAGCGAGGATCGCGCACTAGCCGATGTGTTGCCGGGTAGTAATGCCGGGTTCAAGGTGCTGGGAGTCCGTGTGCATGCGGTCCAGATTCCGGACGTAGTGGAGCAGATGACGGACTGGATCGCGGAGCGCGGCCGCTGCCATTACATAGCCGTCACCGGTATGCACGGAGTGACCGAGGCTCAACGCGAACCCGATTTCAAGAGAATCCTGAACGAAGCGGACCTGGTGGTGCCCGACGGGATGCCGTTGGTGTGGCTCGGCCAGCGACAGGGACATTCTCTGCAACGCCGCGTTTACGGGCCGGAGCTCATGCAGAATTTCTGTAGGACGACGGGCTCGCAGTACCGGCACTTCCTCTACGGCGGGGCGCCGGGAGTGCCCGAACTTCTCTCGGCTGCGCTCCAGGAGCAATTTGGAATCAACGTCGTGGGAACGTACTCTCCGCCCTTCCGGAAGCTCACTCCGGAAGAGGATGAGGAAATCGTAGACCGGATCCACGCCACGAACCCCGACATTCTTTGGGTCGGGCTGAGCACTCCGAAACAAGAGCGCTGGATGTATGAGCATCGGTCGAAGCTGCGAGTTCCGGTGCTGGTTGGAGTGGGTGCGGCATTTGATCTCAACAGTGGAAGAGTCAAGCAAGCGCCGCGGTGGATGCAGGAGCACGGGCTGGAATGGGCGTTTCGGCTGGTCCAGGAACCGCGAAGGCTGTGGAGGCGCTACCTGCTCAACGGCTCCGGTTTCGTGTGGCAGGTCGCATTGGAGTTACTATCATTGCGCAGGTTTGAGTAAGGTCGACAAGCGGGCGAGCCGGGATCGGGCGATCGGGCGCGCCCCGGCAAGTGGTCAAGAGGCATTCAGGTATAAGGAAGCGAGCCAAACACGCGATTATTGCGTCGCAAAGAACGCGACGCGTCGCGCGGCTCGCCCAGATCCCTCGCTGCGCAGAAGACGCTTGCTCGGGATGACAGGCAAACGGCAGCACTACCTAGGTTTTATTTGCTATTTGCGTGTTACGGGATTCGGGAGATGACAATGGACTTGAGGAACATGACGTTTGATCTCCGGTACCGGAAATCCGGCTTACAGGTCATTTTGCTGGCTGCGGCGTGGCTGATTACTCTGCCATGCTTCGGGCAGTCACAAGATTTGACGGCGGAGCCGGCCTCAGTCAGCGGAAGAATGGCGGGATTGGCGGTGCAAAAGGAATTTCCAGGAGCCGAGCCGCGAGCCGGCGGGTTTATGCACAACGTTGAGCAGCCGCTTTCCCGAGCGGAAGAATCCCGCGAGGTGAAAGAGGCGGCTTACCAGAATCTGCAGGCGCTTGCGCAGGCCGAGGCAACGGCGCCGGCGGCGATGAGTTCCGATACGGTTCCCGCAATCTTGTCGTTCTATCCGCCTAATACATTCGATGAATCCAGTTGCGCTGGTTTTCGTTTCGCCAATGGTGGTCTGGCAGTGAGCGCGAACTACCTGCTTGAGGCAGGGACTTCCTGCGTGAAGATCTTGAATCCGAGCACGGGCGCGGTGATTGCCGGGCCGACATCGTTGGGCAAGTTCTTCGGTAGTTCGGGTTCCACAGCGAGCGCGCGGGCCCTGTACGACTCGATCAACGGCAGATTCCTGGTATCGGCTGAGGATTACCAAGACAACGATATCTATGTGGCGGTGAGCCAGAGCTCCAATCCAACTCTGGGGTGGAATATCTACTCTTTTCCGATGATCGAAAGCTGCAGCTCCGCGGACAACCCCAAGCTGGGACAAACGAATCTGGAAGCCGGAGATTCCCTGGGAGCAATCTATCTGGCCTGGGACGTGTATTGTCCGCCGAATGGCCCCTCCAACTTCGTGGGGGCGATCTCCAAGAGCCTGGCCTATTCGGGCGCGCCCATTAGTACAATCAACGGATTTGTGGGGTTGAACATAGGGGGTGTGTACGTGGACTATGTGCAACCAGCCAACGTGATGAACCCCGGCGACCATCCCCGAGGCGAGTTCCTGCTCAACTCCTTCGATTGGCATTTTGGCGGAGGGAAGTGCGTCAATGGCTGCAACGGTGTCGTAGTGTGGGACTTCTATAACGGAATTCCGGCCAGCGGGGGTTCGCAGTCGATCACCGGCGTGGTGGTGTCTACCGCCAACACTTATTACTTGCCGCCGAACGCTCCGGAGCCGGGTTGCGCGGTAAACACATGCGGACCCAGCACCGCCGGACCGGTCATGGGTGGCGAGGTGACATACAGTGCAGGATCGCTCTTCGGAGCTCTCAACGACGGCATGGGCATTTTAGCGGTGGAACTGGAGCCGGAGGTAAACGACGCCGGGGCCATTACCGCCGCCCTCCTGCGCAACGAGATATGCTTTGCCTGCGGCGGTTTCAGCAACGGGGGCCAAGCCTACGACGGTGCGATACAGCCAGACTCGGAGCGCAATTGGGTGATGGTGTACAACGTTTCCGCACCGGGCACTAGCGGCTGCACCCCCAACGCGAGCACTTGCATTTACCCCTCCACTGCGTTTGTTACTCGGCGCGTGACGCAGGCACAAAACACTGTGGATGACAACGGCAGCATTCTGGCTCTAGGGCAGGTCTACTATTCGCAACTCAATTCCTACAAGCAGAACGCCTGGGCGAACTATAGTGCTGTGGCCCCAAACTACGGGTCTTCAAATTCGTACTGGTTTGACGCAGAGTATGTGGAAAGCAATGGAAACTGGGGAAGTGTGGTGGGTGAAACTGGATTCACTTCACCCACGCAGCCCTGATCGTCCACCAACTTCCGGTTTCTTGGGCCTACGGTGCCACGAGCTCAGGTTCCGGGTAACGCTGGCTTCGTGTTCGAGATCACGCCATAGCGGCGACGGGCGCGGGTCGGAGCAATTCTGAATGCGGGGGAAGAGTCTAAACGATGACTTTTCCCCCGCGCGTCTTTTGCGCAGCCATTGCTCCCTTCCAGCCATAGAGAGTGTCATTTGAATCCCTGCATGGCGAATCAGAGCCACACTCTGTTTCGGGACTGTTCCAAGAATCCGGAGGTTGCTCGGCTACAATGAACGCGTCTGTAATGCCTGTCACGAGTCAAGACGAAGTATCAATCCCTGCGTCTACGCTCCGTTGTGAGCTGATCACTGATTTCTGCCGGCTGGAAGCGCTTTCGGCGGACTGGGATCGCTTGTGGCGGGCCGATCCGGACGGGGAGATATTTCAGAGCTTTGGCTGGGCGCGCGCCTGGTGGCGGTGTTACGCGGACACGGTTGCGCTGTGCTCCTTGGCGGTGTTCGAAGGGGAGCGATTGATTGGAATTGTGCCCCTGGTCAGGGATCGTGACCGGATTGTGTTTCTGGGAGGAAGGCACGCGGACTACTGTGACCTGCTGTGCGAACGCGGTCGCGGGGCGGAGGTGTTCGAGACCGGGCTCGAAGCGCTGTTGCAACTTCCTGACTGGAAGGAGTGCGTTCTGCGGAATCTCAAGACCGACAGTCAGGCCTTGGTGCAATCGGCCAAATTGCCAGCAAGACTGCGGCGCTATGTGCAGAGGGTGCCAGGAGAGGATTGCTACACGATCCTGCTGGGCGAGAATGGCGATGGGTTGGGCTCGCTCATTGGCAAGGGTCACACCAAGCGTCGCTTGAACAAGCTGCGGAAAGCGGGCGCTCTTACGTTTCGACACATCGAAACGAAAGCAGAGGCGCAGGCGCAGCTCTCGGCATTCTTCCTGCACCAGGTGCGAAGGCGCGTCCTAGCCGGGAAAGACAGCCCTGCGCCGGAGCTTTGCACGTTCCTGCGGAATCTGATCGATGAACTTGATCTGACCAGGGAGTTGCGCTTCGGAGTTCTGGAACTGAACGATCGCCCCTTAGCCTGGCATCTCAGTTTTCATCTAAACGGCAAGTTGCTCTTTTACCAACAGACGTTTGACGTGGACGCCTGGGACTATTCTCCCGGCGAAGTCCTGATCCATGAACTCCTCGGTTACGCGCGGGAAAACGTGACCCGGGAGGTGGACTTCACCCGCGGGAACGAACCTTTCAAAGACCGGTTCACCACCCATACTCGAGAATCTTACTCGCTGTATATCGAGCGGAGCGGTATCGGCGGACAACTGCGCCGCGTTTTGCGCGGGAGTATGACTCCCGGGCTTCGCCTTGGGCGGCACGCCCAGCGTGTGGCTAAGAGGCGCGATCTAACATTTCACCGCTTCCGTTCGCTTCGGCTGTGGGCGAGCGGGATTTTGGCCCGCATTCGCTACTATCGGCAAAAGGGAACGTTGATCATCTGGGCAGGGAACAATATCGCGCGCTGGTTCCGCTCGCTGCGGCTGCGCAAGACACACATCGATTTCATCCCACCCTGCAAGAGGAATGGGTATGCGATGAGTAGCCCCGTGGCTTCAAATTCCAGCGTCACTGCACGGAAGGGAGGGTTAGGCGATTTGGTGGATATAACACTCCAACATCCAGAGATTGTCGTACCCTCCGAGCTGGCAAAATACCGGCAGCGTCTGAAAAAGGGCGATCAGGTCTACCTGGTTTGGCAAGGGGAAGAAGTAGTGTTGATCGGGTGGACGACGACGCCCGGGCCCGACGAGCTTCTCCGCTCCAGCGGAGGCCAGAAGCTCCCTTGTTGCTCTCCGCTTATGCTGATGTATGAATGCTCGCCTATCTCGAATGCCGTCGAGAAGAGCTTCTGCCGGCAATTGCTTGGTGCTGTCCGGAAAGAGGCTGAGAAGAAAGAGCTCGCTCTGGGGGTATGCTGCCCCGACCCGCTTCCAGCCGACAGTCTAGCCGAGTAACCTGGCTGCCGGCGTTCGCCCGCGCTGAATGCAGGTATTAGTTATTGTCCGGGACTCTGCCCGGAGCGAAGGCGAATGCGCTCGGAGGGCAACCCGCTTCTGGTTCTCCCGCCTTGTAGACGCTGGCTCCGGCCACGCGTTCCTGTCAGACGCCCGCCGCGATTCCCGCCTGCCGAAACCCACGGCACGTCAATTCTCAAGCAGAATCGGTTTTAGGCCGATCGTCACTTGCCGGCTCGACGGAAGGACGTAGGTGTTCCCAGACAAATCGCGGTATTGCGTAAATGTGCTGGGAGCGGTGTAGGTACTGGATCCATCGGTGTTCCACACCGCTTGGGCCTGATACCCGCCTGGGCGAGTCAAGTTACAAGTGTAGATTCCGCTGAAGAGAGCTGGAGCAGCGGGAATGGCAGCCCCGTTCATGAGACACCCGTTGGGCATCGCCGCTCCGTTCAGCCAGAGCTGTGCGTTCTCGTAAGCTACCCCGGCCTCGTTTAACCCTCCGGACGTGGTCCACAGCAGACCCCAATAGGGAGCCTGAGAGCCACCCTCCCACGCGTACCAGTAGAAGCGCTCCACTCCGCAAGCCCAATGCAGGATTTCGTGCCGGGCTGCGAACGCCGCCTGCAGATCCGGATCGCTCAGAGCACTGGCGGTTCCCCACGAGCCTTCTGTGTCCCAGATCGGCTTCTGGATCCCGTACTTGGTCATCAAGGCTTTCAGGGGAAGGCTGCGAAAGGCGCAGATCACCTCAGCCACGGGATTTGTGGGGTCGGGATAATCGTGGGTGGTGACGATATCGACCGTCTTTACTCCGCCGGCCGCCCAGTAGGAGTCCAGCCAGGTGGTATCGCCCGCCGAAGGGGCGGCAATCAGGGCTTGCGGGTCAAGCGCCCGCACGATGCTGTACATATGGCTGGTCAGGGTAACCATCTGCTCGACCGTGCCGGTGAAGTATTTCTGGTCAGGCTCGTTCCACAGTTCGTACATCT
>JBKQRC010000071.1:0-50545 GCA_052326105.1 Candidatus Sulfotelmatobacter sp. | reverse complement strand
TATAGCTGAACACCTCGGTTTGCTGATCGTCTTGGCCTCGCATGCTACCTACATAGCAGACTCGCCTGTGGAAACGCTGCACCTTTCGTGGTGCACCCGACTTTTTCAGCGGCCTGTTAAGCCGCTGGCCTTGCTGCGCCCACCCAGCGGTTTTGGGTGGCGCAGCGCTTTCAGCGCTGCGATAAAGTCTTTCCCCTCAGTGGGGGCTTTAGCCCCTGAGGTTCGCAGGGCGAGTCTTTCGGCAAACTCTTCAGCCCTGGTGGTCGTTCTCTGAGCGACGAGGGATCGTTTCCTCAGCCTTTGACGGCATGCCCTGACACCGATCTCGCAAACTTGCGCCGCCACCGGGTTTTCACGTGAAGAAAGCCACTCTGTGATAGGTTGAGGTTCTTCCCATTCCTCGCCAGCAAAGGAGCCTCTGCTCATGAAAGCCGTTCGCATTCATCAGTTCGGTGGCCCGGAAGTTCTCACCTGCGAAGACGTGCCCGACCCGGAGCCCCGCAAAAACCAGGTACTGGTTCGCGTCCGAGCCTGCGCCCTCAATCATCTCGACCTGTGGGTGCGCAAAGGATTGCCCGGCGTAAAGCTCCCCCACATCCTGGGCAGCGACATTGCCGGAGAGGTCGCCGAAGTCGGCGAGTACGTCACCGGATTCAACCCCGGCCAACGCGTACTGCTCTCGCCGATGCATTTCTGCGGACACTGCGCCAAGTGCGTTGCCGGATTGCAGAACCAATGCCGCGAGTTCACCGTTCTCGGCAACGGCGTTGACGGCGGCGACTGTGAACTGATCGCGGTTCCGGCTGCCAGCGTGATCCCGATTCCTGACTCCCTCGATTTCAATCAGGCGGCCAGCGTGCCGCTGGTGTTCCTCACCGCGTGGCACATGCTGGTCGGGCGCGCGGGCGTTCGTCCGGGTCAGACCGTCCTGGTGCTGGGCGCCAGTTCCGGCGTGGGCATCGCCGCCATCCAGATTGCGAAACTGTTTCACTGCCGCGTCATCACCACCGCCGGAGACGAGTCGAAGATCGAGAAAGCTCGCGCGCTCGGAGCGGACTACGGCATCAATCACTACCAGCAGAAGATTTCCGAGGAAGTTCGCCGAATTACGAATAAGGAAGGCGTGGATATCGTCGTCGAACACGTCGGCGCGGCGACCTGGGACGAGAGCCTGCGCTCGCTCAAGACTGGAGGCACACTGGTGACCTGCGGGGCGACCACTGGACCCAACGTGGGACTGGATCTGCGCCATCTTTTTGCCCGGCAGTTGACCCTGCTCGGGTCTTACATGGGGACCATGGGCGAACTGTACGAAGTGCTCGGGCACGTCTTCGCCGGCCGTCTGAAACCAGTTGTGGATCGTGTCTTCCCCCTGAGCGATCTGCGCGCCGCGCACGAGCTTATGGAGAAGAGCCAGATGTTCGGCAAAATCGTGGTCAACCCCTGAGGACCCACCTCACCGTTTCTTCTTCGCTGGTTTCGCTGGTTTGCGCGGGCTCGGCTTGGGCCGTTTTGGTCCCCGACCCGGCTTGCCGCGTCCACTCGCCGTGATTTTTCCCGCCACCAGATCGAGCGTCACCGAATCGAGAGCCACTACTGGGTTCCCGCGGGTAGCATTCCTGAAGGTGATCGTGAGCGTCTTGGCGTCGGTGGTCAGAGTGAGGTAGCCGAACTTGATCAGTGGATCCACCTCCAGCTTGTGGTCCCCAATCACCGTCCCCGCCGGAGGCGCCGCCTGCTGCGGGGCCGTCACGGCGAAACCTCCTGATCCCGACACCACGTACGGTACCTGCCTCCCATTCACCGTCCGCGTGAAGCGCTGGTAAAGGTGCGCGTGCCCGGAAAGCAGCGCGTCCGGCCACAGACCGGCGGCCTTGCAGCAGGAATCAATGTCCTGCATCAGCCCGCCACTCCCCCCGGTCTTGGCGTCCACCGACAGCGGAGGATGATGCACCGCAATCAGAACGCATCGTTCCCCGGCCTGCCGTTCCGGCTTGAGCCGCTCCAACTCTGCGGTCAGAAAGTCGAGTTGATCGTTTACCAGGGGAAAATGTCCGCCTTGCGATGAGATGATGCCGCCGCCCGTATCCATCACATTGCTGTACAGTCCGATGATGGAAACAAAAGGGGCGTCGAGCGTGAAATAGACTCCCGGCTGCGTCATCACGCTGCGCGTGATCGTGGGCGCATCGGGCGCGGGTCCGGGCGACGCCGAGCAAAAGTTGGTCAGAAACGCATCCAGCGTCGGAACCTGCGGCGCGCTCGATCCTTGTCCGAACACCATGCCGTCGTGATTGCCCGGAATGGCGAAGATGGGACGGTCGTATTCGCGGTAAGGCTCGTAGAACTGATCGTAGTAGTACTGGCCTTCGCCAAAGTTGTAGATCACGTCGCCCAGATGAAAAAAGAAGGCTGGTCCGCCGTCGCCGCCCGCCTGCACGTCTGCGACCATGGCGTCGGCGACCGCTGCCTCGTCCGCAATCGACACTGCCGCCGACTGCTGCGCGTCCGACTTTGCCGCTCCCGTGTCCCCCACCGCGTGGAACTCGATCTGGCCTGCCGTGCTGATCTCATCCATCAATTCTTGCGGCAGAAAGTCGCCCAGGTCCAGGAAAGACGGCACCCCTCTTCGTGGTGCCGGAATAGGCTGCACCTGATTCTTGTGCAACAAGTAGTAGGGCGAGTTGTAATACGCCTCGCTGGTGTTGTCTACCTGGAACGCGTCTTCGTCGGTGCTTGGTTTCGGATCGGCATAAAGCTGGCCCTTGGGACCAGTCAGGTACGCGTTGATCGGCATGTGCGTCCTCTTGTGGGCAAAGCGAATGCACCCACGGATTCTTTCTCCCGCGCGCGGCGGGCGCTGGCGGTTGTACAGATGAATTGTGAAGATCGCAAACCAGGGCCGGGCGAACCAGAGGCTGGTTAACCAGTGAAAGATGCGAGACAGCTTATCGGAAACGATCAGATTGTCAAGGGTTGCTGCTCCCGGGCAGCGGATCTGTTTCAATTTACGGAAACCGAAACTGGTCCACTGCCTGTTCGCCACCCATCGACAAGCCTCCATTTCCCGACGATTTAGAAGGATGATTTACAATATGAATATGGCCCGCGAACTGAACTTCGGCCCCTACATTGACGTCGAGGACGGCAAGAAGGTCGTCAAGGACCTTACCTTCGGCAACCCCACTCCCGAAGGAGTGATTCTGACTACGCTCGACTCCGCCGTCAACTGGATGCGCAAGGGCTCGATCTGGCCCATGACTTTCGGCCTCGCCTGCTGCGCCATCGAGATGATGTCCATGGGCGCGGCGCGCTTTGATATTGCTCGTTTCGGCGCCGAGGTCTTCCGCCCCTCGCCGCGGCAGAGCGATCTGATGATCATCGCCGGCCGCGTCTCCAACAAAATGGCGCCCGTTATCCGCCAGCTCTGGGAGCAGATGCCCGAACCGAAGTGGGTCCTGTCCATGGGCGCCTGCGCCACTTCCGGCGGCGTCTTCAACAACTACGCGCTGGTGCAGAGCGTGAACCAGGTCATTCCCGTGGATGTTTACGTCCCCGGCTGCCCCCCGCGTCCCGAGCAGCTGATCTATGCCCTCACCCTTCTGCAGGAAAAAATCCAGAAGGAGCGGGGTACCATCCGCAAGGTCCTGAATCTGGCGTAAGTGCGTCTTCGTAATCCCTGGCCGGCGTTATTCATGAACCTGCTTTGAAAGCGCGCACATTCCAGCCGCGCCGCCGTGGCGCCTGAAGATTGGGACTTCAGCCCCCGGTGGTCCCGGGGTCCCGCCCCGAAATCACGGGCTATCCGGACTGACGGGACCCGGTCCCGGGCGGCACGCGAGAGCACAGACCAGAATGCCGATTCCGGCTGCTCCCGCGATAATCCATTTCGAGTTCAGCGCCGGGCCCGCTCCAGTGGGTCGCGGCGGCGCCCCGCACATTTCGGATTCATCGTAGCTGTGCTGTTCGCCTTCGTGGACCGTGCCTTCGCGCGACGGCGCCGCCGTCTCGGGCGACGCGGGCTTGCGATGGTTCATCTCGCGCTCCACGTACACATCGCTCTTGCGCGCCGCGACTTGAACCGTTCCGTTCACATCGGCCACGTCGTACTGCGTCCATGCGTCGGACACCGGCACCACGGTCAGGCAGTTTACCCGGACCTTGAAACTCCTGGAGGTTGTTACCGAGACGCCGCCATGATCCAGCACCAGCAGGTTGTCCTGAAGTTTGGCCACCGATTCCGGCTGAATTAGAACGGTCGAGCCCTCCAAATTCAAGCTGGCGGAAAAGCCTTGCTTGGTTTCCAGCAGATCGCCGGGAAAAATCGCGGACGAATCCCTCGCCTCATAACCATTCACCCATACTCCTCCCTGGGTGTGGAGAATGGCCGAAGGAGTCTGCCCCAGCAGTGACAACGGAACAGCCACAACTAGCGCCCAACCAACGATACCGCGTGTGACAAAGACACTCATCCTGAAGGCACTGTGCGTAATCTCGCTGGAAAAATCGTAGCCCGCCATGCCGTCTTCGTCTATTAGCACTCTGGGTGCCCGCTGCTAGGTGGAATCGGCGTGCGGTAGTGGCGAAGTTTGGGAATAGTGGTGCAGTCTGGGAATAGTGGCGAAGCCTGGGAACAACGGTGCAGTTTGGGGACAGCGGTTCGTATCAGGGCATCGCTTCAGCGATGCCGCCCAGGGTCGCGCGCCGCCGCCGGCTTTAGCCGCGGGCCTTGCCCGTGAAGTTGAGCGATTCGTATCAGGGCAGGCCTTCAGGCATGCCGCACGCGCGCGATCCCACGTCCGGCTTCAGCCGCTGCATGCACGTAGTTTTTGTAAAACTGGTTCGCGCTGGGTAAAACTTTGTAAAGCATCAGATTCAGCAGCTTGCGGCGATGTAAAGTAAAGGTGGGACGTATGAACGCTAAGAGAGCATTTCTTTTGACTTTGGTTTTACTGCTGGGCGCCGGCGTCGCCGGATTTGTGCCGGCGGGTTACGCATCTTCCTCGGCCAGCCCACAGGCCCAGGGACAAAGCACGATCGCCAAAAGCATCGGCGCCATCAAGGCTATCAACGGCAACTCCATCACTTTGGCGCCGGCTTCCGGCCCCCAGGTCGCGGTGACGGTGCAACCCACCGCGCGTATTCTGCGTCTCGCGCCGGGCGACAAGGATCTAAAGAATGCGACGGAACTCAAGTTGCAGGACCTGCAAGTGGGCGACACGGTTCGAGTGCGCGGCCTGGCGTCTGACGACGGCAAATCGATTGCCGCGCTGGAAGTCCTCGTAATCACGCATTCGGCTGTCGAGGCGGTTAGCGACCAGATACGTCAGGACTGGCAGAAGCGGGGCTTGGGCGGCATGGTCACTGCCGTGGACCCTGCTGCCGGAACGGTAACCCTCTCGATCTCCAGCTTCGGCGGGAAGAAGACAATCACCGTCCGCGCCTCGAAGAGCACGGTAGTTCGGCGTTACGCTCCAGACTCGCCCAAGTTTGAAGATGCGAAGCTGAGCACGCTGCAGGATGTCCACGTGGGCGACCAACTGCGCGCTCGCGGAGACCGCAACCCCGACGGCAGCGAATTGGCCGCCGAAGAAATCGTCACCGGCGCCTTTCCCTATGTCGAAGGTCTGGTCAAGTCCCTCGATGCAAGTGCGGGAACGATCACCGTTCAAGATGTGTTGAGCAAGAAAACCGTGCAGCTGAAAATCAATCCGGATTCGCAGCTTCATAAGATCCCAGCCGAAATGGCGCAGCGCGTTGCCATGCGGTTGAAGGCGGCGCTGCCTCCCGGAATGCCAGGCGCGGCCGCGAACTCCTCCTCGGGTAAGTCTTCCCCTGCCGGGGCAAATGGACAGGCAGCCCAGAGCGGCGCGCCGTCCGGCGGAATGGGCCCGGGCGGAAGAATGGCTGCGGGAACGCCGGGCGGAGGAGCGCCCAACGGTGCGCGCCCCGGCGGAGGATTTGACTTCCAGCGATTGCTCGACCAAACGCCCGTACTGGCGCTGGCCGACCTGCACAAGGGAGACGCCGTCGCCGTCCTCGCCACCGAAGGCACGCCGGCAGGCGGCAGCACGGTCATCAAGTTATTTGGCGGGGTGGAACCAATTCTTGAGGCTGTCCCCAGCGGCAGCCAGGCCATGATGCTCACGCCTTGGAGTCTGGGCGGTGCTCCGAACGGGGACGCCGCGAATCCATAGTAGCCCGTGGGGAGTTGAGTTCGTACCAGGATTGAGATTTGTATCGGGGCATGCCTTCAGGCACGCCGAAGTCGGAACTAAATCGAGGGCGCCTTCGGGCGCTGCATCTGTTGTGAACCAAGAGGGATGGAATCATCGAATGAAGCTTGACCTGCATCTGCGTTCTTTCATTGTGGCCTTACTCTTTTTCTTTCTCTATCTGGGCGTGTCCTCCGCACAGGACGCCTCCGGCGCTCTTCGCGGACAGGTAACCGATCCCTCCGGAGCCGCCATTACCGGCGCCACCGTCGTCATGACCCCAGCCACGGCGTCCCCCGTGGTCGCGCAAACCAATGCTCAAGGGATGTATGAGTTCAAGTCGCTGCCGGCAGGGAAGTACGCCCTCACCGTCGTCGCCCTGGGCTTCACTACCTATGAAAACGACAACGTGGTGATTGCGGATCAACCCCTCCGCCTCAACGTCCCGCTCACGATCGAAGTGCAAACCCAGAAGGTCCAGGTTTCCGACACCGCTCCCACGGTTGACGTGAATCCTTCGAATAACGCCGGCGCCATCACCATCTCCGGCAAAGAACTGGAGGCTCTGCCCGACGATCCCGACGAATTGCAATCCGATCTCGAAGCGCTCGCCGGGCCTTCGGCGGGTCCGAACGGCGGACAAATGTATATTGACGGATTTACCGCCGGACAACTTCCGCCGAAGTCGTCCATACGCGAAATCCGCATCAACCAGAATCCGTTCTCTTCCGAATATGACCAACTGGGCTACGGCCGCATCGAAATCTTCACCAAGCCCGGCACCGATAAGCTGCATGGGCAAGTCCAGGTCAACGGGAATGATTCTGCTTTCAATTCACCGAATCCCTTCGCCGGGGCCGAGCCGCCCTACTATTCCACCTTCTTCAACGGGAACGTCGGTGGGCCGCTGAGCAAGAGCGCCTCATTCTTCTTCAACATCGACCGCCGGGATATCAACGAACTGGCGGTGGTCAACGCTTACGTTCTCGACCCCACCTACACCGAGCAGATTCCTTTTGTGGAGTCCATCGGCAATCCGCGCCAACGCACCAACGTGGGCCCGCGCCTCGACTGGGCGCCCACCAAGAACAACACCGTGACCGCGCGCTACCAGTACTGGCGCAACACTGAGACCGACGATCTCGGCAGCCAGTTCAATCTTCCTACCCAGACTTCCAACTCCAAAGAGACAGAACAGACCGTCCAGATCAGCGACACGCAGGTATTCGGCTCCAAAATCGTGAACGAGACGCGATTCCAGTACAACCGTGATGACACCATCGAGACCCCAAGTGATATCAATCCGACGGTGAACGTTTTCGGCAACTTCACGGGTGGCGGCTTGGGAGGCGGAACGCAAAATGATCGCGAGAACAATTACGAGTTGCAGAACTACACCTCGCTGATTCACGGCAATCACGTTCTCAAGTTTGGCGCGCGCTTCCGCGATACTCACGACACGAACTACTCGACTGCCGGGTTCAACGGAACATTCGCGTTTTCGACTTTGCTCGGAACCAACAGTCTGACGACGGCGTGTGAGAGCCATACCCAGAATCCGCCCTGTCCGGTCACCCTGTCCGCGGCACAGCTCGCGATCAAAGGCGGCACCACACCCTACGCGACCACGTTGACCTATACGACCGGTTCGCCGACGGCCAGCGTCAACTACGATGACTTCGAGCCCTACATCCAGGACGACTGGCGGATTCGGCCCAACGTGACCCTCAGCTACGGCCTTCGTTTCGAAACTCAAAACGCGATTCACGATCACGGCGACTGGGCGCCCCGCCTGGGATTTGTCTGGGGAGTGCACGGCCGCAGTTCGCCGCCGCTGGTGGTCATTCGCGGAGGCTTTGGCATTTTCTACAATCGCTTTCAATCCGGTTCGATTCTCCAGGCGGAGCGTCTGAACGGCATTACCGAGCAGCAGTTCATCATCAACAACCCCACCTGTTTTCCGGGCGTGGATGTTGCCCTTACCAACTTCTCAAGCTGCGGTCCACCCACTTCATCCGCTTCCAACACCTATCAGATCAGTCCCCGGCTGCATGCTCCCTACACTTTGCAGGGTGCGGTCAGCGTGGAGCGGCAAGTCACCAAGGCCGGAACCATTGCCGTCACTTACCTGAGTTCCCGCGGCTTCGATGAGTTCCTTACGATCAACGCCAACGCTCCGTATCCCGGCACGGCTTGCTACCCAACCTGTCCGTCGATCAGTAGCGGCAACCTCTACCGCTATGTTTCCGAAGGCAACTTCACCCAGAACCAGCTCATCGTCAACTCGAACGTGCGGGTCGGTTCCAGGCTGCAGTTGTTTACCTACTACACGCTGAACTACGCCAACAGCGATGCCTCGGGCGTATCCAGTTTCCCCACGAACTCTTACAACATCAGCCAGGATTACGGCCGCGCGTCGTTCGATGTGCGGCACCGGCTGTTTCTTGGCGGCAGCATCGCGTTTCCCTATCTGATTCGCCTGAGCCCGTTCCTGGTGGCGAGTTCCGGCGCTCCTTTTAACATCACGACGCCCATTGATTTGAATGGGGATCAGATCTACAACGACCGTCCCAACCTGGTTTCGAAATCGACTTGCCCGGCGGTCTCGGTTTCGGGCGCGCTAAACAATATTTACTGCACTCCGTTGGGCACCTTTGACTCCCTGGCCGCCAGCGGCACGCCGCTCCCCATCAACTACGGCACCGGTCCCAACCATTTCGTGCTGAATCTGCGCCTCACCAAGACTTTCGGATTCGGGTCAAAAGTTAAGGGGAACACCGGCGGTCAGGGGCCCGGCGGTCTGGGCGGCGGAGGCCGTCGCGGTGGCCCGCTGTTTGGCGGGGGCGGCCCGGGTATGATCTCGTCCAACTCTGACCGCCGTTACAACTTCTTGCTCGGGGTTGGGGTGCGCAACGTGTTCAACAACGTCAACGTGGCCAATCCCAATGCCAGTCTGGGGTCGAAGTTCTTCGGCGTTTCCAACGCACTTCAGGGAGGCCCATTTTCTCCCGGTTCGGCGGCGAACCGCCGTCTCGATCTGCAGGCAACGTTCAGTTTCTGAGCAAGGGGCACCGCTCCCGCCATATCGCGGAATTGCGCTTCAGGTTATGCTGGGTTCAGCAGCGTTCACGCAGCAGTTTCCGAAGCTTAAAGGTCCAGGAATCGATTGGCTTTACTTCCCACCACCAGGCGGAACTTCATTGGTCTCGCAGCGGCCGCTGGAGTCGCGGCCATCGCGGCTGATTCCGCGCTGATCGAGCCCAATCGTCCCAGAATCGTGCGCCGGGAAATTGCCCTACGCCGCTGGCCCGCTCGTCTGGACGGGTTTACGATCGCTCAGCTCAGCGACTTCCACTACGATCCCTATTTTTCCGAGCATCCTCTTCATGCCGCGATAAAGATGGTCAACAGCCTTCATCCCGACCTGATCGTCCTTACTGGAGATTTCGTTTCCCTGCCGCTGTTTAGCGACACCCAGGAAGAGGACCATAAGGCGGCCTTCGCCGCCGAGCCCTGTGCCCGCCTGCTGTGGCAGATGCAGGCTCCTCACGGTTTGTGGGCAGTTCTGGGAAATCACGACTGCTACACCGATGCGAATGTGGTGACGCACGTCTTGCGGACTCAGGGAATTCAGGTTCTGGCGAATCAGTCCGCTCCGGTTGAAGCCAATGGAGCCCGATTCTGGCTTGCGGGTGTCGGCGATGCCCTGGTCAGGACCGCCGACCTGGATGCGACGCTGCGATCGGTGCCCGATGAAGCGACCATCCTGCTGGCCCACGAGCCGGACTACGCAGATCATGTTGCGCGGTATCCGGTCGACCTCCAACTCTCTGGCCACTCCCATGGAGGTCAAGTGCGCGTTCCCTTCGTCGGCCCTTTTTATCTGCCTGAAATGGGCAGAAAGTATGTCTGGGGCCTTTTTACGATCGGCCGGCTTACGCTCTACACCAATCCGGGCCTGGGGACAGTTGGAGTTCCGGTCCGCTGGAATTGTCCTCCGGAAATTACGCTGCTGACGCTGCGCCGTGCCTAGGCCGGAGGAACCGGTCGTGAGCGACTGGCTGAGCGTCTGGCTGTAAGTGGCCGCTTCCGATGTGCAACCCCTTGCACAGGAACCCCATTCAAAACCGAATGTATGCCTGTAACGCATTGATAGCTAATGATATAGGGCTAGTCGCGGTGGCCATGGAGTTGCGGCGCAGGTTAAGTGGCTTCGAACACAGAACGAAGCGTAACGCTTATGGCTGGCCGCATCTGGCCCACGATCCTGATCCTGATGGTGGCGATGTCGGCCTCTGCGGTCCCAACTTCTCCCACGCACTCGCAGGCCTTCGAGCAGCGTGAACGCCAGGCTTCTAAGGCGCTCACCCGCGCGGCGCAGTTTGTCAACGTGCCCCACATCAGCTCACTGCCGTCATGCGAGGATGTTCGGCCGCCGCAGCCCCTCGCCACACCCGACCCTCTGTTCACTCCTTCCAGCCAGAGCGGAAAAGTCAAAGTGAGCTTCATCGTTGGCACGGATGGCCGCGTCCACAGCCCGTTGATTCTGGAGAGCGCAGGCCTGGCCGGCGATCGCCATATTCTCGAGACCGTGCGCACCTGGAGATATCGTCCGGCAACCTGCAACGGCGTCCCCACCGAAACCGAAGGCAAAGTCGAGTTTTCCAGCCGGTAGGACCATCTGCTGGACTAGAATGACCCGAGAGGTTGGGTGATTCGATTCGTGGACAAGGACAAAAAACTTCCTAAACAAAGCGCGCCGCCTCCTGAGCCGGAACCGGAACCTTCGCATCTGGAGGAGTTCTTCCGCAGCCTGCAGCCGGAAATGCGGCGTCCCAAGCCTGATCAGGATGCCATTGCGGCCGCGATGGAAGCGGCGCAGCGTATGGCGACCGAAGTCGACGCGGAGCAGTCAGCCGAGGATGTGGCTGGAGGAATGACGGCCGACGGCGCAGACGTTTGCCGCGTTTGCGGCCATCGCAACCGTCCCGGCAACCGGTTCTGCGCCATGTGCGGGGTCGCGGCCGGCGAAGGGGAGACCACTAGGACGGCGTGG
Source organism: Candidatus Sulfotelmatobacter sp. (assembly GCA_052326105.1). GTDB lineage: Bacteria > Acidobacteriota > Terriglobia > Terriglobales > Acidobacteriaceae > Sulfotelmatobacter. Next base: position 39,274 of record JBKQRC010000071.1, on the reverse strand, counting down.
ACTCCGGAGGAAGAAGGTCCGCAGAAGCCCGCAGGCGGCTCCGGACGGCCCGCGCTGGAGACGCATCATTACCACCATCATTATCACCATCACTACCTGCCGGGAGGCTACGAAGGCGCATCTCCGCGCGCGGGCCAGGATTCGGCACGGCACGATCCGGCGCGGCACGATCCTCTGCGGGACGACAAGATGCGGCCGAACGCCGCGCTGCGCGGCGACATGAGCCGCGCCGAAGCCGCGGTCCGGCGGGTTACGCACGAGTGGGTGCTGGCCTGCAACACCAAGCACCTCGATGACCTGCTCGACCTTTACGTGGCCGACGCGCTCGTCCTGCGGTCGAACTATCCTCCGGTGCGCGGCGCGGCCGCGGTCCGGGAATTCTTCTTTGGCGCGCTCGACGCGGGCTTGGGAGAAGTCGAGGTCGAGCCGCTGCGCGTGGAAATCGTCGGTGACTTCTCTTATGAAGCTGGACGCTGCAAAGCATTGGTGCCGGGCGCGACCGGGAAGCGGCGGGAAGAGCGCGGCAAATATCTGTGGGTGTTTGCCCGGCAAAGCAACGGGGAATGGAAGCTGGCCGCCGACTGCTGGTCGAGCGACCTGAGCTTTACCACTCTCGAGTCCGACGTTCCGCCCTCTGCCGGAGTGAAGACGCGCGAGACCCGCCGGGGCTAGAGAATTGATGATTGTTGATTTTTGATTGTTGATTGAAAACCGAGAACGTCAGAGACGCCCAGCCCTTCAATCGACAATCGGCAATCGAAAATCGTCAATCGACAATTTGGAAACTACGCGCTCACTCCCATTTTCCCCAAATCCTCGCGCAACTCCGCCAGCCCCCGCATCTCGATGGTCTCCATCCCCAGCTTGGCTGCGCATTCCAGATTGAGCGCGCGATCATCAATGAAACAACATGCCTGGGCGGGAATCTGCGTCAATTCCAGCGCCAGGCGGTAGATGTCGCGCTCGGGCTTGCGGAATCCCACGAAACAGGAACTCACAAACAGGCGGAAGATCGGCCGCAGCCCGCACTTTTCAATGCGGTAATAGTTGAGTTCACGGGACTCGTTATTGATCGTGCCCATGAAGTACTTGCCGGAATCACCGAGTTTCTTGGCAAAATCGATGACTTCCGGAAACGGCTGCGACAGCGAGAACATGAAGTCGCGGAAGGCGTCGCGCGTAAACGGGCGGGTGCGATAGAAGACGGTGCGGTCGAGATACTCATCGAGGGTGATCTTGCCGCGCTCGAACGACGAGACCACCATTTCGTGACGGTCGTGAAACTCTTCCTCGTCCAGATGAAAATGTTCGAGCGTGACCATGCGCTGCGCGCGGTCCCAGGCGTTGGTGAGCAGCACACCGCCGACATCAAAGAAAAGGGCGCGAATGGCAGGCAAGGGTAGTCCTCCTCGCAGTGAGTCAATGTTTGTAAATGCTGGTATCCGGGTGATAATTGCGCCAGTCGAACCAATAATCTTTAAAAGCCGGGACGCGATCGAGGCACTTGCCCTGCGCCCCTCCCGCCACGGCGCAGCCCTGGAAATTCCATTCACTGGCAGTGGCAGTGTCGAGCAGAACCCAGTTCCTGGGGGCGTTCGTGGCGGCTTGGACCGTGGACGGAGGGTTCCCTACTCCGGCCGAAGGTTTCGTCTGCGGGGGCTCGCCGCCGGGCTTCGTTTTCGCGGATGCGTTTGCGGACGTGGCCGCGGGTTCGCTCTCCTCGCCTTTCAGGAAAAACTCGGCGTCCTTGCCGTCTATGCGGCTGATGAATACACGGAACGACTTGCCATCCGGCCCGACCACGACGAGCAGCGGTGTCCCGTCCAGGCGGTCCAAAACTGGAGACTGTTTCACGAGAGTGTCCCAGGGGTAGGCGCGGCTGGCACTGTCCAGAGTCACGCCTACCACGATGTCGCGCGATTTCAGTTCTGTTCCCGGGAAGCTGATGACCACTGGAAGCTTGGCTATTTTCGGCTCCCAGTCGCTCTCGTACTCCTTGACGTACTTCGGCACCGGGGCGAGCACCTTCCCGCCCGAGACTTCCGCCTTCCACTCGCCGAAAGTCAGTTCGTCGCTGGGGACGAGTTCGAGCGCACTTCCTTGCAGGGGGCCGTAGATGGCCTTGCCGGTAATCTGCTGCCACCAGCTGCCGGTTTCCTGGTCGCGCATGAGGAAGTTCTGGTTGTTGATGCCAGCGAGATAGAAATGCAGTACTTTTCCATTCACTGAGCGTCTCCACACCAGACCGGTGTGACAGAGCGTTCAATAGGTAAGGGCGATGGGCACGCCCTCGACCACGTCATTGAGAATGTGATGGTAGGCCATGGCGCGGATGGGATAAGCGCGGGCCTCGTGGCCGAAGCGTACGGCGATGATCATCTCACCTCTTTCGAGCTTGCTGTCCGCCTCCGCTTCGAACTGCGGGCTCTCCACGGGGTGGAACAGCCACTCGAAGTAATTCAGGCGAGACATGACGGCGGAGAACGCCACCAGTACCATCGCCGAGGCGAGGACGATCTTCCGAAATCTGCCGGCGCCGGGCCACAGGATGAGCACGAATAGAAGACAGACGAGAGCGGCACACAGTGTTACCCAGGGAGCATGCTGGCGCAGCGCCAAGGCCAAGACTAGCGCCGCGGGGGTCTGGTGGCGGAAGGGCCGGATGATGAACGCCGGAACGAAAAACCATCCCATGCCCGCCAGGGCGGACAGCAGAAAGATCAGCCATGCGCCAGTGCTGCGAGAAGGGGAGTACATGAGCAGATTCGGTAATTGGGAGATTCAGTGATTATGTGATTGAACTTCTTTGCGCTCCTGGTTTCAATTGCAAAATTACTAAGTTTCCCAATTACCCGATGCTCATGATTGTACCGAACTTGGCCAAAAAAAACGCCCCGGCGTCGCGGATGCGAAGCCGGGGCGTTTGGTTTCGTGCCAGACGTTTATTCGCGGGTAAAGTTCTGGTGATAGCTCAGGTTTACGATGTCCTGGAACTCGGGCGTCGCCGGAGGCAGGTTGGCCGGGTTCAGGAACAGGACGTCAAAGTAATAATCGCGGGTTGGCGGGTTGTACACCACCGTGCAACATTTGAACGTGCCGGTGTCGTATTCCGAGTAATACATGCTGACCAGCGATCCGTTGTAGTGCAGGGTGTTGTTCCAGTTTTCCAGGTAGCGGAGGAAGTTGTGCATTCCGCCATCGGTGCCGAAGTCCTGTCCTACGCCGTTCCAGCCAGGCTGCGGGAAAGGAATATTCTTGCCGCCGGAAACCGCCATGCGGTAGTAGGCGTCTGCGGTCGTGGTCCGCGGATTGATGGTCGGGTTGGTGCCGTTCGAGAGACTAAAGGAGTCGGGCGACACCATGCTGGCTGCATCGTTCCACTGGTTCGAGAGCAGCGTGACCGAGTCGGCGATGATGGACGCCGCCGAATGGGCCACCTGAGTCGGAGTCGCGGCGTTCGCCGTGCCCCAGAACGAATCCGCCGAGTTGCTGTTGTAGTTTCCCTGCACGTAGACCGGGTTCTCGGAGGCGACGGTAATGCCGCCGCATCCGGTCGGGCTGGCCGCGCTCAGGGTGCAGCCGCTGGCGGCCGGCATCACTGGCAGGTAGCTGACTCCGGCGGCGCTCATGCCGCCATCTACCAACTTCAGCACATGGCGCGCGCCGCTTACCGGATTGGCCAGGCCCACCTGGTTGTATTGCGCCTGGGTGAACTGGTTCGTGTTGAGGTTGTACTGGGCGCAGTTTTGCGTCGTAGTCACGTTGGCGCTGGTGATGGTGGTATTGAAAGGAATTCGCGGATACGGGTTCAGAGGATTGGTGTTCGTGTTGACTCCGAAACCGTAGCCGATGTTCTTTTCGCCCCAGTTGTCGAGAACGTTGTTTTGATCCACGTCCTCAGGGGAATAGCCGTAGTAGGTTTTGGCCTCCAGCGCGCCATCGGTCGTGGTCGAGGTCAGGTTCTGCGCCGCGTTGATCACATCCTCGATGCCCGCTTCTCCGCTGATCACGCCCGCCGGTGTCTGTCCGCCGTTGGATTGATTCGGATCGGTAAGCATACCGCGATGATCGGAGAAATAGACGACGTATCCGTTCATGGCGGTGTAGTTCACGCTGGCCCCGGTAGTGCCGTTGCCCATCGTTCCGTTCAGCCAGCGTGCCAGGTTGCCCATGTCCAGCTCGACGGCGTTCATGATGCCGTTGACCGAGCAGGAAGAGTAAGTGTTGGGATAGCCCGCGTTCCCGGCTGTGGGGGTGTAGTTGTTGACCTGGTTGTCGCGCATTTCGCCTTCGCGCGCATCGTAGAAGTTAATGGGCCACCAGCTGCCGGTAAGGGCGACATTGGCAGCTGTTTGACCGACGAAGTTAGTGGGCTGAAGCTGCTGCAGAATCAGAATGGCGTTCTGGTTGATGGGGTTCCAACAGGCGGCGGTGCCGATTACACCGGGGCAGGTTGGCGGAGTGTTAAACGGCTGACCCACTCCCAGCCAAAGCCACTCTTTGGTGACGCCCACCCAGTTGGCGGAATTGTTGCAGGGCGGCGTCTTGCAGTATTCCACGCGAATCCAGGGGCCGCTCATGTTCGCGGGACTGGCAGGGTTATCAGTAATCTCCCCAATCAGCGGAATTGTGGCCCAGGTGGTTTGCTGGCCAGCGTTGGTGTAAGGGTAAACCCAGCCCTGCGCGGAAGTCGGGGCAGCGGGCGTGTAGAAGCCCATGGCCTCATTTCCGCCGATGTTCGTGGCTACGCCTCCGGTAAGAGCGAGGGTGGGTGCCGTCGTAGTGGGGTTGGTGAAGGGGACGGTGCTAAAACTGGTCACGTTAGGGAACCGTACATCCTGCCCGTCGGCGATCGCTCCCCGTTCCGGGTGAAGGTCGTTTTGCGTATCGGCAATGAGAATTCGTATCTGCGCCTTGTTGTACAAACGCTCTGAGCCCAGCACGCCGGTCGCAACTTCATTCACCAGCGGCTTGCGCACGATGGAGATCGGGTCGGTGCAGGGCGGAGGATTGCTGACGCAGCTGTTTTGCACGAAGGGCAGCTGCAGGTTGGTGACGCCGGTCAGCGAGTTGGCCAGATAGGAGTTGAACGTTCCCGTGGAGAGGCTGGGGAAGTTGGGGTTGACGCCGCCCGCAACCGTAGGGTAGCCGCCGCTCCAACTGGCGTCTCCCGGCACCGTACCCGCGCCCGGCAGGGCGATGCAGTTGGCGCCGGTGGGCGGGAACGTGTTGAGCGGGCAGCCCGCGCTGGCGCTGGGCACATACGTCGTGCCGCCGTATCCGTTGGTGGTGGGGTTGCCGTTCTCCAGCTGATCGGTAATGATCTGCTGAAAAGCCTGCACTTTGTCGTTGAAGACCAGGTGCGCCCCCGAAGCCAGGAACAGGTTCATGTTGGTGTGGACGCGGCCTCCGAAACTGAAGTCCGGTCCGGCGAAGTAGCTGCAGTCATAACCGCAGAACACGCCAAACTGAAACACCGGAATCAACGCGACTTCGACGGTCCGTGTGATGCTGACCGTGGCCCCCGAGGGACGCGTGGCTTGCACGTTCAGCGTCATGGGCGCCAGTTCCGCGTACAAACCGGTATCGCCCCCCTGCGTGACCGTGTTATAGCAGCTCGGCGGATCAGTGCCCTGCTGCGTCGTGGTGCAAGGCATTCCGGAGGTGCCGCTTCCGGCTGTGGGGAACGAGATGGTGTTGCTGTAGGTCACACTGGGGACCATTGAAATCGTGGTGAAGGTCGCCAGAGCTTGAACGTTGGCCTCGGTTGGCGACTGGGTCTGCTGGTACAGCGCGGCCAGGTCCGAGGTCAGCTTTTCCATGCCCGACTCAGCGCCGTAGTAGGCGAGATTGGCCTCCAGATCGTTGCCTCCCATCTTGGCTTCATCGGTGACCAGATAGAGAAGTCCAGCTGCCACACCTGACAGCAGCACAAGAATGAGCAGCGATGCGATCAGCGTGAATCCCTGCGAACGATGTTTTCTTGATCCCATGGTTTCTCCTGCCCCCAAAAGCGTTACTTGTAACGGTTACGGAACGCCATATTGCGCGCGCTGACGTCAGTCGCCAGATACATGTTCTGCGACTTGTTGCCATTGTTGATAATGCTTTGCCCCATCACCAGCAGGTTCACCTTTTGAATGTTGTTAGGGGACTCAGCGGCACCGAGAGGGTTGGCTTGATTGGCGTCGAGCGCATCGGTCGTGGAGTTGTACACGTCATAGGCAAACTGGAGATTGATGATGTCGTCGGCCACAGGTGCGGGACTGACGGCGGGGAGGAGACCGTTGACCTGGCGCATCAGCCGCGGCGTCTGGTTCGCCCCCGGCACGTTGATGTAGTAGGTGACCACGAATAAGCGATAAGCGGTCGCGGGTGAGCCGGTGCCCAAAGCCGCGGCGATGGATTTCAGGTTGCCCGAAGCGGCCGCGTCCTGATTGATGTTGAGCGGGTCGCCGTTGGCAAAAGTCATGGTGGTCGTGGTCACGTTCGTGACATCGCCCACGGCCGTAATTCCCCCGCCCGCGACCATGATCAGGTCCCCTTCCTGGATGCCTCCGGCGGCGTTCACTGCCGGTGGAGGCGTAGCGGCATAGCTGGGGTTGACGGAAAGCGTGACGTTGGCTCCGCTGGTACTGCTGGTGAAGTACATGTTGTACTCATTCAGCGGGAAGTTGTAATCCACGTACGCCACCGTGATGCTGTCATTGATTGCCGGCGCCGGCGCTGCCGGGATCACCGCGCCAGCTTCTACCCCGTTGCTGAAGCCGGGAATGATGCCGTACATGTGGTTGCTGTTGGGATAGGTATGGTTGACCACGTGGCAGGCGCCGCTCTGATCACAGCCGAACTTGGAGACGCTCGACCCGCCTCCGGTGGGTAGTTGGATTCCGCCCGAAGGCAGGCCGGCTCCCGCCATGCTGATGTCTTTGGCCAGCAGATCGACGGCCGCCCGCATATTCTGCTGGGTCTCGGCCCGCTGCGTGACCAGCATGGTGGATTGCATGCCGGTGCGGAACAGGCTGGCCATGGCCGCCATCACGATCAGGCCGACGGCCATCGAAACCATCAGCTCCACCAGGGTGAAGCCCAGTCGCGCGTTTTGTTTTTGCATCTTCATCATCTCTGTCACCTGGCTCTAGCGATAGGCCGAAATCAGTGCGTTCACGGTGTAGACGTGCGGATTTGCGTTCCCGCCCGTGGTGTAACTGATGGTCACAACGATCTGCTTCAGCGTGGGATCAGTGGTGACTCCGTCCGATTCCAGGACGGGGCTGATCTGAATCTGGCGCTTGAAATTGCCCAGGCTCAGGGGCAGATCATCGGCAGTGCCCAGGATGCCGTCGGGACCGGGAAGCACCACGCACTCGGGTCCGGCGGCACAAGGGCCGCTGGCCGGGCAGTTCACATCATCGGTGGTGTTGACCAGACCGTCCGGGCCGGGGCACAGCAGTTGTGTGGCGGCGTTGGTAAAGATGCCGCCGCTGGCGACATTGGCGATCTGCGAGAACGAGATCTGCTGCGTGTTGCGGGCGGTGTACACGCTTTCCATCGCCTGCAGCGCTTTCTCGCGCGCAATCAGATTCTCCTGCGCGTTTTGGGTCGCGCTCACCGCAGTGGCAAAGGCCGCGACCAGGGCCATGATGCCAATGCTCATGATCGCGATCGCGATCATGGTTTCAATCAGCGTGAACCCGCTCTGTGCCGAAGGGCGTGAGGTGCGAGGCTTCATTGTTGTACCCACGTGTTGGTTCCCGAAATGTTGTAAAGGCGCCATCCCCGGATTCTTCCCGTCGTGCCCCACACATCAATGGCCCGCGAGCTGTAGGCATTGCTGGTGGGTTGCGTAAGGTAAACGACTCCACTATCGAAGTTGCCGGGAACGCCGGCATCGTCTTCGGCGGAGCCGTCCGGGTAAAAGATTAGACAGGGGCTGCCCGCCTCGAGGATCGCGCATGCGTTAAAGGAGACGGCCGTCGCACCGGTGAAATTATCCGGGCCGGGATTGGGAAAGCCCCCCTGGATGGCGAACTGAATGTCCTGCGGCAGGGTGTAAGTCACCGCGGGCAGGGGCGCTGGCGCCACGCCGCCCGGGGGCGGGAAATCCCACTCTTGCACGTTCATGGTGCTGGCGCTGGGAAAGGTGACGATGTAACGCGTGTACTTGGCTATGGATTGGTTTCGATAGGTGCGCAGCACCGATAACGCCATGTCATAACCCTGATCCACATGGTTCTTTTTGAACAAAGGCATCAGAGCTATGAAAGACACACAGGCCATGGTGAGGCCGATGGCAATGACGATCATCAATTCCAGCAGCGAAAATCCGCGACTTGTCCTCGATTTCATAAGTCTCTTTCGCTCCGAGGGCGACCTGGTCCGGAGCGCACTCACTCCTGTCAGGACCCTGCGATGCCACCTCAGGGGAAAACCGCATTCCCGCTGGCAGACAACCGAGCGGGCGCGCAGTCCTTCATCGCGTCATGTCTCATCCTAGGGAGGGGTGCAGTGGGCGTCAAAGCACGACAGTTCAACACCGCCGTGTTGGCCTTTTGTCATCACCTGAGGTTACCGATGTCACGGTTGAAGGCAGGTCACTTAAGGGCATTCCGATCGTTTCGCTCGTGACCGCGGTAACTTGTCGGCGGAACGGCCGGGCTTCTACCATGGGCGCAGGTATGACTTTATCTGCCCTGTTGGTATGCGTGGACGAGGCGGCAGCCCGGGTATTGGCCGGGGTGCTGGAGGAACTCAGCATTCGGGTCGAGTCCTGTCCCGACTTTGCGCGCGCGGCGATCCGCCTGGCCCAGGACCGCTTTGATGTCGTGATTGTGGACGCGGAGTCCAACGCGGACGTGATGTCGTTGCTGCGCGAGACCCGCCTGTCGCGCCTGAATGACGCCACTCTGGCCGTGGTCGTGGTGTCGGGGCAGGAAAGTATTCGCGAGATGTTCTCGCTGGGCGTCAATTTCGTGCTGTACAAGCCCGTGGCCTATGACCGGGTGCGGAGCAGCCTGCGCGCCGCCCGCGCCGCCATGCGCAAAGAAAAACGCAAGAGCAGCCGCGCTCCCGTGCACGCCCACGCCACCGTGGACTACGCCAACGTGGAACAGGAGAGAGCCACGCTGATCAACCTGGCGCAGGACGGGATGTCGGTGCTGTTCGGCAAAAAGTTTCCGCCCACCAGCAAGGTCTATTTTCAATTCCGCTTGCCCGACCAGTCCGCCAGCGTTCGGCTGTCAGGGCAGGTGATCTGGCAGGATTGGAATGGCCGCGCCGGAGTGCAGTTCGTAGATGTCCCCAAGGCGTCACGGCGCCTGCTGAACGACTTCCTCAGCGTCAACCTGCCGAGCCAGTCGGAGCGAGAGCAATTTTCCGACGTGACGGTCGAGATGGAAGAGCCTCTGGCACTGGCCACCGTGTCGGTGGCCGAGCAGACTCACGGGAGCGATCAGCGCCCGCGCCCGGCGCAAGCGATGGTGACTCAACCGGCCGCGGCCGGACAGTCCGCGCATTCGGCTGGACAAGCGGCTGCGCCATCCGCCGAGACCGACAACCGCCGCACGCAAGTCCGCTATGCCTGCCGCCTGGGAGCGGAAGTTTACCGCACCGGAACATCGGTGCCGCATCATTGCTGCTTAACCGATCTGAGTGCGGGCGGGTGTTATCTGGAAGTATCGCTGCCGTTTCCGTCGGGCTCGACGGTCGAGATCCTGGTCCGGACCTACGAGATCAAGTTGCGCCTGCGGGGAACGGTGCAAGCCTCGCATCCTGGCTACGGGATGGGGGTAGTGTTCGAGTTGAACACGAGGGAAGAACGCGACAACGCGAAGCGGCTTACCGACTTCGTGGCGGCGACGACCAAGCCCTCCTAACGAGCGTCGCTTACCGACGAGCAGTTTCATCGTCTAACCCTGCATGCGAAACCTGCTCACGCTGCTCCTGCTCGCAATCCCCGTATTCTCCCAAGAGGCCTCAAGTCCACAGATTTCCGCGCAGGATTCGATTCGGATCCAGGAGTTTTACCGGGTTGCTTCCGCGATACAGGATAAGATTTGGCCGGGGTGGAGCGCGGTGCCGGCGCCTCTGATGCTGGTAACTCCAGAAACCGAGTTCCTAACTCACCATCCGGCGCTTCCCCGGGAACTGAAGAAGGTCGGGGAGGACTGCTACGCGCGCCCGCGCCAGTACCCGGTCAACTTCCAGGCGACTTTTCCGGCCTTCGGTCCGCCCGCGGTGATGGTCGTCGGAGAGCCGGTGAACACAGCCAGCAAGACCAGCACACCGTGGATATTTATGGCCATGCACGAACATTTCCATCAGTTGCAGTGGGCCCAGCCCGGCTACATCGCCGCCATAGACGGCCTGGGGTTGAGCCACGGCGATACGAGTGGGATGTGGATGCTGAACTATCCGTTTCCTTACGAGAAGCCTGAGGTGGCGCAGGCCTTTGGGGAACTGCGGGATCTTCTGCTGCGTGCGGTGAATGAAAAAGATGAGGCTACATTCGGGAAACTGGCAAGGGAATACATCGAGCAGCGCAAGAAGTTTTTCGCGCAGCTCTCCCCCGACGACCGCAAGTACTTCAGTTTCCAACTCTGGCAGGAAGGAATTGCGCGATACACCGAGGTCACATCAGCGGAGGCGGCGTCGAAATATGAACCAACGGCAGAGTTCAGCGCTTTGTCTGACTACGAGCCGTTCGCCAGCTATGCCGCGCGCGCAAGAGGGAAAACTTTGGACGAGCTGAGGCAGGCCGACCTGGCCACGTGGAAGCGAACAGTCGTTTACTCGTTCGGGGCTGCCGAGGGATTCTTGCTGGACCGGATCAATCCGAAATGGAAGGCCGAGTACTTCAGGCACATGCTCTCCACCGATTCGTACTTCGAAACGGGGAGATAGCAGCGGCGCGCGCGCCGTAAGTCATTGAGTCTCCGTGTAAGTGATTGAAATGTCGTAGGAGGCCCCTGGGAGGCTCCAGGACGCACGATCTTTCCTGGGACAGTCCCCTAACCCATCCGCGCGGTTCCCGTCGCTGCCAGGGCCGTTTCCGGCCCCGCAAGGGGCATTCTACGTGGCGGGCTCGACGGGATCCGGTTCAGGGGCGTCCCGTTGCGTCTCAGAATGATGCATGTTATGTACGAATATATAGCTATAGTATTGTACATCTAATTTGTGCGTACATCTACATACGTAATGCATAAATGGCTGCCGACGTTCCGAGTGAGGTTCTGCCAGGATGCGGAAAAAGTCCATCGTCGCCACGAGAATGACCACCGGGGCTGAAGCCCGTATTGATTTCGAACCGCTTACGCGGCGCTGAAGCGCCGCTCTTCCACAATGGCGCGTGCATACGGCGCGCGTGCGTACGGTGGAGGGTGTATACGGCGGCGCGTGCATTCGGCGGCGCGGGCATACGGTGCGCGCATTCGGCGCGTGCATTCCGCAGCCTGCTCGAAAGCTGGCGCCGTTACTTCACTGCGCCGTCTTGCGCAACCGCCTGCCTGAAATAATCGAGTGAGAGGCGCAGGCCGGTCTCCAGATCAATCTTCGGTTCCCAGCCCAGCAACTGCCGCGCCTTGGTAATATCCGGCCGACGCTGTTTGGGATCATCCTGCGGCAGCGGCTCGTAACGAATCTGGCTCTTCGATCCGGTCACCTGCAGAACCACCTTGGCGCATTCCAGAATCGTGAATTCATTGGGATTCCCGATATTCACCGGAAGCGGCTCGCTGGATTTCGCCAGGCGCAGGAAGCCGTCAATTTCGTCGCTGGCGTAGCAGAAGCTGCGCGTCTGCTGGCCGTCGCCGTAAACCGTGAGATCCTCACCGCGCAGGGCCTGCTTCATGAAATTGGGGACGACGCGGCCGTCATTCAGCTGCATGCGCGGGCCGTAGGTGTTGAAGATGCGCGCGATGCGCGTGTCCACGTTGTGGTAGCGGCGGTAGGCCATGGTCACGGCCTCCGTGAAACGCTTGGCCTCGTCATAGACCGATCGCGGGCCGATCGGATTCACGTGGCCCCAGTAAGTTTCTTTTTGCGGATGCTCGAGCGGATCGCCGTAGCATTCCGACGTGGAAGAGACCAGATACTTCGCGCCATATTTGCGCGCCAGGTCGAGAGCATGAAACGTTCCCAGCGAGCCGACCTTCAAAGTAGGGATGCCATGAATGCTGTAGTCCACGGGGCTGGCGGGGCTGGCAAAGTGGAAGACGTAATTGACCTTGCCCACGTCGAAGGGATCGCAAATATCTTTTTCCACAAACTCGAAAGCGGGTTCGTTACGGAGATGCTCGAAATTGGCGCGGCGGCCGGTGAGCAGATTGTCCACCACCACCACGCTCCAGCCCTCGCCGAGCAGAGCGTCGCAGAGGTGCGATCCGAGAAAACCGGCCCCGCCGGTGACCAGCGCGCGTTGCTGTGGGCTCATGCCTTGTTGCCGTTCCTAAATCCGTTCTTCAACATGGCGACGGGCACGCCGTCGGGATGACAGGCGGCTCGTCCCACACTGTAGTAAGTGAAGCCGTGGGCCGCCATCACCTCAGGATCATACAGGTTGCGTCCGTCGATCACGATGGGGTACTTGAGCTCCTGGCGGAGCCGGTTGAGATCGAGATTGGCGAATTCTTCCCACTCGGTCAGGATCAGCAGGGCATCCGCGTCGTGGGCGGCGTCGTAGGCGGAGCTGGCGAACTTGATGCTGGAAGTCATGGTCTCCTGCGTGCGATCCATGGCGGCCGGATCGTAAGCGGTGATTCGGCTGCCTTCCTGCAACAGCGCCTGCACCAGGAAAAGCGCTGGAGATTCACGGACATCGTCAGTGCCGCCTTTGAAAGCGAGTCCGAGCACGCCCAGGTTCTTGCCGCGCAGGGTCCACAGCGCGCTGCGGATTTTCCGCAGGAAACGCTGGCGCTGTTCTTCGTTGATGCGCATGACTTCGTCGAGCAGGCGGAAGTCATATCCCGATTCCCGCGCCACGGCGCGAAAAGCCATCACATCCTTGGGGAAACAGGACCCGCCATAGCCAATGCCGGGATTCAGGAATCGGGGCCCGATGCGCGAATCGGCGCCCACGCCGTGCACCACCTGATTTACGTCGGCGCCCACGGATTCACAAACGCAGGCCACCGCGTTGATGAAGGAAATCTTCATGGCCAGGAAGGCGTTGGAGGCGTGCTTGATCAGTTCCGCGCTCTTGGTGCTGGTCACGATGATGGAAGCGGGAATCGAACTGCGATCGGGCTGGGGAATGGCATCGGCGCGTTCGTAATAGGTGCCGTCGGTCAGGGGCGCATAGATTTCGCGCAACAGATTGGCGGAACGCTCGCTGTCACAGCCAACCACGATGCGATCGGGAAATAGAAAATCGGTGACCGCCGTGCCTTCGCGGAGAAATTCCGGGTTCGACGCGATATCAAACATTTCCGGATCGGTTCCGTTGCGCAGAATAATCTTGCGCACCCACTCGCTGGTGTAGACGGGAACGGTGCTTTTCTCGACGATGACTTTGTAGCCGTTGATGCCACCGGAAATTTCGCGGGCCACCGACTCCACATGAGACAAATCGGCTTCGCCACTTTCCGTTGGCGGCGTGCCCACGGCCACAAAAATCACCGAACTGAGGCGCACAGCTTCCTGCAGATCGTCGGAGAAAGTGAGGCGCTGACCGCGGTGCCGGGCCAGCAGCTCGGGCAAGAAATTTTCATGAATGGGCACTTGCCCATTCTTTAGCGCAGCCAGTTTGCGCTCATCGTTATCCACGACAATCACGTCATGACCAAGGTCGGCAAGGCAGGCTCCTGCCACCAACCCTACATACCCGGAACCTACGACGGCGATCCGCATGTTTCAAACTCCCGTGCTGGAATAGTATCGAGACGCGGCTTTGTTTTTGTTATTGAGACGCTTGTGCGGCCAAACTCAAGGGGGGAACCGAATCAGCGGCCTGGGAAACCCACAACTGCCCCAAGGTGGACAGATTTTAGCAGCAAAAATCGCGATTGGCGAGGAGAGAAAAGACTCTATGCTTGGGCTCATCGCCTCTTTTTGTGTCGTTTTGGGACCGGGCGCGTCAAAGGTTTGATCGGCCGGCCGTGCCCGGAGTCCTCGATGAGAGTGGCGAGGCGCTTCTGCCGCGTCTCCGCCTTTTGGGCGCTGACTACCCAGAACGTGGCCGTGCGCCGGTACCACGGTGGCTGGCTCTGAAAGTAGTCCCAGGCCTTGCGGTTGGCGCGGAATTGCCGCTCCTGCTCGGGCTGGAAGCTGGCTTGCCGGCGTTGTTCGTAAGAGTATTTGCGCGGCTGATCCCTGGCCCCGGCAAACGCTTTGCGGCCGGCGGGGCGCATGCGGCCAGCATCGTCGAGTTTCTGCGCTCGCCTGATGTTGACCGCGCTCCACTGGCTCCTGGGCTTGCGCGGAGTGAAGCGAATCGTATAGGCGTCGCTGTCCACGCTTCTGCGGACGCCGTCAATCCAGCCGAAGCACAGAGCTTCGTCCAGCGCCTCCGGATAAGTAATGCTCGGCTTGCCTGAGGACTTCTTGTAGAACCCGACCCAGAGCTCTACGCATTTCTGATGGCTGGCGTCGAGCCAGGCGCGGAAGTGCGCTGGAGATTTGAAGAACACCGGTCTCATGCAGTTACCCTATTGAACATTGGAGAATATAGTGACATTTCTTTGTCATTTCGAGCGTAACCAGATGGTCCGGTCACGGACCATCTGGTGGAGTCGAGAAACCTGCTCTTCCGCTGGCATCGGCAAGAACAGCAGGTTCCTCGACTCCGTTCCGTCCTCCGCCGAGCGGAGGACGGAACTCCGCTCGGAATGACAGCAGCATGGTGGGCCGTCACTATATTCTGCAAAGTTCAATATTGCGGGGCGGCTCGCTGCACCCATGATTGCAGGTTGTCCCCCCGGTTGATTGATAACGCCACGCAGTTCTTGCAGCTTCCGCACTACTGGCACATATGGCGTATTGACAACCCGCTGGTTTGGGGGGAGACTCCGCTACAGAAGCTGTTTCCGGGAGTGTGTCCCTCTCCGTTTATGCCGCCGCATCCGAGGCCGGAACTGGATCCTTCGCAACCTCTTTCTCCGTCCGCCGAATCACTCCCCGAGCAGGCGGCGGAAAAAGCAATCAGCGAAGCCGACTTTGCCCAACTTGCCGCGCGCTTCTGCGCCGAAAACGGGGGCGGGCTGTCGCCGGAACTTTCTGCGAATCTCGCGCTGGAAATTGTGCTCAACGAGATCGTGGAGCAGGCCTGTCTGGCCACGGGAGCGACGGGCGCGGCGATTGTTCTCAAACGCAATGCGGAAATGGTCTGCCGGGCCAGCAGCGGCGCGACCGCACCGGACCTGGGCTCTCCCCTGGATACGGCTTCGGGATTATCCGGGGAGTGCCTCCGCACACTGCGCACGCAGCGCTGCGACGATGTGCTCACCGATGCCCGGGCTGACGTAGAGGCATCACTCCGTCTGGGAGTGCGATCCGTAATTGTTATGCCGCTGCTCCAGGGCGAAGAACTGCTGGGCGTTTTTGAACTCTTTTCTTCCCGGGCCTGCGCCTTTGGCGATCGCGATGAACGCACGCTGGAAGCGCTGGCCACTCGCGCGTTAACCAGCCTGGAGCATGCCGCGCAGCCGCTGCCTGTAGCCGAAGTGCCATTGGTTGAACCCCTGCCGGTCGAAGCTTCTTCGGTTTCTGAGAATCCGGTTTCTGAGAATCCGGCTTCCGATCCGGTTTCTGGGAAGAGTGAGATTGAGCATAGTGAGATTCTTGCGGCAGGTCCGGAGGGCCAGGAGAACCCGGCGGAGGCTGCAACCGGGGGATTCGACTTTCTCACATTAGCCTTGGGAGTCGCGGTTTTGGCTTGTGCAGTATTGCTGGGGGTACTGGTCGGGCGGCATCTCGGCATTCCGACGGCGAAAGCGCACATCCACCCCGTCGCGTCCCCAGCGACGAACGTGAGCACGCCCGCGGCCGCGCCCGCCGGAGCGAGTTCTTCCGGCAAAGCGGAAGGCCCCGGGGAAGCTGTGCCATCCGTTGCCGCCGCCAAACCCCGCGTCAGCAACTCAGTTCCGCCCGGAGGCCTGCAGGTTTTCGAAAACGGCAAAGAGATATTTCGTATGCCGCCCACGCCGGGAGAGCCCGAGACCACGAATGCCGAACACGAAGTGGGAATGGAGCGGGCCTCCTCCCTCGAACCGGAGAAGAATGAGCCGGTGGTGGAGCTGCCACCTGACGTAGCGGAGAGCAACCTGGTCCATCGCGTGGAGCCGGAGTATCCGGAAGAAGCCCGCCAGCAACGGATTCAGGGCGCGGTGGATCTGGAAGTCCACGTCGGCACCGACGGTACGGTTGACGACGTTCAACTGGTCAGCGGACCGGCGCAGTTGGCGCCGGCGGCAACTGCCGCCGTGCGGCAATGGCGCTTCAAGCCGCGCAGAAAGAATGGGCACGCCGTGCGCATGCAGACCCGCATCACGCTGAATTTCCGATTACCACAGTAGGGAAAATACTGGCCCGATCCGCATCCTACGTCGCCGTCTTGCGAAGAGCGATTGAAATGGGCACAGCCGACCGGGGTTGCGCCGTGGCAGGCTGCGATCTGCGACCATTTGACGAAGCCAGGGGATGAGGGCCGCGCTGGCCCAGGGCGAAAAGCACCACCTCCACGCGGCTGGAAACTCCCAGCTTCTCGAAAATACGAAACAGATAATTCTTGACCGTGTGTTCGGTGAGCTTCAGGCGCTGTGAGATCTCGCGGTTGGTGAGTCCTTCCGCAACGCAGCGCACAACATCGGTTTCCCGCGCCGACAGCAACGACTTGCCTTTGATCTGAACCTTTGCGAACGTGGGCCGGGCAAATGCGTCAAGGAGATGCTGAAGCTCGCTGCTGCTGGCCCAGATCTGCCCCTGGTGGACGCATCGAATGCACTTGCCCAGCAGAGGGAAGGGTTCGGTCCGGCAGAACACGCCCTGCGCGCCGGCGCGAAATGCCTCAATCACAGATCCCATGTCGGAGGCATCGAGAAGCACAATCACCCGCGTAGCGGGCGAGTGGGAGCGAATCTCGCGGACCAGGTCGTAGCCGCCATGGTCTTCGCCCAGTCTCGCGCTGACCAGCGCAATCTGCGGTTTTTCCAGCTTCACCAGGTGGAGAACGGTCGAGACCTCGGGACCAGACTCGATCATGTCGAACTGAGGATCGCGGGCCAGCGCTTGCACCAGCAACTGCGTGCTCATAGCGGTGCTGTCGGCGGCTAACACGCGAAGGCGGTCCTGAAGCGAAACCGAAGTGAAGTGAGCCATAGTTTTTGCAGTGAAGCTGCCAGCAATCATCGCTCGGCCAGGAAAAATGGTGCGACCGTGACGCGGGGTACCTGTCGGTCTTGCAGACGGAAACTGCCTGCCAGACACGGGATTTGCATATTCTCGCCCCCAGCATGCAGCGCGCAGTGCCAGCAATGGTAGGAGTAATTTGACTCCGAGTAAATAGCACTCATGGGTAGGATCAGGGATCGCACCCAGCAGTCCTTGGCTACTCCCGGGTTGCTGCTATCTGTCGGCACTAGTGTAACTTAGCGGGCTTTTGGCGCCGGCCCAACGCGGGTGCGCTGATGCTGCTGAGAGAGCCATGCGAGGGGCGCGCCCGGCCCCCGGGAACGACGGCGGGGATCGGCTGACCCGTCGGACTGGCCGTCTCCGGGGAAGAACAGGAGAGCGGCGCGA
Organism: Candidatus Sulfotelmatobacter sp.; assembly: GCA_052326105.1. Lineage (GTDB taxonomy): Bacteria > Acidobacteriota > Terriglobia > Terriglobales > Acidobacteriaceae > Sulfotelmatobacter. Next base: position 21,544 of record JBKQRC010000071.1, on the reverse strand, counting down.
TATTTACGCCGATGACTTCCGCTTCCGCATTCATGTCCTGGGCTTGCTCATGCGAAAAAATGCGCATCTTCCATTAAGGTTTCAGATATTTCCCCCAGGAGGGTTTGCGAATGAACAGCGAAACGGCGAAGGCCTCCACGGGCGCGGCTTTTCGGCGAATAGGGACTTTAGTTAGCAAGCCTTTTGACCACTTGCAGGATTTTGCGATGCCCGATAATCTAAGTCAACTTTTTGGCTCTGCTGGATTTCAAAAGATAAATCGCGCTACTTAGCAACTCCCCCCTTTTAGAAAGATCGCTGCTTTACCAGCTTTGAACGTTGCGAACGTTGCGAGCTGTGCGAACGACGCAGAACTATCTGCGAAAATCAGAGATTTTCCGGGAGTGAGGACTGTGACTCAGAGGGCGAAGCTGTGAGTACCAGTAGCGTAAACATCGCGGGATATGTGCCGGTGAGTTCGGCTGCGCCGGTGAGCTCGGCCGAAGCGCTGGCAGGCCTGAACTGGTATGCCATCCAGACGCGGTCGCGGCATGAAAAGGTAGTTGAGCGGCAACTGCAAGGTCAGGGTATTGACGTATTTTATCCCGTGATCAGCCAGATTCACCGCTGGAGCGATCGCCGCAAGATGGTGGAGTCTCCGTTATTTGCGGGCTACGCTTTTGTCTGCATCGCTCCGTCGCCCGAGGAGCGGGTAAGAGTTCTGCAGACTCACGGTGTGGTTCAGTTTGTGGGCGGGCAAGGCCGTGGGACGCCCATTCCCGCGGAGCAGATGGAAGCAGTCCGCGCGCTGGTCGCGGGCAACACGCCCTTCACCAAACACGCATTTCTGAAAGTGGGCCAGCGGGTTCGGGTTCGCGGAGGTTCGCTGGACGGTGTGGAAGGGATCCTGGTGGGACAAAACGGGAACCGAAGCCTGGTCATCTCCGTCGAGCCAATCCAGCGTTCTCTTTCCATCCGCATCGAAGGTTACGAGGTCGAACCAGTTTGATCCGGCAGCGGGCCTTCTGGTCGAGACTCTGTGAAACTTTGGTGAAACCGCAAACACCAGGACATTTTGTTTGCTGTCTTCGGCAGCGAGCAATGGCAAGATGAGCCGTTTTTCAACTGAAACACCCCAAGATTCAACTATGGATGAGGAACAGCAGCAGTCGAAGCCGCTTACCCCTGCGTCTGGCGCGGGCGATGCCGGCGAAGAGCCGATCTCTTCGTTGCGCAGCATTCGCTCGCGGGTAGAGGTCGAAGCGATACGATCGGCGCTTAAGCATACTGGGTGGAACCGGAAGCAGGCCGCACGCCTGCTGAAGATCAGCTACCGGGGCCTGCTCTATAAGATTCGCCAGCACAACATAACCGCAGCATAGAAAACGCAACGCGGCCACGCCAGAGCGTGAGACGAACCGCCGCGAAGTACCGCACAGGAGAAGTAGAAATGAAAAACGGACAGAAGCGGACAATCACACTGGCCGCCATCCTGGCGCTGGCTTGCGTAAGCGGCATGGCGCAGCAGGGCAACGGCAACCTGGTGCCAGCCAATCCTGTGACGGCTGCGAGTTCGAAGCCCGGCGATGCGGCATCCGGCGCCGGGTTTCAGAATCGCTACCCCCGTTACAAACTGGCTTCCGGCGATATCTTTGACCTCTCGTTCGAGCTCAGTCCCGAATTTAACCAGCAGACCATCAGCGTGCAGCCCGATGGTTTCGTCACGCTGCGCGGAATTGGCGAGGTACACGTCGCGGGCCAGACGGTGCCCGAGCTGACCGCAACCCTGCGCACCGCCTACAGCAAGATCCTGAACGACCCGCTGATCAGTGTGACGCTGAAGGATTTTGAAAAGCCCTACTTTATTGCCGACGGCCAAGTGGGGCGTCCGGGGAAGTATGAGCTGCGCGGCGACACCACGTTGACCGAGGCCATCGCCATGGCCGGCGGATTCCAGGATAGTGCCAGGCACTCGCAAGTGCTTCTGTTCCGCCGGGTCAGCGATGACTGGGTTTCGGCGAAGATTATCAACGTGAAGAAGATGCATGCGTCGGGTAACCTGCAGGAAGATCCGCTCTTGCATTCCGGAGATATGTTGTTCGTGCCGAAGAACACGTTTTCGAAGATACGACCGTTCATTCCAACCCCATCCCTCGGCACGTTCATGACCCCGTAACAGAAGGAAAGGCGCGCGATGAATAACAACCGATCCATGCCTGACAAGGCCACTCTGAGCTTCAGCCTGAGGGACGTTTTGGCCGTTGGATTTCGCCATAAACGCCTGGTGGCGCTCTGCTTTTGCGGCATCCTGTTAGGTGCGATTGCGACGGCCGTGCTGCAGCCCAAGCGATATGTGGCCTCCATCAAGTTCCTGGTTGAGCGCGAACGAATCGATCCGGTCATCAGTCCGGGAGTGGACTCTTCTCCTACGGTTCGCAGCGAAGTTACCGAAGAAGAGCTGAACTCCGAGCTGGCGCTGCTGGAAAGTGCCGACGTGCTTCGCCAGGTAACGGTCTCCTGCGGATTGCATCAACGCCGGTCGATTCTGGCATCTCTGCTGGGCGAGACCGACGAACCTACGCGAATCGCCAAAGCCACGGAGCGCCTGCACAAGGCGCTGGACATTGAAGTCCTCCGCAAGAGCAACATCATCGCGGTCAGTTACGCGGCGAAGGATCCGGTGTTAGCGGCTCAAGTACTGAGCGTCCTGGGGGATGCTTACCTGAAAAAGAATGTTGCGGTCCACCGGCCGCCGGGACAGTTTGAGTTTTTTGATCAGGAGACAGAAAGATATAAGAGCGATCTGGCCGACGCTGAGACCAAGCTCAAGGCGTTTTCCAGTGAGGACGGCGGCGTAGCTCCCCAGATAGACAGGGACATCACCTTGCAGAAACTCAATGAGTTTCACGCCGCGCTGGAGCAGACCAAAGCGGACATCGCCACGACTGAGGAGCGAATCCGCGCCCTGGAGAAACAGGGGAACGCTACTCCGCAACGTTTGACCACGCAGTCGCGACACACGGATGATGCGCAGGTGCTGCAGGGCCTCAAGAACACACTGATGGGCCTTGAACTGAAGCGCACCGAGCTGTTGACCAAATACCAGCCAACATATCCATTAGTGCAGGAGGTCGACAAGCAAATTGCGGACACGCGAGCCTCCGTCGCGACGGAGGAAGCCAAACCGATCCGCGAGGAAACGACGGACCGCAATCCAACCTACGCATGGATCAACGAGGAACTGGCTAAGGCGAAGGCCGACCGCAGCGGTCTGCAGGCGCGAGCCGCAGCGATGCAGGCGATTGTCTCCAAGTACGAGGCGAAGGCGCGAGAGCTGGACGAAAAGGGAATCGTGCAGCAGGATCTGCTGCGCACCGTGAAAACCGACGAAGAAAACTATCTGTTGTACCAGCGCAAGCGCGAGGAAGCCCGCATGACGGATGCGCTGGATCGCACACGCATCCTCAACGTCGCGGTTGCGGAGCAGCCCACGGCGCCTACGCTTCCGTCGAATTCTCCACTGACGCCGCTGGTCGTGGGCGGCCTGCTGGCTGTCACTGTGAGTCTGGGGATGGCCTTCACTTTGGAGTATCTCGATCCTTCCTTCCGAACGCCGGCGGAAGTGCTGGCCGAGCTGAATGTCCCAGTTTTGGCGGCGGTTCCTCTGCAACAGGATGGCTCCCACAGGAGTGCAAACAGTAACGGCAGTGGCAAGCACACGGTCGAGGCCGGTTCTAACGGGAACGGGTCTGGCGCCGAACCGCCAATCGACGAGTGGATCGCAAGCCAAGAGCAGGAGCGCAGCTGAATGGTCCTCGATTTCTACGGTCTTAAGCAGGCGCCGTTTGGAGTCACCCCGGATCCGCGTTTCCTCTATCTGAGTCCGGCGCACCGGGAGGCTTTGGCATCGCTCTATTACGGCATTGATGCGGGACGCGGTTTCCTGGCGCTCATCGCCAAGCCGGGCATGGGCAAGACCAGCCTGTTGTTCCAGTTGCTGGACCGGTTTCGGACTTCCGCCCGCACCGCGTTCGTGTTCCAGACCCAGTGTACGTCGCGGGAATTCATGAGGTTCCTGCTGATGGAGGTGGATTGCGAGAGCAACGAGCGGCAGGATCTGGTGAGCATGCACGACCAGTTTAACCGCTGCCTGCTGCAGGAAGCGCACGCCGGACGCCGCGTTATTATCGTGATCGACGAAGCACAAAACCTGGACCCGTCGGTACTGGAGACGGTGCGGCTTCTTTCCGACTTCGAGACGCCTCAGGCCAAGCTGCTGCAAATCATCATGGCAGGGCAGCCGGAACTCGCCGATAAACTGGCGCGTTCTTCGCTGCGCCAGCTGCGGCAGCGGATTTCAGTGCTGAGCACGCTGGAGCCTCTTCCGTTCCGCGAGGTGGAGTGCTACATCGAATACCGTCTGCGAGTGGCGGGGTACAGCGGCGGATCCATGTTTACTCCAGGTGCGCGGAGAATGATCGCCGAGTTGAGCGAAGGCATTCCGCGCAGCATAAACAACTTCTGCTTTAATGCGATGTCTCTGGGTTATGCGCTGCAAAAGAAAACGATTGATGCGGGCATGGTGAAGGAAGTGGCGTCTGACCTTGATCTTGCCAGTCTGGGGTCGCAGTCCGATGCAATCGACGCTCGCTACCTCGCCACCTCTTCTTTCGAGGAAGAAAGCGGTATTGCGGGGTTGGACCGGCCTGAAAACGGGCGCGGGAATAAGTCGCATCCCGATAGTCCAGAGAGCGCGGGACTTCTTACCACGGCCGACGCGCAGGAGTACTTGCGGAAAATCGGTGAGCTGCTGAAAGTCCGTCAACGTTCCGGGAACGCAGGGTTGGCGGAAGTCCGATCGAGCACGGTGGGTGCGGACAGCATGAAGGAGGCAGGTTGAGCAGAAATTTCGAACTGTTACATCTGGCAGGCCGGCTGCAGGAGATGCTGGAGCCAAATGTGGTCGCCGCCGAGCCGCAGAGTATACCGGAAGCGGACCTGGGGCCGTCCACTCCAGCCCTGGATGTTGCTGGACCGGTGCGGGAAGAGATCGCCAAACTGGCGCTCAATCTGTTCATGCTGCCGGGCGTGCAGGGGCCACGACAGGTTGTTCTGGCGGGCATGGAGGCGGGCACGGGATGCAGTTGGATGTGCGCTCGCCTGGGTGAAGTGCTGGCGTCGCAAACCAACGGATCGGTCTGCGTTGTGGACTGCAATCTGCGCTCGCCCGGTTTGCATCAGGAATTTGCCGTGGACAACCACTTCGGGTTGTCCGATGCTCTGCTTCAAACTGATCCACTGCACCAATATGTTCGCCAGTTGTCGCGAAGGAACCTGTGGCTTTTGAGTTGCGGGTCGGCCACGGACAACTGCCAGGAAAAAATGGGATCAGAGAAGATGAAACTCCGGCTGAAAGAGTTGCGGGCCGGGTTCGACTATGTGCTCCTCGATGTGGCCCCGATCAACACGTGCAACGATGGAATCGTTCTGGGCGGTGCGTCCGATGGGGTCGTACTGGTTCTGAAGGCGAACTCCACGCGACGCGAGGCCGCTCAGAAAGCTCTGCAGCAACTCAACGCTGCCAACATACCGATTCTCGGGGCGGTCTTGAACCAGCGAACATTTCCTATCCCCGACAGAATCTACAATTGGTTCTAAACCGGCAAAACTTTAGGCCCTCCCACCTCGTCCGAATCTTGTACCCACGTTCACATTTCTGCGGAAGCGGCGTTAAAGGCACGGGTCTGTGCGAAACGAGCATCGCGGTGGAGCGCTTACTATGATCAATCTTCGACGCAAGATTCTCCAAGACGCACTCAAGCTATTTGACCTGGCGATTATGCTTTTGGCCTTCGGCTTGGGCACGATCCTTGTGTGGGGCGCAAACCATACGGTCTCGATCGCTGAATTTTTCTCCATGCGCGTGAAGGTGGGAAACCTCTTCATTCTGCTGGCCCTGTTGCTGGTATGGCACGGGGTGTTTTCGGCCTTCGGTCTGTATGCATCCCGGCGGCTGTCGAGCCGCGCGGCCGAGGCTGCCGACGTTATCAAGGCGACCTCGCTCGCCACCCTGGTTCTGTGGGGCGCGTCGTTGCTTTTTCATATCCGCATGGCCTCGGTTACCTTCATGATCGTTTTCTGGGGCCTGGGGACGCTGATGCTGGTTTGCAGCCGGCTGGCGATGCGGGCCGTGCTGGCGCAAACGCGGCTGCACGGACGGAACCTTCGCCACATGCTGATCGTGGGGACCAACGCGCGAGCGGTTCAGTTCGCGGATAAGATCCAAGCCAGTCCCGAGTTGGGCTACCGGATCATCGGTTTTGCGGACCGGGAGTGGGCTGGACTCGACGAGTTCCGCCTGCGTGGCTACTGTCTGGCCTGCGACCTGGACAACCTGCCTGGATTTTTCCGCAAGAACGTGGTGGACGAGGTCGTGATTGCCCTGCCGATTCGGTCCTTCCACGACGACGCCTCGCGCTTTGCCGCTCTGTGCGAAGAACAGGGCATTCTGTTTCGCGTCCTGTCCAACATTTTCAACTTGAAGATAGCCCGCTCGCGCGCGGAAGAGCTGGAAGGCGACTCGTGGATTACGCATTACACGGGAGTTGCCGACGGCTGGCCGCTGGTGGTGAAGCGTGTCCTGGATTTCTCGCTGGCTCTGCTGGCCCTTACCGCGGTCTCTCCGGTCCTGTTTCTGGTCGCCTTATTGATCAAGCTGACTTCTCCCGGTCCTGTTCTTTTCGCGCAGAAGAGGGTCGGCCATAACAAGAGAGAGTTCGTGATGTACAAGTTTCGGACCATGGTCGTGGATGCGGAAAAGAAAATACAAGACCTTGAACATCTGAATGAAGTCACCGGGCCGGTGTTCAAAATCAAGAACGATCCACGCATTACTCCCGTGGGAAGGTTCCTGAGGAAGATGAGTCTGGATGAGCTGCCCCAGTTGCTCAATGTGTTGAAGGGTGACATGAGCCTGGTGGGGCCGCGTCCGCTGCCCGTCCGTGACTATGAAGGGTTCAGCGAGGACTGGCATCGGCGGCGCTTCAGCGTGCGTCCCGGAATCACTTGCCTTTGGCAGGTGAATGGCCGAAGCAACATCCCCTTCGAAACGTGGATGGAACTTGATATGCAATACATCGACGAATGGTCCCTCTTGCTGGACCTGAAGATCCTGGCCCGAACCATTCCCACCATTCTAAAAGGCGCAGGTGCGGCCTAAGCCCTGTACGAAATGGCACTGAAGAGCCGTCATATTCTGAAACCAGAATCGCGGCTTCAGCATGAGTCTGCCAAAGGTCGCTAGCTCAATGAGTGAACTTAACCTGAGCCAACCCCTCACGCCGATACCGGAGCCTTCCGGTCTTGAGCTCGACGGCCGCGAGCTCCCGGCAGTCGCGCGTAATCTCGCCGGGCCTCCGATCCGCCGGAGGCCGAATCGCGGACCCGTTCCCCTCTCCTTTGCGCAGCGACAAGTGTGGCTGCACGGGCAGTTTGCGCCCGGTATCCCTCTCTACAACGAGGTCTTGATTCTTGAGCGAAGAGGCGCGCTCAACCAGGAGGCCCTCCAGCGAAGCTTCAACGAAATCATCCGGCGCCATGAGACGCTGCGCACAACCTTTGCTGCCGAAGAAACGACTCCCGTGCAAGTCATCGCCGAGCCGGCAATCGTGGAGCTTCCGCTCACCGAACTAAGCGGTTTGACTGAGGCACAGCGCGAGGCCGAGGTTCTGCGGCTCGTGAGAGACGAAGCGCAGCGGCCATTCGACCTGGCGCAAGGTCCCCTGCTGCGGATTCGCTTGCTGCGCTTGGCCCGCGAGAATTACATCCTGGTAGTGACGCTGCATACGATCGTCGCCGACGAGTGGTCACTGAACGTTCTGGCTGACGAACTGACGGCGCTCTACCGGTCCTATTCGGCGGGCGAGTCGTCTCCCCTCTCTGATCTGGAAATGCAGTACGAGGATTATGCGCGCCGGCAATCGAGCGCGGGGCAGACTCGAGATGGCGAATCCCAGGTTTCGTACTGGCGCGAGCGGCTGGCGGGCATCCCTCCGGTGATGGAGCTACCGACGGACCGGCCACGGCCCCCGGTACAGCGATTCCATGGTGCGCGCCACTCACATGCAATATCCACGAAGCTGAGCGACTCACTTGCGGCGCTAAGTGAGCAAGCCGGAGTAACGCTTTTTGAGTTTCTGCTCGCCGCTTTTCAGGTACTGCTCTTCCGTTACACAGCGCAAGAGGACTGCGTTGTCGGTTCCATTTTCTCCGGACGGGAGCGGGCAGAGACGGAAAGCTTGATCGGCCTTTTTGCCAGCACGGCGGTGATTCGCACCAATCTCGGCGGGGATCCGACCTTCCGGGAGTTGCTGGAGCGCGTGAGAGAAGCCGTCTGTGGCGCGCGTGAGCATCAAAACGTGCCCTTTGATCGCCTGGTAGATGAGCTTCAGCCGGAGCGCGATGCCAGCCGGAATCCTCTGTTTCAAGTGCAATTCTCCCTCGGCACTTCTCCCTCGCGCCTGCGATCGGGTTGGGAAGTGGCCAAACTCGCGGCGGACACTGGAACGGCAAAAGTAGATCTGCAACTTCACCTCACTCAGCGTCCAGAGGGCATCCTCGCCGGTTTCACCTACAACACCGACCTGTTTGATGCAGTCACGATTTCCCGGATGGCAGAACATTTCGAGACTTTGCTGGAAAGCATTGTCGTCAATCCTGATCAGCGTGTCTCTGCATTACCGGTTCTGACCCACGCCGAGCGGCAAGAGTTGCTGGTGGAGTGGAATGCCACCGAAGCGGATTACCCGCGCGATCTTTGTGTGCATCAACTCTTTGAGGCGCAGGCGCGGCGCACTCCAGATGCCACCGCGGTGGTGTTCGAGAACCGTCACCTGACCTATGCTGAGCTGAACCGGCGAGCCAATCAGCTGGCGCATTATTTGCGGAAGCTGGGCGTAGGCCCCGATGTCCTGGTGGGCATCGAGGTCGAACGCTCACTCGAGATGATCGTAGGGCTGCTGGGAATTCTGAAGGCAGGCGGAGCTTACGTGCCTCTGGATCCCGCTTTCCCGCATGACCGGCTCGCCTTCATGCTGGAGGATGCGGAAGCGCCGGTGTTGCTCACGCAACAGGGGCTGGTTGAGAGCCTGCCTGAGAGCAACGCTAAAGTCGTATGTCTGGACACCGGCTGGCGCGAGATCGCGCAAGAGAGCACGGAGAATCCCGCGGCCACGGCGAAGCCGGAAGACCTGGCCTATGTCATCTACACCTCCGGATCCACCGGCAAGCCAAAGGGGGTCCAGGTTCTGCATCGGGGAGTAGTCAACTTCCTGACTTCGATGGCGCAAAGGCCCGGCATGACCGCCCGAGATCGGGTCCTGTCGGTCACTACGCTCTCTTTCGATATCGCGGGTCTTGAGATTTACCTGCCGCTCAGCCTGGGAGCCTCGTGCGAGATCGCCAGCCGCGAAGTGGCCGCGGACGGAAATCAGTTGCTGACAAAACTTGCGGACTCCGGCGCCACCGTCATGCAAGCTACGCCTGCAACCTGGCGCATGCTTCTCGAAGCCGGGTGGCAAGGCGATCCCCGGTTGAAGATTCTGTGCGGAGGCGAGGCCGTATCGCAAAAGCTAGCCAATCAGTTGCTCGAACGGGCAGGCTCTTTGTGGAACATGTACGGCCCGACCGAGACCACGATCTGGTCTACCGTTTCCAGGATTGAGGCCGGGCAGGGCGCGATACGGATTGGACGGCCGATTGCCAATACGCAGATCTACATACTCGACAAAATCCTGCAACCGGTCCCGATCGGTGTTGCCGGCGAATTGCATATTGGCGGTGACGGTCTGGCCCGCGGATATCTCAAGCGGCCGGAGCTTACGGCGGACAGGTTCATTGCCCATCCTTTTAGCGATGACCCCGAGGCACGGCTGTATAAGACCGGGGATCTGGTGCGCTACGTTCCCAACGGAGACATTGAGTTTCTCGGCCGGCTCGATCATCAGGTAAAAATCCGGGGCTTCCGGATTGAACTGGGAGAGATTGAAGCCGCGCTTCGACAACATCCTGCGGTCAACGAAACGGTTGTGATTGATCGCGAGGATTCGCCGGGAGACAAACGGCTGGTGGCCTATCTTGTTCCTGCGCAGGAGGCGGCGCCCGCGACCAGCGAGTTGCGGGCTTTCCTGAAGGAGAAACTGCCGGAGTACATGCTGCCGTCGGTTTTCGTCACGCTTCAGAAGATGCCCCTGACGCCGAACGGCAAAGTGAACCGGCGCGCGCTCCCACCCCCTGAGAAGTCTGACCTGGCGCCGAAGTCAGCTTTTGCCGCTCCCCGGAACGCCACCGAATCCGAGTTGGTCAAGATCTGGGAAGAAATCCTGAAGATACAGCCGATCGGCATCCGGGATGATTTTTTTGAGCTCGGTGGACATTCCTTGTTGGCGGTGCGAATCATGCACCGCGTGGCGCAGGTGTTCGGCAGGAAGATACCGGTGGCTACCCTGTTTCAAGCTCCCAGCGTGGAGCGATTGGCCGCCATCATTCAGGAGCAAGGTTGGTCGCCGCAGTGGTCGTCGCTGGTGCCGATTCAAGTGGGCGATTCCAGGCCGCCGTTTTTCTGTGTCCACGGGGCCGGAGGGGTCATCATCCGGTTTTATGATCTGGCGCGACATCTCGGTTCAGAGCAGCCGGTGTACGGCCTGCAGGCGCGCGGCTTGGACGAAAATTGTCCCTGCCACACCCGCGTGGAGGACATGGCGGCGCATTACATCACGGAGATGCGCAGCGTTCAGCCCCACGGTCCCTACTACGTGGGCGGCTATTCCTTTGGCGGAGTGGTGGCTCTCGAAATTGCGCAGCAGCTCAAGGCTCAGGGCGAGGAGACGGCGGTCGTGGTGCTGTTTGACACCTTCTCTCCGGTCCAGAAGAACGGTGCTTCCGGAAATGGGGCGACGGAGCTTAGCCAAAAGGTTTCCTCAGCCCTGCTCGATCTTTGGCGGTCGCCGCGGAAAGGGTCTCAGGTTCTGGAAACTGCGCGGCTTTTCCGCAACGGAATTCACCGGCGTTGGTTTCATATGACGGTGCCACGCCGCTTGAAGATCGTCCGCAAATCCTGTGAGCAAGCCGCGCGAAATTACGTTCCACAAACGTATTCCGGTAGGGTCGTGCTCTTCCGCTCCAGTCCACATCTGCGCCTTAGCGATCCCTACCAGGGCTGGAACCGATATATTGCCGGTGGATTGGAGATACGCGAGGTTCACGGGGATCACGACAACGTGCTCCTGGAGCCGCAGGTTTGGTCGGTTGCGGAGCAACTGAGACCCTGTCTGCACGAGTTACAAAGCAGGATTCAGACGGTGGTGGCATGAGCCAGACCGTTGTTGAAAAGCGAATCACGCGGGACGCCTACCAGTCTAAACCGAGACAGATCGGATCGGGCCTGCGTGCTGGTCTGCTAATCGCCAGCCTGTCAGTTCTCACGGCAATTGTTTTGTTTCGTGCTCCACTTTCGGAGATCGGTTGGGAATCCACCCGGGTGCTGTGGGTCGCCGGGGCATTATTCGCAGTTCTGTGCCTCGCCCTGGGATCAGCGCGCACGCGAGCTTCGAACGCCCAGAGGGCAGCATTTGTCCTTTGGGGTTTTCTCCTGATGTCAGAGGGATTTTTCTCCCGCATGGGCACCGTAGATGCTGCATTTGCAGGGAGCTTTTCTGTGGCAGCGTACGGCGAGGGCATTATCTGGATCGTGTCTTTCCTCATTCTCATCCCTCTCTTTCTCGGGAGCCCCCGGCGGATGCAACGACTGTTTTCAGGACCGTACAAGTGGGTGGTGCTATTCGGTCTGGTGTGCGTGGCCTCTTGCGTCTACGCTCCCCGACCGGTTTTCGCGGTGGCGTGGGCTTTTAAGCTTGGCCTCGTGATCCTGCTGCTCCATTTGTGTTCGGCCTATCTAGGCGATCTTCGCGACATCGATTCTTTCCTTCGGGTTACGCTTTGGGCGTTGGCATTCCTGCTGGTCTACTGGGCGCTCCAAGGGAACGGAACGGACTCCTTCTTCGACGACGACGGGCGGCTCGTCGGGTCGAATGGTCTGTCTGCTACCGGAGGAACGGTCCTGATGTTGTCGCTCACGCTCTATTCTCGCATTCCGGGTTGGGGATTGAGGAAATCGGCAATCGTCCTGGGTGCAGTCGCCTTCGTGATTATGGTGTTTGCGGGAGGCAAGGCAGGCATCCTGACGGGCCTCATTTCGGGGATTATCTTCTTCGTTTGGCGCAGGGGATTTGGTTCTGCGGTGGTTTTTCTCGCCGGCGCGTTGGTGGTGGGAGCGATAGTGATCAGTGTGAGCCCATTGTCGCGATACTTCGAGAACTATGTGCAAGAGGATCAGGCTACCACTCTTACCGGCCGGACTCCATTGTGGGAGGTCGCCCTCCCCGCAATTTGGCAAAGACCTATCTTGGGCCACGGATATGTGTCCTCAACTTTTGTCTCGATTCAGGTCAATGGGGTCCCCTGGAGCGCCGGACACATGCACAACGGATTCTTGGAGGCCCTGTACAATAATGGGCTGATTGGATTCCTTCTCATTCTGTTGATCCATTTCGTGATCGCTCGCAACCTCTTGCGCGTGACCCGGCACGCGCCGCCGACGACTTACCTCTACCAGCTTGGGGTGGGCTGTTTCGCCGTTTATATAAACCTTCTGATTAACGGCTTCGCCAATGCGAGTTTCGGTGGGCGAGCCTGGCATCCTTTCATGGTTCTGCTTGCGCTGGTGGTAGTCAGCGAAAAGTTGGTTGAAATCCTATCTTCCAGACAGACGGACACGGTTCCGATTCTGGCCGCGCAGGTTGCGTAAGGGCAGAAGGTTTCTGGGGAGAAAAGGCATCAAGAACATGAAGACAATTACGGCGCTATGCATTACTAGCGTAGTAGTTCTGATTACTTCGTTTTCATTCGCACAGTCTAAAGCGATCCATGCAGAAGTTGCCAAAGTGCAAGGCCGATTCGAGGGCGTGGCAGTTCTAAAGGATATGCCACAGTCTGTTCCGCAGGTTGATTTGCTGGGCAAAACCAACGATGACGACGATGATGATTTTGCCGCTTCCCAAACCGAACGCCTGGCCCTGCAACGCGACGTCCAGCAGCGCGTAGCGGCGCTGGCGCTGCCGCAAACGTCCCCTCCGGTTGCGGCTCTGGCCGGAACGATACCACCCTCGCTGACGTTTCTGCCCCCGAACACGATCGACGAGCCGAAGTGTGCAAACTTCGTCGTGCCCGATGGTGCCTTGGCCGCTAGCCCGACCTATCTCCTCGAGGTGGCGAACTCGTGTTTCAAAGTTCTCAATCCAAGCACGGGAGCGGTGATCTCCGGTCCAACAGCCCTGGGGACGTTTCTCGGCAGTACAGGTTGGGCAACCAGAGACGCCCGCGCTCTCTACGATCCAGTCAATGCTCGATTCATTCTCGAAGCACTTGATCAGAACAAGAACCAGGTTTTCCTGGCGGTGAGTCAGAGTTCCAATCCTACGTTGGGATGGAACATCTACTCGTTCTCCGCGGCAGGAACCTGTAATCCCGGAAATGGCGACTTCACCACTTTGGGGCAGACTCTGCAGGAGCCGGGAGACCCGATGGGTGCGATCTACCTTGGCTGGAATATTGCGTGTCCGCCGAACGGGCTGCAAGATTTTGTAGGAGCGATTTCCAAAACCTTGGCGTACTCGGGGGCGCCGATAAGCAGCATCAATGGATTTCAAGGGTTGACCGCAGGGGGAGTGCATGTTGACTCCGTGCAACCGGCCAATGTGATGAACCCTGGCGACCACCCACGAGGAGAGTTCCTGGTCAACTCCTTTGACCAATATTCTGGCGGAGGTTTTTGTGCCACTGGCTGCAACGGGATCGTGGTTTGGGATTTCTACAACGGGATTCCGGCCAGCGGCGGCTCGCAGTCGCTCACTGCTTTTGTCGTCCCCACGGCGAATACCTACTATCTTCCGATGAATGCCCCGGAGCCCGGCTGTGCGGTCGCCAGTTGTGGTCCTAATGCCGGTCCTCCCATTATTAGCGGGCAAGTCACCTACAGCGCGGGTTCGCTTTTCGCCGCGCTCAACGACTCGCACGGCATTCTGGCCCTGGAACTAGAACCGTTTGTAAACGACTCGGGAACGGTCACCGGCGTCCGCCTGCGCAACGAAATTTGCTTCGCGTGCGGGGGATTCAGCAATGGCGGCTCGGCTTACTACGGGACGATTCAGCCGGATTCGGAGCGGAATTTCGTGATGGTGTATTCCTACTCTGCCCCGGGGACTGCGGGCTGTACGCCCAACTCGACGACGTGCATTTACCCGTCCGGCGCGTATGTTTCAAGACGCGTAACCCAGGCGCAGAACACCTTCCCGGATCAGGGCACGATTTTGCAGTTAGGCGGCGCCTACTACCACCAGTTGAACCCACAGGGAGTGAACCGGTGGGGAGACTACTCTGCGGCGTCGCCGATGTACGGGAGTTCTAATTCGTTCTGGATCGAAGCAGAGTATGCCGAGAGCAACGGGAATTGGGGCAAGGTCGTGGGCCAAACGAGCTTCACCTCTCCCACCGGACCTTAAGACTTTTCCGGTTTCGAGTTCAGAGTCTTAGGGTAGGCTGAGGGGCATCGCGCACTTCGTGGGCGCTTAGTTTGCAAATACACAAAGTCATTCTGTATTCCTTCCACCCGGTCTGTTGCGGCAGCGGGAGGTCAAAATCTCAGCTTGGAGGCTCGATATGGCCAACCACATTCTGTTTCGCGTCACGGTAATCGTTAGCCTTGCCTGCGTGGTGTGGGGCGGGTTGGGCTCCGCGTCTTTTGGCGCTCAGCGCTCTCCATCGCCGCAGGCTGTGCCAAACTCAGGTCCGATCCCACCTACTTTTTTCGGATTGAGCATCGGCATTAATGGGGGATGGCCTCCGATCCCCTTCGGCGCTCTCGGCAAGGAGCCGGCAACGTACTGGCCGTATTTGGAGCCTGGCAAAGGGAAGTACGACTGGTCGCGACTTGATGCCTACGTCGCGGAGGCCCAGGAACACGGTAAGCCGACATTCTGGAGCAATGACTACGTGCCGAAGTGGGCGGCGTTGGACCCGTCGACCTGCCGAGTGGGGGCCTTCAACACAGGTATCTGCACCTCGGCGGCTGCCAACCTACAGGACCTTGACGACTTCATGACTGCCCTGGTCACGCGATACAAGGGCAAGATCGAGATGTACGAACTGTGGAACGAACCCGACCAGCGCCAGGAATCCACGGCCACGGTGGAGCAGATGGTCGCCATGAACAATCACATGTTCAAGATCATCCGGTCCATCGATCCCAAGGCACTGATTGGCTCGCCTTCCGCCGATGCTGCGTGGCTGGACTCTTATTGGGGCGCGGGCGGACCGCGTGACATGGATGTTGTGACCTTGCACGGCTATCCCGGGAATACACCTCCGGAGAGCATCTGCTATTTCCGAACTCAGCCGCTGAAATCTGTGATGGCTAAGTACGGCATTTCCAATCCGCTGTGGGACAGCGAAGCTTCGTGGGGAACAGGCGACGCGGGTCGCGCTTTGTCTTCCGACCAGCGGGCTGGTTTTGTCGCCCGGCACTACCTGATGCATTGGTCGTGCGGTGTCAGCCGATATTATTGGTGGATCTGGGCCACCGGGGACTGGGGCGAGATCCGTGACGCTTCTGGAGGGAAGAAAGAGGGAGCGATCGCATACGAGAATGTGCAGAAATGGTTAGTTGGCGCGACCATGGTCCAGCCCTGCGTCCCGGTAAAGGGAGACAAGTTCCATGCGGTCTATGCCTGCGACCTGACTCGCGATGGTGGTTACCGAGCCCGAGCAGTCTGGAACACGGATGGAAATAGTAGTTACGCCGCTGCGAGCGAATTCACGAACTATCGTGATTTAGATGGGCAGAAATCTCCGGTCCCCCCGAATCATCAAGTGCCCATCGGACAAAAGCCTATCTTGCTGGAGAACAACTGAGCTTGTGCGGGAGGCGAACCGGCCCTTTGCGTGCTGGCAACGGGACGGGTGTTCCCAGGTCTAGCGAATGAATCCAGGAGACAACGCAGTTCGTTGGTTTCGCCGGGGAGCTACCGCCTTGGCCGACCAGAGCCTGTTTGCCACTTCAGGGCTTGTGGTCAACATTGTGTTGGCGCGCTGGTTCCCGGTGGAAGAGTACGGCGCGTACGCGCTCGCCTTTTCGGTCTACCTGTTCTTGACCACCCTGCACAATGCAGTGTTGCTCGAGCCCATGACTGTGCTGGGCCCTGCTTCCTACCGGAATTCGCTGCCTGAGTATCTAGGAAGGCTGGTGCGGCTGCATTTTGCGGTGACGCTGTTCCTGGGGTTGGCGGTGGGCATCGGGGGCAGCGTGTTCGGCCTTTTCTACCGGGGCAGTGTGCTGCCTTCGGCGCTCTGGGGCGCCTGCGTGGGAACCCCGTTCATGCTGTTTTTCTGGTTGTGGCGACGGGCCGCCTACCTGGAGTTACGACCCGACATGGCGCTGCGGGGCGCTGCCGTGAACACGCTGGCGAACGTCGCGCTGATGTTTTTCTTTCATGCGCGGGGCTGGCTGAATCCGTTCACCGCATTTGTAGTGCAGGCGATTGCCGGGATTTTAGCCAGCCTGGTCTTGATCGTTTCCGTCCGTCCGCAGCTCCAGTCTCCCTGGCTGGATGATGCGATGCGGAGGATTCTCAAGCAGCATTGGGAGTATGGCCGATGGGTGGTGGTGACGGCCTTTGTTTTCTGGCTGGCGGGCGATGCGTATTACGTGATCTTAGCCTCCACCGCCAGCATGAGCGATGTGGCCATCCTGCGGGCGGTCCAGAATCTGGTCAGGCCGGTATCTCAGTTCATTCTTGCCATAACTCTCCTCCTGGTACCGTGGGCGTCCGCGCGCTTCGCGGATCATGAGAGAGTGATGTTCCGGCGCGCGATCAATCGCATCACCTTCATTTTTACCGGCGCCGCCGTGGCCTACATGCTGGGTCTGGTCGTCTTCGGCAAATGGCTGACTGAACTGGTGTACGGAGGAAAGTACACGCAGTCCGCCTACTTGCTTTTCCTTGTAGCCCTCCCCGTTCTTTTCACAGCTGCCGCGGAGGGGCCCGCGATTGCGGTGCGGGCCATGCAAATGCCCTCCGAATTACTCTGGGCCTACGCCGCGGGAGCCGTTCCCACGGTTCTGTTCGGCGTGCTTCTGGCTCGTCATTGGGGCATCGTGGGAGGGGCCCTGGGCTTGGGAATTTCATCTTGCGCTTACTTCGGAACGCTCACTTACCGGTATAAGACCCGACTGGAAACGTCGCCGGTAGGGGAAGTCCCCAGTTCTGGCGTGACCTCAGGGACCATGTTTGGGGATCCGGCTGTCGCCGCGTCGGGCCTGGGTGACGGTAGCGACGGCGGCTCGGTCGCGCTGGAACAACCGAGCTTTTCAGGCTCGTCGAGGAACGATCATAGTCGCGTACCTGTACCTCGGGAAAACCTAAGGATCGTAACTTCGAGTTGGGATGACGGCGACCGCGCTGATCTGCACGTAGGCGAACTTCTGCGCGCGCGAGACCTCCCAGGCACGTTCTACGTTCCGGTTGCTCGCAACGGGCAGGAACTCAGTCGCTCCGACCTCAGACTCCTGTCGTTGGAGGGTTTTGAGATTGGTGCGCACGGATATTCTCAGAAACTCCTGTGGCAGCTTTCACCAGCGGAATTGGCGAAGGAGATCGAGCCATGTAAACCTGCGTTGGAGGATATCGTGGGCCGGGAGGTCCGCATGTTCTGCTACCCGCGCGGGCGCTACGATGCCGAGGCTATACGTGCTCTGAAGGAGTCCGGATACTGCGGCGCGCGAACGGTTCGCATGCTATCCACAGGGCTCGACTTCGACCCATTCGAAATGCCCACCACGGTACAGGTCTACCCCCATCCCAGATCCAACTACGTCCGGAACGTGATCAGGGGCCGAAGTATTGATAGCGTCCAGACCTGTCTGACGCACTGCACCAGGCTTTCCAATTGGCTTGATCTCAGCAAGCGGCTGTTTGATTCCGTACTGGAGAATGGAGGTGTCTGGCACCTCTATGGCCACTCCTGGGAGCTCGACGAACTCAATCTCTGGAAGGATCTGGAAAAACTTCTCGACTACGTGTGCAAGCGCGAGGGCGTGACGTACGTGTCCAATGGGGACTTATTGCAGCTTTTGTCCCAGGGGAAGCCGGCCGCGGTGGAGACTGAGAAATTGTGAAAGTCGCCATTGTCCACAACTCGTATCAGCAGCCTGGGGGTGAGGACTTCGTCTTCGACCAGGAGCGGCAATTGCTGCAGGCAAAAGGACATACAGTCGTTGCTTATCACCGCAGCAACTTTGAAGTCGAGTCTTACACCGGGCTCAAGCGACTGGGCCTGGCGCAAAGGACCATCTGGGCGGGCGACACCCGCAGGGATTTCGCCGAACTGTTGCGCCGCGAGAAGCCGGATCTGGTACACGTTCATAACACGTTCATGATCATCTCCCCTTCCATTTATGCGGCCTGCCGGGAAGCGGGTGTGCCAGTCGTGCAGACCCTGCACAATTTCCGGCTTTTCTGCCCGGCGGGAACTTTTTTTCGCGACGGCAAGGTTTGTGAGGAATGTGTGGACCATGGACTCGTGCGGTCGGTGCAGCACGCATGTTATCGCGACTCGGTTTCCGCCACAGCGGTGACCGCCCTGATGCTGGCTGTGCATCGCCAGGCGGGAACGTGGACGAACGGGATTGATTCTTATATAAGCCTGACGCAGTTCTCGCGGTCCCGAGGTCTCCGGGCCGGATTGCCGGCGGAGAAAGTGTTTGTCAAACCCAACTTTGTGCATCCTGATCCGGGCATGGGCACGGGGACCGGCGAGTACGCGGTATTCGCCGGCCGGCTTTCCCCCAAACAGCGCGTGACTACGATTCTTGACGCGTGGGGCCGTCTGGCCGGGCAGGGGTTGAGCATTCCCGCTTGGATCGTTGGCGGTGGTCCGGAGCGCTCCGAACTGGAAGCGGAGGCCGAGCAGCGCAAGCTAACAAATGTTGTCTTCAAGGGACAGTTGCCGCATCCCGAAACCGTCGCTGCCATACGCGGTGCGCGCTTTCTGGTGTTCACCAGTCAATGGTATGAGAATTTTCCTTTAACGATCGCCGAGAGTTTCGCCTGTGGGGTGCCGGTAATCTGCTCTCGCCTGGGAGCCATGCAAGAGATTGTGGAGGACGGCCGCACCGGCTTGCACTTTACGCCCGGCGACCCGGATGACCTGGCTGCCAAAGTCGAGTGGGCGTGGAACCATCCCGAGCGCATGCGGGCCATGGGCCAGGAAGCGCGGAGTGAATACGAGGCGAAATACACCGCGGACAAGAACTACGAACAGCTGATGAATATCTACCGGCACACTCTCGCAAAAAGGGGAAGCCTTGCTCCAGTTCAAATCAGGGATGCTGAAAGGCAACCGGTACTGGATTAGGGGAACGCAAACAGGTTTGAGCATGGCTGGGCCTGAGCCATGACACTGAAGTCCATTTGCAAGATAGAGTTTCAGTAAATCATGAAAACTTTACTTGAACCATTAACTACGGCCGGCGAAGAGGGTGATTCGGCGGCGCCCGCGAATTCTGCGCACGCAGATCGGAGCTCCGGGCCTGTGTTTGTGGTGGGAATGTGGCGCTCGGGCACGTCCTTGTTTTATGCCCTTCTCAACCAGCACCCGGAGATTGCTCTGATGTATGAAGGGGACCTCCTTCTGTTGCGACCTGTGTTCTGGCTGCCTGGGGCGGGATCAAGATGGGCAGCGAGATGGCAGTTCTGGAACCAGGCTCTCACGCGGCACAAGATTGAGATGGACCGGCTTGCGCCGAGTTCCTCTTCCTTCCGTCACAGCCTCGAGGCAGCTTACCGGGAACCTGCACTGCGCAAGGGCGCATCCATCTGGGGAGAAAAGTCTCCTAACTATTACGATTCACTGACGCGATTGGCTCGAGATTTTCCCGATGCCCGGTTCATTGTTATCTGGCGCGACCCGGCAGCGATCTGCCGAAGCGTGATCAGGGCCGCCGAGGATCCCGCCTCGTGGTTTCGACGCAAAGGCATGATTATCCGTACGTTGCTCGGATACCGGGTGCTGAAAACTCAGTGTGATCGGCTGGCCGGCCGCGGAGTTCAGTTGCTCCAGGTACAATACGAAACCCTGGTCAAGGACCCCACCGCAACCATGATGGAGGTCTGCGCCTTTCTTGGTGTGCCGTTTGTGCCCGCAATGACTTCGCTGGAGGCTGCGGATCGCTCGGCAATTTATCAGGGGGAACACCATTCGCTGGTGAAGGGCGAAGACATCATCTCAGCGCGCGCGCGCCCACGCGGGGAGACGCTTCCGCCTGGGGTCAAGAGCAAGATCGAAAGATACGTCGCCCTATGGCGGGCCGAGACCAGGGGCACGTGGCCCCAGTGCACGGGAACAGAGAACAGCGAAGCCATAAAGCCGGCGTGGTTGGAGAGGGTTGTTGATGGCTGCGCCTACCGCTATTTTCGGACGCTTGATTTCGTGGTCAGCATTGTCTATTCCTTGGCCCCGGTATCTGTTCTCAAAGCGTGGCGCGAACGCGCGCACGGGGCACGAACCGAGGAAGAGAAGTGAACACGAATTGCTGTGGCTGGGGCACCGAGCCTACTGCGAGGCAGGGTGCCCCGGAAGCCAAGGCAACCGGATCAATTCTCGAGCAGGATCGGCTTATGTCCGATCTGCACGTGATGATTCGCCTGAAGCAGATAGATGTTTCCAGCCAGGTCGCGGTATTGAACGAAATGGCTCGGTGCCGTGTAAGTACTGGATCCATCGGTGTTCCACACCGCTTGGCCCTGATAACCACCCGGGCGAGTCAAGGTGCAAGTGTAGATTCCGTGGAAGAGGGTGGGAGGAGCGGGAATGGCAGCCCCGTTCATGAGGCACCCATCCGGCATCGTTGCTCCGTTCAGCCACTTCTCGACGATCTTGAAGGCAACCCCGGCCTCGGTCGGCCCTGCGGACGGGGTCCACAGCAGACCCCAATAGGGAGCCTGAGAGCCACCCTCCCAGGCATACCAGTAGAAGCGCTCCACTCCGCAAGCCCAATGCAGGATTTCGAACCGCGCTGCGAACGCCGCCTGCAGATCCGGATCGCTCAGAGCAGTGGCGGTTCCCCACGAGCCTTCTGTGTCCCAGATCGGCTTCTGAATCCCGTACTTGGTCATCAGGGCTTTCAGGGGAAGGCTGCGAAAGGCGCAGATCACCTCGCCTACGGGATTTCTGGGGTCGGGGTAGTCGTGGGTGGTGACGATATCGACCGATTTCACTCCGCCCGCCGCCCAGTAGGAGTCCAACCATGTGGTATCGCCCGCCGAAGGAGCGGCAATCAGGGCTTGCGGGTCAAGCGCCCGCACGATGCTGTACATATGGCTGGTCAGGGTAACCATCTGCTCGACCGTGCCGGTGAAGTATTTCTGGTCAGGCTCGTTCCACAGTTCGTACATCT
>JBKQRC010000070.1:0-14104 GCA_052326105.1 Candidatus Sulfotelmatobacter sp. | reverse complement strand
CCCAGAGCAGGCCGTCGTCACGCCAATAGGTGTGGTTGGTGGTGAAAGAAACGCCGCTGGAAGCATAAAACTGGTTGAGGACGCGGTCGGTCACGCCGCCTTCATCCTGGCCAACGTCGATCAGTTGGGTGCTGCCGGTGGAACGAATGGTTGAGACCATGGTATGGACCCAACCGGCGAACGTATCTTGGGCGAATAGGTTGTAGTCCAACGCGCGAATCTGGCGCGCATCGCCGTAGCGCTGCGGAGAAATGTTCGCGATGCTGGGAAGCGGAACCTGATCCAGGCTGCCGAGTTCCTCGGGTGTTACCAGCCAGGCGGCGGCGAGCGCGGCGGTGTCGTGATATTTGTTCTGGAGCCACTTGTGCCAGGCGGCGATTTCCGTCGGATCGTTGTTGGGAGTATTGCCCCTCCAGAGCCGGTTGGGATTGGAGAAGCTGGGCTCGTTGATGAGGTCCCAGGAGAGCCAGGGCACGTTGCGGAAGCGGTTGACGACGGAGAGAACGTAGTCCCGCTCGCCGCGAATGGCGACGGGATCGGTGTAAGGATTCTGGGTGGGAGCGGCGGCCTGATCGAAGCCGCGCATGCCGGTGTGCGGAACGAAGGCAAAGAAAGTGAAGTTGACGGCGATGTTATGGCGGCGCGCGCAGAGGAGATAAGCCTCAAGATTGCGCGCGAAGCGTTCCGTGACCATGTCGGTGAGCGGCTCGACGATGCGCAGGTTCGACATCCAGACGCCGGTGCGCACAAAGTTGACTCTCTGCTTTTCCATCGCGGCGAAATCGCGCTCCCAGATCCAGGCGTTGCGCGGACCGGAGAAATCCCATCCATTTTCTTCGGTAGTGAAATAGTTGGAGCCGACGGGGAAGAACGGTTTGCCATCGCGGCTGAGGAAATCGCCTTGCACGCCAAGGACTGGGCCGGACGTTAGCATGCCCTGGTCCTCAACCCACAGTGCGTTTTGGTAGAACTCGCGAGGCTGGCCGGCGTCCACATAGATTCCGCGGATGGTGTAGAAGCCTGAAGGAAGCGTGGTGTGGAAGCTTACTTCGGCATCGACTTCCGATCCGGTGCATGGAACGCGGGCGGATTGCACGGCCTTTTCGCCCGAGAAAAGTTCCAACTTCACTTCGCCGGAGAGTGGCAGGCCGAGGCGTTCGCGGCGGGCGTTGCGAAGATGCACTACAACGTTGATGGGTTCGTCTTGCTTGGCGGTGGAGAAGGGCGTTTCGATCCAGAACGACGAAGCACCCTGGCGCGCATAACCCGCGGACTCGCGAACCAGCGAGAGCCCGTCCATCGATTCCCAGTAACCGGGCTCGGGCTCAAAATCGAGCAGAACGATTCTTGATCCGAGCATTGCTTCCGCCGGAAGAGCAACATTGGTGTGGTCTTTTACGACCACCGGCGCCGCCACCGCCTCGCCCTCCGAATCCATCATGTAGCCAAAGCCATCAAGGCGGCCTTCGGTGGTGAAGAAACGGCGGGCGCGGATTGCGGGAGCATGGAGGAAGGAGTAGCCGAATTTCCAGGCGAAATGACTGCCCGAGGGAACGGGCACTTCGTAGGAGTGGAGGAATCCGAGTTCTCGGGCATAGGTATCCTGCGGCCGGCTCGGGATGAATTTGCCATTGGCGGCCGTGACCGGAACGCGGAACGCCTCTCCGCCCAACACGAGCAGGTTGCCGCCGCCGCGGAGATAATTCTGGATGCTGCCCCAGACGTCGGCAGGAACGGCGGAGCCGTAGGGGAGGACAAACAGATCAGCGTCCTTCCAGGTGGAGGAGTCTTTCAGCTCGGCGAGGCCCGCGAAGACAACCTTCGGGTCGTCCAACGCGGTCACGAGTGTGTCGCGCGACAGCGGCTGGCTGGAGACGGTAGGGAAACCATCTTGCCAGAACACAACCGTCTTGGCGAGCAGTGTAGAAACACAAGCAAGCAGAAGAAGAGCAATCAACAGAACTTTGCGCATGAAGGCCTCGCTGGAATCTAAATTAGCACTCCAGCTCAGATCTCGCACAGCGCTTCCGCCCCGCTCACGCCGCTTCGTGCACCGCCTGCGTGGGAGCGACTCTCGGCTGGCCCCAGAGCCAGGCGATGACGGCCCCGAACACGAAGTTCGAAGTGGTCACTTCGTAGAAGTGCATCCAGCGCACCGCATCCGGGAAATACGGATTCGGCATGATCAGTGGCGCCACGCCGCTCAAGAGCGCAAACAGTGCGCCCACGGCCAGCGCCCCGCTGAGTCGCGGCAGGCCCAGCATCCGCACCAGGAGCAGACACAACACCACGAACGCGGGCGCGCGAACCAGCAATTCCAGCGCGAGAATCGTGGACAGCGAAGGCAGTCTCTGGGTGGCGTAGAAGTCTTTGATGTGCGGCCAAATGATCGTGCCCGCGACAAAATATAGAGCCAGGTAAGCGAGGTCAGAAACTACCAGTTTCCAGGCCCGTTCGCCACGCGACTTCGAGGCAATGGGATGATAATGCTCCTGCGAATCCGCCGCTCGCCTTCCGAACAAGAGCATCCACACCGGCACGGAGAAAGCGGCCCCGAGCGCGGTTTGGAGGAAGATTCTGGGCCATTCGATGGGAAGATTTGGCAGAAAGAAGACGCCTTCGATGTCATTGATGCAGGCGATGGCCAGCGGGATCGCCGCCACGGCTGCGCCCAGTGTCCAGCCGCGCCACTCCGTTCGCTGGGCGATGATGCAGAGCGCTAACACCGTCACCGCGTTCGTCAGGAAAACCCACTGCAAAATGTGCTGCATCACGTGGGGCATGACAACTTTCGGCGGGAGCAGTATTGCCGACAAAGCTCCAGCAAGGATTTGCACGGCAGTAATAGCAACGAAGACTGCCAGGATGCGCAAAATTGCGTTCGAGTATTTCATGACATTCCACCTTTTCTCGAGACCATGACACGGTCTCGCCAGCACGGCCTACTCACCCTAATTCCTTGGCGCAGCCATCAAACCCTCAAGCTTGGCTTCGCCGCTCCTGCGATTCTTAGGAGGATGCGGCCCCGGCAGTTGGCTTGGGGCGCAGCAGGAACACCGCCGTGATTCCCAGCGAGACGTTCTGGGTCATGATCTCTACGATGTGGATATAGCGCTGCGTCGACACCATGAGGTTGTTCGGCACCAGCAGGCCAGCGCCGCCTCCCACGATCCAGACCAGTGCGCCGACCGCGAGCGCCGCTTTCCAACGCGGCAGCCGCAGGGTGTAAATGATGGGCAATACGGCCAGCGTCATCAGCAAACCCCGGGCCCATTGATAGCCCCAGAACCATACTCCCATCGCCGTTGCTTGCTCTACGGCATGAGGATAGTACTGCTTGGTAAAGAACTGAAAGGTGATGGCGCCGAATATCTGGTAATAAACGACGTACGACGCGCCTGCCAGCAGAACCAACGGAATCGCCACCCTCAGCGGGCGATGCTCGACAGCTTGCGCGTTGGGTTCCATCAGCTTCAACAGCTTGGCCAGCGCCACCAGCACGGCAGCCGCGACCAGATACACCACCGTGCCGCCAACCAGTGAGATCCTGACCTGGGCCTTCATTTCAGGAAAGAACACCACGGCTTCCGAGAGCGTACAGACCAGCCCGACGACCACGAGCGCCAGGACGGTCGCACCATATTGGGCCAGCGGATGCCGCGGCCCAAACCGCGCCACTGGCACCAGCGCCGCCACCGTAATCACGCCGCATAGCAACCACCACCAGAAGTGCCCCGCGCCTAAGGCCGGGAACGCAAAGCACAGCCCACCCAGCAAACAGTAAAGAACAATGCGTGTTTTCATGACGTCGTTACTCCTTTATCTTTGAGTTTTTGTGTTCGTACGTTGCGAGTGCATATCTGGTCCACTGCAACAGACATTCGTATCCCCTGATGCCGCTTTCCAGGGCCAATCTGCCCGACGTGGGCATGGTTGCCTTCCCCGCACTCAGCTGTTGGTGGAGGCCGGGAATGTAAGCTGTCAGCTCGGCCTCCAGGGACTTCAGAAGTCTGACCGAGACGGCTGGCCCCCCTACCTGCCCCGAACAGCCAAACCGTAGCATCACTTCGTCGAGGCCGCGGACCACGTCGGCGTGAACCAGTGGGCGCGTAACCCATTTCTTGAGTTCCGCAGCGCCCCGCGCAGTCAGCCGGAACATTTGCCGCCGCCGCATACCAGGACCGCTCTCGATTTTTCCGCGGATGAGTCCCTGCCGCTCGAGCCTCGTGAGCGCGGGATAGATGGCGCCCGGGCTGTCGCTATAGGTCATCAGCGCAGTGGTGGAGAAGAGTTTCCGCAGAGCGTATCCCGACGCCGGGTTTTGCTGGAGCAATCCCAGCAGCGCATAGCCGAGTTTCGAGATCGCCGGTCTGGCCATATAGTACGTATAGTACTATTACGCTACGTACTGTCAAGCATTTTTTTCGCGGGTTGGCCGGTCTTTTGCGGTTTACCGGGAGCGCCCCCAGACCGCATTTAACCGGCAAGCGTACGGGCGGGACGGTTGTACAATCGTGACGGAAAGACCAATACGGGATTTCGGCTCAACACGTCCAAGGCACAGCTTGGAGAAGCACTGGTTCTACTGAACCCAAGTCCTTGCGGTTGGGGGTGCCATGGAAGAAGCGGGTGGCTCTGGTGATTCAAGAAGGAACGGCCAGTGCAGGTCTGCACACAAGCTGCTCATAGCGATTGGACTCCTTTTATTAATGGCGGCCGTGGGCTGCGGCAGCGGGAGCAACTCTCAAACTGCCCCTCCGCCTCCGCCACCAAGCGCCTCTCCCGACGTACGGGCCGACTATCTGGTCGCGCAGATGACGCAGGACGAGAAGATTCAGCTAGTCCACGGCGGCGCAGCCCTGGATTGGTGGGACTATACCCTGCCCCGCGGAGGCGGAGGCTGGATTCCGGGCATTCCCCGGCTTGGGATTCCCGATCTTTATTTCGCCGACGGCAGCGTCGGGGTCGGCAACGCCGTGGGACAAGCGACCGCACTTCCCTCCTCCATCGCCAGCGCCGCGAGTTGGGACCTGACTGAAGCTGCCAAGTACGGCACGGTCATCGGTTCCGAATTGAGCGCTTACGGCATCAACGTCAATCTGGGCGGCAACGTCAACAACACCGGCCGCGAACCGCGCGATGGCCGAACTTTCGAAACCAAGGGTGAGGACCCGATGCTTGCCGGAAAGATTACGGCAGCGCACCTGACGGCCATTCAGAACCAATACGTGATAGCCGGAATCAAACACTTCTCCTTCAATGACCAGGAAACCGGCCGCGGCACAGCCGATGTCAAGATCGACGATCGCTCGGCTCGGGAGAGCGACCTGCTCGCCTTCGAGATCGGAGCCGGAGATTCCAATGTGCAGTCGGTCATGTGCTCTTACAATCTGGTCAACGACACTTACTCCTGCGAGAACGCTTATCTTCTTAATACGGTCCTGAAAGGAAACTGGGCATTCCCCGGGTTCGTCATGTCCGACTGGGATGCTACGCACAGCACCGTCAATGCAGCAATCAATGGCCTGGACCAGGAGCAGCCGGAAAACATTTATTTTGGATCAAGCCTGGAGCAGGCGGTCGCAAGCGGCCAGGTCCCTCAGTCGCGTCTCGACAACATGGTCCATCGCATCTTACGGGCCATGTTTGCGGACGGACTCTTCGATCATCCGGCCACGATTCAGCCGATTAACGCGGCAGCCGACGCCGCAATAGCGCAAGAAGCCGAGGAACAGGGCGCAGTTCTGTTGCAGAACACGGGCGTGCTTCCGCTCAATGGAGCAACGGTTCAGTCGATCGCCGTAATCGGCTCGCATGCCGATATTGGCGTGCTTTCGGGCGGAGGGTCCGCGCAGGTCACTCCAGTGGGTGGACCGGCTCTCAACGAAGGCGAACCCAGTGTGCCCGGCTGGTCGTCTGTGATTTGGGACCCTTCTTCGCCGCTCAATGCGATTACGGCGCTAGCGCCCGGTGCCACAGTGCAATATATCGACGGAACCGATGCCGCCAAGGCGGCCACTCTGGCCGGCTCTTCCCAAGTGGCCATCGTTTTTGTCAGCCAGTGGGCGAGCGAAGGCATGGACCTGCCCAGCCTGAATTTCACCGACGTGATTCACGCCACGCCCATCGATCAGGACGCTTTGGTCGCCGCGGTAGCGGCAGTCAACCCCAACACTATCGTCGTGATGGAAAACGGCGGGCCACAGGTGATGCCATGGCTGGCCTCCGTCAGCGCCGTTCTGGAAGCGTGGTACCCAGGGCAGAACGGCGGCCAGGCCGTCGCCAATATCCTGTTCGGCAACGTCAATCCTTCGGGAAAACTCCCCATGACATTTCCCGCCAGTGTGAACGATCTGCCGCGCCCGGTGATTGCCACGCCGCCCGACTCTTCTACGCCGTTTCCCGTGGATTACACCATCGACGGATTCAACGTGGGCTACAAGTGGTATGCCACGATGGGCTATACCCCGCTCTTCCCTTTCGGCTTTGGCCTGTCGTACACAACGTTTTCGATAACCAATCCGCAACTCACCGCGAATACTTCCGCGAATAGCCCCAGCTTTCAGGTAAGTTTCGACTTGCAGAACACCGGCGCGCGGGCGGGCGCAGAGGTCGCGCAGGTGTATCTCGGATTGCCGCCGAGCACGGGCGAGGCGATGCGTTTGGTGGGATGGCAAAAGGTGCCGCTGACTGCCGGCCAACAACAGAATGAGACTATCCAGGTTAACGCCAGCGACTCGTCTCATCCGTTTTCGTACTGGGACGTCAATAGTCAAGGCTGGCTGGTTGCATCGGGAACCTATACGGTTTACCTCGGCAATTCTTCAAGCAACGTCACTGCGATTGGTACGTTCCAGATGCCGTGACAGGGGGTTGAGAAGGAACCCGATTTCGTGTGCGCGGCGGCGGCCTGCTACGAAGTCACGCGTGAGGATTCGATTGGCTCCTCATGGATGTTCCGCGCATCGGGCGTGATGGCTTGTGCGACGCCATCGTCTTCGGAGTGCACCGGCGTCACTACTGCGGTTTAGCCTTTTCTTTCTCGACTTCGTAGCGAGCGATATCATCCCGCAGTTGCTTCTCCAGTTTCCCGTCTTGTGTCTGGAGAGCGAGGTCGAGCGCGCGGCCGGCGGTTTGGATTGCCTCGACGAAGCGTCCTGTCTTGCTGTATGCGTCAGCCAGAGCCTCCAGAAACTGCGGTTGTTTGCCTTGGCTCAACTCGACCGCCTTCTCAAGCGCCGTAACAGCCCGGGCAGAATCGCCGCGCAATCCCAGAATGTGGGCAAGGTTGGCGTAATACGCGGCAGAAGTTGGGCTGAGCGCGACTGCCTTCTGAAGTTGCTCGACTCCCTCATCCATTTGTCCGGCCTTTGCCAGTTCCCAGCCGAGAGCATTGTGGGCGTCCGCGACGTCGGGAGCCAGCGCGACAGCCTTCCGCAGGTGATCGAGTCCCTCCGGCACTTGGCCCTTTTCGGCGAGCACCACGCCCATTTCCATCTCCGCTTTGGCATTGGACGGGTCCAGGGTCAGCGATTTCTGCCAATTTGCCACGGCAGCGTCGGGATCGCCGGTGAGCGCCAGCGACACCGCAAAGTGATCGAACCAGGCGGCGCGATGAGGATCGAGAGCACAGGCTTTGCGGTACTCCGCAACTGCTTCGCTCTCCTGATTATTGCCACTCAGCGACACCGCCAGGGAGAAATGCGCCATGGCATCGTCCGGGTCCAGTTGCAGGGCCTGACGCCACTGTTCGATGGCGCCGGCCATCTGGTTTTTCTCCATCAGTTCAAAGGCAGTGTTCGATAGACGGTAAATCCGGGTCGCTTCCGGGTCGATCTTTTCCAGGCCATCCGCTGGAATATTCACAAACTCAGGAATGTTGACGGCACGATTGGCCGCGGTCGTGTTATCCACGATAATCGCAGGACTGTCATTGCCGTCGGCGTCAATATGGGTCAGCATGAGCCGGGTATAGGGTCCACGCGACTTCGAGGAAAACGCCAGCCAGCGCCCGTTCGGGGAAAATGTGTGCCACGAGTTCATGATCGGCGTATTGCATTTCATGAGGCGCGCTTTGCCGCCTTCAAAGGGCACGATGTAGAGTTTGCTGTCCGGGCGCATGAGCAAGCCGTTGTGGTTTTGGACAAATACGATCCAGCGGCCGTCCGGAGAAACCTTGGGGAAGTCGTTGCTCATGCCGTTGCCAGAGGCGCCGGCGACGGGCTCAGGTTTGCCGCCTTTGCCGTCGTTAAAGGGAATCTTGTAGAGGTCGTATTGGATTTGGGGTTCGCGCGGGTCATTGGCGTGGTCGGGCGTCTCCGCGCCAGGCGGATAGGGATCGCGAGCCTCGGCGCGGCTGAAGATCAGGTATTTTCCATCGGGCGACCAAAACGCGCTGGTCTGGACGAACTCAGGGTCGTCCGCGCCCGGCAGGGGGCGCAGCTTCTTAGCTGACCGGTCATACCAAGCCAGGATGCCGCGCATCGGATAGAAAACCTGGCTGAAATCGAAGTCCGGGTAGTTGATGCTGAACAAGCGATCCGAGAGCCCGGGCGCAAAGCCGGGGTTTTCTTTTTGATGGACGTTCCCCGCGCCCGGAGGACCGATCGACGTCACCACGTAGCGTCCGTCGGGCGAAATCTGCGACATGAACCCGAACCGCTTCACCGATGGCTCGGAGGTCGGGGCATTCAGATTCTCCTGGAACGAACTCCAGCGAATGACATCCTGATTCCGGATCGTCATGAATTTCTGCACCGGAACCACGGTATATAAGCCCTTATCGTTCTTCGGTCCATCAAGATCCAGTCCCATGGTCTTGCCGTCGGCGGAGAACGAGTGGCAATTCGCACAGGTGTAGAGCTTTTCCATGACGACATGGCTCTCCGGCTCGGCAATGCTGCGCAATCTCCATTTAATGAGGGGGATGGCCGAGGGCGGCAGCGGCTGGATGAACCCTTTTTCTGTTCTGGGCGACAGCATCAATGGAACATCGCGGTAGAAAACGGGAGCGCCGACAGGATCCAGTGACGTGGAAATGGTGACCGTGCCGCGCGAGACTGGCAGGTTGGAATTGCCGTCGGCAAATCCAGTAATCGTAATCGTTGCCGGTTTCACGGATCTGCTCTTGATCCGCGCCCACGTCGCCGCATCCGGCCTCCATGTGCGCGTAGCCATCTGCCTTGGAGTCAACTGCTCGAGGGCCTTTGCCGAACCCGCTTGCGGATCGATCTCGCCCACCTGCTGGGGATACCCGGGCGCCTCGACGCGAATTCCACCCGCGCGACTGGCGAAGCTGACCTCGATCACCCATCGTTTCGCGCTCTCGCTGTCGTCGCGCCACAGAAAAGTGGGCGGCGTGATCTCCGGGGGAAAAACAGAGCCGTCGAGCGGGTAGTCAATGGCGATGGCCGCCAGCTGGTTCGCTGCGGACCCAGATTCGGCACCCGGAGTCTGGCTTCGTGCGGCGACCACGAAAAACGCGCCAGCGCCGAGGATCGCAGCCAACAGAATTCTCGCGGTTAAGAACTTCATTGGTACCCTAGGGACTCGCAAAATAGTAGGTGTGTTGAAATTTTAGCATAGCAGCCTCATAGGCTCAGGGGTTGTGATTCCGATCCCTCGGTTGACCGTTGCAGATTCGACAAAATAAACAAAACCCTGTGCAAGAGGCGCTCAGTTACGGTAGCCTGATCTGGCGTGTTCTTGGAATTTCGCGCAACCTACACGTCCTGACACGCTCCTTTGGCGATCGTCGATCATGGCTGTGCCCAATGAATGACAAGTTCTTCGCAAAGTCCGGCTTGCGTTCACGGTTCATTCTGCTCATTGGTTTAGTCGCTGTTGTCCCGTCTTTCTTCGGGCAGGGTTCGCCGACAGGCGCTCCCATCGAGTTTGAGCTGGGGAAGATTGCATTCCGGCTGGAGAATGGCGTCACTCCCGCAAAGAATTTGCCAGAGACCATGCTCGGCGGCGTTGCCATCTTCGACTACAACGGAGACGGACGCCCCGACATTTTCTTCACCAATGGCGCCAATGTCGCCACGCTGAAAAAGGACTCGCCCAAATTCAGGAACCGCCTTTTCCGCAACGATGGCAATGGCGTCTTCACCGACGTGACCGATGCCGCCGGCCTGGCCGGCACAGGATACGATATGGGAGTTGCGGTTGGCGATTACGATAACGACGGCCATCCCGATCTATTTGTTGCCGGAGTGCACCACAGCACGCTCTACCACAACAACGGCGACGGCACCTTCACTGACGTCACCGTGAAATCCGGCCTGGATGCTGCGCTGAATCATCCCGATCCTGAATTTGGCCCCTGGTGGGCAATCACCGCCGTCTGGGTCGACGTGAATAACGATGGCCTGCTCGATCTGTTCGTCGTCAACTACTTGCAGTGGGACTATTACCCAGTACGCCGCTGCGAGTTCGATCAAGTAGGAGACTATTGCCACCCCAAGTTCTTCAAGGGCCAGCCGAATCAGCTGTTCCTGAACAACGGAGACGGCACTTTTCGGGATGCTTCCAAAGAGTGGGGAATTCGCGATCACGTCGGCAAAGGAATGGGCGCGGCCATGGCCGACTACGATCTTGACGGCCGTCCCGATTTGTTTGTCACCAATGACGCTTCCTACAACTCGCTGTTTCACAATCTGGGAAACAAGTTCGAAGAAGTTGCCTTCGAATCCGGAGTGGCGTTGACGGAAGATGGAAATTTCATCTCCGGCATGGGCGTGGATTTTCGCGACTTCAACAACGACGGTTATCCCGACATCGCGTTTGCTGCCCTGATGAGTCAGACTTTCCCACTATTCCAGAACACCGGCAAGGGCAGCTTTCGGGAAGTCACCACCGAGAGTGGAATGCGTGACGCCAGTTTCCAGATGTCTGGTTATTGTGCCGGTTTCTATGATTTCGATAATGATGGGTGGAAAGATTTATTCGTAAGCGGCGGTCACGTGCAATCGGTGCCCCTGCCGGGTCAGGCTATTGATCAATATAACGCAGTCTTCCGCAATCCCGGATCGCGAGGAAAATGGATCGCGCTAACCGATAAAGCGCGCTTCACTGCTTCGCCGGCTGCCCGCCACCGTGGTTGCGCCTTCGGCGATTTGGATGGAGACGGACGAATCGACGTCGTGGTCAGCGCGATCGACAGAGACGCCGAGATCTGGATGAACCGCAGCCAGAAGTCCGGCCACTGGCTTGACATCGCTCTGCGCGGGACGAAGAGCAACCGCGACGGCATCGGGGCTCGCATCAAAGTTGTGACGAAAAGTGGCGTGCAATACAACCACATGACGACCAGCGTTGGTTATGCGTCATCCAGTGACGGGCCGGTTCACTTCGGCCTCGGACCTGACCGTCGCGTGGAAGAAATCGAGATTCGTTGGCCGTCGGGTGCCGTCCAAACGCTGCGCGGCGTCGATGCGGATCGTCGTATTGAGGTTACCGAATCGCAAGTGAAGAAGTAGCCGGGCCTGCTACTTGCCGGGGCCCTTGGCTTGTTGCTCGGCGGTGAGGCGATCGACGATGGCACGCTCTTTGGCGCCATCGGAGGGCCTGTGAAGCTTGTAATACAGAGAAGTCAGCTCCACGTGCGGCTCCAGCCAGTCGGGATTCTCCTTGACCACCCCTTCCAGCTCCCGTGCTGCTGCTTCGTATTCGCCAGAGGTGCTCTTGAGCATCGCCGATTCGTAGCGAGCCATCGAGTCGGTAGGTTTCAGCTGGACCGCGTGTTCAAGATAGACCTTCGCTTCCTCCATGTGGCGCTGTTTATAGAGGAGCGCGCCCAGGTAGAGATTGGCCTCGAAATCGTCCGGGTTCTCCTTTAGGGCCTGCCGGAATGCGGGTTCGGCCGCCTTCTGATCGCCCGTCTTGTCTCTTGCCATTCCCACCAGCTTATGCAGGCCACGCAGATTGGGAGCCAACTGAAGCGCCGTTTCCAGATCGTGCCGTGCCTGCTCGAACTCGTTGAGATCCATCAGTGTTGCCCCGGCGAGCATGTATGCATCTCCGCCCTTTGCCAGTTCGCCAGCTTTCTCCATGCGTGGAATACCTTCGCGCCGATGGCCCGACTTGATCAGGGCAAGACCGAGTTCGTAGTCGAAATCGGAATTGCGCGAGAACGACTTCTCCAGCGGTGCGAGCATGTCGGCAGCGGCTTCGGCTTCCCCCAACTTGATCTCCGCGTCGGCCAGGAGAATCGCTGCCTGAACGTTGTTTGGCGACGAGTGATGCAGGGTGGCAAATTGTTCGCGTGCTTTTGCCAGATCGCCCTTCTTGTAATAAGCCAGCC
Source organism: Candidatus Sulfotelmatobacter sp. (assembly GCA_052326105.1). Classification (GTDB taxonomy): domain Bacteria; phylum Acidobacteriota; class Terriglobia; order Terriglobales; family Acidobacteriaceae; genus Sulfotelmatobacter. The sequence continues at coordinate 1,800 of JBKQRC010000070.1, read as the reverse complement.
CAAGATTGAGGAGCACGGGGTTCTTGTCTTTCAGGGAAGGAAGCGCCGACCGATACATGGCGATGGCTTCGTCGAACTGGCCAACGTGCGCCAGAGCAGCGCCAAGATTCACCTTGGCTTCGATGTGATCGGGACGAAGCTGAAGAAGCTGACGGTAATCCGTTATGGCCGATTGATAATCGCCGCGCTGTTGTGCTTGAATCGCGTCATTCAAAAGCTTGTCGGGATCTCGCTCCTGGGCCGAAGAAACGGTCACAAACAAAACTAGGCAGAGTATCAGGCGCATCAGTACCAGCATACCGCAGGTTCTGCAAACAGAACCAGCCCGCAAGGAGTCCAGGCAGAGGTGTCGCATCCGCAGTCTTGTGCGGCTAATTTGGATTGCCAGTTTCGCGGGCCGTGATCTTCACCGAGAGCATGGCTTCCGATGTCCTGGGTCCCTGCTGGGCGGTGACTACCATGTCGCACTGCCCAGGATCTGGATTGATTCGCAGCAGCACCGGCATCGAACCATCCGCCTGCCGTTGTGGCGGGCCCAGGGTCTTTCGTCCAACCTCGCGTCCATCTCGATACAGATGCAAGGTGATCGTGGGTTCGGCTTCAGATGCGGTCGCCGGGTAAACGACAAAATAGACGTCGAGCGGTTTACCTGAGGGCATCGAGTCCGCGAGTGCCGGCACGATCCGCCCGGAGTCTGTTTCAAATGGATCCTGGACGTCGCGCGGTGCCGGAAACGGTTGAACTCGTCGCACCAGTTCCAGCGAACTCACACCGAAGTCCTTTCCTGGCTCGACAAAAACCGACATCCGCTTCACGGTGGTCCTCCCGGCCAGTTCGTCGGTCACCGCGGTGTCGATTATGTAATGTCCGCCCGGCAATTCGATGGGTTCGGCGTAAAGAATGTGGTCATCTCCGGCCAGCGGCAGATCGGCGTTCGACACTTCACGCACGAGATCGCGGCTTACTTTGCCGACAACTTCTCCGTCACTGTTGTGGATCATCGCCACCAGAGACACTCGAATTCGCGCCTTCCCGGTTTTCGGGTTCGTGACCGCCCGCAGACTCGAAACTGGGATGTCAAAGGCCACTTGGTAATCGACTGCGGCAGCTTTCGGCCGGAACCTCAGAAGCGCACTCTGGTAAGGGAACTCCACCGGCGCCGGGCGGGCATTGATCGCCTGCAAAGCGGTCATTTCGAACGGCTGCAATGGCTCCCCGTTTAAGTCTGGCAAAGCAAAGTACCCGGAACGGGTCTGCACGGTGACGGAAGGGCGGGTAATGCGCACTTGGATCTTGCGGAAATGCCCATCATACGTCTTCACCGACGGCGTGTAGGCAACCTCGTAGTGAGTACGAATGTCTTCCATGACACGTTGCATGGGCAGCGCGATCTCATTGGTGTTGGTAACGGCAAACCCGCCGGTCGACTCCGCCAATTCCTGCATCGCCAGTTGCTTATCGGAAGTCGCGGTGAGTTGCACGTCGTCATCTTCCATGTGCCCCATGCGCGGACTCACCTTGTTCACTGAACTCTCGGCGGCCACTCGCTCCTGGTCGGCAAGCCCTGGCACCATAGGATCTTCAGCGCTTAACCCCCGCGTGTCGACAGCGTAGAACGCCACTTCCATCTGATTGGCATAACTGATTACGCTGTCCACAACGTCTCGCCGATCCATCGGTAAAGACAATCCGTCCGCCAGGTACAGAACGACCTTCCTGCCCGGGAGTTTTGCCTGAACTCGTACCAATTCCCGCAGGGAGTCGAGGGCATCCATGCCATTGGAGAGACTCTCGGCAAAG
>JBKQRC010000069.1:0-3429 GCA_052326105.1 Candidatus Sulfotelmatobacter sp. | reverse complement strand
TCTGATATTCGTTGAGCCACACCTCCTCTTCTTTCAAGCTGCGATGAAACCGTTCGATGTAGCTGTTGCCTTCGGGATGGTTATAGGCGGTGCGCCGGTGCAGGATTCCCAGTCGGTTCAGAGTTTCGACGTAACGTGCCGAGGTAAACTGCGTGCCGTTGTCGGTCGTCAAAGTCAAACCCGTTCCACGAGAACCGAAAGGCAAAACCTCAAGCACGGCGCGGTTGAGCGCCGCCAGCGCTTCCTCGGTGCGACAGCGCAGACTCAAGTCCCAGCCGACGATCTCGCGCGTGCAGCAGTCGATCACCGAGACCAGATACGCCCAGCCCACACTCGGCCCAGCCCAGACCTTGGTCATGTCCGATTGCCAGACGCAATCCGGATGCAGTGCTTCCACCTTGCCCCAATCCTTTCTCCGCGAGACCTGGAAGCGGCGCTGCCGCACCAGCAGCCCGTGTTCCCGCATCACGCGCAACACCCGCTTGCCGTTGAGCGCCAGCCCGTGATGCCGCCCCAGCCACCAGACCACGCGACGATAGCCATAGGCCGGCTTCTCGCCACAAGCCAGGACAATCTCCCGATCCCGCGAACGATCCGCACGGCTGGCGCGCGGTCGTGCCTGATAGTAGAGGCTCGACCGACTGATCGCCAGTGTCTCGGCCACCAGCTTCGCTTCCTTCCCTTGGGCCACTAATTCCCGTGCCGACGAATGCGCTGGCCCGCAGCTCACTCGCCCAGTACGTTTTTTAAGATCTCAATCTGCAAATGGGACCGGCCCAGCGCCCGTTCCAGTTGCTTGATCCGTTTCTCCTGCTCGGCATCGGGCCGCGCGGCTGCGCTCCTCCCCCCAAGCGCAGCCTTGGCTCCCGCTTCCACTTCGTCCTTCCAACGATAATAGAGATTGGGAGCAATCTCGTACTTGCGGCAGGTCTCAGCCACGTTGCCACTCTTCAAGGCTTCCAACACAATCTGCCACTTCTCTTCCGGGGTTCTCTGGATTCTCGGCTTTCTCGACATTCTCGCCTCCTGGCGGAGGCCCCTAGCCTAACTAACTTCCGTGTCCAGTTCTACAGGGGTGCACTACATCTCTCTCTCTCGGAGATTCGCAAAAGCGCAGGCCGGCTGACAGGAGAAGGCGTCGCCATCGCGGGACTTGTGCTGGGTTACCTGGGAATCGTGGCAATTCCCTTCATACTGATTATTGCCGCGATTGCGATTCCCAACCTGCTGCGCGCCCGGATCGCCGCCAATGAAGCATCCGCGGTCGCCTCTGTCAGGACGTTGAACACGGCTGAGATTTCGTTCGCCAGCGCTCATCCGAACGCGGGTTATACCTGCGCGCTTTCCGACCTGGCCGACTTGATCGCGCCGCCGCTGGCGAGTGGCCATCAGTATGGATACTCCTTCACATTGCAGGGATGTGTCGCCGACGCCGTTAATGGGCCGAACGTGAAGTACCAGGTGATTGCGAATCCTCTTACGCGTAACACCACCGGGGTGCGCACTTTCTGCTCGGACGAGTCCGTCGCGATCAAAGCCGTTAGCAACGACGATGCGCAGGATTGCCTTTTGAACGGGTCTCCCTTAGAGTGAATCCGGCAACTGTCCGATAGGAGGAAATGAATGTTCTGTTCTCAGTGCGGAGCCAATAACGCCGACACCGCGACGTTTTGCGGGCAGTGCGGCAAGAGTTTGCAGGCCGCCCCATCCGTTGCTGTGCCCACCGGCGCGATCGGCCAAACGCCCGCCGCTTACGTGCCCAACTACCTCGTCTTCGCCATCCTCACCACGGTCCTGTGTTGTCTGCCGGCAGGCATCGCCGCTATCGTCTATGCCGCTCAGGTCAACGGCAAGCTGCAGGCTGGAGATATTCTGGGAGCGCAAGCCGCTTCCAAGAACGCGAAGCTCTGGTGCTGGATTGCAGCGGGCGCGGGAATTGGTGTTTGCGTGATCTGGGTGATAGTTGCGGTTCTCGGTGGAGTCTTGAGCCACATGAACCGCTAGTGCCTGTGATTTTGCCGATGCCGTACCTGAGAAAAACTTTGCTGGCGACTGGACTGCTCACGGCCGTCGCGGTAGCTATCGTTGCCCTTCGTGCGTCCGACCCGGCCACTTCCGGCCTCTTTCCACCATGCCCGTTTCGCTATCTGACGGGATGGTATTGTCCCGGATGCGGTTCGTTGCGCGCCTTGCATCAGCTTCTGCGGGGGAACTTCCGTGCCGCATGGGCCTACAATCCGCTGGCGATGGCGCTGTTGCCGTTCCTTGCCTATGGAACGGCTTCCTATGCGCTCTTCGAAATTCGCGGACGTCATCTGCCGCGACTGTTCTTGCCGGCGGTTTGGATCCGCGTTCTGTGCGTCGTAATTATCCTGTTTGGCATCGCGAGAAATATTCCGTTCCATCCCTTTGAGTTGCTGGCCCCGGGAGGATCGCTGCATCCTTGAGGGCGGCGCTGTGAGATGGATAGGTGGCCGCCCAAGCTCTGCTTAACTGAGCCCCAGCATGAAATTCCGGGCGAATGTCTCTAGATGGGTTGGACGGGGCAGAGCCCCGTCACTACACAATCCTGCAACCTACAACTGGCTCATCTTGGCCAGGAATTCGCTGTTCGTCGCGGCTTTGGCCAGACGCTCGATCAGCAACTCCATCGCTTCGACCGGAGACAGCGGGTTTAGCACTTTGCGCAGCACCCAGATGCGCTGCAAGTCTTCTTTTGGAATCAGCAGCTCTTCCTTGCGCGTGCCGGAACGCTGAATATCGATGGCCGGGAACGTGCGCTTATCGACCAGCTTGCGGTCGAGGATGATTTCCGAATTGCCCGTGCCCTTGAATTCTTCGAAGATCACGTCGTCCATGCGCGATCCGGTGTCAATGAGCGCAGTCGCGATGATGGTGAGCGATCCGCCTTCTTCGATGTTGCGGGCCGATCCAAAAAAGCGCTTCGGACGCTGCAACGCATTTGAATCGACGCCGCCCGAGAGCACTTTGCCTGAGGGTGAACGATGGTGTTGTAAGCGCGCGCCAGGCGCGTAATCGAATCAAGCAGGATGACGACGTCGCGGTTGTGCTCGACCAATCTTTTCGCCTTTTCAATCACCATTTCCGCAACCTGCACGTGGCGGGCGGCGGGCTCGTCGAAGGTCGAGGAAATGACCTCGCCCTTGACCGAGCGCTGCATGTCGGTGACTTCTTCCGGACGCTCGTCGATCAGGAGAACCATCAACACGACTTCGGGGTGGTTCGCGGTGATGGAGTTGGCGACGTTCTGCAACAGCATGGTCTTGCCGGCGCGAGGAGGCGAGACGATCAGGCCGCGCTGCCCTTTGCCGAGCGGGGTGAGCAGGTCCATGACGCGCGCGCTGATGTTTTCTTTCACCGTCTCGAGCTTCAACCGTTCCTGTGGATACAGCGGCGTCAGGTTGTCGA
>JBKQRC010000068.1:0-47491 GCA_052326105.1 Candidatus Sulfotelmatobacter sp. | reverse complement strand
TTGTTGGCGTCCCCGACGGGATTTGAACCCGTGTTACCGCCGTGAAAGGGCGATGTCCTAGGCCAGGCTAGACGACGGGGACCACTCTAAGGCAGGATTGCCAGGCAGGTTTTTATGTTAACAGCCGCATTTCGCGATGTCAAAGACGAGCGCAGGGTTGGGAGAGCGCAGGGCTGTCCTATTTCGTTTTTTCACCACGGAGTCACAGAGAGCCAGAGAAACCGAACTGCATGGCAAACCCTTTCTGCTTCTTACTCGTTTGGAATTCTCACTGTGGCTATGTGGTGAAAGAATTCGGACACTACCGAGATCAGCGCCGCTGCCCGAAGCGGCAGCGGTTCTTGCATGGCTGCCCGGTTCTGGCTGCATGGGCCGAGGCGCAGCATTACAATACTGCGGTGAGGCTTCCCGTCCTCCCGTTCTTATGCCTGATCCTCTATATCTCAGTCTCTGGTTTCCCGACTTCTCCGGCCCGGCGATGCTGCCACATGCGCTGGCTGTTCTGCAGCAGTTCCCGTTCTCGACGCTGCGTCCGGGAATCCGTTACCTGGCCGTGCAACCGGTGTCGTGGAACGAGGCTAGCGTGCTGGAGCAGCGGTTCTCGCCCGGCATAACTCCGGAAGAAGCGGTCGTCGCCATGGCCGACCTGATTCACGACGACTACGCTTACGTCTTCGATGCGTTTTGGGATCTCTGGACACCCGATCCGAGCACTGGTCAGTGGAACCTTTCGCCGAGCCTGGTGAAATTCGTAGTGCAGGGCGAAGAGTTCGACGAAGGCGCGCAGGAGCAGACTGGCCACATCGAGATTGATTTTGGCCTGGACGCACCCTTCCTTCAGGAAAATGTCGAACTCACCGACGAAACGCAGACTAAGGTGCGCGACAACGTTGCCAAGCTGGTCGAATTCACCTTGAAGGCAGAGAAAAATACACGGGCCAGCGGGCGCCTCCTATGGTCAGAGTCAGAGGAGAATCTGGCGCAAAAACTGATCGCACGGTTGCAGAAAGTGCAGTAACCTCACAACGCAGAGGACGCGGAGGCCACAGAGAATTTGGGCCGTGAATTGATAACCCTCTTTATGCCGTCCTTCAGGTGCTCGACGTTAAAATTGATCAGTAACCCGACTTCGTTCTCGCTTAAGCGCAGATACGAGAGCAACTGCGCTTTGTGGATTGGCAAAACCGTCTCTACTGACTTGAGTTCCACCAAGACCACGGACTCCACCAACAGGTCTGCCCGATAGCCGGCGTCCAACGTCTCTCCATCGTAGCGGACCGCAATTGGGACCTGCGATTCCACTCGCAGGCCCCTTTTGCGCAACTCGCGAATCAAGCACATCTCGTATGCGCTCTCAAGCAACGCCGGACCGAGCGCAGAGTGGACCTTCATTGCGGAGTCAACCACAATTCCGCTGATTTCGTTTACTTCCACCTCTGCGCCCTCCGCGTCCTCTGCGTTGAGCCGAGCGTTACTTCGTCCGTCCGCCCTCCACTTTCAGCGATTCGCTGGCTGCTGCCTGGGCTGCCGCCAGACGCGCCGTCAGCACGCGGAAGGGTGAACAGGAGACGTAGTTCAGCCCCACGCGGTGGCAGAACTCTACCGATGAAGGCTCGCCTCCATGTTCGCCGCAGATGCCGACCTTCAAGTTCGGGCGGGTCTTGCGTCCGCGTTCGGTCGCCATCCTGACGAGTTGTCCGACGCCTTCCTGATCGAGGGCCGCGAACGGATCCTGCTTCAGAATCCCCTCGGCCAGATACGTGGGCAGCACTTTGTTCACGTCATCGCGCGAGAAGCCAAACGTGGTCTGGGTGAGATCGTTCGTGCCGAACGAGAAAAACTCGGCTTCCTTCGCGATCTCGTCAGCAACCAGCGCCGCGCGCGGCAACTCGATCATGGTTCCGACCATGTAGTCGATCTTGGTTCCCTTCTCTTTGAAAACTTCCTCGGCCACGCGCCGCACGATGGCTCCCTGGTTCGCCATTTCCTTGAGCGTGGCCACCAGTGGAATCATGACCTCGGGATGCACTTTCACACCTTTCTTCGCGACTTCAATCGCCGCCTCGAAGATGGCCCGCGCCTGCATCTCGGTGATTTCCGGATAGGTGATGCCGAGACGGCAGCCGCGGTGTCCTAACATGGGATTGAACTCGTGCAACTGTTCCACGCGAGCCAACAGGCCGGGCAGCACCTTCTTCAGATCGCCGACCGCCTTTACGCCGTAGTCTTTGTACTTTGCCACCAGCTCTTTCTTTTGCTTGGCGCTGTAGTGAGGGAGCATTGCGATGTCGACCATCAAGTCCTCCCGGCGCGGCAGGAACTCATGCAGCGGCGGATCGAGGGTGCGGATCGTCACCGGCAGGCCGTCCATCGCCTTGAAGACTCCGGCAAAATCCGCGCGCTGCATGGGAAGCAGTTTCTTCAGCGCGGCCCGGCGGTCTTTCTCGTTATCGGCGAGAATCATGGCGCGCATGTGGGGAATCTTTTCTTCGCCGAAGAACATATGCTCAGTGCGGCAGAGTCCGATGCCCTCGGCTCCAAACGCCCGCGCCTGAATGGCGTCACGCGGGATGTCAGCATTGGCGCGCACTCTCAGTTTGCGGAAGGGCTCCGCCCATCCCAGCAGTTTCGTCAGTTCCGGATCGTCCGCTTTGGGAGGAATCGTGCCCAGCTTGCCTTTGATCACGCGCCCGGTCGTGCCGTCGAGCGAAATCCAGTCGCCTTCCTTGAAGGTCTGGCCTTTGACCGTCATCTCGCGCTTCTTTTCGTCTACCGAGATGTCGCCCGCGCCGGCCACACAGCACTTTCCCATGCCGCGCGTCACCACCGCCGCATGACTGGTCATGCCGCCGCGCGACGTGAGAATACCCTTTGCAACTTCCATCCCGTCAATATCTTCGGGAGTGGTTTCGGCGCGCACCAGAATCACACTGTTTTTCGCGCCGTGTCCTGCTTTCTTGACCGCCTCGTCCGCGGTGAAGACGATCTGACCTACGGCCGCGCCCGGCGACGCCGGCAGGCCAGTGGCCAGCACTTCCACCTTCGCACTTTTTTCATCGAGGCGCGGAACGAGGAAATCGTAAAGCTGGTTGGGCTCGACACGGAAGATTGCTTCCTCTTTCGTGATCAGGCCCTCCTCCACCATCTGGATCGCCACCCGCACCGCAGCCAGCCCGGTGCGCTTGCCGTTGCGGGTCTGCAGCATATAGAGCTTGCCGTCCTGGATGGTGAACTCGAAATCTTGCATGTCCTTGTAGTGCGTTTCGAGCCGCGTGGTAATGTCGCGCAGCTGGTCGTACACATGCGGCATGATCTTGTGCAGTTCGAGGATATGCACCGGAGTGCGCACGCCTGAAACGACGTCCTCGCCCTGCGCGTTCATCAGAAATTCGCCGTAGAACTCTTTAACGCCCGTTGCAGGATTGCGCGTGAAGCCCACGCCCGTACCGCTGGTATCGCCCAGATTGCCGTAGACCATGGCCTGAACGTTGACCGCGGTTCCCAGCATGTCGTCAATGTTATTGATGCGGCGATAGGATTTCGCGCGGTCGTTCTGCCAGGAACGGAACACGGCATCGCGCGCCATCACCAGCTGCTCGCGCGGATCCTGGGGAAAGTCGCGCTTGGCGTGTTTCTTAACAACCTTTTTATAATCCGCAATCACTTCCTGCAACGCCTTGGCGTCGAGATCGGTGTCGAACTTCGTCTTCTTCTGTTTCTTCTTGGCGTCAAAAACCTCTTCGAACGCCGACTTCTCGATATCGAGCACGACGTTGCCGAACATCTGGATGAGCCGCCGGTAAGAATCGGCCGCGAAGCGCGGATTGTTGCTGCGCTTGGCCAGCGCCTCCACGCTCTTATCGTTCAGGCCCAGGTTCAGGATCGTATCCATCATGCCGGGCATGGAGAACTTTGCGCCCGAGCGCACGCTGACCAGCAGCGGGTTCTCGCCCTCGCCGAGCTTCTGTCCCTGCAGCGCTTCGAGTTTGGCCAGCGCGTCATTCATCTGCTGGTCCACGTCCTTCGACAGAGAGCCCCGCATGTATTCGCGGCAGGCCTCGGTCTGAATGGTGAATCCCGGAGGCACCGGCAGCCCCGCGTTGGTCATTTCGGCCAGGCCGGCGCCCTTGCCGCCCAGCACGTCTTTCATCTTGCCGTCGCCGTCGGCCTTGCCGCCGCCGAAAAAGTAGACATACTTGGTTGTGGATTTCTTGGTTTCCTTTACTTCGGGGAGAGTGATGGTCGCCATATGAGTCCTTTGTGCTCCTGGAATTTGGTGTGGTGCACTCTTCTAAAACTAAATCGCTCTGTCATTCCGAGCGCACTTTGCGCGAGGAATCTGCTCTCCTGTGCACCAACGAAAAGCAGGTTCCTCCCTCCGGTCGGAATGACAAGGCTGTGGTAATGTTCACGCTTTCCCTTCGGTTACGATCTCGGAAAAATCGGCGATGGTCGAGAATTCTGTTAACAGAGTCCGCAGCAGCGCCAGCCGGTTCGCCCGCACGCGTGTGTCTTCGACCATCACCATGACCTTGTCGAAGAACTTGTCCACAGGTTCACGCGCCGTCGAAAGCAACATCAAAGCGTCGCTGTACTCTTTTTTCTTCCGGAGATCTTCGACCTTAGGGCTATTCACCTCGACATACGCCGCCAGCTTCTTCTCCTCATCGGCCAAATCAGGCAGGGGCTCGAACTTCGCGGCCGGTTCAATTCCCTTCTCCGTCGCCTGCTTCAGAATGTTCCGCATGCGCTTACAAGCCGCGCCGATGGCCTGAAACTCGGGCATATGCAAAACTTGTTTCACTGCCTCGGCTCGCGCCAGAACATCCACCACATCTTCCGCGCCCGCACCGAGCACCGCCTTCACTACATCGTAAGCGTAGCCGCGCACATCTCTCAGATAAAACTCCAACCGCTCGCGAAAGAACGTCGCCACCGCTTCCGAGAACGTGGCATCGTCCACGAATTGTTTTTCGGCGTCAGCACCTTTGTATCCGGCGCGGGCGTCGCGCATCATATCGCCCAGGCGCAAGGGAAGCTCTTTGTCCGCGATTACTTTCACGATCGCATTCGCCTGACGCCGCAGGGCAAACGGATCCTTCGACCCGCTTGGCACCAGGCCCAGCGAAAACATGCCTGCAATCGTATCGGCTTTATCGCCGATCGAGAGCACCGCGCCTTCGGTCGAGCGCGGAACACCGTCGTCGGTGGATTCCGGCTTGTAATGGTCGTAGATGGCGTCCGCGATGGCCATCCGCGTCGCTTCGGGCAAGCTCGGATCGAGCTGCTGCACCCGCGCATACAGCCCGCCCACGACCCCCTGCAGCTCGGTGAATTCCTTGACCAGTTCGGCGGTCAGGTCGGTTTTGGCCAGACAAGCGGCCTTGTGGACCACCCCGGGCCGCACCGCGATTCCGTGCTGTTTCAGAATCTCGCTCAGCCAACTGCACAGGCGCTGCACGCGGAGCGTCTTGTCATAGTAGCTGCCCAGATCTTTCTGGAAGGTCACATGCTTCAGCAAGTCCAGCCGCTCCAGAAGCGACTTTTTCTGGTCCGTTTCCCAGAAGAAGCTGGCGTCATTGAAGCGCGCCCGCAGCACGCGCTCATTCCCGTGCCGAATCAGTCCCTGCGGATCGCTGTCGGTGTTGAGCACGGCCAGAAAATGCGGCAGCAGCTTGCCACCTGCGTCTTCCACCGCGAAATACTTCTGGTGATCGCGCATCACGGTCACCAACACTTCTTCCGGCAGCGTCAGGAACTCGGGATCGAACCCGCCCAGAATTACCGACGGGAATTCCGTCAGGTTCACGACTGTATCGAGCAGCGCCTTGTCTTCGCGCCAGCGTGCGCCGGGGATGGTGCGCGTGGCAGCATCGAGTTCCTTGCGAATGTGCTGCTCGCGCTCGCCGCGGCCGAGAACCTTGGCCGCCCGCAAGGAATCAACGTAAGCCGATCCGGCACGCGGAATCGTGACCTCGCCATCAGACAGAATTCTGTGCCCGCGCGAAGTCTTCCCTGCCCGGATGCCGTCGAATTCGAGCTGGATTGCCTCACCGTCGAGCATCGCCACCAGCCATCGCACCGGGCGCACGAAGCGCTCGTTGGGCTTGCGCCAGTACATATTCTTCGGCCAGTAGATTGAGGCGATTTCCTTGGGCAGGCTCTCGGCCAGAATTTCCGCCGCGCTGCGACCTTTCTTTGTGACCTTGGCTGCAATGTATTCGCCCTTAGGCGTTGAGACTCTGTCGACCTGCGCGACCTGCAGACCGGCTTTCTTGGCGAACGCGTGCGCGGCTGGCGTGGGCTGACCGTCTTTATAAGCAACGTTCACCGAAGGTCCGGTGATCTGCTCGGTTACATCCGGTTGAAAGGCAGGAATGCTCGAGACCATTACTGCCAGCCGCCGCGGGGTATCAAAACACGTGATCTCGCCGCCCGCGAGACGCTCGCGGTTGAGCAGTGCGCCTAGGCGCTCGCACAACTCAGCCGAGGCAGCGTCAATCATCCGCGCCGGAATCTCTTCGCACCCGATCTCTAGCAGAAAATCTGGCATGCTTTCAAACCATCAAGTGTCTCAAAAATCGTGGAGGCCTGAATGTGATATCCATCACATCCGCCCTGTGCAGAAACCGCCCAAACCGTAGCGCTGGCGTCTCGCCGGCTGTCGCTACCTCCTACCCTACCGGCGACAGCGTCTCTTTCCCGGCCTTCGTTTTCTTCTCGCGCACAGGCGCAGGTTCGTCTGACTTCTCCGTGGCCGGCTCGCTCTTCTGTTGATCCACCCAGGCCTTCGCGATCCCCACGGCGAGCGCCCGAACCCGCGCAATCACGCCCACGCGCTCGGTTACCGAAATTGCTCCGCGCGCGTCGAGAATATTGAACAGATGCGAGCACTTCAGGCAAAGATCGTAAGCCGCGAGCAAGGGGAACCGCGCCTTAATCGGGTGCCCCGTCCTTGTCTCTCCGTCCTGTGGAGAGACAGGGCGGGGATTCTGATCTTTCGTCAACCCTGCGTACCCTTCCAGCAATCCCTTGCACTCCGCCTCATACAACTCGAAGTGCTTCCACGTTTTCTCAACGTCCGCTGCCTCGAAGTTGTACATGGAGAACTGCAGTTCATCGGCCAGCCGCACGTCGCCATACGTCACCACGCGCCCGGACGTTTTTCCGTCAATCGATGGATCGCGCGCCCACACGATCTCGTAGATCGAATCCACGTCCTGCAGGAACGCCGTAATGCGCTCCAGGCCATACGTCAATTCGGCGGAAATCGGAAACAGGTCCAATCCACCGCACTGCTGGAAGTAAGTGAACTGAGTAATTTCGAGGCCATCGAGCATGACCTGCCATCCGATGCCCCACGCGCCCAGCGTGGGCGACTCCCAGTTGTCCTCTTCGAACTTGATGTCGTGGTGCCGCAGGTCAATGCCGATGGCAGCCAGCGATTCCAGATACAGTTCCTGCACGTTCTCCGGCGGAGGTTTCAGGATCACCTGCAGCTGCATGTGCTTGAACAGCCGGTTCGGATTCTCGCCATACCGTCCGTCGGCCGGACGCCGCGAGGGCTGCACATACGCGACCTTGTAAGGCTGCGGCCCGAGCACGCGCAGAAACGTCTCCGGGGCCATGGTGCCCGCACCGACCTCCACGTCGTAGGGCTGCTGCAACACGCATCCGCGCTCCGCCCAGAACGTCTGCAGGCGCAGGATGAGTTCCTGGAACGTGAGCGGGTTGGAGGAGGAGGAAGTCATGAACCAAAGCTTCTAGCTGCTAGCTCCTAGCTGCTAGCTAACCCAACACCTTGGCCTTTCACTGGCCAGGAGCTCGCAACTGCTTTTACAGTGCCAAGGGAGCACAGCAGGTTAATCCATCATTGTAACGGAAATGAGCGGCACGCGTCAGGCGCTGTTGTTTTTCGAGGCCGGTTCTTTTGGGTATACTTTCCGCCGTTGCTCTTAGGAGTAAGACTGGGTGTCGCATTCGTCTACCCGTGGGGAGGCAGATCATGCAGACAAGGAAGAGGATTTTCACATCCATTCCAGTTGGTTTTCTCGCCGTTCTTCCAGTGTGTATTTCCATTGCCTGCCAGAAATCCCAAAGTCCCCCGGCAGCGATACCGACAGCATCGGTGCTCGACATGGAACCGATTCCGCGAACGGCCGAACGACTGGCCCGGGGCAAGTACCTGGTTGAGGGCTTGGTGCAGTGCCCGTTCTGCCATTCCGACAACGATTTCACCCAGCGCCCTGCCTTGCCGAAGCCGGGAATGAAAGGCGGGGGCAGTGTCATTCCCAACGAAGAGGAGGAGTTGCCGGAACCCAATCGCCTGGTAGCACCGAACATCACGCCTGATCCGGACTACGGTGCCGGAAAGTGGAAGGACGCGGATTTTGTGCGGGCCTTGCGGCAGGGGATTGGCCACGATGGGCGCGTTCTTTTCCCCATGATGCCGTATCAGTATTTCCGCAGTCTTTCCGACGAAGATTTGGCGTCGGTGATCGTCTACGAGCGCTCACTCGCGCCGGTGCACGTTGAGCGTCCGAAAACATTCCTGACCGATGACGTCAAGAAAACATTCCAGGCGCTTCCGCCGCTTGAGCATGTGCCCGAACCGGACAAGTCCGACCGGGCGGCGTACGGCAAGTACCTGGTGACCGTAGGACATTGCGATGCCTGCCACACGCCGGTCGATGAGCAGTTCAATCCGCTTCCGGGCATGGACTTTGCCGGCGGAGCCCCTCTGACTGGCTACTGGGGCCCAGACCCGAAGAAACTGATAACAGTAGCGTCGCTGAATCTGACGCCGGATCCGTCGGGAATCAGCTATTTCGACGAGAAGATGTTCATCACTGCGATTCGCACCGGGAAGGTTGAGGCGCGTCCGCTTTCCAACGCCATGCCTTGGGCATACTTCCACAACCTTGCTGACGACGACCTGACGGCCATCTTCGCTTATCTGCGAACGCTGAAGCCAGTGCAGCACCGGGTAGACAATACTGAGCCGCCGCGGTTTTGCAAAGTGTGCAAGGGCAGGCACGGGTTCGGAGAGAGAAACTAATTCTGGCCGCTGATCTTCTCCAGCATTCCCGCTGTCACCAGCCTCTTTTCAATGTGACGCTCGAGGATCTGGATCAGGAACTTGCGCAGGTCGGCGCACTGCGACTTCGGCCACGGCATGCCCACAAAACTTTCCACCGGGGCGCGGAACATTTGTGCGGCCAGCGTGCGCGATCCGGCGGAAAGTTCCGACGAGGCCAGGCGCTTGTCGTCGGCGCACATCAGGCCGTCGGCGAGCGCGTGAAACCAGGCGCGGCTGCCGTTCAGGCTGCGGCCGCACACGATGCAGTCGGTCAACTCGGGCAGAAAGCCGGCCAGGCGCGTCATCCACAGCTCGAAATAAGTGACTGGCATCCAGACGTCAGGCCCGGTCAGAACGTGCAGCACCGAAAGCGCTAAACGAAAGATGGCGTCGTTCGCTTCGCGGTCGGGCAGCAGTTCGTCGAGCAACTCGGCGATATGCCCAAGGGCCACCGCCCGCGCGTAGCTCACTTCGGAAGCCAGCGGAGACTCCAGCACCTCGCAGGCATCGAGCCGTGCCAACTCCTGCCCCTCGCGTACGTCATAGAACGCACGGACATAGGTCAGCGGTTCCAGCGCTCCGCCGAAGCGCCGCTTCGACTTCTTGGCCGAGCGCGCCACGCCGCGGACTTTGCCCTCTGCACGCGTCAACAGCGTGACCAGCAGATCGGCCTCGCGCAGCGGATAGCTGCGCAGCACGATCGCTTCTGACTCTCTCAGGGCCATGGCGTGAACGGTGAAGCTTGATTCTAGTACCGTGACCGCCTCACGTGTAACGCGCAGTGGTCCCTACGGCTGCCGCGCACGCTAAGTAGCGCCGGCAGCTTGCCGGCTGTCCCGAGGGGGTCTCGCCCTCGGCGCGGCGGGCGAGGACGCCCGCTAGACAGCCGCCGGGGCGGCGGCGCTACATCTGATTTCTAGGGCTGTTTCGCAGCGACGCGGTAGTTCAGATGCACGACTCCATCGGGGAACTTCCGGGTAGACAGGAGTTTGAGCGGGATCAAGCGATGCCGAGGCTGGACCAGCGGAATCCCCTGCCCAATCATGACCGGGATCACGTGAATGCTGAACTCGTCGATTTCTCCGTCGTCCAGGAATGCGCCAATGATTTCCGCCCCGCCCATCATCCAGATGTTCTTGCCGGGCTGCGCCCGCAAATGCTGCATGAACGGCCTGACCGGCTCATTCAGGAACTCGAACGCCGGCGACGGCGACTTCTGCGGATGGCGCGAGAAGACGTAGTTCCTGATCCCCCGGCCGAATCCCGAGGCCTTCATCCCCATCTCGATTCCCTTCTGGTAGGTCTTTCGTCCCCACAGGATCGTGTCAATGGTTTTGAAAAACTCGCCCATCCCGTAATTGCCCTTTGGGCTGGGACGGTCGAGCCAGCCAACGTCCCCATCCGGCCGCGCGACATAGCCATCAGCGCTGGTCGCGATGTACACGATGACCTTCCTGTGCTTCTTCATCCGCCTCTCCTGATCACGGGCAAATCACTGATGTGATGACCGGCCATGATTCCGATGGCCCTGATTGTATTGGAAGCAGCTTGCTTCGTCAGCTTGCGGATGCGGGTTAGAGGCTCCCACTTCTCGTAAAAAGCGCGGGAAATGGGGCACCCGACGGTGCCGCTCGGCCGGCCATAACTCCGGTAACCATGCACAGGACACTTCTGGGACCTTTGCGGGACTGGCGTCTGATGCGACAGTACATGTCCGAAAGGCCGATACGGATATAGCACCTAGGTCATCATGCTAAAGTACCCAACCCGCACTTGCCTCCGACACCTGCTGCTGACGCTGGCGTTCGCCCTGACGCAAACCGCATCCGTACTGGCGCAGGAATTCTCACCCGTGGCCTTGAGGTCAGCTTCCGCAGGCCGGCCTGCCGATCTGGTGGAAACTGCTGCGGTCGAGCCCCCATCGGCCGTAACCCTGCCATCTGCGCCCCAGCCTTCCACCGCAACGAACAATGCTGACGGCGCCGGTGAACCAATGTTCCCGGCGAGCCCCGCTGCCATGGCGCCCGTTGTCCCGGTAATTGTGGAAATGAAAGCGCCGGACCGGCATCGCTTTTGGGACCGCGAGAATAGCGCCCTGTTCCTCACAGTGGGAGCGTTTGCGGCGGCTGATTTTTGTTCGACCCGGGCCAATCTGGCCAGCGGCGGCAAGGAATTGAATCCGGTAACCCGCGTGTTCAGCGGCAGCACGCCCGGACTGGCCGCAAACTTCGCGCTCGAAACCGGGGGCGTGATGGCTGTCAGCTACCTGTTCCACAAGGCCGGCCACCACAAGTTGGAACGGATGACTTCGTTCGTCAACATCAGCGCTTCCGCCTACGCGGTTGGATACAGCCTCGCTCACCGTTAAGACGAAGACGGAAATCTTCAACGCAGAGGGCGCAGAGCACGCGGAGGAAACGATAGGACGTTGAGCGAACCGGCGTCAGTAGGCAGGTCGAGCTTCGCTCATTGTGCTCCACCGCAGCCCACGGAACCACCGCCATGGAGCCACGCCCATGGACCACCCCGCTTCGGACGGGTGTTTCGATATACTTTCAGCACCGTGAGAAAAGCCGTCTCTGTCCTTGCCCTTGCCCTTCTTGTCATCCTGCTTGCAGTCCATTGCGCGCTCGCCGAGGAAACATCCTTCCAGCGCGTGAAGATACCCGATCTGAGCGGGAGGCAGACGAAGGCCATCCTGACTTTCAGCGACGACCACAAGGCGCTGGAGCTGCGCCCCGCGAAGGGTGACGCGGTAAGCATTTCCTACAATCAGCTCGACAAATGCTCGTATGAGTTCACCAGGAAACACCGCGTGAGCGCGAGCACGATTGTGTTGGCGGCTATGACTGGCGTGGGGGCCGTGGTCCTGTTCACCAAGTCAAAGAGCCACTGGCTGGAAGTTGCATACCACGACCAGGACGCGCCCAAGATCCTGGTTCTGCGCATGGATAAGCACAACTACATTCGCATTCTGGAAGCGCTGAAGTCCCACACCGGCATTGACGCAGAAATCCTGGGAAACGCCGATAAGCTGCACAAGTGAGAGCCACGGAATCGGGCAAATAGAAAGCGCGCAGCCTGGCCAGGCCGCGCGCTGATCCGACTGAACTCAACTGCTAAAGTCCGGGACACTCAGGGAGCTTAACGCCCGAAGTACTTGGCATTCCGGGCGGTGAAAGCGTTCCATTTTTCCGGGAGATCATCGAGGGCAAAGATGGCCGACACCGGGCATACGGGAACGCAGGCGCCGCAGTCAATGCACTCCACGGGATCAATGTAGAGCAACTCTTCGGTGGCGTATGCGGGTTCGTCCTTCTTGGGATGAATGCAATCCACCGGACACGCATCCACACATGCGGTGTCTTTGGTACCGATGCACGGCTCAGCAATCACGTAGGCCATAAAGGTGTCAGTCTCCTGAGAGTTCTACATTCATTTTACTACTGCGGCGGTTTGCGAGCCGACATTCTAGCAAGAAAGCGGGCGCGGGGTACAGCGCTCGGCAGGCAAAGGAAACGGACTGAGGAAACGAGACAAGAAAACGGCCGGCAGCTGAATGCTGCCAGCCGTTGTACGCTCCATGCGAGGAAGGGCGTTACCGGCGCCCACCACCACCGTGGCCGCCGCCTCCATGGAATCCGCCCCCGCCGTGGAACCCACCACCTCCATGGAATCCGCCACCGCCGCGAACCGAACCACCGTGAAAGCCCCCGCCGCCGCGAATCGCCCCACCATGAAATCCGCCGCCGGCATAACCGCGGCCAGAGTAGCCACGACCGTATCCATAGCCATGCCCGTAGCCGTAACCGCCACGATAGCCCCAGCCTCCGCGACCGTACCAGGAGCGACCCCAGCCCGGATTCCCATACCACGGGCGACCGTACCATCCATTAGCCCAGCCCCAGCGTCCCAGCCACCCAGGACCATGAAACCACGGGCCGGCGCCGACGAACAGTCCGCCCATAAACCAGTCTGGACCATAGTAGCCGTAAGGCGCGCACGCGTAGGGATAGTATCCGTAATATCCCCACGAACAAACCGGAGCCGGCCCCACCGCAACACCCTCCGGCCCCACTCCGACGCCAATTCCCACTCCAACCTGTGTTTGCGAATAGGCCAGCGGTACCATCAGAGCCGCCAGCAACGCGAAATACTTTAGATATCTCATATCACCCCCTAGCCCTGGATTCCGATTAAGGCCCTGATCGGCCCCAGGAAACCGCTTGGACCGTTGGTCGTTGGGCCTCTTCGCTTCACCAACCCTGACCACCGTCTCTACTTGATTTGAACGCGGAATGGATGGAAAAGTTGCAGGCAAAGGGCTGGCTGATTTCGGCCACCCTGCTGATTTTCCACCACTTACAAGAGGCCGGCGGGATGTGAGCAGTGCCACAAAGATCGGCCACGGTCGACGCCTGGCGGACGCCTGACGCTTGTCGAGCACGGAGATGCGTCCAGCCAAACTAAAGTGACCTAGCACGAAGATCAGCGAGAGTGCGTTAATAGTCTGAAGTGCGGCGCGAGCGAGAACCCAGGCCGCTTCCAATGAACAAGCTCAGCGTTTTGGTCTCCCTGATCACCGAGGACAACGATTACCAGTTGGAGCAGGCGGCTTCTGCGCAGGCAGCCGCCGCCAAACTTGGGGCCAGCGTTCAGATTATCTACGCCAACAACGATGCGGTGCAGCAGACTCAGCAGATCCTGAGCTTCATCCAGGAACCTGCCAAACGCCCCGACGCCATCCTGGTCGAACCCGTGGGTACAGGCATGCCGCAAGTCGCCAAAGCCGCGGTTGCGGCAGGAATCGGATGGGTCGTGATCAACGCCGGCGTCGATTACATACCGGATCTCCGGCAGCACGCGCTGGTGCCAGTTTTTTCCGTGGTTTCAGACCACGAAGAGATCGGGAAAATCCAGGGCCATCAGATCGCGGCCATTTTAGGGGATGAGGGATGCGTGCTCTACCTTGAAGGACCGGGCGTGCGCGACGTCGCCAAGATGAGAACAAAGGGCATGATGGCGACGAGATCACCGCGGGTCACGGTCAAGACCCTCAAAGGCGACTGGACCCAAAGGAGCGGCTACCACGCGATCGAGTCCTGGCTGTCGCTGACCACCTCGCGAGACCTGCACGTGGGGATGATTGCCTGTCAGAACGATGACATGGCCATGGGAGCGCGCCGGGCTTTCGACGAATTGGCGGATATCCGCGCGCGCGATGCCTGGCTCCGGTTGCCGATCACCGGTTGCGACGGCGTCCCAAAAGCCGGCCAGGCATGGGTAGCGCAGGGATGGCTCACGGCCACCATCGTTTCCCCGCCCCTGTTGGGAGACGCCATGCGGTTGCTGGCCACAGCCCTGAATACCGGTTCGCAGCCGCCGGAACGCACGTTGATTGCGCCCAGCTCTTTTCCCGCGCTCAAGGAACTGCAAAAAGCAAAAGGGCAAGCGGCACAGCAGACGTCGTAGTCAGACCATTCTTTGGATCAAGCCGCTCTCTGGTATCAGCGGAAACCCTACACCCCGACCAGCGCGCGTTTCTCGCTAGGCTCAAATGCGACGATGTAGCCTGCAACGGCGCTCGCGGCTACCGTCAGCGGAGAGGCTAGATACATCTGGCCCGGGCCGCTGCGACCAGGGAAATTGCGGTTCTGGGCGCTGATCACTACCTGATCGGGACGGGTCGAAACTCCCGGCCCGGCGTTGATGCATGCCCCACAGCTCGGCTCGATCACCTGCGCCCCGGCCTGGCGGAAAACTTCCAGATACCCGCGGCGTACGCAGTAGTCGCGCGTCTGCTGCGAGCCAAACTGAATGTAAAACTTCACCGATCCGGCTACGCGCTTGCCCCGCTTGAGCGCGTCGGCCAGCACCAGCGCGTACATGTCCATGTCTTCGTTCTTGCCTGCTGTGCAGGTGCCGCCATAGGCAATCTCGACCGGCACGGGTGTGTTTAGCTCCCGGATATATTTTCCGTTGCCGGGATCGCCCGGCGTAGCCACCATGGGCGTAATCTCCGCGGCGTCGAGCTCGATCTCATACGCGTACTGCGCCCCGGGATCGCTGTAGAGGCCCGCAATCATGGCTTCTGCCTGCTTGTGACCCATGCCGCGCCGCTCCACCAGAAAATCCGCAGCCTTGTTGTCGGGCGCGACGATGCCAGTGAAACCGCCGATCTCGGCCGCCATGTTGGTCATGGTGGCGCGTTCGTCCACGCTCAGCTCTTCGATAGCCTCGCCCGCGTACTCCATCACTTTGGCCAGCGCCTTGCCGCTGCGCACGTAGTCCAGGCTCAGAATCTTCAGGATGAAATCTTTCGCCGTTACGTTCGGATGCCTCTTGCCGCGGATCACAATCTTCACCGACTCCGGAACTTTCACGCGCACGTCTTTGGTGATCCACGAATTGAAAACATCCGTCGTGCCGATGCCGAACGCGACGCACCCGATCGCACCCACGTGCGGCGTGTGCGAATCGGAGCCGATATTCAACTGCCCCGGCAGCGCGTAGCTTTCGAGCACAATCGAGTGGCAGATGCCTTCCGACCCTTTGCGGTCGGTCAGTTCGCCGTGCAGCTTGATCCCCTGTCGCGCAGCGAAATCCTGCTGCTTGAGCTTGAGTTGCGTGGCCAGGTCGAGCAGGCCCAGTTTCTTTTTCTCTTCGGAGATCACTTCGTCCAGAAAAGTCAGGTGATCGCGGAAGAACAGGATGCTCGCAGGATCATTGACCCTGGCATCCTTGCCCACGTAGCGCTCGAAAAAAATCGCCGCCATGGGCGTGACGTATTCATGACTGAAGCGCAGATCGGCGCGGGCGAAGCCGGTATCGCCCGGCCTGACCGAGGGAACTCCGACTTCTCCTTTCCGGTTGATCATGTGGCGGGCGAAGATCTTCTCGGCCAGCGTCATAGCCCGTGGGGCCGGGGAATGTGTGGCGCGGGCACTTCTGCCTGCATCATCGATCGGTGGCAAGAAAACTTTCCCCTGCATCCGCGCCACGTTGAAGGGAAACAGCCCGCCATACTCGATCACCTGCCGCGTGATCTCGTCTTCGCCCGCTGTGAACTCGCTCAGTGCAATCTCTTCCCCACCGCGGATGCGGTCAATCAAGGCGAAGTTCGTCGAAGTCAGCAGTCCCAGGTTCTGGCAATTCTGCTTGTAGATGCGCTCGATGTTTTCGGCAATCACCACGCGAACGCCGGCGCACATCTCGGCGTACGGAGATTGCTCGCGGCTCGAGCCCTTGCCGCGCCGCTTGCCGCTCACCGCGCACACGAATCCGCCACGCTTTACGTCGCCACGGCCAATGGGCAGCACGCTGCCGCACTTCAGCCCAAGATACGGAATCTCGCCCAGAGTCTCGTCAAAATAGAAGCAGTAGTGGGCTGGAGTGATCTCGTCGGTGGAGATGTCATCGCGCAGCCTGGGATTGTTGGACGGATTTTTCGTATCCCAGGGCAGGTCCTCACCCGCGAGTTGCCGCTTGATGAGTTCCGGGTCTTCGGTGAGAAAAAGGATGCGCCCGTGCAGGCGAACCTTGTCCAGCCGCTTTTCAATTGTGCGTTCCAGAAGTGAGCTGATCACGTTGAACCCTGAGAGAATCCCGGCGGCTGGAAGCAGCCTGCCCCACATCTCATTGTAACCCGGAGACGGCAACGCGGAGAGGGCTAGTGGTGGCCGTGGGCGGCCTTGTCGAATCTCTCCCCCGCGGGTATGGCGACAACCAGACGGTTCTCTTTCGGCGCCAGCGGACAGGTGGCATAGGGAGTGACCGCGCAAGGGGGATTGTGCGCGCGGTTGAAGTCAATCACCACTTTGCCATCCACAACGGCGTCGGTTTCGAGAAACCGGCCGCCGGGATACGTATCGCTTTTGGCTGTTGGATCGGTGAAAACGAAAAAGAGCCCGCTTTTGGCATCGCCACCCAAAGCAGTGAGCGTTAGTTCGGCGCCACTCAACTGAAACGCAACCACACCCGGCGAAACCTCATCAGTAACCTCGCCCAGGGCGTTGGGAATCTCGACCGTCTTGTTGCCGGTGGAGGGCGTCCAGGTCGCCGTCACCCGATAGCTCAGGTCGAGAGGATAGAACATCATCCCTTTGAAATCGCGCGCCGCGGCGCTATCGGTGTCCCGCACGCGGATCCCCACATGCTGGCCGCGCACGATGACGTGAAAGCGCAACGTCCCCATTTCGACGCGTGTAACGTGAGTAGATGTGTCCGCATCCATCCTGGCGGTGGTCACCGCTTTGCCGGCAATCGTAGCTTGTGTGCCCGGTTGCAGCCGAAGCGTAACTTCCTGGCCGGCAAGATCGAACTCTCCGGCATGGGCCGGACCTTTGGGAAACACGATGGTATTGGCGGCATCGGAGCCGAAGCTGTTCACGCCCGGCTTGAGCCAGAACAAACCGGCCAGTGACAGCCAGTTCGCCCTGAGGTCTTCCGTTTGTTCGGCTTTCCATTTCTCAAACGATTGCGCATAGACGGCATCGGGAGCTTCTGACGGGGCGCTGCGGCGGGCAAGGACAATGGCGGATACCAACAGGACCAGCGCGGCGGCGACTATCCATCTCGGCTTTGCGTTCATGCTTGGGGGACCTCCGGCGAAACAGATTACTCTACGAGCCTGCCTGGGGAGGGTCCAGTTACCACCGTCACCGGCGCGGATCAGGCAGCGGATCCAAGCCGCGGCCGGCGAAGATCTGGCGGAACTCGTCGAGCAGCGCGGTGTGCACCAGGCCGTTCGACGCCAGCGTCTCCCGCGAGTCGAGTTCAAACGGCGAGCCATCAAAGCGGCTCATCTTGCCTCCCGCCTCTTCCACGATGAGCGCCCCCGCCGCCGTGTCCCAGGGATTGAGATTGAATTCCCAAAAGCCGTCGAAGCGTCCGCAGGCCACGTTGCACAGATCGAGCGCGGCCGATCCTGCGCGGCGCACTCCGTGCGTGCGCAGCGTGATCTGGTGGTAGAAATAAATATTCGGGTTCTTATGCCGCTTATGGCTGGGGAAGCCCGTCGCAACCAGACATTCTTTCAACTGCGCGACTTTCGATACCCGGATCGGCTGGCCGTTGAGATGCGCCCCTTCGCCTTCCACCGCGGTGAACAGTTCGTCGCGCGTAGGATCATAGACGACTCCGGCAATCCATCTCGCCGACTTCTCGGAACGGCGCTCGAGCGCCATCGAGACGCAAAAAACCGGATAGCCGTGGGCAAAGTTCGTGGTGCCGTCCAGGGGATCAACGTACCAGCGATATTCGCCGCCCCGATCGTTCAAGCCCTGCTCCTCACCCAGCACATCATGCGAGGGGAACTGCTTGCCGATGCGCTCGCGGATCAGCGCCTCAGAGGCGCGATCGGCGGCGGTGACCAGGTCGGCGTCGCCCTTGTACTCGATCTTCAGTTTCTGCTGGAAGTAGTTGAGCAGCAGAGCGCCCGCCTCGCGGGCGATGGCAGACATGGCGGGGATGAAGCTGTCGGACATGTTAATGCAAACCTCGGACTTCGGACCTCAGACCTCGGACCTCAGACTTCAGCAACCTGGAACTTGTTTGCAAATGAACGAATGGACCCGCATGCTCTCAGCCGGTCAACCCGCGCCTGAAACGCTGACGCCTGACGTTTTACTTGCGCTTTCCGCTGTCTTCCGAGATGTACATGATCTCGTGCTTGAAGATGAACAGGTTGGGCGCACCTTCGCGCGTCAGCCGCACCATGTTCTTGTCGTAGTACTCGATCCAGCCCTCGACCATCTGGCCATCCATCAGCTTGATGAGGACCGGCTTCTGTTTCTCCCCTAGCGACTTGAGGAACGCAGCCTCCTCGAACGTTTCTTCCGGCGGAGGCGTTCGGCCGTGCTTGCCGGCGTTGGGATTCCCTGGGGGAGCGCGGAACGGCATGCAGGCATTGTACACAAACCTCGGACCTCAGACCTTAGACCTCGGACGTCGGACTTCAGTGTCTGTACTCATACGGGGCGGAGGCGCCACAACCCGCGCTAGAAACTAGCAGGATGCGGAAAGAGTCCGTCGTGCTATAAGGCGTGCGGCATCCGAACCGGCGGCTCAAAAACAAAAAGCCGTGGCGCGGAAAGCGCCACGGCGAGAGAAGCGAAAAACCGATCTAGAACAACACCTTCAGTCCAAACTCGAACTGCCGCGGCGCTCCCAAAGCATAGGTGCCAGATTGGAAGCTGGCGCGGAACGGCAGAAGGCTCGCCTGCGTCACTCCACCAATCACGCCCGGAGCCAGCGTGGTGCATCCCGGCGTCGAACAGGGAAGCAGCGCGGAGAGGGGCAAATTGCCCGGCAGAAATTCGTTCGAGAAGTTGAAGATGTTGAACATGCTGACACTCGGCTCTACCGTCAAGCGTTCCTTTATTTTGATCGGCCAGCTGGCTGCAAAATCAAACGACTTCAGCCAGGGAAAGTCTATCGCGCCGGACGCCAATGAGGGGAGCGTCGGCATCACCCAGTTCAAGGCTGTCATGTCGGCGCTGGTCATGACGTTCTGGCCCACCAGTTGGTTGCCGGCGGGGGTCAGTGTGCCGGCAAAATGTGTGTTGTAGTTGCTGATCACGTCGTGGAGATTACTCACGTCTGTCCCACGCTCGAACTGACCGAGATGGGTGCCGGGCACCGGTTCCGGCGGCGCGGACGAACCCAATCCAGAACCCACCCAGTCGGTGGCGAAGATCTCACCTCCGCTGGTCAGTTCCGGCAACTGTATGTTCTGCGGCAGCGGGCTGTAGAAATGCCCGATCAGGCTCAGCCGTGTATAAAAAGGCAGCTCCAAAGTCCCGCCAAACGAGACTTGATGGGTACGATCCAGTCCATTCGGCCCGGTAAACGCCAGTGGATTGTCGTTGTCGACCGGCACGTTCACGAAATCCTGGTCCTGCACCTGGCTGACGAACTTCGATAGCGCATAGGACAGCTGGAAATTGGCTGACTTTACGCCGCGAATCGGGTTGGTGACATTTTGCGTCAGTTTTATCTGCAGGCCGCTATACACCGAACGGCCCACCGGCTCAAGCATGTCCATGGTCCCCACTTGTCCAGTATTGCCCAAGACACCGTTAGTACCGGGAAAAGCGCAGAAGCCGCAGGGCGCGCCACCGGTGACGGCGATGTTGGAATCCAGACCCGCCGCCGAATAGGCCGCCTGAGCGCCCGAGATCCCCAATGTTTGAGTGCAAGGGGGAGGCCCTCCACCAACGCAGGTTAGGACTCCACTCACAAGGGTCTGATTGGCATTGACGACGCAATTCGCCTCGTTGGGCCCAGGGGGGCAGAACGTGCCGTTCACAGCCACGCTGGTCTGGGCGGCATCACGCGCGGCCTTGGCATTGGCCACATTGAACGAGCGGGCCGACCCGCTGTAGTTCTTGTCGATCGCCAGCAGAAAGTGTTCGCCGATATTGCGGATGTAATCGGCACTGAACACCATTCCCGGACGAATCTGGCGCTGGATGCCGACATTCATCTGCCAGGAGCGTGGCGTGCGATAGTTGGGATCAAATATATCGAAACCGTTAGCGTTGGCGGCGTCGCAGGCGTTTCCCGGCTGACCGCAGTTAGCCAGCGACGAGCCAATGAAATTGGGGTTAGGCACCAGTCCCGCAGTTGCCGCCGCCGCCTTGAAGGCGCTGCTCAGGGCAAGCACCTGACTCCCTCCCGCCGCAATCGTCTCGCCGCAAAACGTGGGGGAGACAGTGCCATCTCCATTTGAAAGCCCTGCGCCGCCAGCGATAGGCGCGCCCGCCGCTCCGGGGTTGGTGGGCCACGTCATAGCAGAACTACCGCTTGGCGAGCAGATGATCGGGGTGTAGGAGAAGATGCCCTTCGGGATGCGCGCGGGGCTATCGAACAAGACGTTATTCCAGATGGAGTTCTCATAGAACAAGCCCCCGCCCACTCGTAATACGGTCTTGCCGTCGTGCGCCGGATCCCAGGCGAGCCCGATTTGCGGCGCGAAATCATCCCCAGGCGTGCGCACCTGGTTGCCCAAACCCGCTCCCCAATTGTTAAGGATGGGCAACGGGCCCAGGTTGCTGTCCACTCGCCCAGTGTCACGAACGTAGTGCAGACCATACGTCAGAGTCAGGTTTGGCCTGATCTTCCATCCATCGCCCACATACAATTGCAGCCGGTTGTCGGGTCCCTGTCCGCCGCCGGGGAAGTTGAATGCCTTTTCGGCGGTAGAAAACCCGACTCCGTTACCCAACTGCGCCCACTGAATCGGATAGGTTGTCGGGTCGGCTGGATTGGAGGTAACCGGAACAGAACTGGTGCCAACTTGCGGGAAGGTAAAGAACGCCGCCAGTCCGCCACCCTGGAGGTGGTTGAACGCTACGCCATAGCGAATGATGTGAGCCCCGACGATCTTACTGCCGTCGTACTTCACCTCGTGATCTGATTGGTACGTCTGCTGCGGGGCTAGAAAGTTCGGCCCGCCGCAGTAGGCGCCCCCGCTGCCGACCACGATCACGCTGATCACGCAATTGCCGGTGACTGGCGCTCCAATGCTAATGCCGAGCCCCGGGACCGGATTGTCCGGGCCGGCGGGAATCGAACTGGTGCCATCCCCGATCTGGTTGTGGAACCGCAGATATGCGAAACGGAAGCTGTGGGTGTAGTTTCCAGTATTGAAGTCGAGGCCGATAGTATGTGAAGGCGTATGGTCCGTGTTCCTGAATCCCTGAAGCGAACTGGCTGAACCAAACGGCCGAATCTGACTGTTCTGGTCAAAGTTGAAGCGGTAGAACAAGTGCGCCGAACTGCGAATCTGCCAGTCCAATTTGCCATCGTTCATCAATTCGCGGTAGGGCTGCCCCAGCGTCGTATTCAAGCCGTCGAATGGGGAGGTAAAGGGCTGCGCCGCAACCAGGTCCTGCTTGGTTCGTTCCGCATCGATGAACCAGAACAGCTTGTCTTTAATGATGAATCCACCCAGCCGTCCTCCAAACTGCTGGCGCTGGAATGGAGGGGCGGACGGCCCAGGCAGGCGAGCCGCGGTCTGGTTGCCGCGAAAAATTCCAAATGCCTCGCCATGCAGGTCGTTGCTGCCCGATCGCGTGGTAACGTTTACCGCGCCCGACGAGGTCAACTCGGTGGAGAGATCGAGCGACGACTGCGAAAGTTGAAACTCCTGAATTGCGCTGGCGGGAATATTCTGGGTAGTGGTGCCGACGGTTTCGTCGGAGATATCAACGCCATCGAGTTCGATGCGCGCCGTTCGCCCGAATCGCCCCCCAAACGATATCGAGGAGAACCCATTCTTGGTGGGGTCGAAGGTGCTGCCCTCCTGAATCTGGACGCCGGGTTCGAGCTGCGCGAGGTCAAGGAAGTTGCGCCCGTTAACCGGAAGGTTGTCAATCTGGCTCCCGGTCAGCACACCCTGCACCGTAGCCTGCTCCGTGTTCACCGTGATGGCTGCTCCCTGGACTTCGACCAGTTGACTCTCCAGACCCACTTGCATCTGAAAATTGCCCGTGGAGGTGTTGCCAACCTGCACCGTTACGAGCAGGTCAAGCGTCTTGAACCCCTTGGCCTCGACGCGCACCGAGTAATCGCCGGGCTGGATCGGGCCCGACGAATAGGCGCCTGCGGAGGTGGTCGTCAGGTGGATCGCCAACGCCGTGGCCCGGTTGGTGACCGTCACCTTGGCGCCAGCCAGCACAGCCCCCGTCTGATCGGTAACGATCCCTTGGACACTCCCTGTCCCGACGGTCGATTGAGCAAATAGCATCGTCGAGGCGAGCAGGAGTGCAAGTGCCACGCAGGCTGTAGACCGCACGATTGAACGCAGGGGCAAACTGAGGTTCAACATCATCCACCTTCCTTTCAGAGTCATCCGAGGACCTATCGTCCTCATTTCGAAAACGAGTTCACATCCGAAAACGATATTGCTGGTTAGAGCTCCGTTTCGGAGCCAGATTTTATTGCGCTGCGCCCTGGGAATATGAGGATGCTGCTTCTGCTTCCGTATCGTGAGACCCAACAGCTCTCGTCGGAAGCATGCCTTCGTCTGGAAAAGCTGACTCTGCGGTCACCCTGAGAGCAATTTGCCAGCCAGCGGCAAAATCATCCCGCCAGGACAACATAAGATTAAGGTATTTCAATCACTTACATGCGACAGACTCACCCAAACGGGTCTGGAAGACAGGGCGCCTGTCACGTCCACAGATACCAGATTCTGTATCTCCATTCTTGTAAAGTGGATGCGCAACCGCATGGCCCAGTCTTTACGAGCAGTTATACACCTTTGTCTCGGCGATTGGAGTTTTAGGCGTTATGTTTCCCCGCGAAATTGTGTCGCCTGACTGGCCCAGCCTTAGCCCATCCTGGCTCAAAACTCCGATTTCACCGTGTAGTAGCCGGCGCGGTGGCGAACGCGATACGCGGCCGCATCGGGGACCCCGGTAACTTTCACTTCGATGCGCCTGAACTCGGAAAACGAATTGTGCTGCGATGGATAGTAGGCCAGCAGATATTGCGTCCGCAGTTCGTCGCTGATTTTGCGGAAAGCATCGTCAAGCTGTGTCGTTGAGGTCGCGTAGTAGTATTTCCCGCCTGTATCTTCGGAAAGCTGGATGAGGGCGTGCTCCCCGCCAATCTCGCGTCCGGCGCTGTTCTCGATAGGCACGATAATGATCGAGTAGACCAGGGCCTCGGCCTCTTCGGCCGCGCGCACGGCCTCTTTGTAGTCCACCTTGCTGACCGTGTCTTCGCCGTCGGTAATCAGCACGATCACTTTGCGTCCTTTGCGGCGGTCGAGCGCGCGCGAGGTCGCATAGACCGCATCGTAGAGTGCGGTGGCAGCGCCCACCCGAATGTGATCGATGCTCTCGTCGATCCGCTTCAGATCGGCCGTGAAACCACGCGTGTCGTCGTGCACAACCTCGCTGAAGTCGTAGACCGAGAGCGCGTCGACGGGACGCAGGATGGTGTGCACAAAGCGCTTGGCCGAAGCTTGCTCAAGCGGCAGATCGTGTCGCGTGCTGAGGCTGGTGTCCACGGTAAGCGCGATTGAGATCGGCAATGCGGATTCTTTGTCGAAGACCGAGATCTTCTGCTCCCGATCGTCTTCCTTGAGAACGAAGTTCTGTTTCGCCAGGCCACCGATCGGGGCGCCGTGCTCGTCGGTCACGGTCACGTACACGTTGACCAGGTTGACGTCCACCTTCATCGTGGCCGCCGGTTCGGATTGGGCTTCGGAGCGGGAGCTTTGCTGCGCTGTGGGATGCTGGACCTCGGCCGGCGGAGCCGATGATTGTTGCGCCCAGAGGCCGTGGCCGGTAAGGAGAAGGCCCAGCGCGAGCAATCTCAGAGTGGCGAGTTTTCTCATCGAATGATGGAATTATACCGTTGCTTCTGCGAGCGCCTGTTCTCTTGGAGTAACCCGGGCGCGCCGCTTACTTAGATGCCGGTCCCTGGCGGGGGCTGCCTTGACCAGAGGAAACTGCCCGCGGAATCTCTGCGGGGAACGGTTCGCCATCGGCCCAGACGGCGCCGTCTTCGAAGTACTCCTTCTTCCAGATGGGAACCGTGCGTTTGAGAGTGTCAATCAGCCAGCGGCAGGCATCGAACGCGGCCGCCCGATGGGCTGAGACCACCGCAATCAGCACGCTGGTCTCGCCGATTTCGAGCCGCCCGAGCCGATGTACCAGCGCCACATCTCGAATCTGAAACTGCCGCAAGGCCTGAGCCGCCAGCGACTCCAGTTCCCGCAGAGCCATCTCCTCGTAGGCTTCGTAGTCCAGATACAGCGTCTTCCGGCCGCGCGTCTGGTTGCGAACCACTCCTTCGAACACCACTGCAGCGCCGTCTTCCGGGGACTTGAGGCCGGCCAGGATCCGCTCGGTGTCGATCGGATCCCGAACGATGGCAGCGTGGCGCGGGCGGCCGCGTGTTTCCTCGGCGCCTCCGCTCACCGGCGGCAGCAATGCGATCTCGTCATTCTCTTTCAGCCTCGTGCCCGGACCGGCGTACTCCCGGTTCACCGCCAGCGCGAGGGACGGCAGCGATTCCTTCAGGCGTGGAATCTTCGCGTCATAGTGCGCCAGCACGTCGGCGACGGAGCTCTCCTCGGGCAGTTCGAGCGTGTCAGCCGAACCGCCTATGATTTCCTTCAACCCGCCGAAAAAGAGGATGCGCACTCGCATGCAGGCCCTCGCCGCAGCTGCTGGCGCTACAAGTCTATCGTGAGCCGACCCCATGCGGAGAATCCTTCAAAAAGGGAGTTGAGGCCATGGTCCGGCGATCCTGGCCGTCTCCGAGCCAATGTCCCTCTCCGTGAGGGGGTGTTATGTCTTTCGGCGCCCGGTAATAATGGGCTTGGATCATAAACCAACAATGGGGTTGAAAAAGCACGTAAGGAAGTAGTAGCTTACCGACTGGATTCGAGCTACCGGGGCAAGACGCGCCGTTGCGCATGCTCCCGAGCGCAACACAGGAGATAGTTATGTCAAAGTTTTCCACCCTTCGTCTTTCGATCGTTGTTGCGTTGTTGGCCTTGTTGGGCTTATCGGCGGCACTGCCTGCCAATGCGCAGGACAACGCCAGCGTAACCGGCGTGGTCACTGATCAGTCTGGGGCCGTCGTGCCAGAGGTCAGCGTGACTCTGGCAAATCCTTCGATCGGCTTTTCGTCGACCAAGACAACAAACGCAATCGGCGTGTA
This sequence comes from Candidatus Sulfotelmatobacter sp., assembly GCA_052326105.1. Lineage (GTDB taxonomy): Bacteria > Acidobacteriota > Terriglobia > Terriglobales > Acidobacteriaceae > Sulfotelmatobacter. The sequence continues at coordinate 21,729 of JBKQRC010000068.1, read as the reverse complement.
CGAATTCTCGAACGTTCCGCCGGCCAGCAACTACTCGCTGGTATTTTCGAAGAGCGGTTTCTCGAGTCTGACCCTCGGCAAGATCACTCTGAACGTCAGCAGCAAGGCAACCCGAGACGCCCACCTCACTATCGGCGATTCCAAGGTGACGATCGAAGTCACTGCCAGCGCGTCGGAAACGCTGAACACGACCGACGCCACCGTCGGGTCGGATATCGACGGGGAGCGCATTCAGGATCTGCCGAATAGCTTGGTCAACAACGCGGCGAACTACCTGATTCTGGCGCCAGGCGTGACTCCGGACGGTTCCGTGACTGGAAGTCGCTCCGACCAGACCAACATCACTCTGGACGGCCTGGATGTGAACGATCAGCGAGGCGGGTTTTCGTTCTTCACTACCGTCAATACTCCGCTCGATTCGATTCAGGAATTCAAGGTGACGTCGGCGGGCGATGACGCCACTTACGGTCATAGCGCCGGCGGACAAATGGAGTTGGTCACCAAGGGCGGCACAAATCATTTCCACGGCCAGTTGTTCGAGTACAACCGCACCACCGACTATACCGCCAACGACTATTTCAACAACCTCCAGGGAATCCCGAATCCACAGTTGATCCGGAATCAATTCGGCGGCGACTTGGGTGGTCCAATCGTCAAGGGAAAGCTGTTCTTTTTCTTTTCCTACAACGGCCTGCGCCAGGTGGCGCCGGAGCAGAATTACCTCACCGTGCCGCAGCCATGGGTCTTGAATGGGCAGTTGGAGTACTACCCCTGCACTCAGGCACCGCCAAACCCATGTAACCCATCCAGCACTCCGACCACTACCCCGACTGGGGATGCCACGGTCCCTAACTCTCTTGCCAACCTGGACCCGGCGGGCATTGGAGCGGATCAGTCCTTGTTGACTTTCCTGCAGGCGCGCGGCTACCCGGCGCCGAACAACAACGCCGTCGGTGACGGTCTCAACACCTCCGGCTATTACTTCGTTTCTCCTGTGCACTCGAACGAGAACACGTACATTGGCAAGATTGACTATCAGATGAGCCAGAATCACCGGCTGTCCGTCCGGGGCACCTGGGATAGAACCTTGGACGGTGGCTTCGGCGGCGCAGGAGTTCAGCTTTTTCCAAACGATCCGAACCCCATCGCCAGCTATGTGGACCACTCGCGTGCATGGGTCGTCGGCGAAACCTGGACGATTTCGCCAACCATGACCAACCAGGCATCCTTTGGTGAAACCGATCAGGTCAATGCTTTTGCCAGAAACTACCAGCCGACTTTTCCGAACAGCTTGAGCTTCAGCGACCCTTACTACGGAGGCGTACTCTCCAACCCCTATCAGAGTCTGAACGCACAGTTTCCCGTGGTTCCGGTTTACCAGGGGCGCGAAACCTTCACCTGGCAGCACGGGAAGCACCTGATTCAACTCGGAGGCGTGATCGCGCCTACGATCTTCAAGTCCGGGAACTTGACCGACACGAACGGATATGGCATGGGTATCGGGGGAGACATCTCGGGTGTTAGCGAATTTCCATCCGACTTCGGGGGCGACAAATCGGAATGGGGCCGCCTGTTCGCTCTAGTGTTGGGGCGGTACTCCGGCATCTCCTCGGGCTACAACTATGATAAGGCTGGAAATCCTTTGCCCCAGGGCGGAGTTCCCATCCGGGACTACCATTCTACGCAGTATGAGGTCTTCGCGCAGGATAGCTGGAAGGTGGCCCCCAGCTTTACCCTTACCTACGGGGTGCGCTGGCAGTTCCATAAGCCGCTCACCGAAGTGAACGGCTACGAAGTCACCCAGAACCAAACTCCGCAGAGCATCTTCAATGTCCGCCTGGCCGATGCGGCCCAGGGCATCTCTGGGCCTAATGCGGTTCCGTTCATCACCTACGGCCTCGGGGGCAGCGCCAATAACAAGCCGGGGTATTACAAGCCCACGTACGACAATTTTGGACCCCGGGTTGGAATTGCTTATTCGCCGAGCGCCACCGAGGGGTTCCTCGGCCACCTTTTCGGTGACCGCAAAACCAGCATCCGCGCAGGGTTCGGGGTCGACTTCGACAATAACCTTATCGGGCAAGGATTCGAGCTGGATGAAACCAGCTTCCTGTTCAGCAATAGCACGGTTCTAAACTATGGGAACCTCGCAACCGACCCTCGCTTCTCGTGCCCGTCGCCTTGCACCGGCTCGAGCCTGTCCGCGAGTTTGCCGGCCCCGGTTCCGGGCGGCACCACTCCAAGACCTACGTTCACGCCAAACGTGGATGCGAATGGCTTCCCGACCGGATTCTTTAACGCAGGCTTCGGCCAGGGAGCAATGTTCAACTTCGATCCCAACTACAAAACCCCCTACGAGATGCATTTCTCGCTGGGTATTCAACGCGAGTTGCCGGGAGGCTGGTTGGTGGAGGCGAATTATATCGGCAAGCTCGGCCGAAGGTTGCCTGCCCTGGCAGATCCTGCCCAGACCCTGAATTTCGTGGACGCGACTTCGGGGCAGAGTTTGTATAACGCGTATGGGGCAGTTCAACAGCAGGTTCAGGCGAACACGCCCTTCGCAAGTTTCACAACCCAGCCCTGGTTCGAAAATCAGATGGGAGCGGCGCTCGCCCAGCAGGGGTTCACCTGCCCGTTTATCGGTAATTACTTTTTTGGAGTGAACACCACGTGCACCCAACTCGCTGTCGGGTTTGCCGGTTATTACTTCGGCGATGGGGACACGTCTTCAATGATTCAGACTCTGGCGGATACCCACCTGACCGGCAACTTAGAGCAGGGAATGTTGCTGCCTAACGTCGCTCTCCTCGCTCAGGACGGAGCCGCCGGGTTTATCGGCAACTACAGCGCCTCCGACTATCACGCTCTGATCGTCCACGTGAACCACAGGTTGGCGCACAATCTGACGATGGAATTGAATTACACCTACTCTCACTCCATTGACAATGATTCGGGCGTCCAGAACAACTTGATTCTTTTTAGCAGCTCGGAAATCTGTGACCTGCGCAACCTGCGCGTTTGCCGGGGCAACTCCGACTTCGATCACCGGCACATTGTGGCTTCGAGCTTTGAATATGGCCTGCCGTTCGGTAAGGGTAGGTGGATTGCCGGCAATTCACCGAGAGCAGTAGACGAGCTGATTGGAGGCTGGAGCCTGTCGGGCATCTTCACGGCGCAGACCGGTTCTCCTTTCAAGATCGACTCCGGGGCGTATACGATCGACTTTACGCAGACTCAGCCGGCGGTATTCATCGGCTCAAAAGCAGATGTTAAAGGGGGAATCCATCAGGTCTCTCAGGGTGCTGGATTGCCGAATGTAGTCCAGTATTTCTCCAACGTCACCAATGCCTTTGGAGCATTCACGGCCCCGATTGCAGGCGGTCCGGGTACCCGCAACGTTATCAGTGGACCGGGATACTGGGACTTGGATCTTTCTCTGCTGAAGGACTTCAAAATGCCCTGGGAGGGCCACAAACTGCAATTAAAAACCGACGCGCTCAACGTGTTCAATCACACGAACTTCAACAACCCTGGAGCAAACCTTCTCGTCCAGCAGACTTTCGGCTACGTCACTTCGGACGCGGGGCCCCGCGTACTCCAGTTGGGCCTGCGTTACATTTTCTAGATCCCGCATCCGTCGGATTTAGCAAAAACGGGCCTCCGGTCGGAGGCCCGTTTTTATTGTGATCTGCCCAAGTTCCTACGCACGTTTACGCTCGCGTGGTTACGACCTTGTCATGCGCCAGCGTCGCGGCCGGCTTGGTTGAGGCATAAGCGGGCTCAATGTCTTTCTCCTTCGCCGGTGGCGTCGAAATCTTCGACGGCGGCGCTGCCAGGTCCGGCAAAGCGATCTTCAGCACATCCTCGATGGTCTTCACGTAATGAACGTTGAGGTCGGCCACTTGCTCGGATGTCAGATCCTCGTCGACATTCATCTTGTTTTCTGCCGGCAGAATCACGTCGCGCACCCCGGCGCGCTTGGCAGCCAGCACTTTTTCCTTGATGCCACCCACTGGGAGCACATTTCCACTCAACGTGATCTCGCCCGTCATCGCGGTCAGCGGCCGCTCCTGCTTGCCGGATAACAACGACACCAACGCGGTCACGATCGTGACCCCGGCCGAGGGGCCGTCTTTGGGGATTGCTCCCGCGGGCACGTGCACATGGATATCGTGGTTGGCGAAGAAGTCTTCATCCAGTCCGAGTTGCGCCGCGTTGGAACGAACCCAGGTGTGCGCGGCCTGCATGGATTCACGCATCACATCCTGAATCTGGCCGGTGATGGTGAAACCGCCTTTGCCTCGCATACGGCTGGCCTCGACAAACAGCACGTCGCCGCCGGAGGGCGTCCACGCCAGTCCCACGGCCACGCCGGCGCGCTTGGTGCGCTCGGCGATTTCGCCTTCGCTGCGAATCTTGATGCCGCCCAGGAACTCCTGAATAACATCCTGGGTGACGGTCAGCTTATCGGTCTTCCCTTCCGCCAGCCGCCGCGCCTGCTTGCGGCAGATGGTGCCGATGGTGCGCTCCAGGCTGCGCACGCCCGCTTCCCGGGTGTAGTGGCGGATCACGTGGCGCACGGCCTCTTCGGGGAATTCAATCTGATCCTTGGTGATGCCGTTCTCGTCAATCTGCCGCGGGATCAGGTACTGGAACGCGATGTGAACTTTTTCCTCTTCCGTGTAGCCCTGCAGTTCGATGATCTCCATGCGATCGCGCAGGGGCTCGGCAATGGGATCGAGCATGTTGGCGGTCGTAATGAACAACACCTTCGACAGGTCGAAAGTCACGTCGAGATAGTTATCGCGGAAAGATGAGTTCTGCTCGGGGTCAAGCGCTTCCAGCAGCGCCGAAGCCGGATCGCCGCGAAAGTCGCGGCCCACCTTGTCAATTTCGTCCAGCATGAATACCGGATCTTTGGTCTCCGCGCGGCGAATGCCCTGGATGATCTGCCCCGGCAGGGCGCCGATGTAGGTCCGGCGATGCCCGCGAATTTCGGCCTCATCGTGCACGCCGCCCAGCGAGAGCCGCGTGAACTTGCGTCCTAAAGCCCGCGCGATAGACTTGCCCAGCGAAGTCTTGCCCACGCCCGGAGGTCCGACAAAGCACAGGATCGGGCCTTTCATGTTCGGCTTCAGGCGGCGGACGGAGAGATAGTCCAGAATGCGATCTTTCACTTTTTCCAGATCGTAGTGATCGGTGTCGAGAATTTCCTTGGCCTTGGGAATCTCGATTTCGACGCCGGAAGTCTTCGCCCAGGGCAGCACCGCCAGCCACTCGATGTAATTGCGCGTGAGTGAATAATCGGCGGCCATGGGCGACATGCGCGACAGGCGGCCCAATTCCTTGAGCGCTTCTTTCTTCACCTCGTCGGGCATGCCGGCTTCTTCGATCTTCTTCTTGAGGTCTTCGACGTCGCGCTGGCCTTCATCCTGCTCGCCCAGTTCTTTCTGGATGGCCTTCATCTGCTCGCGCAGGTAGTACTCCCGCTGCGTCTGCTGCACCCGGTCCTGCACTTCGCTCTGAATCTTGTTGCGCAGTTGCTGGACTTCCAGTTCCTTGGCGAGGTGCTGGTTGATCTTCTGCAGGCGAATGTGGATGTCGGTGGTTTCGAGCGTGTCCTGCTTGTCCGGCGTTGAGAGCGACGGCAGCGACGAGGCGATGAAGTCCACCAGCCGCCCGGCTTCGTCAATATTCATCGCCACGGTCGAGAGTTCGTCGGAAAGCGTGGGCGAGCCGGCAACGATCTGCTGGAACAACGTCAGCACATTGCGCTGCAGCGCTTCAATTTCAGAGGTGACACCCGGGGCCGGGCCCTCAGGCATCGGAACGTAGTGGGCGCGCATGAATGGCGCCAGCTGCGTGAACTCGCCCAAGTGTACCCGCTCCAGGCCTTCGGCGAATACAAACAGGCTCTGGTTGGGCATCTTGACGACTTTATGGACGACGGCGGAGGTTCCGATCGTGTAGAGGTCGCTGGGCTGAGGATTGTCTACCCGCGCCTCGCGCTGGGCCACCACGATAATGGTCTTGTCTTCCCCCAGAGAATTGATGAGCTGAACCGAACTCTCCCGCCCCACGGTAAGCGGCAGGACAGCATGCGGGAACAGGACCGTGTCCCTTACCGGCAGTACGGGCAAAGCCCGTTGATCGTTTGTTTCCTTATGCTTAGGAGTTTTCTCCAATACCGCATTCTGGCTCATGACTCTCCTTGAGTGTAACTCGCTCAAGTTTAGATGATATACCTTGAGGAAAGGTTTCAGGCCTGGGCCTGAGGATTCTCGCAAGGCCTTGAATTCTATTCCTGTTGCGTTTGGTGTGGCAGCGTGCCTAAGGTGCAGAGGCTAACGCGGAAGGGCCCTGGTTGCCAAGCACTAAATTGGGAATGGCCAATGGCCGCTCTATGAATGGCCGGCGGCAGAGCTTGAGGTGCGGCGGAAAGAGTCGATGGCGGGGTTTCAACTGCTGAACCCGATTCGACTCCTTCCGCCCCTGTTCAGCCGCCTCCAGAGTCCCAGAGGCTGGTACGTTCCCTCTTGATTGTTGATTCTGATTCTCTGCGTCGTCCGCAACTTACGTCTTAGAATACGTGCTTGGCCGTATCGCCGCGGAAGACAAGTTCCTGCAGCACTCTCTCGTTGGCCGCGTTCAGCGAGTAAATCGTCTCGTTGTGCTCCGCCCTCTGTGCCAGCGGGACCAGCGTGCATTTCACCTTTACCTCGGGGCCCTTACCCCGAGCCGGCTGGAACACCATGATGTGCTCCTGCCCTTCCATGGTATGACGTACCAGATAATCGCCCGCCGGCATCAGGCTCGTTCCCACCCGCATCGGCGCCGCAAATGTGACGCGGCTCACGTCGCGGATACCCAGGTTCTTGTCTTCTGCCGTAGCGATGGACACAAGTATGAATGCGAGCGCGCATACGCTCAGGACTTTCAAGAAACGCATATTAGCTCCTTTGTAATGATTCGGTTGCCCGGGATGACACGTACCCCCGAGGGCCACCTGCAACCAGTGTAGAAAAGGAGCCATCCCCCCGGCTGTGTGCCTCGTCACAATGGAGTGTGACGGCAGGACTGCAGCAAACCCGGGTGTTACTTTGGAGTGAACTGGCCCAAGTCGTAGATGCCCAGCTTCTTTTCCAGTGCCGCAACCTGGCCCACCACTTTGAAGAAGCCCTCGTCGCCAAACTGTTCGTCTTCCTTCTTCTCGAAATCGTCGCCCAGCGCGTCGTATTCGTGGGCGGAGACGATAGAACGAAAAGCCGGGAAAAGAACCGTATCCTCGCGCGCTTCATGCGGACGGTACATGCGCAAGAAAGCTTGTAAAGCATCGCTCAGCTTCTCGCTGTCCGACGATACGTACTTGAGCGTAGCCACGCCGGCGAGTTCTCTGATCTTGGCCGTCAACTCGCGCCCTGCCTTGTGCTGAGCTTCCAGAGTATCCACCAGGCTGACATGCTTTCCCGCTTTGCGGAAGCGCGGGAAGAGAAACTCTTCCTCCAGCTTCTCGTGGTATTCCTCGACGAAATGGCGAATGATGTCGGCCGCACTGGACAGAACGGATCCGTCAAACGTTCGCTTCGCCGCCAGCAGGCGCAGGTGCTCGTCATAGATGAGCAGGATGCGGTTCAGCACGCCGTGCTCGCGCATGAGGTCTTCGGCGGGCGAGATGCCTTCGTCGCCTTTCGGCTTGTCGTTGTCCGGAACCGGCTCCGGAACTGGCTTCTGCTGTGCTGCGGCTAAGGCCGGAATCAGCACGCCGGCACCGACAATTGACGTATGACGAAGAAAGTCACGGCGGGTTTCCCATTGAAAAGAGGGCAGTTCGGGCATCAGTCGCCTCCTTGGTCTTCGCTCCCCAGGCTCTATTCGTTTGACGCAGACCATCCGAATAGGTTTCACCCGTCAGGCGGCCGGATAAATCCCCAGCACCTTGACGAATTCGGCGACTTCGCCCAGATGGCGCAGCGCGTTGCGCGCCGGTTCGTCATCGCCGCGCAGAAAATCAACGTAGAAAACGTACTCCCACGGACGCCCGCGCATGGGCCGCGACTCGATCTTGCTCAGGCTGATATCGCGCAGGGCGAAAACGCTCAGTGACTTGAACAAAGCGCCCGGCAGATTCTTCACCTGGAAGGCAATCGAAGTTTTGTTCGCGCCGCGTGGAATCAGGCCGCGATAATCGGTAGCCGCCGCAGATGCCCCCAGTTCTCGCGGGTGCCCCACCCTTGTCGCGCTTTTTGCGACAGGGCGGGGATTTTTTGCGCCGGCCGCCCGACCGAACCTGCGAATCAGGAAGAAGCGGGTGAAATTGCGCTTGTCGTCTTCAATCCCGGCCTGGAGAATCTTGCCCGCGTATTCGCGAGCCGCCTGCCGTCCGGCAATGCCGGCGGCATCTTTCAACTGGCGGGCGATCACGTGCTTTACGCTTCCGGCCGTATCGTAGAACGGCACCGCCTCGATCTGCGGATGGCGGCGAAAAAAATCACGGCACTGGTCGAGCGCCACCGGATGCGACAGCAACCGGCGCAGCGACTTCAGCTTCACCCCCGGCACCGCGATCACGTTGTGCACGATGCGCAACAAATATTCGGCCTGAACGAATACGTCGCGCGCCACCAGAAGGTCGGCATGTTCGGCGACGGTTCCGGCCAGCGTATTCTCGATCGGAATTACGGCGGCTCCGGCCGATCCTCGCTCGACGTGCTCGAATACTTCTGCCGATCGCGCGCAAGGCACCACCGTGCACCGCGGCAGCATCCGCTCCGCGGCTTCGTGACTGAACGACCCGAGCTCTCCCTGAATGGCTACTTTCATGGCGTCTTTCCTGAATAATGCAAGGTATCTGGAGTAGTCGGGAAAGGCAAATTCCTATCAGGTCAGATTCTTTGTCAGCACCAGCGCGTCCACTCCGTTGGGGTAATACCGGGGCCAAGTACTGGCTACGTGGTAGCCATGGCGCTTGTAGAACGACAGAGCCGCGGCATTGTCCACCGCAGTCTCCAGGCCCACAGCTTTCGATCCTCCGTTGCGCAAGCGCCCCTCAGCCGCCGTTAGCAGGAGCGATCCCACGCCCGAGCGGCGCGCCGCCGCGATCACGTCTATGGTGATAATGTGCCCCGTGAGCCCGCCGTAGGCCACGATGAATCCCACGATTTTGCCGCCGGCTGGTTCCGTTGCGGCTTCCGTCGCTGCTTCCCGGGCCACGAGGGTGAACGATCCCCGGCGGCGGACGTAAACTCTCAGTTCCTGCTGTGAGTAGGCGATGCCGGGCGGAAAGCATTCCTGGTCAATCCGCCAGAGGGTCTCGAAGTCTTCGGGCCGGAAATCGCGGATCACGAAGGGCACAAGGACATTGTAGCGGGCGGGATGGAAGCGGCGGCTCGACACCCCAGGTGAGTGCCTCATTCCCACGGCCCCCCTGTTTTTCCACAGTATGCCCGGGACGGCTCAGAAAAAAATTCACCCTGGAGGCCTTTGCCCCCTTGCCCCGGCCGCGACTTCGGTCGTACCATCAGCATCAGAGGAAGCGTGTGGGGCGCCTTCTACTCATAGACGTTGTTGGCGCAGTTGCAGCTCTAGGCCTGTGGTATCTCCTGTTTGCTGCCTACAACCGCCGCCAGGGTGCCAAGGCCCTACGCTGGGTCGAGTCGGCCTGCGTGGGCCGGGGACGCGTCCTGGACTCGCGTTGGCTGAACAGTTCCCGGCTGTGTGCCCGCCTGCAGTTTCCCTCGCGCAGCTTTGAAAACGCGCATGTCACGATGAAGTTCCGCCCCCGGCCTTTGCCCGTGCACTGGCTGCTGAGCTGGTGGCGCAAGCAGAAAGAGACTCTCACCTTCGAGGCGGATCTCGGTGGTTCGCCCAGCTTCCATCTCGAAGTCGTGCGCCATCGCTGGAGCGCCCATAGCCGCGGAGTCACTGCCCGCCGCGATCAGCGCGAATGGGACATCTACCAGCCCGGCCCGGTCGTCCTCACCACCCGCACTCACTGGAAAGAAGATCACACGCCGGAGCTCAACGCCCTGATGGCGGTGCGGGAACGGAATGTCCTGCAAGTCTGCTTTTGTCCCTGGTCTCCGCAGTTCTCCGCCACCGTCGCGCTCGACGCGTTGTCCGATCCCGACAGCGCCTCCGGCTTCCTGGCCACGCTGCGCGAACTGGCTGCCGGAGCCTCGGCGCACCGGCAGTAGTGCCAGGTTTTCTTCCGCACGCTACACCCGGCACAATTCCGCGATCAGCGTTTCCCGGCGCTCGATCGCGATGGCATCCAGGCGCTTCAGAACCATGACGTAGAGTGGAAACGAAATCATGGAGAGGACAAGAAACATCAGCGTGGCGATCCACAGGTTCTTGTAGAACCGTGCCAGCATGAAGGCCGCGGCGCCCACGCCCACGGTCACAGCCTGCACGGCCAGGCTCGCCAGGACGGTCGTCTGCGAAACATTCTGGCGCCCGAACGTGGAAAAATCGCGCTTCCTCGGGGAATAGATCGAGAGCAGATTTCCGGCCGTGAAGTTCAGGGGCGCGGCGAACAAAAGTCCAGCCAGGGTCGCGACGGAAATCGCCGGCGTGGGCGCGCCGTAGAGGTACGTGACCGCGATCCAGGCCAGCGCCGTGTTGGCCGCAAGAATTGCGCCGTGTGTCAGGTTCTTGCCCAATACGATCTGGCGGAAGTGCACCGGTGAGGCATAGAAGAATTGAATGCCGCCGGCATCGGCTCCAAAGCTGTTGTAGACGAAGTTGGTGAGCACCAGCAGCGCGTAGGCGGCCGCGGCGGGAAATGCCATATCGGGCGCGCGGGTGAAAAAACTGGACTGCCGCATCGGATTCGCCGGCCCCAGGCGAAATATCAGCAGCATGAAAATGGGCATGATCAAGGTCAGCAGCATGGGACCGCTGCGGGCCAGATAGCGCATTTCTTTTTCGAAAACGGCGGCGACCGGCTGCGAGAATCCCGGAAGGTCCCAACCCACCTGCAGACCTTGCGCCGTGGCTCTGGCAGGCCGCACTACAGATTCACTGAGATTTTCGCCGCGAAACTGCATGCGCAGCCGCACGTGCAGCAGATATCCCACGGCTATGGTCAGCGTTCCTAAGAAGAGCAGGGACGAAAAGCCCACCAGATATTTCCCGTGTGAGGCTTGCGCGATAGCACCGGCGGCCAGACCCGGGGGCAGCGCTCCTTGTACCTGGGTGAGAATCTGGACAGTTCTTTTCAATCCCGGAGGCGGCGCTTTCCGGAAACGCTCGGTCATGGGCCCCATCAGCTGAAAACTGAGCATGAGCAGAATGAAGAACACCCCCAGAATCTCGCGCGTCCGGCGCTGCGCCAGCCAGCGCTCGATCCAGGCAAATATGGTCTGCATCAGGGTCAGATTGAACAGACCAAACGTGAGCAGCACCAGCAACGCCCAGGGAAACAAGACCGGCCGCGCGGCTCCGAGTCCGAGCAGCATGGCCACAAGCCACAAGCAACCCAGTGCTGTGGCCGGATCGAAAAAGCCATAGGCCAAACGGATCACAAAATACGAACGGTAGTTAAGTGGGAAACGCAGCAACTCCGAAGAGTCGGGATTGCTGGTGAAGGCGGTCGCCATCAAAGGAAATAGTTGCCAAAAGAAAAACACGGGCCACAGGACAATGGCCAGTTGCTCGGGCTTATTGTCGGCGACGAAATAGTACGCCGCAAAACCCATGCCGGCAGCGCCGCCCAAGCCACCGAACGCGAAGACGATGCCGACGATGATGCGGGAGACCAGTTCCATCTTGCCGCGCTTGGTGCGCAGCGAGTTCACGAACATGCGCCAGCGCAGGTAGGCGACGGCGGCGAGTTGGCCGCGGCGATGAACGGTGGAGTGGAGGTCAGTCATGGCGTCTGCACCGCAAAAGTAGCGCCGCCGTCCCGGCGCCTGTCTGGCGGGCGTCCTCGCCCGCCAGGCCGAAGGCGAGACGCCCTCGGGACAGCCGGCAAGATGCCGGCGCTACGGTATTTGTCTCTACCCCAACCATGACAATTCCTGCTCAGTCCGGCGCTCTCCGCCGACAATGTGGAGAAAAATCTGTTCCAGAGTCATCTTTTCGCCGGACGGCCCCGGCCCCCCGTTCGACGCCGCGGGCGTCTGCGCCTCGACTCCGGCGCGCAGTTCTTCGAGCGAGCCCTGCGCCACCAGCCGTCCCTGATGGATGATGGCAACGTGACTGCAAAGGCGCTCCACGATTTCCAGCACGTGCGAAGTGAGAAAAATCGTGGCCCCGCGCGTGATCATGCCTTGCAGCATGGATTTGAGGGTGCCGGCGGCGATCGCATCCACGCCTTCGAAGGGCTCGTCGAGGAACAGCACTTTCGGCCCGTGAATCACGGCCGCTGCCATGGCGAGCTTTTTCTGCATGCCGTGAGAGTAGTCAGTCACGAGCTTTTTCGGCTGGTCGGCAAGCTGCATGAAATCCAGCAACTCGGAGGCGCGCTTGGCTGCGGTCTCCCGGTCCAAGCCGTACATGCGTCCGGCGAAGCTGAGGAACTCGGCGCCGGTGAGCCGTCCGAAAAGCGCCATGCCCTCGGGCACCACGCCAATCTGGCGCTTGACGTTTACGGGGTCGGTGTTCAGATCGAGGCCGAGAATTTCAATGACTCCCGAACTGGGCGCCAGCAGGCCGGTGAGCATCTTGATGGTGGTGGATTTTCCAGCGCCGTTGGGCCCGAGGAAACCGAAAAACTGCCCCGGCGCAACCTGCAGGTTGACGCCGTCAACAGCCACGAGGTCTCCGAAACGGCGGGTCAGGCCCTGGGTTGAGATGGTGGGTGCGGAGTTCATTTTGCGGAGTCCGGTAAATGTTCGAATCTATCACACGCCCGTTACGATTCTCTGATTTCGGTTACGCTAGCGATGCGGCGCCGGTTCGGTGAATTGTTGTGATCCCGGCTGCGCCGTTGGGCTCTTGGGCGGCGACTTTTTCAGACGATTCCCAGACACTGCGTGCAAGCTCGACGTTCTGAAGGTTGCGCTCGACGGTACAATCGCCTGCTTGGCAGCGCCCAAATCATAATTGATAAAAGCCCTCCGGTCGGTAACGTTCGACAGTTTGAGGAACGCTGACGTTCCAGGCGCGGCCGTCGATCCGGTTACCGACAGCCCTGCGCCGTCAGAGAAAGACAATGCAGCTCCGCCAACGGTCTGGGCCTGGCGGCCCTCGAAGTGGTCGACGCTGACATCGCGGAAATCTTCACATCGAACGCCGTCCGAGAAATAATCGGGCAGATTCTCGCCCCACTGCAACTCCAGTCCATGAACGTGAAAATCCTGCACTCGTCGGCAGTACACGGCGGGAATGTCATGTTTGAAAATGGCTTCGGTCAGATTGCGCGCGGTCCAGCGCAGGTCGAAGTTACCTCCCATGCTGCTGGCGATGGCCGGGTCCGGCGCAGTGATCTTCAGGCGTATGCGGTCCAGCGTTAATCCGCTGACTGCGTCGTTTTCCGCGCCGTAGATCAGGATTCCGCTTTGCGCTTCGGCAGTGATGTTGGAGAAAGTCACGTCATGCACTCCGCCCCTGCATTCCGCCGGCATACAGGGGCTCACGGCGATATAGATGGGCTCGGCTTTTCCCCACCAGTGGCCGGCAATCAATTTTGTGCGCATGCTGATGTTGGAAAAAAGAACCGACTCGGTGCTGCCGCCGCTGTTCGCGCTATGAAAAATCCCGATGCCACGATTGGAGTCAATGGAGAGATTGTCGAAGGTGCTGTTGCGAGTGCTTTCCAGTCGAATGGCAGCGGAACGCGAGACGAGAGAGCAGTTGGTCACGTTGACGTGTTCGCTCCCGAAAATTGCGAGGTCGTCGTCGCCAGCCTGGATGTCACTATCGGAAATGTGCACGTGGCGGCAGTGGAGGCAGTCGATGCCGTCATTGTTGGGGATGCGGAGATCGTTGTCGATGTGGACGCCCGTGATGGTGGCCTGCTCGGTGTACTGGAGATGAAGCGTCCAGTTGGGAGAAGAGCGAAGCGTCACGTCGCGCACCAGCACGTTGTGGCAGTTCACGAAAATGATCATGGTGCCGGGGCGTCCTGCGCCTTGTTCTTTGGGCCGGACCGGACCGAATTCCAGACTGTGGACTCCGGCGTCGAAGGCCGTGGGATTGCGCGTGTATTTCGCGTCGAAGTCGGCGCCGATGTGGGGCGTGTTCAGGTCCATGAAGTCGTCGCCGCGGCCGTCGATGGCGCCGCGCCCGACAATCGCGATGTCATGAGCGTCACGCGCAACGATGATCCCGACGACCAGGCCTTCGCCGGAAGAGTTGACGCCGTACTCGCGGGCCATGCCGTAATCGGCCAGTTTGCGGTAGTCGGCCAGGTTCGGACTTCCGAGAATGACGGCACCGGCGTCAAGTTGCAGCGTGATGTTGCTGAGGAGTTCCAGAGTTCCGGTCACATACGTCCCTGGCGGGACGCGCACAGTCCCGCCGCCGGCTTCGGCGCAGGAGAGGATCGCCTTGCCAATGGGTTCGGTGTCTAAAGTGACGCCGTCGCCTTTCGCGCCAAAGTCACGCACGTTGCAGATCCCGGTGTTGAGCGGAGGCGTCTGCGACGAAAGCGGTGCAGTCCAAAGAAAAGATACAACCAGGATTGCCGGAATGAATCTGAGGAAACGCATCAGCGACCTCGTATCACACTCGATTCGAAAAAGTGCGGGCAGAGCAGTATACGAGGTCGCCGGATGCGAGTGCGTGGCTGCTTACTTGTTCTTCTTGGCGTCTTCGGTCCAGGGAGGAACCACTCCGATGACGCGGGCGTAGGCGATCGATTGCCCGAGATGTTCGGCAGTGTGCCGCACGATGAAGAGAAGAATGCCGCGCTCGGTGTTCTTCCCGCCGAACCAATCGAGACTTTTGTCGAGGTCGGCGTCGGGCACGGCTTTGATAGCGGCCTTGGCGTGAGCGAAAGAATCTTTGAGAGTGGCGATGACTTTCGCCTTGTCGGTTGTGGACTTCTCGAGATTCTTCATGTCCACATTGGCGGGAGGAGGCGTGCCCACGAGTTTGTACAGGTTGTAGTTGGCCGCGCTGACATGCAGAAAGACCTCAGCGAAAGAACGGACATCGGGCGAAGGACGCCATGTGTACTTGTCGGCCGGAATAGCTTCGGCGAGGCGCGTGAACTTGTCTTCCTGGATCATGACTTCGGCTAAAACTTCGGAGCGGTATCCAGTCACGCCGGGCGTGCCGTCTTTGTAGGGATTGACTTGCGCCGCAACACGAACCGCGCCGGCCGCGAGGACGAACAAGCAGAGAGTCACGAGAATGTCTTTCATGGGAACATCTCCTTTTGCGTTCGATCAGTGTACCCGGTCGCAGACTTCCTTCCAGTGCGAAATCATCTGCAAAGAAACAAAACGCGTGCGCGGTGTCTCGGATTTCCGTCACCGGAATCGGGTGGTGCGCCACAGAGCGATCCCGCCGGCGATCAGCAGCGAAATCATGGCCAAGAGAAGAGCAACCGCCCAGCCCACGCTGACGTTCAAGTGAGGCAGCCTGGCCATGAACGCGAGGGCGGCGAACAGGGCGGTCGTGCCTAGAATGAGCAGCCAGTCGAGGATCGTTCTGCCGGTCGGGCCGGTCTCGTAGGCGCGGCCTTCCAGACCGGCGCGGACGTACGCGTCTTCGATCCCGTAGCGCCGGCGCTCGCGCTCGGCCACGTCCTTCCAGGACGAATGCTCGCGCTCGGTCGCCGAGGAGAGCGCGATGGCGACCGCTCCCAGCGCCATCAGCAGCGATCCGCCGGCAACCTCCGCATAAACCGTCCGGCTTCCGCCCGCGAGTTCGTGAAAGACCAGGATGCCCCACAGCAGTCCCCAGAGCTGATTGGTGTTGGAGAGCGGAATGCCGCGGCTGATGCCGACATACTTGGTGGCGTACTGCTGAAACAGATCTCCGAGGACCCACACGAAGCCGCCGAGCATCAGCCAGAACAGCACCGGACGGGCGCTGGCCAGTTCATGCCGCAGAGGAGTCGCGCCGCGGTAACCGACGGCCAGCAGCGTCATGGTGGCGAGTTCTCCGACCGTGAAGAACGTAATGAACGAAAGCGGATTCATCCCGCTCAGATAGGCTTTGCGGTAGGGAATGTACATCGTTCCCCAAAGAATTCCCGCGCCGAGCGCGGCGAACACGCCGAGAGCGGCCTTGCCCGGTGCGGCCTGGTGCGAGGACGCGACAGCCAGCAGCGCAGCCCCGGCGAACATGCCGGCGGCGCCGCCCAGAACGCCGAGCCAGCGTTTCCATCCGGCATAGTGCAGTTCGTTGAATAGCAGGAATCCCCAAAAGATGCCGAGCAGGCTGTTGGTGTTCCACAGCGGAAACGCGATGCTGAGGCCGACGTTGCGGATCGCGTAAATAGTCAGCGTGTTGGCGACGGCCCACATGCATCCCGCGAGCACGGCCCAGACCACCAGATGTGGCGCCTGGCGCACGTCATTGCGGACATGCGCCGTGCCGCGCAGAAACGCGGGCACGCTCCAGCGCGCCAGAAAGACTCCGCAGACCATGATGAGGGAGACGGTGATGGGCGAAATATCAGAATTGACGAGCTTGATGGGAGCTTCCGCGCCGCCGAGCCAGGCTCCGGCAGCGAATCCGCAGAAGATGCCGAGCGCCTGCAGGCTGCGCAGGCGGGTGAAGGGCATGGGTAGCTGAACAGCGGTCGCGCTTTCTGTATTTCCAGCTTGAAGGGTCAACGGAGTTTATCCAGGAGCAGGAGCCCGCCCAGAAGCACAATCAGGGGAATCCAGAAGTGGGTGTCGGTCGCGATGGCGCGAAACAGATTGCGGGAAGCGCGGTCGGTTGGGTTGGCCAATATTGCGCCTCAGAATGAAATTTGCCGAATCTGGACTGCCATCTTAGGGATGGTTGAGCCGGGAGTCAACGCTGAGGCGCCGTTCTTGCTCTTGCTCGATAAATTTCGCAGCCGCAACGAAGGGGTGGGGGCAGCCTCAGTTTGGCCTGGCCACCCCCGTTGATTACGCGTTCGACGGAAAAGTGATGCCCCAGAAACTGGTTGCGCCGCCATCTTGCTCGACGAACTCGATGGCGTAGGTGGAAGCCCCGTTAGACGCGGTGAGCAGGGCAACGATGCGCGCAGAAGCCTGGCCGCCGTTCTTGTTCCGTACCTGCACGAGGGAGCCGACCGTCAGATCGCGAGTGATCTGGACGGCCGCACCGTGCTTATTCAAGTTGATGGCGCGAGCGGGCATGGTAAACGAGCACTTCTGGCGATCTTCTCCCGACAAGCCTATGGAGGCGCTGAGGCCCATCCGTTTGCTCCGGCGCTGGTTACGAACGAAACCTGCGGCGGCCAGGGGATTGGCATGATGAGACTGGAGGTGGTGGGGGGAGGATTTGAAATTCATGGCTGACTCGCAGCCTAGACCCAGGGGATGGCCGCCGCAACGCACTCTCGTCGCTAGTGTCGTGTCAAATTAGGACACCACCCTCTTGTCACCCGCATTGGTTACCTCGAACAAGTGGTTGATTCGATTGAGGGAACGGGGTTGGGAGTGGTTGGACCGGAAAAGGGGCTGAACAGTTTGCTGGAAAAACTGGGCCTGCGAACCTCAGGGGCTAAAAGCCCTCACAGAAGGGAAAGGCTTTATCGCAGCGCTGAAAGCGCTGCGCCACCCAAAACCGAGTTTTTCAGCTTGGTGAGATGGCTTGGCTCTGTTGACGTCCTCGTAGCGCCGGCATCTTGCCAGCTGGCGCGAGGGCGTCTCGCCCTCGCCAGTGGCGGCGGGACGCCGCCACAACAGCCGCCGAGACGGCGGCGCTACGATCCTCTGCAATCCGATAAGGATGTCAACAGAGCCAGATACCGTCTAGAACAAGTTCCACAGGAACTGGTTGTAGACCTCGTGGTGGAATTGCACTTCGGAGGCCTTGACCACCGATCCCAACAGCCGCGGGCAGCGGTCGGCCGAGCCCTGCTTCAGGTCGGCGTAGCGCGCCTTCACATCTTCGCCCAGCAACTTGGTGGTCCACTCGGCTTTACGGAAATCTTCAATTGCCGTGTAGATGTTGTCGGGCAGGTAGCGCTCCTTCCCCGAGCGCAGATCCTTGATCTTGGCAGTGGTTCCCTCCAGCCCGGTCTTGAAGATTCCGAGCATAACCAGGTACGGGTTGGCGTCGGGCGCAACGGCGCGCACTTCGGTACGCATGCTGCGCTCGTTGCCGATGGGAATGCGGATCATGGCGCCGCGGTCCACCGCCGAGGCCTTGAGTTGATTGGGCGCTTCGAAGTGCGGGTCGAGGCGGCGATAGGCATTTACGCTGGAATTGAAGATCAGGCAGAGGTCGTTGCCGTGAGTGAGAATCCGGTCGAGAAATTCGTAGCCCAGCTTGCTGAGTTTTTCTTCGCCCTTGGGATCCCAAAACAGGTTCTTGCCGTTGGCGCTGACGGAAACGTTAGTGTGCATACCGCTGCCGTTCACACCGACGACCGGCTTCGGCAGGAAGCAGGCTGTAAGCCCCATGTTGCGGGCAACCTGGCGGCAGATCAGCTTGTAGAGCTGAATCTGGTCAGCGGCGGCGACGACCTCGCCGTAGCCATAGTTGATTTCAAACTGCGAAGGCGCCACTTCCGGATGGTCCTTCTCGTTCTGGAAACCCATGGCGCGCTGCACTTCGGCCGTGGTGTCAATGAAGGTGCGGAGAGGATCGCCGGGGAGAGAGTGATAATAGCCGCCGGTGTTGACGTATTCGAACTTGCCGGTCTCGTGATAGACGCGCTCCGCCTCCGGACCCTGGAACAGGAATCCCTCGATTTCATTGGCAGCGTTGAGGGTGTAACCATTTTTCTTGTGCTGCTCGGTCGCGAACAGTTTGAGCACGCTGCGAATATCGGCGTTGTAGGGTTCGCCGTTCTTGTCAATCACTTCGCCGAAAACCAGCACCTTGCCGGGACCGAACACGTCCGCCGGGCCCCAATAGAAAGCCCCCCAATCGATACCCAGGCGGAGATCGCTTTCCCGCTGCGCGGTAAAGCCGCGGATGGACGAGCCGTCGAAGGTGAGGTTGTCCCAGCTCTTGAGCAGAAACTTCTTGTCGTAATCGAGCATGTGCAACCGGCCCTCCAGATCGCTGAAGAGCACGGTCAGAGCCTTGATGCGCTTTTCGTCAGTTAGGTATTTGAGCCGCTCTTCCCGAACCTTTTCGGTGGCGACGCGGTCCAGGCGCTGCTTTTTCGCCTTGAGGTTCAGTTCTTCGAGTTCGTCATATGAGAGTGACAGGAAATTGCGCAGTTCAGTGGACATAGAGGTCGTTCAGTCTCCTTCGCTGGGAACAGAATGTGTTGGGCAAAGCAACCTCACGAAAATAGGGGAGTTGAAATGGCTGGTTTCAACGCGCTGACTTGGAACAGGGAAGAATAGCGCGAGAACCGGGACCCAGCCAATCGAAAAAGATGATGCGAGGCATAAAAGGGATTTATTCGCGGCGCGCGGCTCTAGGACCGGCCTTCCGGGTTCGCCAGGAACCGGTACCCCACTCCCCGCACCGTGAGCAGATGCCGCGGATGGCCCGGATCATCCTCAATGTAACGCCGCAGGCGCACCACGAAATTGTCGATCGCGCGCGTGTCGGTGTCTTCGTGCAGCCCCCACACTTCTTCCAGAATCTGCTTGCGCGAGACGATGCGTCCGTCGTTTTGCACCAGATGGCGAAGCAGTTCCGACTCCATGAGTGTGAGGTGAATCGTGTTTCCTTTGGACCGCAATTCGAGCAAACCGAAGTCGATGGTTTTGCCGGCGAAGGAAAATGTTCCGAAGTCGCCGATGCTGGTGCCTTCGGCCTGGCTCGGTTTCGCACGTCCAGGCGCCTTTCCAAGCATCCATTCGCTACGCCGCAGCAATCCCTGCAACCGGGCCAGAAGAATGGATAGATCGAATGGCTTGGCGAGATAGTCATCCGCGCCCGATGCGAAGCCCTGCAATACATCTTCAGGACGCCCCCGCGCCGTCAGCATGAGCACAGGCACATAATTGTGCGCGGCGCGCAGTTCCGAGACCACCTGGAACCCATCTTTGCCGGGCAGCATGATGTCGAGCACCACTACATCAAATCTTTCTTTTTTCGCCAGCAGGCGATTTGTGGCCTCTTCGCCGTCCCCGACAACGTCGGCGGAGTAACCCTCGGCTTCCAGATTGAAGCGCAACCCCTGCGCCAGATGGGCTTCATCTTCGACCACCAGCACGCGGCTCATGCCGTCCACCTGGGCAGTTCGAGAACGATGGTGGTGCCTTGGCCTTCGCCATCGCTTTCGGCGAAAACCTTTCCCCCGTGCTTTTTCGCAATCGCTTTCACGATAAAAAGTCCCAGGCCAGTTCCCTTCACGTGGGCCAGCGAGCGGTGCGTGACGCGGTAAAAGCGCCGGAAGACGCGTTTCACATCATCGGGGGGAATGCCCACTCCCTGGTCCCGCACCCGGAGCACAATGCGCTTGTCGTCAGGCGCTTCCAGATTTACCCGCACATCAACTTTCTCGCCCGAGTATTTGATCGCGTTGTCGAGCACATTGAAGACAGCAGTACGCAGATCGTCGGCACTACCCCGCACGTGCAGCTCGCTGCCGTTGCCCGCACCTTCTTTGTATCGCAAATTCTCCGGCGGCAAGCGATGGCGCGTGCGAGCCGCGTCCATACACTCGCGCACCAGCTTGCTGAAGTCCACTTCCACTTTCTCCCGGCCCGCTTTCTTGTCTCCGGCGCGGCCTGCGCGAAGAACCTGCTCCACTGTTTCGGTGAGCCGGTCGGCATCGCTGAGCATCAGGCGATAGAACTCCTGTTTCTGCGGTTCCGGCAGCCGGCGGCGCTGCAGAGTCTCCAGGTGCAGGCGGATAGACGCCACCGGCGTCTTCAATTCGTGCGTGACCGCATTGATGAAGCTGTCATGTTGCTCGTTGCGCCGGATTTCCCGCACCAGAAAAATCGTGTTCACGACCAGGCCCGCGATGATCAAGGCGAAGAAAATTATGCCGAAAACCAGCAGCACCCCCTCCCGCCAGTTGAGGATGATCCAGCCGACATTGAGCGCGACCGCCAGCGCCACCAGGGTGAGCCCCAGGGAAAGGAAGAAGGCGATGGCTCCGCGACGGCTGGCGATGCGCATAGAGATTCACTCTGATTCTACCGCGCCGCGGGGGCGATTGAAGAAATCGGCCGGTTGACCGGGATGGCTCCGGCCGTGAAGACGAGCGTCCACGCCCTCGTCAGAATGGGCTCTCGACTGAGCCCGCCGCGGAAACCATCAGAAGGTGAAACGACCACCGACTGTCGGAGCAAAATTGTTGGTGGAGGTATAGGGGACGCCGGGGCCATGAGGAATGGCGATGGCCAGACCGCCGCTCACCCAGGAATACGCAATTCCTGCAAAACCGTCGAAGCGCTTGGTGAAGTGATGATCCACGTATAGCGATCCCTCGTTGAGAGTGCCCGCGCCGGAGGCGCGGAAACCGGCTGAGGGCGAGCAGGTCGGCGGAATACGGAAGTCGTTCTGCCGCTGTTGATACCAGGCGAAAGTGAAGTCGGTTTTGCTGCGGTAGGTGTACTTCGCGCCCGTCCACCAGATGTTCACCAACTTTTCAGAATCGAGATTGTTGTCTTCGACCCCGCTCATGTTATAGCCGCCCTGGTCCGAGGCGCCCACGCCCAACGGGTTTGCCGGGTTATTATGCCAGATGTATTC